>NC_008576.1:1514500-2133000 GCF_000014865.1 Magnetococcus marinus MC-1
AGACAATAAAAACTCATGCCAACGCGGCAAGCTATATTCATAGGTGTTCATCACCGTGTTCCATACCGCGACATGACTAAAACGGTGCCAGTATGAGCCGCCATTGCGAACGCTACCCTTGCGAACCGCAACATGGCCCTCTGGCCCAAGCAGATCCTCAGAGGCTGGTTTGCCCTCATACCAATAGTTCCACTCAGCGGGGCTAAGTAGAGGGCGGGAGCGTTGGGGGTTGGAGATGTAGTAACCCTGGCGGGCCACAAACGCACCCGGCCAGCCCGACAACCACCAATTCATGTAAGCGTAAGCCATATCCTCAACACGCCCACGGGTTTGTGACGAAAGGCACATCACACCATGCCAAGCGCGGTAGCCCTCTTTGGGCGCGGCATAGGCTGCGGGAATGCCCTGTTCATTGAGGTCGGCGACTGCCGGTGAAAACATACTGGCAATCACCGCTTGCCCTGAGGCAATCATCTCGGCTGATTCGGGTACCGAATTCCAAAAACCACTAAAGTGACCATTCCGCTTATAGGTGATCAAAATATTAAACAGTTGATCCACCTCCTGCTCGGTCATATTGCCTATATCGGCAAACTGCATCATCCCTTTGGCTTGGACCGCCAGAGCCAGATCAAACAGACCAATGGTGGGTTCGTTGACAATGGCAACTCGGCCCCGCCAACGTTCATCCAACAGCCAACCCCAGCTTTCGGTTTCATAGGCTCGACCTTTGGGGATGGTACGGGTGTCATAGCCAAAGGCATCCACATTGTGGACATAAGGGAGAAAACTGATTTGAGCGGTGGGTTTGGCCCCTAAAGTACCATCGGCTTGGACATATAACAGGGTATACGGCGCATCCCCAAGCCCCAAATTGGCCTCGGCGGTAAGGCGTCCCGTTTTGCTAAGGTCGTTGATCTCATGCCAATAATTTATGCGTCGTATATCAAGAGGCTGTATGGCTTGGGTCCGCCAAAGAATGTTCATGCTGTTGGACCATTGCTCATAGATGTCAAAACTTTCCGGGCGCGATGCCGCACGCTGTTGGACCCGCGCACTACCGCCTGGGTGAAACTCAATGGCAAAGCCCAGGTCAGCCTCGGCCTGCTTGCGTATGGGTTCACGCAAGGTGACATGGGTGCCCAAAACCCGTAATACAGGTTTGGCCGCCTGTACATAGGGGGCACCCAACACCCCGCTGGCCGCTGTAGCGGCGGTTCCTTGCAGAAAACGTCGGCGGCTAAGATCGCTGGGGCTTTGTTGGGGTGTGGGTAACTCAGGCATCGGTGGCTTCCTAACCAAAATTTTAAATAGAAGGGGCTATCCATCCAGGTAAGGTGTGAGCATCCTAAAAATAGCCCTCGTTGGTCAATCGGCGTTCGATGGTTTGCAAAGCCTGCTGCAACAGTGGGCAGAGGCTGGCGATCATCTCTCTTGGCTGCTTGGTACGGGCCATCTGGGCAATCTGCGTACATAAATGGGCAAGTTTATGGGCACCAAAATAGGAGGCATCCTGCTGGAGACCTTGTGCCTCGATAAGCACGCTATCCGCTTCAGATCCTATGTGCGCGGTAAGCTGCGCCACGCGAGCAGGTAGTGTGCTGTAGAAACGCAAAATGGATTGCCGATAGCCTGAACCGACATCATTGGCTAATGCATCGAGAATGTCCGCAGCAATGGTCTCGACAGAGGTGAGGGTGGTGGTCTGTTTTACTTCCTCATGGGAGAAGAGACGCCGTTCGTTGGCAATGCTCGCCAGTAACTGCAACAGTTTGGCGCGACGTATGGGTTTGGCCATATGGTAGTCGCTACCCGCTGCGAGGCTGTCGGCGACATCCTGAGGCATGGCATTAGCGGTTAAAGCGACAATGGTAACAGGAGTAAGGTTATGTTCGCTCTCCCTGGCGCGAATGCGGCGGGTGGCTTCCAAACCATCCATTTTGGGCATCATGCCATCCATGAGGATAAGGTCAAATTGGCTTTGTTGAGATTTTTCCAATGCGTCCAGACCATCCTCCGCCTCAACAATTTGGTGGGGGGTGCCTTCTAAAAAGGCTTTAACCAATAGCCGGTTGTCCTCCATATCATCCACCAAAAGCAACCGCATAGGGATATTTTGTTTTGTTGGTGGAGAGAGCCGCTCTTGTTTAACCGTCTCGGAATTGGCCGCAGGGAGCTCAATTTCAAAAATAAATTGGCTGCCCTCGCCAACTTGGCTGTTGGCATAGATCTCACCGTGCATCATTGTGACCAGTTGACGGCAGATACTTAGCCCCAAGCCTGTGCCACCAAAGCGGCGGGTGGTGTTGGCCTCGGCTTGTACAAAGGGGCGGAAAATTTTGGTGATGACCTGTTCCGGCATGCCGATGCCGGTGTCGCTTACCGTAAACTGTAGGCGCCCGGTCTCTATGGGTTTGGCGTGCAGGGTAATACTGCCTTGATCCGTAAACTTAAGGGCATTGCTCAATAGGTTGAGCACAATCTGGCGAAATCGTTGCGGGTCTCCATGCACATGGGTGGGGAGTTGCGGATCAATGACACACTGCATGGATAACCCTTTATCCCGTGCCATGGGGCGGAGCATGGTAATGAGGCTCTTAAGTTCATCATGTAGCGCAAAAAGGGTATGTTCAAGGTGAAGTTCCCCCGCTTCAATTTTGGATAAATCCAAAATATCATTGATCAACCCCAATAAAGTATCCCCAGCTCGCTGAGAGATACTCAAATAACGGTGCTGCTTAGGGGTTAAATTGGGTGCGTTGAGCAATATCTCACCCATACCTAAAATGGTATTCATGGGGGTGCGGATCTCATGGCTCATATTGGCCAAAAAACGGCTTTTGGCTTGGTTGGCCTGTTCGGCTTCCGTTTTAGCGGCCAATAGGTCAGCCTCTAACTGTTTGCGCTGGCTAATATCTTGATGGGCGCCCACCATGCGGTGGGGTTGACCATCGGCGGTGCGCGCCACCACTTTGCCCCGTGCCAGAATCCAGCACCAACCGCCCTGCTTGGTGCGCATGCGAAACTCGGCTCGATAGGGCTCCTCTGGCGTGGTAAAATGGCGCTCTAAACAGGCCAATGCCGATTCAAAATCATCTGGATGAATAAGCGTCTTCCATGTGCTAAAATCTTGATTGACCTCATTTGTGGCATAGCCGAGCATGGTGATCCAACGGGGGCTATAGTAGACCTGGTTGCTGAGTATATTCCAATCCCACAATCCTTCATTGGCACCTTCTAAAGCCAACTCCAAACGTTCTTGATTAAGGGTTAAATCCTGACGAAGCTGTTCAGATTCTCTGTGAGCATTGTAAAGATTAAGAAAAATGGCAACTTTGGCATTTAATATGCGGTCATCAATAGGCTTTTCAATATAGTCGATAGCCCCCGCTTGATACCCTTTAATACGGTGTGAATAGTCCTTATAAGCTGCCGTAATCAAAATGATCGGCACATTGCTGGTGCGGTCCAAGCCACTGGCCATGCGGCTGACCTCAAAACCATCCATACCGGGCATATCCACATCCAACAGCATCAACGCCAACTCATGTTCCAGCATAAGCCCCAAGGCTTCATTACCCGATTCGGCTTCAATCAATTCGGCGTGGGTGTTTTTTAGTAATCGGCGCAGCGCCATTAAATTCGCAGGTTTGTCGTCTACGATTAATATTTTTGGCTTAGGGTGCGTTGCTCTCATAGAGGGTTGCCTTGGGATGGCCCCTGTTGGGTTGATGGCCTGCACAAAGCGGGACGCACCCATCGTGTAAGAGACCCATGGGAGCCGTACTGCACAAGGCTGCTGAAACCATGATCGGGCACGGTGCGATTGTATGGCTCATGCATGATCACTACCTCTCTTAATAATCATATTTATATGGATCATAGCATAGCAAATGGAACGCCCTCTGCATAGAAGTTAGGCGGGTTTTTTTCAAGGAAATAGATAGGCGCACAGGGCCGGGCTAGTGGGGGTAGTGGCCAAAATGCAGCTTTGGCCGTGGTTTTTTTGTTCGTGTGTGTGGTGTGGGCTAAGCGAAATGCTAAGATACTAAATTCACATGGAAACCTAGACTAACGCGGCGAAACAGCCCGTACGATCTCTGCACCTTCACGAACATGGAAAGGATGATGGCATGTCCCTTGTCATTCGTTTAGCCACCCCTGAGGATTTACCGGCAATGGTGGCACTGCTACAGGTTCTGTTCGCGATTGAGGCAGATTTTCAAGCTGAGCCCGCACGGCAGCGACAGGGGTTGGCCCTGCTATTGGAGAGTCCCGGTGCCTCGCTATGGGTTGCCGAGCAGCAGGGGCAAGTAGTCGGGATGTGCAGCTTACAAAGTCTCTACTCCACTGCTGAGGGTGGTTTGGTTGGTTTGGTAGAGGATGTGGTGGTGGCCTCGGGCCATCAGGGGAAGGGCATCGGTGCCCGTTTACTCATGGCCTTGGAACAAGAGGCTCAAGCGCGGGCTATGGTACGTTTGCAACTTTTGGCAGATCGCAACAACGTAGCAGCCTTGGGCTTTTATCAGCGTATGGGGTGGCAAGGAACCCAACTGCTTGCCCTTCGTAAAGGGTTGCCCAGTGGTCAGATTGACTCGTAAATTCCGCTAAACAAATGGGTGTTATTAGGAAAAGGCCCGTGGTGTGGGGGCTGCTCAGCCTAGGTGTGGGCGGCCCCCCCCTTCTTTTTGAGGGGGGCTTAACTTAAGGGTCAACCGAATCGGGGAGAGCACCGCTGAGCTGTGGCTTTAGGCGCTAAAGCAGATCTTTGTGGGTGCTGTCGCAATAGGGGAAACTTCTGCTTTTACCGCATCGGCATACGGAGACTTGGTGCTCTTGGCTTAACTCAATGACGACCGGCATCATGCCGCTGCCTTTATGACTGCCATCACAATGGGGTTGCAGCTTGCTACGGCCACAACGACAAATGACATGCTGGCCCTCGGGTAGAATCGCCTCAATGGGGCTTGTGGGGTACATGGCCACTCCTTTTGGTTGAAGCCGGGTGGTACGGGGAAGATCCCCCAGCGCGCCAGCCAAAAAGGCGAGAGGCCAACCGCTCTGATCACAGAGCCTTCCCCTCTTTTTGGTGACGGGCTACTCTTTTGCTAGGCGTAGATCAACGCTCAACTTATGGGCGGTTAAGCCCTCGGAACCCGCCAGCGCCGAGGCGGCCGGACCGATGCTGGCGAACGACCTTGCCGTACAGCCAATGAGGCTGCTGCGCTTGATAAAATTATGCACCCCCAAGGGGCTCGAAAAACGGGCCGTACCATTGGTGGGCAGCACATGGTTGGGACCTGCTACATAATCCCCAATAGGCTCTGGGGTGTGCCGCCCCATAAAAATTGCCCCCGCATGATCAATTTTGTGCATCAAAGTACGGGGATCTGCCACCGCCAGCTCCAGGTGCTCTGGTGCCACGCGAGAGGCGATTTTGGCACCCTCATCAAGATCTTTGACCACAATAATTCCACCGCGTTCCATGATGGATTGACGGGCGATTTGGCTGCGAGAAAGATGGCTAAGCTGCTCTGCAATGGCCAGCCGCACCTGCTCAGCAAAAGTGGCGTCATCCGTGACCAAAATCGACTGGGCATCGCGATCATGTTCGGCTTGCGAGAGCAGGTCTGCCGCGATCCATTTGGGGTCGTTTTGGTTATCCGCAATGACCAAAATTTCAGAAGGACCGGCGATCATATCAATGCCCACCTGTCCATATACCTGTCGCTTGGCGGTGGCAACGTAGATGTTCCCAGGCCCTACAATCATATCCACGGCGGGTACCTGCTGGGTGCCATAGGCCATGGCAGCTACGGCTTGGGCACCACCAATGCGAAAGATTTTATCCACACCCGCCAAGCGGGCCGCAGCCAAGATCGCCGGGTTTACTTGGTTGTCCGGGGTGGGGACCACCATAATTAACGTTTCGACGCCCGCCACCTTGGCAGGTATGGCATTCATTAAAACCGAGGAGGGGTAGCTGGCCAAACCACCTGGCACATAGAGCCCCGCCTTTTTAACCGCCTGTACCCGCTGCCCCAGCAGGGTGCCCGAGGCATCCATGAACTCTTGGATACCCATTTGGGGGAGCTGCCAGCTATGGAATTGGTAAATCCGCTGAGCCGCCAACTCCAACGCTTGATAAACGTCATGGGGCACCGTGGCTAAGGCATCCTCTAACTCAGCTTCAGAGAAGGCCATGCCTTCAGGGGTGAGGGTGATGCGGTCAAAACGCTGGGTATAATCAATAACAGCGCGATCTCCATGCTGGCGCACATCGGCGATAATCTGGGCGACGCGGCGTTCAATGTCGGCCATGTCGCCTGCATTCCATGTAATCAAATCCATGAAACGGCGCTCAAAGTCGGCATCGCTGGTGTGCAGGGTGGTGATGGAGAGCTCAGTCATGGGGGGCAAGCCTTTTTGTCGCAAACAGTTGGAACGTAGATTGGCTTATATTGTACGGAGGGGCGGGGGGATACACAAAAGAAAAATGGGTAATCCCCATCAAAGCAGGGGCGTAGCCGCTGTAAACAGGATGATTAAAGGGTGCAAAATGGCAGGCTTGGGGGTGCGGTAGTGCCGTGGGGCGAGGAAGCCCGGATCGTTGGATCCGGGCTTTAGCTTTTGGGGGTTTGAACGATTTTTATGTGCAAACGTTACCGACCCAGGCGCTGAATATCTGCCCCCAAAGCTTTAAGCTTTTCTTCGATGCGTTCATAACCACGATCAATATGGTAGACCCGTGAGATAAGGGTTTCGCCCTCGGCACAGAGGCCCGCCAAAACCAGCGATGCAGAGGCCCGAAGATCGGTTGCCATAACCGGAGCACCCCGCAGTTGGGGCACGCCACGCACGATGGCGGTATTGCCTTGAACCGTGATATCGGCCCCCATGCGTTGCAGTTCGGAGACATGCATAAAGCGATTTTCAAAGATGGTCTCTTTGATCTGTGCGGCCCCTTTAGCAACGGTGAGCAGCACCATCATTTGCGCTTGCAGATCGGTGGGAAAACCGGGATGGGGCAGGGTGGTAATATCCACCGCACGCAGGGTTCCGGCTTCGGCACGAACGCGGATGGCTCGATCCATCTCGTCAATTTGGCAGCCAGCTTCGCGCATTTTGGCGATATGGGCTTCCAGCAGGGCGGGGTAGGTGCCGGTCATGGTGATGTCGCCACCGGTGACCGCTGCGGCGACCATAAAGGTGCCGGTTTCGATACGGTCGGGCAGGATATCGTGGGACGTTCCGTGTAGGTTTTTGACCCCTTCGATGGTGATGGTACGGGTACCGGCACCGTCTATTTTGGCCCCCATCGCCATGAGCAGGTTGGCCAGGTCCACCACTTCGGGTTCGGCGGCGGCGTTGTCGAGAATGGTGATGCCATCGGCCAGGGTCGCGGCCATGAGCAGGTTTTCGGTGCCGGTGACGGTGACCAGATCAAAAACGATGTGTGCCCCTTTTAGGCGGCCTGCTTTAATGCGCACATAGCCATCTTCGAGGGTGACATGGGCACCCATCATTTCGAGGCCGCGTAGGTGTAGATTGATGGGGCGCGAGCCGATGGCGCAGCCGCCGGGCAGGGAGATTTCGGCATGACCGCAGCGGGCGACCAAGGGACCCATGACCAGGACGGAGGCGCGCATGGTACGCACCAAGTCATATGGGGCCATGGTGTTTTGGATGGATTTGCAGTCGATGGAAACCCCAAGTTTTTCATCAATGGTGATGGCGGCACCATGTTGCCCGAGTAGTTCGAGCATGGTGGTGACATCGCGCAGATGGGGGACATTACGCAGGGTAACGGTATCCTCTGTCAGCAGGGTAGCCGCCAGCTCTGGCAGGCAGGCGTTTTTAGCGCCGCTGATGGGGATGGTGCCTTTGAGGGTGTTGCCACCGCGAACGAGAATTTTATCCATAGTGGCGCATGTTGGCGCAAGTTGGGTTGGTGGGCAAGGGCGCGTGTGGGTTGAGGGGTTAAAAAAAAGGGGGAGGGTGATTATTTTGTAATTTTTGGGGGAGGTTGGGGGAGGGCGTTAAATTTTTGATTGTCAGTATAGGGTGTTGGTGATACTCTAAAATATCCTGATAGCGTGTTTTCAGGCCTTTGTGGGGGTGAACTGGCTTCGACGGGGTGTGGAACGGTTAGCAAGGCGACTCGGAATGGTACCTACGTACAGGACCAAACTTTACAATTGCCAATGACGAGCACTACGCTCCGGCTTTTGCAGCTGCATAAAGTAGTTGTACAAAGCGGGGTCTGAACCCGGGCCCGGCAACAGAAGCTTTTAGCGGGGTTAAGCCGGAACTGTGTAGGCCGGTGTAAATCCAGGGACACCCAGTTCTCCGAGGTAACGGGGGCTATGTGGTCAGCCAGCCTGAGACGCCACAAAGCAGTAGGGTTGGCAAAATGGTCGTGATTCCTTCTAGCTTAATACATATTTCGGACCGGGGTTCGACTCCCCGCACCTCCACCAATCATCCCTCCAGGGGGGAATAGCCCTGGTGAAAAACCGCCCTTTGAGGCGGTTTTTTCATGTCTGAATTCTTCAATAAATCAAATGGTTTGCGCTATGCGTGCCGTAATGGGGGAATTGCTCTCCTCTGGGCGCATTCTCGGAACGGTTCCCAAAATGGTTCTCTCTCTGGCCATGTTCTCTGTCAAAACTGGACCTCGGGCTTCGAGGTCCAAAAATTCTGGACCCGTAAAAGCCGTATTAAATCAATATTTAGAAGAAATTTCTAATAAAAGACGGTTCCGCCTAAATATCTGGTTGCCCGCCAGCAATTACAACACAGAAAGAGGTCTGTAAAGCATCTCTATTTCATCGGCTGACAGTATGCTTTGAGCTCTTCTGGAAGTGATTCGGGGCATACCCCACAGGCTTGGTTTCCAGGGACTGCAAAATCAATAAATTTTGGATAGGGAAGGTTCAACTCATTCATGATTTTGATAAAATCAGATTCTGACTTGCCGTTCCCAAGCCGTGGGTTCCTGGCTTTTTCCTGGCCAACACAAGAACACCATCGGCCGTTGTAATCATGCCCTGGGTAAACCAGTGTTTCATCAGGCAAGCTGAACAGCTTTTTGTGGATAGAGCGATATAGCAGCGCCGCATCTCCTCCTTGAAAATCGGTTCGCCCGCAACCATCTATGAGCAAAGCATCACCGGTAAAAACACGGTCGTTCACATGATAGGCGTGATGACCTTCTGTATGTCCTGGCGTGAAAAGCGGATGCAATTTTATTGACCCAACTGCCAATGCAGTCCCTTCCTCCAACGGGTCATCCGTGCAATTCAATCCATCAATCCGTGGATGAGCAATCCGACTTCCGACTTCCTGCTTCAGCGTTCTTGCCGAAGTGATGTGATCAGCATGGATGTGGGTATCCAGAGTGTGGGTCAACTTCAGCCCCAACTGCTTGATGACGCCAAGGTCGCGCTGCCATGTGGGCATTACCCCATCGATCAGCAACGCCTTGCCACTTTCTTCACAGCCAAGAATATAGGTATACGTACTCGAAAGAGGTTCAAACAGTTGACGAAAAACCATGATTACTCCAATTGGGATTCTTCTTGTAACGGCTCAAATCATTGGCTGCCAGTCCGAGGAATATAGCCAAGCTGACATGTGACAGAGGAAAGATCTATCCGTGTCCTTATTGCTTCGTTTCAAGCAAATGAGTGGCAACACCTAAGCCAACTTCATTGTAGACGTTATAGACTTGGGTAATGCCATGTTCTTTCAATCTTGCTTCCTGATCAGGGTAGAGCGCAATAGCAACCAAAGAGCCCTGATAGCCGTGTTTGCGTAGATTATCCGCTACGATTATATTTGATTGCTGATTAGGCATGGATAATAAAACCGTTTTCACACCTTGGTGGCCATCAGTGAAAAGTGACCAGAATTCGGGATGGGATGCGTCCCCGACGACAACGTTTCGTCCAGCAGCTTTATTGCGCATCACCACGCTATGGTCAACATCGATGCCCATTATCTTACTCTGCTCTTGTTTACTCATCTCATCATAAGCAGCCTGCCCCACCTTCCCCATCCCTAAGATCAAGAGATCATTTCCTGTGATAAAGATCTCTCTATCCTCTGGTAAACGTTCATCTCTTTCCCAACGCACCAACCATCCACGGATTTTTTCGTATAAGTCATCTGCATGGCTGTTTAAAGGGGAGGCGATAAGAAACGAAAAAGAGAGTGCTAAGGCAAGTATGGTCACCCACTCAGCGGGCAACCATCCCACATTCAGAGCAATGGCAGCGACGATTAAGCCAAACTCAGAGTAATTGGTTAAAATTGCGCTACTCTGTGTTGCTGATCTTGCTCGTAATTTTAAGCGGGTGAGGAGTAGGTAGAATAGAGCCCCTTTGATAGGCATAATAAGCAGGAGTATGAGAGCTGCTATGGCAGTTTCCCATGTGGGCAAGCCTGAAAGACCTATAGTGAGGAAAAAGCCGACTAAGAAAATCTCTTTGAATCCAAGGAGATTCTTGGAAAGCTCTCCTGCTTGGGGATGGTTTGCCAACAACACGCCAAAAACCAAAGCGCCAAGATCTCCCTTCATACCCACAAGTTCAAAGACCGCTGCTCCTCCCAAAGCAGTGACAAATCCAAAAAGAGCCAGTAGTTCACGATGACCCGATTGAGAAAGAATATAGCCCAGCAGATGACGGCCAGGTATGAGTGCCAGCAGTAGCACAGCCCAAATGGATGGTACCTTGCCTGATGATGCAGCTAGAAAAATTACGGCTGCGATATCTTGAATAACCAAAATTCCAATGGAAACATGGGCATACTGAGCGCTCATCGCCCCGCGCCCTTCTAGGGTTTTGATGGCAAATACAGTGCTGGAAAATGAGAGAGCAAAGGCAACAATGAGAGCCTCTTCCCAACCCAAATCGGCGAATGTTTGAATAGCCGTTAGGCTGAGAAGAAGCAAAATCAATGTGGTTGCAATAACAATGATGCCCATGTGGGCTGTTGCAGTGCCCCAAATTTCAGTGCGGGCAAGTGATTTTAACTGCAACTTCAGCCCAATGGTAAACAGCAGCAAGGTCACACCGAGATCTGCAAGTTCATTCAGAAAAGAGTCGTTAGATACCCCCAGGATATTGAGCGCAAAACCAGCGGCCAAAAATCCCAGCATTGGAGCAAGATGGAGTTTTTTAAATATGAGGCCAAAAAAGAAAGCAACTGCAATCCAGGCAGGGTCTTGTATCTGAATTGATTCAAGGATATCCATCGTTATTCTCCAAACACCAACTTGAGCGTGCAAAGATATTGTTGGTCATTTTCCATCGTGAGCTGTAATCCGAATGCTAAGTTTAAGGGATGCAATTAATGGGATCGTTCTAGAGGGGGGTAGGTGGTAACCGTTCAGAGACCCCGATATCAAGCGGCTACTGGAGCCGGTAACGGTGGTACGGGGTTTCCATTTCTCCGTTCAGCAATTACCTTAGCAAGATAGTCCCAGGGGGACACGTTCCGCAATCGGCAAGTTTCGATGACGCTAGCCAGCACACCCAATACTTGGCTCCCTTCTGCCGTACGAGTTCCATGGCTGATCAAACGCGCGATGACCCAGTGGCGCAGCGCACGTTCAGCATCATTGTTTGTCAGTGGCAACCCCGGAGATCTCAAGGGTAGCCAGATGACATCCCAGTCATTGAGAAGCTCAACGGCAAGGCTGCGAACCTTTTCGGACGGGGGATAATCTCTGTACATTTTGCAGTATCCCTGGAAATCTTCCAAAATCGACGCGGCAGCAGGCGGATCCGATCCGTCTTTGACCTCTTCGACCATGTATTCCAGGACTTCCAATACCCTGGAGCCGAATCGCTTGGTCTCTTTATCCAGGCTTACCGACAACCCTTTGGCCTTCCGGATCAGATGTGCCCAGCAACGCAGCCGCTTTGAAAAAGTCCGGTAGTTCATGAGTCCGTCGCTCATCAGCCAGCCCGCGAATTCCTCGGTCAGGATATCCATGACCATTTGCCGTGTCCGAGGTCCCACACAAAACAAGACTGTATTGGCCGTCGCGAAAACCCAAAGCCACAAAGCTTGACCTTTTTGCTTCCAAGGCGTTTCGTCTACATGAGCCAGAGCAGAAGCACGAAGTTCAGCAATCAGTTCATCCTGAACAGGGTTGGCAGCCAGCCCGACTTCACGTATGCAATTGTCGATGGTCCCGACACTCAACTCCAGGCCGAACCAATCGATTAAAAACTCCTGGACCTTGGAGCGAGACAACCGCATCCGTTTTGCGAGCGCAACAATGAAAGCTGCCAACATGGGGCCGACAATACGCCATTCACTCAAACTGGTTGCGGTTTTGCGTCCTGCAATCTCAAGTCGATCCCCTGTGCCGGGACCGGTACATGAAATATGGCCGCATCTACAGGCAATTTCCCCAAAAAGGTGCTTGGTTCCCTCCATCCTCAATCCAGGCTGATCCGGGCCACCCCTTATCAGATCGATGGTCACATAGCCGATTCGAGCTATAAATCGAGCATCCAAGGGAAGGGCAGCATCGCAGGCAGCACACGTTTCCGCTCGATGAACCACGGTACTCCGAATCGGAATTGTTTGGGTACGGCCGAAGCCTTTGGCGCCGATCGGCTTCCCAGCCCTACCTTTCGGCTTCTCGCTTGAAGAATCCGGCTTGCCCTTTCCTGGAGCAGGGGGAGTAGAATTACCGGAAGGCCCTGGGGAATCATCTCCACCCTCATCATCGGCCCCCTTCTTTTTATCCGGCGAAGCGTCATCTTCATCCTCATCCAGATGCGCTTCATCCTCCTCAACTGGAATTCCAAGGTACGCCGGACGACTGCTGGGCGGCTGGGAGCTGTTATCAGGTGTCCGGTTCAAACGCTCACGAGATTCCTTAAGATCCTCCAACATTTTCCGGCTGACGGCCAGCAATTCTGCAGACGATAGCGAGGAGAGATATTCCTCATCAATCTGGAGCAGGTCGTGATCCGAAAGCTTCATAGTTCGTGCGCCATATCATCGCCGGTGAATGAATCAACATGAACATGATAACACGAGTTTCCAGGAAGAGATTATTGAGCTTCTGCGCCCCATTGGAGCCAGTGTAAAAATACGCTCGTCTCCGGGGTGGGCCCACAGCTGAAAACCCGCCACAATTCCCCCTCAAGGCTTTGATAGGCAAAATAGATCGGATCGCACTCTCCTTTTGAAATTCCACGTTTTCGACGAAAATCGTGTCAAGGATATTCTTTGCCAAGATCAAACAAAATTGGTGCCAGCCCCAGCAGTTAATTCCTTCTCAGACGGTGAACATCCTCACTGAACGAGGGGTCTCTGAACGGTTACGGTAGGTGGCAAAAAAACTGTCTTTCGGTCAAATGTTTATATCTAATCAGAATGAACAGACTACAACCCAGATGAATTGGATTCAATAAATAACTGCTTCCAGGTTTCCTTATTCAGTACTCCTCTTTAACCGCAAGAGGTTACTTCATTTTCCATTGTTCCCGCTGGCCTTCCCACTCAACCGGGAAAGGCCGGGCAAGGCTCTTCCACGTCATCTCATCAGGCTGCTTCCCGTTGAGAATGGTCTCCACGATATCCGGTGCCAAAAGGGTCAGGCGGAGCACCTTGGTGACATAGGAGTTGTCCAATTTTTCCCGTTCCGCCAGCATCCGTATCGAATCGACCTTTCCCGCCTCCAGTTCCCTCATCCATCGATATGCCTTGGCGACCAACTTTGCCAGGGTCTCATCACGCTGAAGCACCTTAGGAGCGGTATTCATTTCACTCGGTGCCTCGATACGTTTCCTGCCCCCACGTTTCCGGAAGTCCCCAGGAATGGTGATGGTGATAAATTTCCCGTCATGGCTCAATTCCGCATTCATGCCGCTTTCCCCTTTTTGTTGCTAATATGGCTCAGCTCTTTTGCCAGGATGTCGAGGCCTTCAGCACGAAGACGTACCTTAAGCTCCTCCGGCGCGAGCTCGACCCGATCGACCAGTAGATTGATCAGTCGCTGCTGTTCTGCCGGGAACAGCTCCTCCCAAACAGGATCCAGGCGTTGCAACGCCTTAATGATCTCTGATTCCTGAAGGTCGGAGCCAATCTCTTTCCCTTCCCGCCAGATTTTTACCACCATTTCTGGTCGGTGCAGAATCTGTCGGACCTGCTGGACAACCAGGACTTCAATGTCTCCAGCCGGAACTGCGCAGATCGGGCAGTTTTTGTAACCCGTTTTTGTCGCTGTTTGGCAGATGTAGTAACGGTATAGCTTTCCTTTCTTTCGAGAGTGACTGGGACTCATGGATCGGTCACAATGGGCACAGCGGATCAGGCCAGAAAGAAGAGCTACGCTCTGCCTGCGCCGACGTGGGGGCTGTTTTCGTTTATTGGAGGCCAGCAGTGCCTGTGCCTTATCCCAAATTTCCCGCTCGATGATTGCATCATGCTCACCTGGATAGCTTTTGTCCCCAGAGGGGATCTCTCCCAGATAGTGGCGATTTTTCAGTAGGCGGTAGAGGTACCCCTTGTCCATGGGGTTACCGTAGGTGCTTACCGCCCCCGCATGCGCCAATTCATCAACTAACTGGGTCACTGAGCCAATCTCAAGGTACCGCTCAAAAATGAACTGGACCGTCTTGGCATCCTTTTGAACCACGACAAGTTTGCGGTCCTTGACCCGGTACCCCAGCGGGACACGGCCACCCATCCATAATCCTTTGCGCTTGGAGGCAGCGAATTTATCCCGGATCCTCTCCGCCGTGACCTCCCGCTCGAACTGGGCGAAGGAGAGCAACATATTGAGGGTCAATCTTCCCATGGAGGTGGCCGTGTTGAAGGACTGGGTCACGCTGGTGAAGGTCACTTCATAGTTGTCGAAGCGTTCCACCAGCTTTGAAAAGTCCAGAAGTGACCGTGTCAGTCGGTCGATTTTATAAATCACCACCATGTCGATCTTGCCAGCCTCGATATCTGTCAGCAGGCGCTTTAGGCCAGGCCGCTCCAGGTTGCCACCCGAAAATCCACCATCGTCGTAGCGATCCGGGACCAAGTGCCAGCCTTCCGCCTTTTGGCTGGTGATAAAGGATTCACAAGCTTCACGTTGGGCGTCGAGGCTGTTGAAATCCATCTCAAGCCCTTCATCGGTGCTTTTGCGGGTGTAGATGGCGCAACGCACTTTTGGCGTGATCTTCCTCTGAGTGCTCATTGCGTCGTCCCCCGTTTCTGCTTGCGGAGCCCCCAAAACACATGGCCATTCCATCGGGATCCGGTGATGAAGTTGGCCACTGCCGTAAGGCTTTTGAATCGGCGACCGCCGTATTCAAATCCATCCTCCAATACGGTGCAGACGTGATCCTCTCCCTTCCACTCCCTGATGAGGCGTGTTCCGGGCAATACCTGCTCCTTGGTCGGCTTCCTCTCTTGCTCGGCCTCGGCATCCAACGCCTCAAGGCGCTTCTTGGTCTCCTGTGACATGCCACCGTACGCCAGTTCCTGAAGCCTGTAGGCCAGTCGTTTGACCAGGAATGATCTGTTGAACGGTGGTGGTTCGCTGTCGTGGTACTCGATCCACATTGCCCTCAACTTCGGCGTGCTGAGCTCCGGCAATACAGCAACTTTTTTCATCAATTCAAAGTGTTTCATGGTCGTCTCCTATGGTGTTTTCCGACCATGAAGGCGTATGGTTGCCGAGTTATCCAGTGGAATCTTCTCGGATTTTTTCTTTTCTTTGAAACGGGTAATTCCGGTGGCCAGGATACTGGCGACCTCCCTCAACCGATCCTCGGCACTCATCAGAGTTGGCGACAAGGGACGAGGAGTTTTTCTGCGTCGCTTGGAATTGAGCATAGGGTGTGACCTCTGATTAAAGGGAAATCAGTGGCTCACGATCACACCCTCCTACATCTCAAAAACCGGGCCAGCGCAGTTGTCTTGATTTTCGGCCCTCAGGCGACGATTTCAGGCTCTCATCCGCGCCAAATCGCTCAAATCCGCCCTTGCGTGCCACGCCGTTCCTCTCAGATCCAAAGCCGATGGCACGCATAGCTGGACAGATAAACTAAAATGAAACATAAGGTTGCAAAGACAGACATCCTTGCGTGCCATCCCATGGCGTTGCGTGCCACCAACTGGAACCCTATTCCCGTGGCACGCAAACACCCTATGAAATCCATGATTTATCATTTGTTCTCATACAGATAGGCGCTCTGACCGGTCTCCCAGTTGCGGGCCATAGCGTTCCACCTTGCGTGCCATATCGTTCCATTTTGCACGTTTTGCGTTCCATTCTGCTCAATCTGCGTTCCATTTCCCCGTTTTGCGTTTCACTTCTCCGATTTTGCGTTCCGTTTTGATCGATCCAAAGACAAACCATGTAACGCCTCTTCTCACCCCCCGTAACAGAGCAGAGAAAAGGATCTCTAAAGCATGTTTTTAAACGATAAAATATGTTTGGCATTACGGTTGCGCTATAGGCTTTCAAACCCGGCACACGATCACAAACTATTCGGGCATTAAGAACACAGCATGAGTAGGAACGGAAATGACTCTGAATACGAACAGCAACCGAGAAAATGCTGCCCCTGAGATGGGGCTTTGGGCCGCCGTCCTGAACCAGGCGATGAAAGACGCCAAGGCCCTGATCAAGAAGGTCCAGCAAGAGCCTAGCCTGAGGGAAAGCCCGCTCTTCCGGGCCGACGTACGCCACATGACGCGGTACTTCCGTAGCAAAGCTACAGGCCCAGGCAGCTTCATTTTCATCTGTGACCTTCTGGGCATGAACCACGAACAGGCCGCCCAGCAGATTGAACAGCATTATCTCCGGCATCTTCAGCCGGTTCAGCAACGCACCACTTCACGCTACGAGGCACTGGCCAGCTGAAGTGGGCACCGATCCGCACGTCTAGGGTGCATGGCCCGAAAAGCCCGATTCCTGGCGGGCCTGACGTGCGGTCTTTCCCAGGACTCTTCATCAGGAGGAAGAGAACCATGAGCATCGAGAATCGCAGCACGACCCTGACCAGCAACGACGAGCAGTCGTTCTACAACGCTTACTACAAACTGGAGTGCGTCGATCCCGCATCCGACCAACTCGACCAGGCACCCGGCATCGATTTCTGGCCCGATGATATCTCGGCCTGTGTCATGAACATCACCCCGTCTCTGGCCCACCAGTGGCTCGAGAGAAACATCAAGAATCGCAGCCTCAAAAGACGCCATATCCAGGAGCTGGTCTCCGTTCTGGAGAATGGTCACTGGCGGCTCAATGGTGAATCCATCTGCTTCTCCAGGCATGGCGAATTGCTCGACGGCCAGCACCGCCTTCATGCCATCGCGAAAAGCGGTGTGGCTGCCGCCGCCATCGTGGTTTTCGGCGTCGACAACGAGGTCATGCGCACCTACGACCAGGGCTCCAAGCGCACCACCGCCGACCACCTGAACATCAACGGGGAAAAGAACTACGTCTCCCTCGGAGCCACCCTTCGGCTGCTGTTCATGTGGAAAACCCACCAGTTCCATAAGGAAGGGCCTAAATTCACGCCCGACCAGGAGACCCTGGAGAATCTGCTTACCCAGCACCCATCGGTCAGAGATAGCGTCCCCATCGCGAAAAAGAGCGGCCGCTTCATCAACGTGACTAATGGAGCAGCTCTGCACTTTCTCTTTCGCCAGACCAAGATCGTGATGAATGGGGACAGATCCCTCGCAGCCGACCACTTTTTTGAAAAGCTCGCCAGCGGCGAAAACATCACCAAGCAGGATCCAGTTTACCGCCTGCGAGAAGCTCTCTTGCTCAACCAGACCAGCAAGAAGCTGAATTCGGTCCAGACCCGCGCCATGACCATCAAGGCATGGAATCTCTTCTCCCAGAACCGTAGACGCGGTCGCATTCATTGGGACCCGACCGAAGAACCCTTCCCCAAGATCCATGGACTGGCTGAGGAGGCCGAATAATGAACGCCGTCACCCCATTCAATTACGACACCCTGATCAAACCCATGATCGAGGTGGCCAAACCTGCAGCTGAGCGGATCCGTCTCAGGATGCGCCGCACTGCCGAAGACATCATTGCCATAGGTCAAGACCTGGCCCGGGTAAAGAGAGCGATTCCTCACGGGAGCTTTGGTCCCTGGATCCAGGCGGAGTTTGAAATGACCGAGAGGACCGCCCTGCGGTTCATTCAAGTGGCCGAACGATTCCATGGCAAATCCGACATTATGTCGGATTTCAACCCCACGGTCCTCTACCAACTCGCTGCCCCCTCCACCCCAGATGAGGTCGTAGGCATGGCTGTTGAGGCTGCCGATTCCGGTGAGCTTGTAACCGCCGAGGACGTGAAGAATTGGAAGGATGAAATTCGCCAACTCAAACAGAAGCACCAGGAAAAACAAGCGGATTTCAAAACCCAAGTGGCCACCTTGGAGCTCGACCTGAAGAACCGCTCAACCAGAAATGCCGAGTTGACCAAAGAGCTTCAATCGGCCCGTAAAGAGCGGGACACCCTGCACAACGACCTGGAACAACTGAAACAAGAAAGTGACCGCAAGGGACCTGAGGACATCTACGTGGAGCTGAAGCCGGCCCATCAACTGGAGCATGTCCCGGTCCTGCCCAAGGCAACCCTCATGGCCTTGTTGGGTGAGATGGAATTAGCCCTGACAGCTAAACATTCCGTTTTCCACATTAACGATCTGAAACCGATCCAGACCAGCCTGCGCAGCATCCTTCAAACGGTTGAAAACGCGATGCTCAACGCAGATTACGGCATCACTGAAGAGGAGAAATGACCATGAATACAGAATCCGTCATCAACCTAGAAGACCTGCGGCAGATGGCCATGGGTGATGTGGCTGCTCTTGATGCGCCCACCCTTGCCCGACTGCAGTATGAAGCCGCCGAGTCCATGAACAGGGCCAAGTTGGTCAAGGAACTTCTGGACGGCGTGCTCAGCCGCAAATACGCCGACAAGGCAGCCCTGATGCGCACGGAAGCCGGGAAGGATTTCGGCACCGTACGCTTCAGCGATGGCGACGTGCAGGTGGTTGCCGACCTACCCAAACGCCCTCACTGGGATCAGAAGCGCCTTTCAGATTTGTTTGACCGGATCCGCAAGGCGGGTGAAGACCCTCAAGAATACATGGATGTTGATTATAAAGTACCGGAATCCAAGTTCAAAGCCTGGCCTTCCCAGATTCGCAGCGCTTTTGAAGGGGCACGCACCGTCAAGGCTGGCAAGCCCACCTTCAAACTGTCGGTGAAGGATGAGCAGGAGATCGCGGCATGAGCGGGCTCCCCATCATTAGCGCCGACCAGCGCATGGCGGAGCAACGGGGCATCAAGGGGGTAATTCTGGGCCCCAGCGGCATCGGCAAGACCTCGCTGCTATGGTCCGTCGATCCAAGTTCCACCCTGTTTTTTGACCTAGAGGCCGGAGACCTGGCCGTGGAGGGGTGGCCCGGGGATACCATCCGCCCACGCACCTGGGACGAGTGCCGCGACATCGCGGTGTTCATTGGCGGCCCCAACCCCGCGCTGAGGGATGATCAGCACTACAGCCAAGCGCACTACGACGCTGTTTTACAGAAGTATGGCGACCCCGGGGTCATGGCCAAGTATCAGAGCATCTTTGTGGACAGCATCACCGTGGCTGGACGGCTCTGCTTCCAATGGTGCAAGGGACAGCCTCAAGCTTTTTCGGAGAAGACCGGCAAACCAGATCTGCGGGGCGCTTACGGTCTACATGGTCAGGAGATGATCGCCTGGATCACCCATCTCCAGCACACCCGGGGCAAGAACGTTTGGTTCGTCGGTATCCTCGATGAGAAGACCGACGACTTCAACCGGCACTACTACACCGCTCAGATCGAGGGTTCTAAAACCGGCCTGGAGTTGCCCGGCATTGTTGACCAGGTCATCAGCATGGTGGAGATCAAACCCGAGGAAGGCCCGTCCTATCGTGCCTTCGTTTGCCAGACTATCAACCCTTGGAACTATCCCGCCAAGGACCGGAGCGGTCGCCTGGCCATGGTGGAGGAGCCCCACCTGGGCCGACTCATGGAGAAGATTCACCAACCAGTAAAATCGGCAGCGGAAAGGCTGCGCTTCGCCCGCCCTGAGAAAGTGACCGAAGCCGCCCCCGCCGCCGATACCCCCGTCACCACAGAAATGACCACAGGAGCATGACCATCATGAACGGCAATTGGAATGACTTCAACGATGCTGAATCTCAGCAAAGCTTCGATCTCATCCCCAAAGGGACCATTGCGCCGGTGCGCATGACCATCAAACCCGGTGGTTATGATGATCCAAACCGTGGCTGGGCCGGAGGTTATGCCAAACGCAACCCCGATACCGGTGCTGTGTACATACAGTGTGAGTTTGTCATCACCGAGGGCAAACACGCTAAACGGAAGGTGTGGAGCAACATCGGCTTATTCAGTCAGAAGGGTCCGGAATGGGGCAACATGGGGCGCTCTTTTATACGCGGGATCCTCAACTCTTCCCGTGGCCTCAAGGATAAGGACAACACCCCTCAAGCCCAACAGGCTCGGCGTATCAATGGACTGGCAGATTTAGATGGGATTGAGTTCTTGGCCAAAATCGACGTGGAAAAGGATCAGAGGGACGATTCGGATAAGAATACCATCAAGTTTGCCATCACCCCGGACCAAAAGGAGTATCAGGGCTACAGTGGTGGTGGTACTCCAGCACCAGCAGCACCCCCAGCTAACCAGGGGTGGCAACAACCTGCTCAACAACAAGCACCTCAACAGCCACAGCAGCAAGCTACTTCCACACCCCCTGCTCAAACGCCCAGTTGGGCACAGTAAGGGGGTAAACCATGCGTTTACGACCAAGGCAGAAACAGTTCGTGGAGCGGTCAGTGGCCGCTCTCCACGAACATGGGAACACTCTGGGGGTTGCTCCTACCGGTGCAGGCAAGACGGTAATGCTCTCTGCGGTTATTGGCAATATGCTCAGAAATGATGGTGGTAAAGCTTGCGTCCTTGCTCACCGGGATGAGCTGACCCGCCAGAATGTGATGAAGTTCACCAAGGTCAACCCTGGGTTCTCTACCTCCGTGGTGGATGCCCGTGGCAAATCGTGGCGCGGTCGCGCCACCTTTGCCATGGTGCCCACTCTTGCCAGGCAGAAGAACCTGGATACCATGCCTGAACTTGGCTTGTTGGTCATTGACGAGGCGCACCACGCCGCCGCCAACAGCTACCGGCGGATCATTGATACCGCTCTGGATCGTAATCCGGATTGCTGCATTTACGGTCTAACTGCCACCCCCAATCGTGGTGATAAAAAGGCGCTACGCCCCATCTTCAGCAATGTCGCGGACCAAGTTCGCCTGGGTGAGTTGATCACTGCAGGCAATCTAGTCAAACCCCGTACATTCGTTGTCGATGTAGGCACTCAGGATGCGTTGAAAAGCGTACGGAAGACAGCAGACGACTTTGATATGGCCGAGGTGTCCCAAATCATGAACAAGGCCCCGGTTACCGAGGCCGTTATCAAGCATTGGAAGGAAAAAGCCGGCACCCGAAAGACCATCGTATTCTGCTCCACCGTGGATCATGCCCAGAACGTTACAGATGCTTTCAACAATGCGGATGTGGAAGCTGTGATGGTCCACGGAGAGCTTACCACCGCAGAGCGCAAAGCTGCCTTGGCTCGATTTGAAAAGGGCTCGGCCATGGTGGTTGTGAACGTGGCGGTTCTCACAGAAGGCTACGATCATCCACCCACATCCTGCGTAGTTCTGCTTCGGCCAAGTTCGTACAAATCCACCATGATCCAGATGGTGGGACGCGGGCTGCGCACCGTGGATCCCGCCCTGTTCCCAGGACTGGTCAAAACCGACTGTATTGTTCTGGATTTCGGCACTTCATCCATTCTCCATGGATCTCTGGAGCAGGATGTCAACCTGGATGGAAAGGAGATCCAGGGAGCGGCTCCTACTAAGGAGTGTCCCGAATGTCAGGCTATCGTGCCTTTGGCAGTCAGGGAGTGCTCCCTTTGTGGGTATGTGTGGGAATCGGAAGTTACTGGAGAAGGGCCGGAATCCATCACCGACTTCATCATGTCCGAGGTGGACCTGCTCAAACGCTCCAGTTTCCGCTGGGTTGACCTGTTCGGAGATGATGCCGCTATGGTGGCCAACGGCTTCCACGCCTGGGGTGGGATCTTCTTCCTCAATGGCAACTGGCACGCTGTGGGTGGAGCCAAGGGCCAGCCGACTAAGCTGCTCTCCATAGGTGAACGTACCATCTGTCTTGCTGCAGCCGATGACTGGCTCAATGAGAGCGAAACCGATGAGTCGGCACATAAAACCAAATCCTGGCTCAACCAACCCCCAACGGATAAGCAGCTTCAATATCTGCCACCAGCCATGCGCATGGATATGGGGCTGACCCGTTACCACGCATCAGCGCTGCTGACCTTCCGCTTCAATAAGGCTGCCATTCGCAGTTTGATCTTTGAAGCGGACCGACAGGCACTGGCGGAGGTGGCGTGATGGCCATGGCATGGACACGCCGAAAGAGCACCTGGCACGACCCGGATTGGGGGTGGATCAAGTTGCCGCCTGGTTTGCGCACCCGCCGGGTTGGGCTGGCAGCCTTGAACCGTAAGGAGCGGTCACTCTTTCAGCGTCATTTAAAACGTCACTCCTCACACGTTCTGATCTGGCTGTTACGCAAGGTTAGAGCTGTGCCGGAGGATCTGATTTTGGAGGTTCACAACATGGTGGATGCCACTGAGTTGGAAAAAGCAGCCATGGCCGCCGCACTCCCCTCTCTTGGGGAGTATGTGGCCAGCATTGGTATGCAACGCCCTTTGGCGGAGTACAGCAAAGAGGAAGTGCTCACGATGGTGGAGGTGGTTATCACTGCCTATCAGGAGTACATGGCCAGCGCCAAGCCGGATGAGATTCCGTTTTAGGAGAGCCCTAATGAACACGCATAACCACAACGCGATGATCAGCATCGGAAATAGTGAGTTTCCCATCGTTGAGTATCAAGGAAGGCGGGTCATCACCCTAGCTATGGTAGATCAGATTCACCAGCGCCCAGTGGGGACCGCGTCTAGAAACTTCGGCGCAAATCGAGAACGCTTCCTGGACAGAGAAGACTTCTACCTTATTGATTTCTCTAAAAAAGACGAATTTCGTTCCTTTGATATTGAGATCCCCACAAGAGGGCTGACCCTCTTGACCGAGTCTGGCTATCTCATGTTGGTGAAATCCTTCACCGACGATCTGGCCTGGAAGGTTCAGAGAGAGCTGGTCAATCGCTACTTCCGAACCGCACCCACCTCCACGGCCCACCAGCTCTATCTGATGGCCAAGGCCAACTGGGAACAGGAGCAGAGACTGAGCCAGATTGCGGAACTGCAGCACAACCAACAACAGCAGTTGGATGCCATTGCCCAACGCCAATCAGACATGGATGGCAACACCGGATACATGACTGCCCTGGCGTATTGCCGCAAAGAGGGTATCCCTGCACCCCTCGCTTATGCCAAGCAACTGGGCATAAAGGCATCTGAGATGTGTCGGAACCTCGCCATTCGTATGGGACAGGTCCCTGATGAGCGCTGGGGGTCGGTCAATAGTTATCCCATAGAGATCCTCCGTGAATGCCACCAGGATATGAAAGGGGCATGACCATGTTGGATTATAATCACAACGGTGGGGGCATCGCCCCCGCCATCAATCATCTGATTGATGAGGCTTTGGAGGTGGAAAACCGCCAACAGACCCCTCGCACCTATCTGGGCGCATCCCGTTTAGGAGTGGCTTGTGAACGGGCGCTGCAGTTTGAGTACGCCCATGCTCCCAAGGATACGGGGAAGGATTTTGATGGGCAGCTCCTGCGCATTTTCGCCGCTGGACACCTGTTTGAGGATATGGCGATTCGCTGGCTGCGCATGGCTGGATTCGAGCTCTTCACCACCAAGGGTAATCGCCCTAATGGCGAGCAGTTCGGCTTCGAAGCCGCTGGCGGTCGGATTCAGGGCCACGTAGACGGGATCATCGTGTCTGGCCCAAACAGCATCAGCATGGGTTACCCCTGTCTATGGGAGTGCAAGTCCCTCAACAATAAATCCTGGAATGACACTGTAAAGCGCGGGGTGGCCCTCTCCAAGCCGGTATACGCAGCCCAGGTCGCCATCTATCAGGCATATATGGAGCCCCAGGTAGGGGGCATCTCGGCCAACCCGGCGCTGTTCACCGCCATCAACAAGGATACGTCCGAAATCCATCACGAACTGGTGCCTTTTGATGCCCCACTTGCGCAGAAGATGTCCGATCGCGCTGTGCGCATCATCAAAGCCACAGAGGCCCATGAGCTACTACCCCGGATCAGCCGGGAGTCGACACACTTCCAGTGCCGTATGTGTAGCTGGGCAGATCGCTGCTGGAGTCTATCAGCATGAATAATGGGGCTCCATATCTCGATTTCAATGATGCCGGTGGGCAGCAGGAGTTTTCCTCTGTTGCAGAACAGCATCATGAAAAGGAGGAGATCAAGGCACGTCTGCAGAGCCAGATTGAGTCGGTGCTGTATCACCTTCTGCCTGCCGGGAAGGTTCGTCATGGGCAGTTCTTCATCGGCGATGTGGAGGGCAACCCCGGTGAAAGTATGAAGGTAGAACTGACCGGCGAAAAGGCTGGGGTCTGGTACGACCATGCCGCAGGTTCGGGTGGCGACATCCTGGACCTGTGGGCCCGGTCACGAGGCATGGACACCCGCACCCAGTTCCGTGACGTCATGGATGATGTGCGCGGCTGGCTGGGAGAGTCCGTGAGATTACCACCTGTTTCGATGCAACCAACTCAACGGCGTGAACCCCCCATGGATGAGCTGGGGCCCCATACCGGTAAGTGGGACTATTTCGATACCAATGGCCAACTACTGGTCTGTGTCTACCGTTACGATCCTCCGGGCCGCCGAAAGCAGTTCCGCCCTCTGGATGTGCGCACCGGCAAGTGGCAGTCGCCAGCGGTGACGCCCCTCTACAACCTCCCCGGCATCATTCACGCCGCTGAGGTGGTGCTGGTCGAAGGGGAAAAGAGCGCCCAGGCGCTCATCGATGCGGGAATCCCGGCCACCACCTCCATGGGCTCCAAGGGACAGATCAACCGTGCCGATTGGAGTGTTCTCCAGGGAAAGCGGGTAATCATCTGGCCCGACCGGGACAAGGCAGGATGGGAGTACGCCCAATTGGCTTCACAGGCCGCCAGAAACGCGGGTGTTCGGGAAGTATCCATTCTCACTCCACCGGAGGAGAAACCTGAAAAATGGGATGCCGCTGATGCCATGGCTGAAGGGATGGATGTGCGTGCTTTCATCCATGGAACACCACGTCAGGAACCACAGACCCGGAAACGCCGCATCCGACTGATGGATTGGACCTTCGACCGTTATGACGGCCCACCCCCGCCACGGGAGTGGTTGGTTGAGGGTGTTCTTCCCCTCGGAGTGCCCGGCATGGTCGCCGCCATCGGTGGAGCAGGAAAAAGCATGCTGTTGTTGGACCTTTGCATCAAGGTGGCTCAGATACATACAGGGAATCCCATTCCCACAGAGGCGCTGGGAGGTCCTTTGGTCCCTATTGAAGGTACAGCGGTCATGCTCACCGCTGAGGACGATCAAGATGAGATCCACAGACGACTCAATCTGCTTGTTGGAGATCTTCCAGATCCCAGAAGGCTGATTGTGATTCCACTGCCCAATGCAGGTGGTGCTATGCCCCTTGTCGCCATGGGTCGTGAAGGCCCTGTACTCACTGATGCCTACGAGGAGATGCGTCAGGAGCTATTGGAAATCCCAGACCTGCGATTAGTGGTCATCGATCCACTCCAAAGCTTTGCAGGTGGAGATGTCAATAGTGACCCCGCCGCAGGGTCCATGTTCTTTGCTGGGTTGGGCCGCATTGCTGCTGAAACAGGGGCAACCACATTAGTAGCGCACCATTTCAAGAAAGTGGGTAGCAAACCCATTCACAGCGCCAGTGAAGCCAGAGAAGCCATCCGTGGCACCACTGCCCTAGTTGACGGTGGGCGCTGGTCTTACGCCCTATGGGAAGCCTCACAGGATGAATCCATCAAAATCTGTACCCAACTGCAACGCAGTTATGAACGTGACTCTGTGTTCAATGGTGCGGTGGTCAAAAGCAACTGGCCAGTTGATAAAGCAGTTAGGGTCTATGTTCGCGAGTCATCGACAGGGTTACTACAAGATCGTTCAGTTGACCTCGCTATGCGCATCAGTGGCAATGAAGATTTAAGTAAAAGTCTTGTCATGGCTCTGGGTAAAGCAGCATCCAATGGCCAACCATTCACGAAAACTGGCGGTAATGGTGTCTTTGAACGTAGATCAGAGCTTCCAGGCGACTTACAGGCGTTTTCCAAGCATAAGATAGCAGAGTTGATTGACTCCTTATTGCGAACAGGACGGCTAGTGCAGTGCGTAGCACCGGGTAGTCATATCAAAAAATGGCTCGATGTTCCGGGGGGTGAGTTTGCACTTGGCGTCGGTGAATTTCAGCTGGGATCTGGAGCTGAATGATGAGGAAAAATGCGTTCCCGGAACCTACCCATTCCCGGAAAAATCCGGGAACCGGGAACGTTAACATATTGAATTGTATAGGGTGCACCGTTCCCGCCGGGAACGTTCCCGGCCATTCCGGGAAGATGTTTAACTTATTGATTACTTAAGGAGAAATCAGCTCGTTCCCGGTTCCCGGCTTTCCCTATATATAAATATATAGATGGGGGTGGTATGGAAACCCACCCCCCATCATGAATGACTGTTCAACAATTCCGCAGCCCGGCAAAGGGAGCGGATTCAAATCGGACGGTGGTGAGCTCCGCCAAGACCTGCACCACCGTCCTGACCACATCAGCCAATGGAGGAAGATATGGCTACTCAGAGTTTGCCCCATCGGGGCACAGATGAAAACAGGACAGTGTTGGCCCTGGATCTTGGTACCCAGTTGGGGTGGGCGCTGCACCACCCCGATGGGACCATCACCAGCGGCACGGTGTCGTTCAAGCTGGGCAGGTTTGAAGGGGGCGGTATGCAGTGGGTCAGGTTCAAGGCCTGGCTGGATGAGATGCACTTCACCAGCGATGTAGGACAGATCCTGTTTGAGGAGGTGCGCAGGCATATCGGAACGACAGCGGCCCATGTGTATGGCGGATTCCTGGCCCACCTCACAGCCTGGGCAGAGCACCATGAGGTGCCCTACATGGGGGTGCCCGTGGGCAGCATCAAAAAATCAGCTACGGGCAAAGGCAACGCCAGCAAGGAGCAGGTGACTCACGCCATGAAGCGCCTGGGATACACCCCGGAGGATGACAACGAGGCCGACGCTTTGGCCCTGCTGCATTGGCAGATCGACCAGGGAGGTGCGCGATGAACGGCGGCCCCAATATGCCCCGCAGCCCCTTGGCCCGGTTTCAGAGCAGCCAGGTGGATGTGGATGAGCAGAAGCGATATGGTTGGAATCGCCACGGCATCCTGGTGGTGTCGCACGATGACAATCGCCTCAGCTGGCCAGAGCGGGAGTTGGTCAAGCAACTGGGGGATCGGCTTTATGGCCAAAAACGCCGCAAGGGGGTGTGTCATGCGTGAGCAGAAATGGGATGCTCCAGCTGTAGCAAAACGGCTAGAAGAGGCAGCGTTCACGATGAAGCGGTTGCCTGTGAAGGGACTCAAGCCTGAGGAGGTTCGTTCTGCTTGGCCGGAGGTGATCCATGAATTTTACGATGCCTACGGCTGGGGTACGGCAGAGGCTAGGCTGGGACCACCTTCCCCAGCTGCCATCGACCGCCTTGATGAGGTGATGGGGTGGTTGGAATGGCTTGAGCCGGATCATCGGCGCTTGGTTTGGTACCGTGCCGAAAGGGTGCCTTGGAAATTGCTCATGCGGCGATTTGGTCGAGCCAGATCAACGCTTGCGGCACATTGGAAGTCTGCCATTTTCCAAGTCGTGGCTGTGCTTAACCAAGGAAAACGTGTCCGGACGTTTTAGTTCCGGACACGATCGGCAGATTTTGGTAGTATTAGCGCTATAGTCGGGCAGAAGACCCGCATCGCACGAAACACGAGAAACCCACCCCAGTGCAACCTGGCGGTGGGTTTCGCCGTTTATGGGGGTAGAGATGGGAACTTCACTGCTGATGGTGGCTACGGTGGCTGGGTCGCTGATCATCGGGCTTTTTGCCGTGGCCATGATGGGCGTGCTGTTACGCATCCTGCTCGGAGGGGGTGAAGAGCATGTCTGAACAGCATTGGCCACATTTCTCCCATGCTGAACTGCAATGCCATTGTGGCTGTGGCCGGTCGGTGATGGACGAGCGTTTCATGGCTCGGCTTGAAGAACTCCGCATGGCCTATGGCAAACCCATTATCGTCAACAGCGCATACCGCTGCCCCAACCACAACGCATCCGTATCCACAACCGGATCCAATGGACCTCACACCACCGGCAGGGCTGTAGACGTACAGGTCTCCGGTGAAGATGCCCATGCCCTGATGGCGTTGGCCATGCACCATGGGTTCACCGGCATCGGGGTTAGCCAGCGAGGCCAGCACAAGTCCCGTTTCATCCACCTGGACACCTTGGATGCAGCACTTGGTCAGCCTCGGCCAACGATTTGGTCGTACTGACCTCAGTAGTCTACGCGCTTGCGCATATCCAGCCCAGGCTTGAAGTGCACAGCCGTTTTGGACTCAACAGCTACTTTTTCACCAGTTTTGGGATTGCGCGCAGCACGCGGCTTCCTGGCTCTCGGCTCAAATACGCCAAAGCCTCGAAGCTCAACTCTTTCCCCTTTGGCTAAAGCCTTGCCGAGTTCACTAAAAACGAGGTCGACGACCATAGCTGCGTATTGCTTGGTTAAGCCTTTTTGCGCGGCAATAGTGAGAATGAGTTCAGATTTAGTCATGATTGATCCAGTTTATTGGATTGATTAACGAATACAGTGTCTTCAGATGTATATCGAAGCATCCGTTGGTTTGCAATAATTTCTGTGTTGGAGGTAGAAGAGATGCCCATTTCCCTGCTGGTAAAAACCGTTCTTGGTCGAGTGAAAGAGCCCTCGTCCTGGAGCGGCGTGGCGGTCCTCCTGGCCATGTTTGGACTGAGCCATGAGCAAACGGGAGCCATTACCGAGTTACTGGCGGCTGGGGCGGCTCTGGCTTCGGTATTCATCGCGGAAAAAGGGGATCGTTCGTGAGCCCACAAGAAGTGATGGTTGAACGCCGTCGTGGCCTGGAACGGCATGTCCAGACCGTGTTGACCATGGGGGTCGCAGCGTTGATGGCGTGGCAACTCACGACCATAGAGCAGATGCGTGTTGAACTCGCCATCCTCAGTGGTCGGGTGGATGCCCTGGCTGCTCGGGTGGACGAGGCGTCCTATGAGCGCTATCGGGCCACTGATGCTCACCGCGACTTTGCTCTGCGTGACCAAGCTATCAAGGCGCTGGAGGGGCGGGTGGACCTGGTTGAAGAGGCCTGCCAAAAATGATCCGTGTCGAGGCCAACAGACGACAGATTGCACAAGCTGCAGACAACCTTGCCAAGCAGGTCAGATACGCCACCGCAGTCGCTTTGACCCGCACAGCGCAAGATGCTCAAGCTGAGGTGCGTCGTCGCCTTCCAGAGCGCTTCACCATCCGCACAGGGTGGGTAGCCAAAGGTATCCGGATCAAACCGGCCAAGAAGAGTGATCTGCAGGCTTCTGTTCGGGTTCTAGACCCATTCATGGCTATGCAGGAGACCGGTGGGTCCAAGCGCTCCCAAACCGGGGATGCCTTGGGCGTTCCTGTGGGAGCCCGCCCCAACCCCAAGTCGGTGACCCGGCCAGGGAAGTTTCCCGGTGCTCTGCTGAAGAAGCCCAATCACTTCATCGCGCCCTTGCATGATGATCCTTCTACCTACGCTGTGTGGCGTCGTAGTGGTCGTAAGGGGCGCAAACTGAAGATGATGTACCTCTTTGCCGACCGGGTAGAGATCAAGCCGCGCTTTGGGTTCATGGATACGGTAAAGGCAGTGGTAGAAGCGCGCTTTCAAGAGAACTTTGGGAGGGCAATGGAAGAGGCCTTCTCTACTTCAACCCTCTGACATCAATTACTTTTAAAGAAATTTAGATCCACCATAAAATCGTAATTTCCTTCACCACACACCTTATCAAGTTGCTTCACAACCTTTTTTGAGAAAGCCTCAGAATCATTCGGGCCTGACATATAAAATGGTTTGCCATCTCTACCAAGCTCATACTCCGAAGGACAGAGCAGTGGATCGATACCGTTTAATACTATTTTTGCAAGCTTAAAGTCTGGATGCGGTTTAAAACCAAGAGAATGGGCGTATTCGACAGATGAGTTAACAATCTTGCTAAGACATGTCGGGTGGATGGGAATGATGTTTTCACGGTCACGGGCCTGTTTAATGAATTCATCATATTGAAAAGCTGGAATAATATTGCAAAAACAGTTCTTTACACCAAGACACCAGATATCAATTAAATAGCACCCAAAAGCGAATTCTCCTGTAGCAACTTTTCGACTCAGGATTAAATTTCCTATCCCTCTGTCAAAAAGTGTATCAGCTACAAAACTATCGAAAACGGGCAACTCGGTAGAAGCGGCTAAACGTTGAGCAACTGAGAACATTCCCGAAAGATTACTGTTACTACCGATTTTTTTTCTTTTGTCTTTTTTTCGAGCTAATTTTTTCTGGCGACGTTTTTGATCAACTGACATACATAGCTCCGGGCAGGAGATGGATTCATAACTCCCCCGCGTATGCCGTGGACATGGAACCACATGGCACCCTGAATACAAGGTGGATCCGGTGTGGAGGTCACACACCCTTAGTGGGGAAGACTCCCCAGCCTGGGCGTGAGAGCATCCAACAAGTCCCAGTTCCAAGAACCAAAAGAGTGGGCCAAGGGAACAGTGTCTCACGAGCACCGCAGGGTACGGTTTCAGATTACTCTTGTTGGTTCAAAGCCGCAATTGAAAGCGGTTTGCTGAATTATTTTGGTAGGCGAAAGGACCTGGGAACGAACTTTTTCATGGTTTGTAAGTGTTTGAAAAGTAAATGGTTGACAAAATCGCACGGGACCTGGAACGCTGTAAAATCAATGGGTTCCGCGAGAGCGCAAGAGTTGCCTAGCGACAGGGCTGAAATCTAGGTTGACACACAGGTTGACAGAACGGCCCAAACTCACATAGCGACACGTTTTGAGCGTTAACCTGATGTGGTCAACCAACCTCTTTTGTCAACCTGTAAACCGGTTGACATCCCCAAGGATACATAGTGTATGAACTTGAACCTTCAGGTGGCGGATTGGCCCGTCGACCGGTTGATCCCCTATGCCCGCAATGCCAGGACGCACTCGGATGCACAGGTTGCCCAGATCGCAGCCTCCATTGTTGAGTTTGGGTTTGTAAACCCGGTTCTTGTGGGTGATGATGGGGTGATGGTAGCCGGGCATGGTCGTGTGATGGCAGCCCGCAAACTGGGGCTGGAAGCGGTCCCCGTGATTGTGCTCTCTCATCTGAACGAAACCCAGCGACGTGCCCTCGTCATTAGTGATAACCAACTGGCCCTCAATGCTGGCTGGGATGAGGAGATGCTACGGGTTGAGTTGGCTGCGCTGAAGGAAGAGGATTTTGACCTTCAGATTACAGGCTTTGACAGCGAGGAACTGGACCGTCTGTTTGCCGAGTTGGACGCCGACGGTATCGGTGATGAGGGTGGGGCTGGGGCAGGGGACGGTGATGTCGTTCCTGAACCGCCAGTAACCCCGGTCTCTCAAACCGGTGATCTGTGGATCTTGGGGGAACATCGCCTCCTATGCGGTAGCAGCCTCAATCCCGATGATGTGATTCGGTTGATGAACGGTGAGCGCGCCATCCTCTTCGCCACCGATCCTCCCTATCTGGTGGATTATGATGGCACCAATCATCCTGGCTCCAAAGAGACCCGTAAGCGGGAGTCCCTAAACAAGGATTGGTCTGACAGCTACGGTGTGACCTGGGATGACTCTTCTCAGGGACCTGAGCTCTATGAGGGGTTCATCCGTACTGCCATCGACCACGCCATTGAACCCAACGCGGCTTGGTACTGCTGGCACGCTTCCAAACGGCAGGCGATGCTGGAGGCAGTATGGGAAAAAATGGGTGCGTTTCAGCACCAGCAGATCATTTGGAATAAGGAAAAAGGGGTGCTCACCCGCTCCAAGTACCTGTGGAAGCATGAGCCCTGCTTGATGGGATGGATCAAAGGCAATATGCCACCCAAAGCAGATGGAGCAGAGTTTCTCTCCACCGTATGGGATATCCAGGGACTCTCTGGTGACGAACGGCCCGACCATCCCACACCAAAACCACTGGACTGCTTTGCCATTCCCATGCGCCAGCATGTGGAACGGGGCGGCCTCTGTTATGAGCCCTTCAGCGGTTCCGGCTCTCAGATCATGGCTGGGGAGATGACTGGTCGGCGGGTGCATGCCATGGAGATCTCACCGATCTATGTGGATGTGGCGGTAAAGCGGTTCATCCAGGCCACCGGGAAGATCGTCTACCTGGATGGTTCTGGTGGGAAGAGCTTCGAGGACGTGGCGGCGGATCGTGGAATTGAATTGGAGAGGTGATTACGTTTGATGTTAAGATGCGTGCCTCTTTCAATCCTCATGGAGTAGTACGCATGGCTGATCGCATTACCGGTACAGTGAAATGGTTCAATAATGACAAGGGGTTCGGTTTTATCGCCCCTGATAATGGTTCCAAGGATGTTTTTGCTCATTTTTCTGAGATATCTTCTGGCAGTGGGTTTAAGTCTCTTGAAGAGGGACAAAAAGTTGAATTCAGCGTGGAACCAGGGGATAAAGGTCCGAAGGCCGTGAAAATCACCTCTCTTTGAACCAAAGGGGTTCCTTAAGGAGCAAATGGATGAAGATGGCAGAGTTGAAGAAAGCCGTAGCTGAAAAAGCTGAAATGAGTCAGTCAGATGCTAATCAGGTGATCAAGGCGTGTTTTGAAGCCATTTCAGATGCACTGGGTAATGGTGAAACAGTGCAACTTCCTGGTTTTGGCACATTTTCCCTTGGTGAACGTGCTGCACGCACAGGCCGTAATCCTCAGACAGGTGCTGAGATTCAGATAGCGGCATCCAAGAGCGTGAAGTTTAAAGCGGGCAAGGCTTTGAAGGACTCTCTGAACGGCTGATCTTAAGTGGCCGTTGAACCGCCCGGTCTTTGCCGGGCCGGTTCTCCATCAACCTCATTTGATAAAGTAGGTGCTCACTCCGTCGATCTTTTCACGGTTTACATCAAGGCCCAGTTTCCTTTTTAGGATGCCAGAAATCGAGCCTCTGATTGTGTTGGATCCCCAGCCCGTCTCAGTAGATAGTTGCTCCAACGTCGCTCCGCCGGGCCGCTGCATCATCTCAATCATTTTGGCCTGTTTTGAATTCGCCCTGGTCCCTCTGGATCGGGGCGTTTTGCGTTGAGCTGTTTCAATACCAGCTTGATAAGCGGCTTCCAAAGCGCTCTGGACGCCCCAGACGCTGACGTTGTGGAAGTCGAGGCTGTCAGCATTGCGGGTCTCCAGCGTATCGATGAAAAGGTGATCCAGGGCGATCTTGCTAAAGATCTCTGCCTTGTGGTCCTCCGGGGGATCTGTTTCCTCAGCCATGGCATCGATGGTCTGATTTTCAACAGAAGATGGGGCAGGAGGCTCCTGGCCAATAGCCTGGTATGCGGCGTTGGTAAGGACCCAGTTGGGGTAGGGAGGGTTGTTGCTTACGTTCTCGATTAAACCTTTGGCTTCAAGGGCGTTGATCACCTTGCCTTGCGCTCCTCCCCGAATGCGTTCCGGTAGAGGGTTGATGGATCCGTCGGTGCGCTGGGCAGCGGCTTCAATGATCGTGCGTTGGGTAGTGGTGAGTGGGATGGTCATGTTCGTTCTCCGTTGTGAGGTTTGTTTCAAAGCCAGTTGTCGCCAATGCGGGGAAGAAGATCCCCGTTGTTTCCTGTGAAGTATTCGATCCCTTCGAAACTTTCTGGCGCTTCGATGATCACTCCGCCGGTAACGCGCAGTGCCACCCCGTGTTTGCGGGTGAGTTCAGCCAACCCTTCGGCAAAGGCTTCAAGGCGCTGCTCTTGGTTTAGTTTCTCGTTCATAATCAATCTCCTGTGCGATTTGCTTTGGTGATTACATGAAGCCATACAGCTACCATCTTATCCAGTAGAATCTGCATCAAAAACAATCGAGTAGATATGCTTCTGAGCCAGTCGGAATGGGCGCGTCAGCAGGGCTTTTCGCGCCAATATGTCAGCAAGCTGGTGAAGAAGGGGGTGGTGCGACTGGTCGATGGCAAGGTGGACCCTGTACAAGCTTCGCAGGGCCTTGAGTCGGTCCGAGAGCCCGCACGACCTGTCCAGCGGAAGGTGATGGAGAGTCGGGGACCTGTATCGGCAGTGAGTGGTGCAGATGAGGGCGGTGACCTGTTACCCCAGGGAGGCCATGCCGGACTGCCCACCATGCTGCTAAAAGCGCGGATACGCAGTGAGTTGAAGCGCGGCAGCCTGCTGGAGATCAAGGAGAAGATTGAAGCTGGCAAGTACGTGGAAGCCGATGAGGTGAAGATAGCAGCCTTCAATCGGGCACGGCTGGTTAGGGATCAGCTTTTGAAACTGCCTGATCGTTTGGCCGCTGAGCTTGCTGCAGAGGCTAACGCCTCTGTGGTGCACGGGACTTTGGTTCGAGAGATCCGAGCTGCGCTGGAGGGAATCGAAGGGTGACCTTAGAAGCCAGTAAAGAGCAGATCAATGGCAGCAATGATCTTATCGCGATGTTCACTGAGATTCCCCATCTTCAATTCCAACTCATGTCGACTGATAGCTGCCATCTCAGATGTGGATAGATAATGAACCCCAGAGGCGAATTCAATGGTGGGCTGCAAAATACGCATGGGTTGCTGACCGGTATAGAGAGGGCGTAGTGGAATGACAACTCGAGTCTCCAGCTCATCGAGCATGTCGTTTTGCACCTCGATGAGGTAGATATCATCCTTCTTGCGCTTTTTGTACAGGTAGTAATCGAATTGAGCCATTAGAACTGCCTCAGCTTATCGCCAAAGAGGCCATCGGTTAACACACGTGAATTGTACTGCTTGATGGCCTCTTGGTTCTCCTCTTTCCATACCTGTTGCTGGCGTTCCGCAACCAATTTATCCAGGTGCTTCTCCAGCTCTTTGGAAAGGTTGATGTTGAGCGCTTTTGCCTTCTGAACAAGCTCACTGTTCATGCTTAGATTGACGCGATCTTTCTTGGCGCTTTCAGTTTGAGAAGTATGCATCATCCGTCACCGTTGAGGTCTACAGTGTTAAATATCAATGCGCATTAATCATGCGCATTGATATGCAGTATGCCAAATAAGGAACAAAGGCGTCTATAAAAATGCGTCAATCTGCAGTAGAGGTTTATGATCACGCATTCATGCAAGGTCTCAAACCGGATCCTCTACTGACAGTCTCAGAGTGGGCAGATGCCAATAGAATGCTCTCCTCGGTGGCCTCGGGTGAACCAGGGCCATGGCGCACAAGCCGTACCCCGTATCTAAAAGAGATCATGGATTGTCTCTCACCCTCCTCATCTGTGGAGCGGGTGGTGTTTATGAAGGGGGCTCAACTGGGGGGCACAGAAGCTGGGCTTAACTGGATTGGCTATGTGATTCAACAGGCCCCAGGGCCCATGCTGTTGGTACAGCCCACGGTTGAAACCGCCAAGCGGAATTCAAAACAGCGTATTGATCCCTTGATTGAGGGAAGCACCGTCCTTCAGCAGATCGTAAAGGATCCCCGATCCAGGGACTCTGGCAATACCGTGCTCTCAAAGGAGTTCCCAGGGGGGATTCTGATGATGACTGGTGCCAACAGTGCGGTTGGTCTCCGTTCCATGCCCATCCGCTTTCTGTTCATGGATGAGATTGACGGGTATCCAGGGGATGCTGATGGGGAAGGGGATCCCGTAGCGTTGGCGGTTCAGCGTACCGTTACCTTTGCCAACCGCAAAATTCTGATGGTCTCGACACCGACTATCAAAGGCTATTCAAGGATAGAAGCAGCCTATGCTGAAAGTGATCAGCGTAAGTTCTACGTACCATGCCCCCACTGTGGTGAGTTTCAGGTGCTGGTGTGGGCCCAGGTGAAATGGCACAAGGGTGAGCGGCAAGCTGCATTTTATGAGTGTGAATTCTGTCATGCCCCCATCCAGGATTACCAGAAAAGCCAGATGTTTCGTGAGGGGGTATGGTTGGCTGAAGGGGATGGTGATGGGAGAACGGCAGGGTTTCATCTTTCATCTCTCTATTCCCCTCATGGATGGACCTCATGGGGGGATGTGGCGGTAGAGCATGGTCAAGTCTATAAAGATCCGCCCCGCTTGAAAACATGGACCAACACCAAGCTGGGCGAGACCTGGGAAGAGGATGCAGATCGTGTCGATGGTGAAGGGCTCATGGCGCGCCGAGAGGCATGGGGTGAACTGCTCCCTGCTGATGTGGCTGTGCTCACAGCTGGTGTGGATGTTCAGGATGATCGTCTTGAAATTGAAATCGTAGGTTGGGGACGGGAAGAAGAGTCCTGGTCCATCGATTACCGGGTACTGTGGGGGGATCCCTCTTCCCCAGCGGTGTGGGAGGATCTGGATAATCTGCTCCGACATCCACGCCCACATAGTCGGCAACTACCGGATATGACCATCCGGGCCGTTGCCATTGATACTGGTGGTCACCATACCCTGAAATCCTATGCCTTCTGCCGATCACGTCAGGGCAGACGGATCTGGGCCATCAAGGGACGTGGAGGAATGGGCGTTCCGATCTGGCCCCGCAAGCCCTCCACCAAGAACAAGGGCAAGGTGCCCCTCTTCATCGTTGGGGTGGATGCCTGCAAAGAGGCGATCCTCTCCCGTCTACGCATTGAAGAGCCAGGCCCCGGCTATCTGCACTTTCCCATGCAACGGGATGGGGACTACTTCAAACAGCTCACCGCTGAATCGGTGGTGACCCGTTATCACAAGGGCCGCCCCATTCGGGAGTGGAAGAAGCGGGACTCTGACCGCAACGAGGCCCTGGATTGCCGAGTGTACGCCATGGCGGCCCTGCAGGGGCTGATTGCCATGGGCTTTCGACTGAACCGGGATGTTGAAAAGCTTGCGGAACACCCGTTGAAGAATGCCATGCCCGAGTCGGGGGCCTCACAACCCAAACGCATCAAACCGAAACGACGGGTCATTCAATCGAGTTGGATGTGATTACCCCGGGAGGCGAGGTAATTGGCCCATCAATGCAGCGTAACGATTCGAATCGTAAGGCTGATTGTGCTGGTTGATCATGAACATCTCATGAGCCAGTACGCTGGCCATGAGGCGTTTGGCTTCATCTGCATCAAAACCGCTTTTCTGCAGCCGCTCAAAGGTGGTCCGTGAGATGGCGGGATCGTTGGTTTCAATTTGAGTGGAAATGGCTTGGATCATTCCCTCTCGTATATGTCGGGCCGCAACGTTCATGAGAGCATTCCCTTGCTGGATGGTCAACGAAACCAGAATGCCCTTTGACTGGAGGTATATCCATGGCCACAGTATCCGAATTACAAGTCCGAAGAGATAATCTCCTGGAGCGTTTGGAATCTCTTCAAACTCGCGTCAGTCATGGGGATAAGACGGTTCAATATGACCTCAGCCAAGCCCGTGAAGCGTTGGATCTATTGGACCGAGAAATAGCCCGTAATGGTGGCAACCGTCGTGTCGCCAGACACCTGCGTGTGCGCAGCAATAAGGATCTGTAATGAAGCTGCTTAAGCGCCTGTTTAGAGGTCCTCCCAAACGCCGGGCAGGATATGAGGGTGCAGCATCTGGTCGGCGACTGGGCAATTGGCAGCCCGAAGAGTCTGGGGTCAATGCCCTGCTGTTTCGGGATGCGACGCTCATGCGCTCCCGGTCACGGGATCTTATTCGCCGTAATGCCTGGGCGGCCAATGCGGTGGACTCCCTGGTGGGGAACCTGGTGGGCACCGGTATCAAGCCCCAATCCACGGTAGAAAATCCTCAGATTAAAGCGCAGATCCAAGCATTATGGCTCGCCTGGACCCGTGAGGCTGATGCCCACGGCATGCTGGGCTTTTATGGCCTCCAGGCTTTGATTGCCCGCGCTATGATCGAGGGGGGCGAGGTGCTGGTACGGCTGCGCAATCGGGATGCCCGCGATGGCCTCATTGTACCACTACAGTTGCAACTCTTGGAACCAGAGCATCTCCCCGCCAGCGATAGCCGGGATCTACCCAATGGTCACCGGGTAAGGGCTGGGATCGAATTCGACAAGATCGGTCGCCGGGTCGCTTACCACCTGTTTCGGGAACACCCCGGTGAGCAGCCCATGCTGTTCAAAGCGGGAGATGTGGCCCGCGTGCCTAGCTCAGAGGTGTGTCACATTTTCAAACCTCTGCGCCCCGGTCAGCTAAGAGGAGAACCCTGGATGGCTCAGGCGCTGGTTCGCCTCCATGAGTTGGATCAGTACGACGATGCGGAGCTGGTGCGGAAAAAGACCGCCGCGCTCATCGCCGGCTTCATCACCAAACCTGACCCCGAGTTGGGCGTTGGCGGTGAGGATGGTCAGGATCCTGATGAACAGGGGGCCGTCCCCGTCACCTGGGCTCCCGGTACCATGCAGGTACTCTTGCCTGGTGAGGATGTAAAGTTCTCTGACCCAGCCGATGTGGGTGGTCAGTATGGAGAGTTTATGCGCACCCAACTGCGCGCTGTAGCTGTGGGGCTGGGTCTGACCTATGAACAGCTCACCGGGGATCTCAGTGGGGTCAACTACAGCAGTATTCGCGCCGGTATGGTGGAATTTCGCCGCCGAATGGAGCAGATCCAGCGCATGGTATTGATCCATCAGTTTTGCCGTCCCGTATGGGAGCGGTGGATGGATCAGGCGGTGCTCTCCGGTGCTCTTCAGCTTCCCGACTATCCAAATCGCCGTCGTGAATATCAGGCAGTGAAATGGATTCCCCAAGGGTGGCAGTGGGTGGATCCTCAGAAAGAGTTCAATGCCATCATCTGGGCCATCCGCGCTGGTCTGCTCAGCCGGGCCGAAGCGGTCTCCACCTACGGCTATGACATTGAGGAGATCGACCGGGAGATCGCTGCAGATAACCAACGGGCCGATGATCTCGGTCTGGTCTTTGACTCCGATGCCCGTCGCACCTCCCGTTCTGGGGTATCCCGCGACTCTGGGCAATCTGACCCTGAACTGGTCAATTTAGAAGAGTAAACCCATGACACAAAACATGTTGCCCCATGTGGCTTCCCGAATCCTCGGGACTCCGCTGATGGTGGACCGTGCCCGCTTGGAAACCATCCTCTCGGTGATTGCTCCCCGCGTCGGCTTGGAGCAATCTGCCATGCCCAGCGGCTTTGAGCCCAAGGATCATAGCTCTGACCTGCTCATCACGCCGAATGGGATTGCCGTCGTGCCCATCCACGGCACCCTGGTGAAACGGGCGGGAGCCATTGAGGCCGCTTCTGGACTTACATCCTACGCATCCATCGAGGAGAAGATCCTGGATGCGGCTACCGACCCAGCAGTCAGGGCCATCCTGATGGATGTCGATTCCCCTGGTGGAGAGGTGGGTGGGGTGTTCGATCTGGCTGCCATGATTCAGGAGGCGGGGCAGGACAAGCCCATATGGGCGCTGGCCGATGATGCTTTTTCCGCCGCTTATCTCATCGCCTCCCAGGCTCACCGGATCATCGTGCCCCAGACTGCAGGGGTGGGCTCCATCGGCGTCATCGCTGCCCATGTGGATGAATCAGAGAAGGATGCCAAAGAGGGGCGCAGCTACACCACCGTGTTTGCTGGAGCCCGTAAAAATGACTTTTCCACCCACGCCCCTCTCTCTCTAGAGGCTCGGACTAACCTGCAACTGGAGGTAGATCGGCTCTACGGTATGTTCGTCGCTGCCGTGGCGGCAGGTCGCAAGATGAATGAATCGGCGGTGCGTGCCACCGAGGCAGGCCTGTTCTTTGGCGACAAGGCAATCCGGGTTGGTCTGGCTGACCAGGTTGGCACCATCCGGGATGCCCTGGCTGGCCTGTCAATAACTATTGATGCGTCCAAAAAGACCTATTCTCACCGAGCGGCACTGCCGCGGGAACCTGTGTATATGGAGGAAACCATGCCCATGGAAGAAAATCCGGCGGCTGAAACATCTGTTGTCACGTCACGACAATCCCAACCTGACCTTCACGCCAAATCCGACATAATGTCGGATTTGACTGACCAATCTGCGGTATCCAACGTTGTGGACCTGGACAAGGTCCGTGCCGAGCATGGCAAACAGATGCGCAATGAAGCTCAGGCCATTGTGGATCTATGTGCCCTGGCGGATATGCCCCACTTAGCCGGTGGCTATATCGCCGAAGGAACCTCCGCTGAAGTGGTGCGCAAAGAGCTACTAGCCAAACGGGCCGATGCTGAGGAGATCCACTCCGAGGTGATGCCTGGAGATGGCACCCGTATGCAGCCCAGACAGAGTCTTGAAACCAACCCGGTTGTGGCCTCCTGCCGCAAACTCGCCGGTCAATAAGGAGGTAATCAACCATGCCTGCGATTCAACAAGCCAACAATCTTGGCGATGTGCTCAAGTTTGAAGCCCCCAACCTTTATTCCCGTGAGACCGTCACCGTGCTGGGTGGGGTGGGTACGGAACGGGTGCTGCCTGTAGGTACCGTGATTGGTCGCCGTACCAAATCCGAGGTAGCCGCTGCGGCCGATGCGGGTAACAGCGGCGATGGCACCATCGGGACCGTTACCCTGGGCCCCCGCGCTGTGCCCGGTGTTTACAGCCTTACCTGCATCATCGCCAGCCCTGACAGCGGCACCTTCCAGGTGGTGGATCCCAATGGTCACCGCCTGCCCGATGTGACCGTGGGTGTGGCTTATGACACCTCCCACCTGAAATTCACCATCGATGATGGTGCTGCCGACTTTGTGGTGGGGGATCACTTCACCGTGCTGACCACCGGGGATAGCAACGTGGTGGCCATGGACCCCGCAGCGGTGGATGGAAGCGCTGATCCCATCGGCATCATCGCCCAGAGGGTTGTGGCCCCAGTGGGCCAGGATACCCCAGAGGTGGCCATCCTTCGTCACGCCATCCTGGCTGACCATGCTGTGGTCTGGCCTGAATCCATCAATGAAACACAGAAACTGGAAGCCACGGCGGCCCTTGAGGCTCGGGGCATCCTTATCCGTCAGGGAGTTTAACCATGCCCTTAGCAGCGAATCCATTCAGTAATGACGCTTTCGGGGCGGTAGCTCTGACAGCGGCCATCAATATTCTGCCCAACCGCTACGGTAAGCTTGAGGGCCTCAACCTGATGCCTTCCAAACCGGTCCGACTGCGTCAGATCGCCATTGAGGAGCGCAATGGGGTGCTCTCTCTGCTCCCCACCGCCACCGTGGGATCTCCCGGTACCACCGGCAAACGGGGCAAGCGGAAGATCCGCTCCTTCATGATCCCCCACATCCCCCATGATGATGTGGTTCTCCCTGAAGAGGTGGCCGGGATCCGTGCTTTTGGTTCTGAGGGTGAGCTTTCAGCCCTATCTGATGTGCTCTCCCAGCATCTACAATCCATGCGGGATAAACATGCCATCACCCTGGAGCACCTTCGCATGGGGGCACTCAAGGGAGAGATTCTCGATGCCGATGGCAGCGTGATCTACAACCTCTTTGATGAGTTTGAGATCTCGCCCAAAACCATCAACTTTGAGTTGGATGATCCCGCTACCGACGTAAAGACCAAGTGCCTGGAGCTGAAACGCTATCTGGAGGATAACCTGCGGGGCGAATTCATGACCGGGGTAAGTGTATTGGTCTCTCCCGAGTTCTTTGATGCCCTCACCGGTCACGCCAAAGTCGAGAAGGCCTATGAACGCTGGCAGCAGGGGGAAGCGCTGCGTGCTGACATGCGCTCCGGCTTTACCTTCGCAGGCGTCACCTTTGAAGAGTATCGGGGCCAGGCCACCGATCCCGAGGGTACGGTGCGACGCTTTATCGCTGAGAGTGAAGGGCATGCGTTTCCTACAGGGACCAGCCAGACATTCTGTACCTATTTTGCCCCGGCTGACTTCAATGAGTCGGTTAACACGATGGGACAGCCCCTCTACGCCAAGCAGGAACCCCGCAAGTTTGAGCGGGGCACCGACCTGCACACCCAATCCAACCCCCTACCCATGTGCCACCGCCCTGGCGTGCTGGTCAAACTGACCGCTAACTGATCATGGCCAGTTGGGATGACGGGCTGAATGGTCTAAACGCAGCCTGTATCGAGGTCTTTGGTCAACCCATCATCCACACCCCCGCTGGCGGGGAGCCATCTGAACTCTCCGCCATTTTTGATTCCAGCCGTGAGATCACCACCATCGATGCCGTTGGGGTGCCGGTACAGAGCTATCGACCGGTCATTGAAGGTCGAGAGGCCGACTTCCTTTCTCGTCCTGTGGTGGGTGATGGGGTGGCTGTCGGTGGGATCAACTACCGCGTCATGGATGTGCAACCCCGTGGGGATGGTTGGTTGGTACTGATTCTTCGGAGGTAATGGTGTCTCTGTTTAAGAAGGTGTTTCCCGAACTGGTGCATGAAGCAGAGAGCCTGCTCATCCGCCGTATCGCCTATGACCTGGATGGCAACCCTGAATACATCGGGCAAGCCAATCCAGGGGCCCTGGATACCGATGACGCATGGTTTGTCCGCCGCATCGCCTATGAGGGGGGCAATCCGGTCTCCATCCTGTTTGCCGAAGGCTCCACCAAGTTTAACAAGCGCTGGGATCTGCGTGGATCCTATGACTATCGATAGGAGCAACCATCGTGTACGCACGTTATGATTACAACGCTGGAGCCAGCATCAGCAACATGCTGTCGGATATTGTGGCGCTGCTGACCGGCACCACCGATAAGGCGACCTTGTCGGCATCCTGCAATCAGGCCTCTACCCAGATTATCTCTCAGGTGGCCGCCGGATGGACCCTGCATGATGCCAGCGCCGGAGCCAACATGCAGTGCCTGAAGGCCCCGCTGGCGGATGATGCCAGCGCCTTCAAATATCTGTGTGTGGATCTGAACACCACCGGCTATCTGTTTCCCAAGGTGTATGAAGCATGGGATGCAACGGGTCATGCTGGGACCAATATGGCGAGCACCAGTGACAGCACCAGCTACAACCAACGCATCGATACGAGCAATGGGGGGTCGCTTTATATCTGGGCCTCAGCACGGTTTGTCATGTTTGCCAGCCAGACGGCAGCAGGGTGGGCCAGTACCACCAAACCTGGCCCATCCGGTATTGTGGAGCGAACCCGATACTTGCCCTGGGATACCCCGGCCGCCGGGTGGCCGCCGTTTCTGTGGTGCAACCTCGGATATGCCATGTATGGCACCTTGGGTTATTCACCCCGACAGATGCAGAAGGATGAAACACCTGTCACAGGTAATGCTGCCTCACTAACCGCTGGAACGGTCTGTTTCTCAACATTGACCATGCCTTCGGGCAGTGACCAGAAGGTGCCGGATGGTGCCGGTGGTTCCACCATCCCAGCCTGGCCTTTGATGGGCCACAACGTAAACCAAATGCCCCTGATGTACGGAGAGATCTCCTCGCTGTGCGATATCTGGGTGATCCCCGACAATATGGCAGCAACCCACGATGTGCTCTCCATGGATGGCAAGCAGTATTCGGTGGTGCAGACCAACGGACCCACCGAATCCATGATCATTCGTAAGGGCTGATCATGGCTGATCTGAATGATCCCGGTTTTGCCCTGGAGGGTGCCTATTGGCCTCTCCCATCTGTGGGTGGTGTTCTTGAGCGATACGGCAGCCATGCAACGCTTCTGGACCAGGGCATCTCCTATATGGGAGGTTATCTGGAGCCAAGGGCAACCTCCAGTATCGCCTATCCGTCAGGTATCCCCCTGATCAGTCTGCTCAACGTACCTATTCCACCGGCCAGTCATTGTCAGATGTTGACCCAGACCACCCCTGCCTTTCCTCATCGGTTTGGTCCCAGTGACTGCGCCGATGGCGTTGGTGCGGCAACCCCCAGCATAGGTCCATGTAAGCCACCGCTGATTTCTGTGCTTCCCCCGCTGATAAGGATCTGAGGTGCAAAATTATTTGCAGATTGAAGGGCTGATTGTTCAGCGGTTGAAGGATCAGCTTGAGGGGATCCGTGTGCTCTCATCCTGGGGTATGCCGGTTATTCATGAAGAGGCAGAATTACCCCCTACGGTGATCATCTTTCTGGAAGAGGACAAACCGGGGCCCATTCAAGGCAATCAGCAGAAGGTTGAGCAGACCTGGCTCTGCCTGGTGGTGGTGCGGGATGCCGAGAGTGATGCCGGGGCACTGATCAGCCGGGTGATCACTGCGGTGGTGGGCTGGACTCCGGATAGAACCCTCTTCAAACCGTTTCAACGGACAGCCTCGGCTTATTCACCGGACTACTCACCCAATGGAATCTTCTACTTTCCGTTGGCGTTTGAGACATCGTTTCTATTCAAAACAACGGAGTAAAGACTGTGGGCAAAAAAACACATACCCTCATCGGCGGTGGGGAATGCTTCATCGGCCCCTTTGGTGGCGGCGCAGGCATGCGCTTTCTGGGCGAGGCTTCCAAAGTCGAGCTGTCTTTTTCGGAGGAGAAAAAAACCCTGAAAAACTACTCCACTCCCGGTGGAGGCACCGCCGACACCGTCTCCCTCATCACCGATGTGCAGCTTGTAATCACCGCCCACGGCTTTGATACCGAATCCCTGGCCATGGCTACCTTTGGTGAGTCTGGGTCTGTTACGGGCGGTACCGTTACGGATGAATCCCATGTGGCCTATCGGGGTGGGTATCTGCGTGCCCAGGAAGGGGTGGATCTTTCCGCCGTTTCTCTTACCAGTGGCGGCACCCCCCTGGTGGAAGGTACTGACTATGAGGTTAAAGGGGGTGGGGTTCGGATTCTAGAAGCCGCTGAAAATGTGGTGGATGGAGATACGGTGCTCATGACTTACACCCATGCCTCCTCGGCCACGGTTGAGGCAATCCTCAATGCGGGGAAAGAATATCGGCTCTCCTTTGATGGCTTTAACCAGGCTTTTGATGGTAAGCCGGTGGTACTGGATGTCTACCGGGTGAAGAACACCCCATCTTCCCTGGGACTGGTTACCGACGACTTTGGTAGTATTGAATTCACGTTTGACGTATTGAAAGACGACGGCAAAACTGGCGCAGGCGTCTCCCAGTTCTTCAAACTGATGCAGATTGAAGGGTGAAGACCATGGGACGTCTGATTGCTAAGACAGCAGGGGATCTCACCTACCATGTGCGCAAGTTTACCGTGGGTGAGATCTACGAGTTCTTCAGCAAAGCGGTAGATGGGCAGTCTGCAGAGCCCGACTGGGTGGGTAATGTGCTGTTTACGGATGCGACCCTTTCCGACATCATCTCCTTTACCGATCTGACCAAAGATAAGATCCATGCCATGGAGCCGGAAGTGTTGGAGACCATCATTGCAGCCATCAAGGAGGAGAACCCCCATTTTTTCGCCGCCTGCCAGCGTCTGGAGGAGGCCGGGAAACGGCTGAACCAGGTGCTGACGGCTCCCAGCGAAGAGTCGGTCAGTTCAAACGGGCGATCTTTACCCTGATAAAACTGGGACACCCCGGTGTGATGGATTACACCTGGGAGATGTTCCTGGATGCACTCTCCTTTGAATCCTCACTCTCAGATAGTTAGCGTGATTCAACTGTTCATATTCTCTTGAAGCATGTTGCAAAACATAGCGCCTTGTCCAATGGCATCATCAAGGGCGATGTGGGTATGAGGGATGGGATCAAACCATTGCTGTGGGATGGTTTTCTTGTTGATTTGTCGAAAGGGCTGTTTTGTTACTGCCATGGTGTAGGTCTTAATGTCCAGTGCGGCATGCGAAAAGGGGCATTCTCCTGTGAACTGTACCAGGTACCAGTATACAAACATGAAATCATAACTAGCTGGGTATGCAACAAAAACTGGTTTGCCAGGTAACGATTTTAGCCATGCCACATACTCAGGCATGGCCTTTTCAGGTTTCTGTAAATTTGTTCGGCAGGCAGCCCATGCTTTTGGCTGGCTTTTCCACCAATCCATGGTTTTAGGGTGTTCTTGAGCGTCGGGAAGAGTTTCCAAGTTTGCTGAAAAGGTTCCTACTAATGTTTTGTCCGCAAGGTATGCTGCAGACCCAAAGCTAAGCATTGAGTATGAACCAGGAATGGGGCCATCAGCCTCAATATCTGTACTGACATAAACCTCTTGCATATCTGCATTCTCCTCTTAGTCGACAGCTAACCACTAACTATAGCTGTTAATAGTTCCTAAGGCTATCTAAGGTCAGAAAAATGGCGCGTACCCAGGAGGCTCTTGAATTCATCATCAGAGCTAATGATGATGAACTGCGTTCTGCGGTCTCACGTATGCAGAGCGACTTTCGTCAGGGTGTGCAGTCCATGGCCTCGGCTGCCCAGACCCAGGCGCAGCGTATCAATGGGGCACTGTCGGACATCGATGGTTTTCGCAATCTGAAACGGCAGATCCGGGAGAGTGAAGATCAATGGCAGGCCGCCACCCGTGAGGTGGCCCGGCTTGCGGTGCAGATGCGGGAGACCGAAACCCCCACCCGTGCCATGACCCGCGCCTTTGAGCAGGCCAAGCGTAATGCCCGTGCTCTTAAGGATCAACTGGATGCCCAGCGGGAATCCCTGCATGGTCTGCGGGGTGATCTGCGTCAGGCTGGGGTGGATACCAGCCGTCTCAGTGAAAGCCAGGAGCGGCTCCAGCGGGATCTGCGTGCCTCCACCCGTGAGGTGCAGGCCCAGAGCCGGGTGAACCGCGCCTTTGCTGCTATTGGCGTGCGCTCCATGCGGGAGGTGGAGTCTGAGGTCCAGCGGCTGGAGAATGCCTATCGGGAGCTCTCCCGTTCAGGGCGGGTGTCTGCGGCAGATCTGAACCGCGCCCACCAACAGATGCAGAGCCGTGTCCGCACCCTGCGCGGTGAGATGAAAGGCTTGAATGGCACCATGGGCGGCATGGCCGGTACGGTGCGTCATCTGGTAGCGGCCTACGCAGGGTTTGAATCTATCCGAGCGGCCTCCGGCTTTATCAAGGATTCCATCCTTACCTATGCCGCCTTTGATGACACCATGAGGCAGGTGGCAGCTACATCCGGTGCAACATCAGAAGAGCTCACCCTATTGACCGAGCTTGCCAAGGAGATGGGAGCCTCTACCCGATTTAGCGCCAGTCAGGCAGCGGGTGGTCTCAAAGCCATGTCCCTGGCGGGGCTCTCGGCATCCCAACAGCTGCAAGCCCTACCAAAAGTTCTGGAGTTGGCTGCAGCCGGTTCGGTAGACCTGGAAACCGCAGCAGGCATCGCCACCGCCTCTATGGCCCAGTTTGGGTTGCAGGCCCGTGATCTGGGCAATGTAAACGACATTCTGGTCACCGCCTTCACCAACTCCGCCACCAACATCCAGGATCTGGGATTGGCGCTGCAATATGCGGGACCGGTAGCCAAAGCTGCGGGTAACAGCTTTGAAGAGACCGCCACCGTGCTGGCCCTGCTGGCCAAGAACGGCTTCTCTGGGGAAAAAGCGGGTACCGCGCTGCGTAGCGCCTATGCCCGTCTGCTGGCCCCGGTGGATAAAGCCCAAGAGGCCATCAACCGTATGGGCCTTCAGACCCGTGATGCCACCGGCCAACTGCTGCCCATGACGCAAGTGCTGCGCAACCTGAGGGCAAGCGGGGCCGATGCCGCCGACATGATCCAGATCTTCGGGGTGGAAGCGGCCCCTGCGCTGACTGCTGCCGTAGGCATGTCCTCCCAGGCCTTTGAGGCGTTGGTGGCCAAGTTTAATGAGGTAGGCGGTGTTGCTGGCCGTGTGGCCACAGAGATGGAAGCAGGCATGGGCGGATCCATCCGCTCCCTGGAGTCCGCCTGGGAGGGGGTGAAGATTGCCGTTGGTGAGGCCATCGACAAGCACAGCAGCCTCAATTTTCAAGAGCTCACCGCCGCCATCAATGAAAACAAGGATGCCATTGTCGAACTGGCCCTGGCTGGTGTGGGTCTGGCCGCCATGTTGGGTCGTGTGGCTCTGATGGTGGGTGAGTTCATCCTGGCGTGGAAAGAGGTCATCGGCGTGCTGGGTGGGGCGTATCTGGCCATCAAAACCCTGCGCGTGGCCATGGCAGCACTCACAGCACTTCAGACCGCTCAGTGGTTTCTAACCGTTACCCGTGCTGCCTCTGGCTTGGTAGCCGTGGTAGGCGCTCAGGGATTGGTTGGTGCATTGGCGCTGGCTCGCACCCGTCTGCTCTCCCTCATCTCAATCAATCTGGCCGGGTTCTTTATCCGGGGTGCTGCCGCTGTTGGAAGCCTGCTCGCCGTGCTCACAGGCCCTGTTGGGCTTATAGCTGGGGCGACGGCGGCTGTGGGCGCACTAGGCTACATGGCTTACTCCTGGTTGAAAACCAAGGATGCCCAGGATGAGGCGGCGGCTTCGGGTCAGGCAGCCGTTGAAACTCAGCAGCAGTTGGCTGCCCGTTTGAAGCAGATCGGGCAGCAACTGGGGATCAACATTCCCGACATGGAGACCTTCAACCGTTTGCAACGGGAAGGCACCATCATTGCCGACAAAAGCACCGGGGGTTGGCGACTGGCCGCAAAGGCCGCTTCCGATGCCATTCAAACCCAGAGGCGCGCGGCCCAAGAAGCCGCCAACCAGCTTTCAAATCTTACCCGCCAGCGGACATCTGCCCAGCGCAAACTGGCGGATCTTGAACGACAACTGGCCGAAGAGCAGAAGCGACAAGCCCGAGAGGTTCTCACCGAGAAGATCCGCACCGCTGAACAGTCGGTCCAGGCCACCGAACGCGCCTTGCAACAGAGCTTAGAAGCCGAGAAACGTTTGGCCAGCCAGATCCAGGGGATCGAAGAGAAAAAGCGTAACGCCCGCATGTCCACTGAGGACAAGGTGCGGTCGCTCCTTGAACGCAACATGTCTGATCGGGAGAAAGAGACCTCCCGTGCAGCGGCAGCCTCTCAAAAGCTGGCAGAAGCCCAACGCCTCCTCTCTCAGACCACGCTTTCGGAGCGGGATATCAAATGGGCCGAATCTTTGGCCCGTGGGGCCCAGGATGCTTTTTCCAGTTTGAATGATACCTCCACCGCTATTCGGGGCGTACAGGACGCCGGGGATGTACTGGATCAACTTTATCAACGCCAGGAGGAGAGTGCGCGAAAGGCTCTGTCCAAGCAGAAAGATCAGACCACATCTCTTACCGAGCAGTTGGAAACAGCACGTGGCCAGGTGGATCTGCTCAAACAGGCTATGGAAGCCCTTCCTGACCGGGTCACCAAATCAGTCGAGCTTCAAGCCCAGGTTGAGCAAGCCCAATCAGCACTCTCAGCCATCGAAAAACAGATGGCGGCACTGAAGGATAAAACCGTCACCGTCACGGTGAAAACGATAGAGGCCAAGCAGTCAGGCGGCATGATCGGCCTGCAACGGGGTGGCCGTCTTCCTGGCTATGGGGGTGGCGATCGTATTCATGCCTTGCTTGAAGCCGGTGAGATCGTGATCCGCAAAGAGCGCTCCAGGATCTTCAAGGATTTGCTGCTGACCATCAACTCCGCCCCCATGGAGACCGTGAAGCGTATCCTGCCCAACCTGCCCAGGTTTCAAACCGGGGGGATGGTGGGGTTGCCGGAGATACCAGCGCTTCCTCAGCTCTCCTTTGCAGGGGCCGGTGGTTCTGGACAGCCCCCAGTAGAGGGGATCGTTCAGCTTGATCTGACCATGAACGGCAAGCCAGCCGCCTCCATCACCAGCCCCCGCCAGCAGGTTCGGCAACTGGTAGATGCGCTCAAAGAGCTCCAACGCGGTACCTTTTAGATAAATCTCATGAAACAGCTCGGTGATTTGATTCTCCCTGAGTCGATCCAGTGGATCGACCGTCGGGCGTGGTCTCCTGTGGCCATGGAGACAGCCCGCACCCTGGGGGGCACCCCTGTGCTCTGGTCCCAACCCCTGATCAAAGGCAGACCCATCACCCTGGAGGCCGCAGATGGGGTCACCTGGCTGGATGAATCCACCGTGATGGCCATTGAGGCCATGGCCGCCCAGTCCGGGGCGGTGTTCCTGCTTATCTGGGGGGCAGAGAGCTATCAGGTGATGTTTCGCCATCACGAACCACCGGCCATCCAGTTCCAACCCCTCTGGCCGCACCATGATCTCTACACCGGTACCATCAAACTCTTTGAGGTGTAAGCACAATGCCCATACAAACGTCAGAACTACGTTTTTACAAATCCACCACCGTCAGTGACACCTCCAGCAATGGGGGCCGCATCTCCGCCAGTGAGATCGCCGATGGGGTGAAGAACAATGTCTGGCCCGACGTGCCACAAGGGGAACGACTGGCCGGATCCACCAAATACCGCAAGGTGTTCTTCAAAGTCGCCAACGATGCTGATATCAAGCTGATTGACCCGCGCATCTATGTGGAGACAGCCACCCCAGGGGATGACCGCATTCTGATCTTTCCTGGTACCCAAACCGATACCCAGGGGATGCTCACCGGATCAGAGCGGCTCTATGGGGCAGGAACGCTGGATGCTAACACCTTCATCGGGGCCACCAGTATCGATGTCAACACCGAGTCTGCCACCGATGCCATCTTCCAGGATGGAGATCTGATCCGCATCTCCGATCAGGACAATGTGGATGATGCCTCCGGTAACGTCGAGTTTATCCGACTGGCCAGCAGTGGTGGGGTGACCTGGAATGGGGATAAAGCCACGCTGACCTTTGAGGCCGGACAGAGCTTGCAGAGCGCCTATGCCTCCAGCAATACCCGCGTTGCTTCAGTCATTGAGCCCGAGGATATCGAGGCGACCTGGGGTAGCTGGACCGGATCCACCGTTGCGGGTACATACGACGGATCCGGTCCAACGACAGCTCCCACCAATATTATACCGATTCTAGATTCAATCGGCAGCATTGAACAGACCTGGACCCTGACCTTCAGCGATGCCAACAGCTTTAGCTGCGTGGGGGATACACTTGGTAGTGTGGGCAGCGGCTCCATCTCTGGGGGTGATTTTGCCCCCAATAACGCTGACTTTAGCCGTCCCTATTTCACCCTGCCTGTGGCGGGTTGGGGCGGGGCTTGGTCCAGTGGGGAAACCATCACTTTCAAAACCCATCCCGCAGCCGTGCCCATCTGGTGGAAACGTATTGTACCCGCCGGGGCCAATAGTCTCTCAGCGGATAAGGTGGTCGTCGCCATTACAGGTGAGAGTGCTTGATGAGCGAGATCTCAACCAGCCTGACCATCCACTTTTCAGCAGCCGAGCTGGATGAGCCCTTTGAACTGGTGGTCAACGATGATGACCAAGGGGGCTCGGCACCAGTGCAGGTGGCTTTCAGTCGTCTAACCTCGGGTGTCTGTGGTTGGGGGCGTATCTGCTATAGCATGAGTCAGATCACGCCCCTTGAGGTGATAGAGCCCGGCAAAAAGCGCGTAAAGCTCTACTGCTCCAAGCGCGTGGCGGCCACCGCCCGGCTCATCATCAGCGGCGGTGAGGCGCGTCTGATCGGGCGTCGCTCCGAAACGGTGGTGGAAACCATCACCTGGTCCAAAGAGCATACCAAGCAGCTGCGCTGGCTCTATGACCACCCGGTGTTGGAGATCATTGAGCAGACCTCCTTTCGCAACAAGCAGGGGGATCTGGTCACACCACCCCGTTATGACCGCCAAAGGGGCGCATTTCATGCCTCCCAAGAGGTGATCGGGGCTCTGGTGGTGCGCTACACCGTAGGTTTTTCCCTCTATGAAATCATCTATGGCAATGGAGAGGAGAGCGTCTCAGCCGCCCAGTTCGTGGAGATGCAGAATGCCTGGCAATCCGGCAACGTGGAATCGGCAGAGATCCCCCCTGTACGCATCATTGCCCTGTCCGACTGGCATGCCACCCAGGCCTCCTTCCCCCGTAAGTTTTGGCCCTCCGGAGCCCCCAGCGTCAGCCTGCGCCAGGCTTCTCCCTCGGGTAGTAGCGATAAGGACGAACCCGCAGAGGAAGAGGAGCCCAGCAGCGAGGGGTTCTACCAGGAGGTTCCAGGGACCCGTCAAACGGTATTGGAGAAGATCTATCACCCGGATGATCCCGAGCAGTTTATTGAGGTGAAAAAGACCCTCTATCTGGAAGCGCGGGATACGGTCACCGGGAAGGCCCTCAAAATCAGGTTTCTCAACCATGCCGCCTCAACCACCAGCGCTTGATTTGGGCTTTCTGGATGAGATCTCCAGCTATCGATGGGTCACGGCTAACGCCTGCATCACCATCATTGACGAATCCTCCCCCTACGCAGGGATGCAGCCTCAAACATTCAACGAAGATCTGATCCTGTTGAGACATGCGCTATCAACCTCCAATGCCCAGGTAGGGTGTATGGAGTTGAAGTTCAGACCTTCATCCCTATTGATCCCTGTTGGGGCCGAGTTTCCCCAGGAGGTGCATCGGTTGATCCGCGAAAGGCCAACGCTGGAGGATTGGGAGGCGTTGCTACAGAGCATGACACCCAGCTCTAAGCGGGTGGTGATCTCCTGTGATGCCTCAGGATCTACCAATGGATTTGGCGATGTCCGGATCCGTGATGGCCTGTCGGCATGGATGGCCCAGCTGGAAAACAGGGGGGTGACGGTGATCACCCGTGAATACCGTGGTGAGCGGTGGTTGCTCCAGCTCATCGAAGATATGTCAGCCTTGACCGCATAAAGGAGAGTCTTATGGCCCTGCGTTTTAACGATACCCTGCGCAACTCCCTGATGAACAATCTGAGGAGCTACATCGATGGGATCTGTTTTGTCTATCCGGGAACACGCCCGCCCAACCCTGATTTCCCCACATCGGAGCTGCCCCTGGTGCGTTTTACGCTGCAGTATAACAGCGCCACCGACGGAATGATCAGCTTGAGCAACGCACCGGTAGCCAGTGAGGTGGAAGCGACGGGCACCGCTACCTGGTTTCGGCTGGAGGATGGCAACTACAAGATTGATGGGGATGTGTCTGTCGAGGGGGGCAGTGGTGATGCCATCCTGGATAATGTGGGGCTGACCGCTGGGGAGATGGTAACCCTCAAGCAGATGGACTTCTCCATTCCCAACCCTGCCTGATCCATGCCCCTCTCTGCTGCTATCCAGTGCCCGTGGTCCATCCTTCAAGAAAGCGCACTTGGTGCGCCCTATGGTTTGACCTTGGGCCGATCCCTCTCGACATCCTGGTCTATCCAGGTTTCCCGTGGGATAGGGGGCTGGTCACCGTTGCTACTGTCCCGGCAGCTTGCAGCTTCCTTCGATTATCTACCCCCATCGTTTTCGCTCAACACCCAACTGCCCATTGCCCTGACAGCCGATCTAAACCGGGCCAGGCGCTTTACGCTTGGGCATGAGCTTAAGCTCGCCTTGAGCAGCCGCCTCAGTGCCAGGGTGCAGGATGCCCGGGCAAGTTTCACACTCCCCATAGAGAGCACCACACGCCTTCAGGCTGATGCCTATGGCATGCGCTGTTCGGCGGCGTTGGAGTTTTCCCTCACGGCCCGTGCCGAGCATGGCAGCCGGGACATCTCCATCACCGGCGAGATCCCCCTCTCCCTCAGCGGCACCATCACGGCAGCGCGACATACAGCCCGGGCCTCTGGCGTTATTACCGTTGAATCCCCCGCCATTCTCCTTACCGCCCAAAGTAGCACTCTGCAAGCTGCACCGGCACTTCCCATCCAGTTGCAGGGGCATATCTCCTTTGCCCCCAAATCCAGGCAGGTGACCACTCCTTATGCCATACGCTTTCCCGTTACGCGTCATTTGGCCGCAGGATATCGGTGTGGAGCATTCATCGAACAACACCTGGAAGCTTCGTGGGGCATTCAGGTTACGGGCTCATGTCGCACGCCCTGGGCGCTGGGTGAATTTGTTTGGCCGCACTCTCTTACCGCTTCGTGGAAGGTTCAGGTTGGGCGGGGGCTGGAGGCCCGTTACGGTGCTCCCGTTGATCGTGCGCTTTCGGCTCCCTACCAGGATGCTCTCCTCACGACACTACAGGCGGGCTATGCGCTGATGGGTCCGGTGCAGCAAAGTTTGGCTTGCCAATGGTCTGCTACCCAGCCGGTGCATGCATCTCTCACAACGGGCTATCAACTCCAAGCGCGGGACTCTGCTCATAGGGCTCTGACCGCATGGTGGGATCTGCTGGCGGACCAGCCTCCCGTACTGACCTCCTCGGGTGTCCGAGCTATTCACTTTGGATTGCCGTTATGAGCGTGATCTCCGCATCCCTGGCCATTGCTGAGGGTGATTATGCATGGACCGGCACCATGGAGCTGGCGGATCCCGCCTCCTTCCAACGTATCCAGATCGATGATCCGGTAACCCTGGAACTGGGTGGTGAGATCTTCCAGATGCTGGTGGATAACAAGACCCTCTCCCGTGATGGGGTAAGTAGGCCCCGATTGGTGGTATCGCTGATCAGCCCCACGGCCTGCTTTGCTACTCCCAGAGCAACCCCCATGGAACGGATATGGAATAGTCCCGTTTCCGCCCGTGCGGCCGCAGAAGAAGCCGTCGAGGAATCCATCCAGTGGGATCTGCTGGATTGGACCATTCCCGGCGGGCGGCTGGCGGTTTATGATGCTGCGCCTCTTGATGTGGTGCGTACCATTGCAGAAGCGGCCGGTGGTGTGGTGGAGACTACACCCGGTGGCGAACTGCGTGTGCGGCACCGTTTTCCCGTTTCTGTGCCCCAATGGGTCAGCACCACACCAGATCACATCCTCACCGACGCCACTGACAACCTCTCCTGCAGAGAGTCCCACCGCGCCCGCTATCGCGTAAACCGAGTGATGGTGAGGGGGTGGTTGCCCAGTAGTGGTCATCTATCGGCAGAGGTGGATCGACGCGTGGATGGGCTGAACCAGGGACGCACCACTTTTCATTCTGGAGGATCTGCCCATCTGCTTTTGAACCACGGCCCAGAGACCACCATTCAGGCTGTTTCAGCATCTACCGGCTCACTGCTTCCCAATGCGGATCAATCCTACACCATCAGTGAAGATCTCATGTTTGATGGGTCCAATAGCGCCACGCTCTCCCAACCCGCACAGTCCATCCAATCGGTGATTTGGTTGGGCAATGATCTGGGTGCTCTGACACTGGCTGCAGACGGTATAACCGTGACGGCTGCTAACAGTGGCGTGGCCATTGTCCGGGTGACTTTCACCGTGCGTTCAAGGTCCTGGAATCTATCAGCCCCAGAATCGGTTGCTGGGCTGGACTCATTCCCGGTGCAGGTGCGCATCACCGGCCAGTCTGGTGATCAGGTGGGGGATGGCGAGATCGTCTGCCAGCGCGGCGATGGTGCACACCCTGGTGAAGATATCTCCGATCCGCTTCTGGCCACTACCGAAGTCAAACTAACCCGTGGCCGAGCTGAGATTGATGCGGGGGAGGACTTGCAAGAGGTAGCTCTCACCTGTGTTCACCGTCCCGAGATCATGCCTGGGCAGATCATTGAGGTCCACGACGCCCTCATGGGCCGCTCCTGGCGGGGGAAGGTGACTGGTGTGCACCATGAGGCCGTTGGCCCCCGTACCATCACATCTTTGGAGGTGGCCCGTGTCGCAACCCGTTCATGACCTGCAACGTATCATACCGACTCAGCGTCAGTTTAGAGGAAGGGTTGTGGCAATCACTTCAGACTTCGTACGCATAGCAACGCCCAATGGAATAATTGAAATTCAAGACGCTAGACTTGGAATAGGTGATCAGGTTAACATCATCGGCCAGGAAGTCAGAAGACACGAGAAGTCAACGAAGAACGTCACCCATACAGTCTAAATGCGTCATCAGAACAGGTGCACAACATCATGACTAATAATGAAAAATGGCAGCAGCTAGGCTGGAGACACCCATTTTGGGATGTTCTTAGATATTATAGATCAATAAGGGGGCGTACAAACTCCGATGCATTTTACGAACGTATAGTTTCCTGTAATGACATTTTGCACGACAACAAAAACTTTCAAGTTCCGAGAGAAGTCGCGGAGATTTTTAAAGAATATTTTGAAACAGAGCAAGCTCGCTATAATTTTCTAGAGGCTCAGCTCAGGCTCGAAGATGAGGCCTTGTCGTATTGTGTAAGTAGCGGATTTCAGGTTGGGACGACCTCAACACAAAGCAGAGATCATCATCAATCATCTAAATCAATGATTGCATCAGTGTCAGGGATTGCTCAGAGAGTTTGTGGATCTAAAGGGATTCAATTTGACCCTGACCCACAAAATCGGTGCGTTTGGATTAATGATAACCGCCTTCATGTTACTTCCAGAAACCTTGACGGAGCAATTCCAGGCTTAACAAATCCGGAAATTATTTGGGAAATAAAAGAATACTGGGGAAAGACTAAGGGCGGAAGCAAAATGAGTGATGCGGTTTATGAGTGCCAATTGGTAGGCCGTGAGCTAAGAGAGTATGAGGAGAAATGCAACAAAAAAATAATGCATTTTGTGTTTCTAGATGGGAAAGATCAATGGTCACATAGAAAGTCTGATTTGAAGAGATTTATAGACTTGTGGTGCCAGGGTCTAATCGACACTCTTTTCGTTGGGAAGCAAGTGGAATCACTATGGGAAAAAACGCTAGAGAAACTACTCTGACAATGAGATCTGCATTTTATTCGCAACTTCGTAGTTTGTAATCAGCAATTCTGTTATATTGCGCGCGCCTGAATTCAGATTTATTTCTCTTCTTGCAGGAATTTCGATAATTGAGTCTTCAGCATAGAGGCTCCTTATGAATGGCGTATTGCTGTTGCTCTGAGCCCAATACACTCCCTTCCGAGAAAGTTCATAACATACTGATGCCAACCTATAATGGTCGCCTTCATTAAATTGCTGGTCAGTGTATCTATTAAAATCAGAATACCCTCCAAATTTGTAGTATGGCGGATCAAGATAAACGAAATCGCCTTTCTTAGTGTTGCCAAGTGCCATCTCAAAATCAACTGCTTGTATATCCACTCCTTGAATTGAATTTGCAACAGCATGTAAGTTATCTGGATCTGCATATCTTCGTTGGTAGCTTCCATATGGGACATTAAATCCACCTTTTTTATTAACCCTGAACAAGCCGCGGAAGCACGTTTTGTTCAGGTAAATAAAATAAGCAGCCCTCGTGAACAAGTCAACACTGAATGGATCAATAGATCTTACATGTAAGAATGTTTCTTTTGTGTTTTCGATTTCCACAAGATTTTGATAGACGGTCACCCAGTTTTTTTGTATCGCTTGAAATGTGTTGACAAGCCATTCATTGTAATCTGACAACAGTGCGCTCTTCGGTCTGATGTAGAAAAACACACTCCCCCCCCCAAGAAATGGTTCGTAATACACATTAAATTTTTCAGGGAAATAATCGATCAACTTTTGAGCGAGCGCCTGTTTGCCTCCTGCCCATTTTATGAACGGCTTAGGATGCATGTTTATTAAGGTTTGATTTGATTTTTGTGGACGCATTGCTGATCACTTGATACTCTCTGGATGTCTACTCATAGTGTTCATTCCAGCCAGGAATCTAGCATGGAATTCGTGAAACAGCAAGCCTGTATCCAATTTGGACTGCGCCTCCGAGAGTTACGACAAAGCAAGGGCTTCTCTCAGGATGCATTTTCCAAACATTCTGGATTGCACAGAACCTATATAGGAGGGATTGAGCGCGGAGAAAGAAATCCAACTCTAACAACAATTTTAAAGATTTCCTATGCACTATCTATTCATCCATCAATTCTATTCAAGTGAAAGATAATGTTATCCAACACCCATACTGTTTACTATGCAGACAACAATAACATGCACCTATTGGAAGATGAATCTGTTCACCTTGTTGTCACAAGCCCCCCATACGTAACAACAGAATTCAAAAAGGGGCAAGCATTTGAATATGATTTGTTTCTTGATGCCTTTTCATCTGTTTGCTCTTCTTTGTTTAAAGTTTTAGTCCCTGGGGGGCGTTTTGCCCTTAATGTTGCTGACGTGATTACAAAATACAGATATAAGGATAGCAGCCTAATGGCAAGAGCACCTCTAGGTTCTGATCTACTTCAAGTTGCTCAGAATTCAGGGTTTAGATTTTTAGAACGATATATTTGGGACAAAGGATACACAAGAAACTTTGGCGGCCCTCTTTTAGGCAGCTTCCCATTCCCATTGACGGTGTACAACAACAACTACTTTGAATATATATACATTCTATACAAACCAGGAAAAAGGACTGTAAAACAAAGCGTTCGAAAAAGCAGCGAGTTTTCGTTGGAAGAATGGAGAATATGGACACAGCAATGGTGGAGAGTTGAAAGCATAACTGAAAAATTTGATTATCATAGAGCTGTTTTTCCAATAGAAATACCATACAGAATAATAAGAATGTACTCTTATGTAGGAGACACAATACTCGACCCATACCTCGGAAGCGGAGCAACCATGATCGCATCATATTTAACCAACAGGTCATCTATAGGTTTCGAAATTGAGAGTTGCGACGACATTGTCAAACACCGTATCGAGTACGAAAAAAAATACCACCACCTTTCTGGTTTCAAATATAAAACAATAACCATATAGAACCATTCAATGCTTGTCGCCTCATCAAGTTTCTCCATCATTCGGCGGAACATGATTTTACCCAGCAAAGCGTATTCACCAACCGCATCTGTTCCACCGTCTGGCAGGGAATTTCCAACAGGTTCGGATTGGCCACGATCATGGCCAGTGTCCGCGCCCGTGAGATGGCCACGTTGAGCCGGTTCTTGCTGTAGAGGAACTCGATATCCCTGGGTAGGTCTTCAGCCCCAGAGGTCACCATGGAAATGATCACCACCTCCGCCTCCTGGCCCTGGAACTTATCCACGGTCCCCACCTGCACCCCCTCGGGAAGGATGGAGGCCAGGTAGTTCACCTGCACATTGTAGGGCGTCACCACCAGGATGTTATCGGGGGCCACAGAGTGCTCATTGCCATCCCGGTCCCGGTACCTCTGCTCGAGCAGGCTGGCGATCAACTCCTGAATGATTCGACCTTCCTCTTCGCTCTTCTGGGAGCAACCTTCGTGCTTGGCTTCAATGAAGCGGATGCCGTTGGGGCGTAGCTCCGGGTGCGCGGATTCAGACAGGATCAAAGCCTGATTTCGGGTGCCCGCCTCGGGGTGCAGCCGCCCTTCATAGACAGCATCGGAAATAAACCGGCAGACGTTCTCGTGCATCCGCCACGTCGTCCCCAGGAAGATCCCCCGGTCCGCTGGAATGGTGGACTCGCCTTCCAACAAGTAGTCCAGGATGGACATGCCAGAATCACCCGGGTGTGTACCCTGGATGGGCTGACCCAACTGCATCTGGTCGCCAACGAGAACAATGTTCCGTGCACTCAGCCCCATGGACACCAGATTGGCCAGGGAAACCTGCCCGGCCTCGTCGATGAAGAGGTAGTCCAGTACTTCGTGGTACTCATCCCGGGCAAATAGCCATGCGGTCCCGGCGATGATGTCTGACTCAGGATCCATTCCACCGTTATCCGATACGCTCTCGATCATCTCTCCGAGGTAGACAGAGTCGGGATTGCTTGCAGAACACTTCTTCTGTCCTCGGAAGGTGATGCCTTCCTTGATTGCAGCTTTCTCAATGCCATCCAGGAGATTGTTGATCGCCTTGTGGGAGTTGGAGGAGATGCCGATCCGTTTGCCACGGCGCAACAGTTCCACGATCACATGGGAGGAGGTGTAGGTCTTCCCGGCTCCGGGCGGTCCCTGGATGAACAGGAAGCTGTTTTGAAGGTTGCCGACTGCCTCGAAGATCGCGGGCAGTGAGTTGTCACCATCTGGAACGATGGGTGTGTCTGCCTCGTGTCCCGCGATCTCTGGCTTTCCTCTCCGCAGAAAGGAGGCCAGCGCTTGATACTTACCACTTCCAGCAATGATGGCATCGGCAAAGCGATAGACAGCGTCTTTGAGCACGCTGTTATTAATGGGACCAGGCGGCGTGATGGAGAGCACGTCTGGCAGCGGTCCGCCCTTGGGGCCCTTTTTGATGCTGACTGTCCGTTGATCCCAACTGAGATCAACGATGGTGCCGGCACTCTCCAGACTATCTGCCCGCAGGCATTGAGAGCCTTTCTTCAGCTTGGTCACCTGGGCCGGAAAGCGGTAGGTGTAGACCATCGACCGCTTCTCTTTGTAAGGCGGTTGATTGGGATCCGCCTTTAGCCCACCCAGGCACTCCGCATCATCGACCAGCTCTTCATCGGTCCGCTCCTGCCGGTCGAACATAGCCCACCACTGGGGCTTTGCCTCTCGACGGTGAAAATCAAGGAGTTGAGCAACGAGCTCCCGAAATTCGTAATCCTGCCCCTCATGGCCGCGGGTAAGATTTTGTTCGTAGCGGACTCGGTTTTCCTCTGCATCCTGCTGAGCTTGCAGTTTCTCTTCGGAAGGGGCTCCTGCCGTCAGATCAAACCACGGCATGTCCGCTGCTCGGAGGGTGAGAAGCCAATCACGGAGCAACAATGTGGAGCGGCAGTCGTCCTCGTTATAGTCGCTGATGTTCTGAAGCAGCTGGGGATCCTGGCTTTGTCGCCACTCTTCGTAAACCACGATGCTGTCCCCAGCGGTGGCCACCTCCGCATCCCGCTTCTCCATGTAGAACGCTTCCAGGTTCTTGATGGAATATTTGGGCTCCGAAACTCGGATTGCCTCCCTAACCACCTTAAACAGATCCACCAGCTTACGACCACGCAGCAGATCATCTACTTCCGCTTCCCTGGTGGCGTACTGGGAAGCCAGGCGCTTAAGAGCAGTCTCTTCATAGTGATTGTAGTGGTAGATGTGGGCATCGGGATGAGCTCGCAGGTGGGTAACGAGAAAGTCCATCACCTCCTGTAAGGCCCGCTTTTCCTCTTTATGGTCATGTGCCCAGAATGGTTTAAAGACTGGTTGTCCGCTTTCTGTAAAGTAGAAACCAAACAGGTACTCCAGCCCATCTGGGTAGAGCGGGTCTCCCTCCATATCAAAAAAGAGATCACCGTCAGATGGCTTAGGCATTTTGGAAAAGCCACGACCAGGCGCAGCATCCAGGAGCTCAACCTTGTTCTCGCCAGTATCCCGCTTATGGAGCTGTAGCTTAGCTTGTGCGCGTAATTTATCCAGCGTCTCCTGCGTCATAGATGGGACTGTTGATTTTTCGCCTACCTTGGCCAGCGTAGCCATTGTAGATATGCCAGCTGTCTCCAGCTTCAACACCTGGTCCCGCTTGATATTCGCTACCTGGCTTAGATGGTCATCCTGTAGCCATTGCTCTCCGCAGAGTTCCCGCCATTTGCATAGCTCACAAAACCCGCAGGGCATAGCTTGGGACTCTGCTGGGGGCGCTGCTACATACTCTTCAAATCGCTGTTTAACAATGGCGTGGTAATAGGCGAAATCATCAAGTCGGAGATGGAGCTGAGAAAAATCCCCCAATACCAGCGACATACTGTGAGGACGTGTTCCTTGCATCTTTGCGATAAAATCAGAATAGAGGCAGAGCTGGATGACAAACTTTGGCTTTGGATGTTTGGTCAGCTTGGTATCTACAGCCTCATAGCTGAAAGAACCCAGCTCTGAGGGGCGATCAACCCTCTGGAGAAAATCAGCATAGCCATGCCACTGACCATCCAAAAAAGCTGCTTGGTAAATAATGTCTGGCCCATCAGCCATCACATCGGCTGTCATCTGAACCCGATCGCTCAAGCCACCTTCACTGGGGATCTCAACGACACTGAGCCCTGATTGTTTTAGCGACTCCAGATACTCAGCTTCATGTTCATGGCCACGCTCCTGGATTAGCCTATCCTGTGCACTCACCTCAGCACGAGGCAGGCGCTCATCCAGGTCCTTAAGATCCAGAAAAGTGCTGTGCCTGCACCCCAGGAATCCATTCAGGTCCGAGGCAGCAAACAGAATATGGCCGGAGTGCCGCCTCACGAATGGCCCTCCTCGGAGAGGCTATAGGCTTTTTCCACCTCTTCCTGGTTGAGCAGGACAATCTGCTGATGCTTTGGCTGGCGCACGTTGGGATCGATATCCAGACCCATGCGCTTCAGGAAGTAGAAGAGGAATCCACGCCGAACAGGAATTACCAACTCTCCATCCTCCATGCCATAGTCCAGTTCGATGGCTGTCCGCTGTGTGTCGGTCAGCTTGGGATGCGGCCCGATGCGCACATCAATGAACTCTTGCCACTCCACATCCTCGGTCGGATCAAGATCATGTCCCTTGGTCAGACGGATGCTGACAATCCGCGCTAACACAAAGTCCTTGAACGCTTCGCCACGATGGCACCATGCCCGTACATGCCACCTGTAGCCATCGAAAGCCAGTGCATGAGGGGTAATCCAACGCCATTCGGGCTCAGGCGCATTCATGGATTGATAGCGGATCTGAACGGCCAACTTCTCCCGGATAGCTCCTACGACTCTGCGAAGGCGGCCAGGATCAATCCCTCGATGCGGTTGGGGCAACACACCATAGGAGGGGACGCTATAAAGCCAGCTCTCCTCCTCAGTCATGATCCCACTGGATAGCGAGAGAAGGTTGGCCAGATAGCGATCGGAGTCCGGGTCCAGAAACTTAGGCTTGAAGCCCTTATCCGGGTAATAGCATTTCGCCCGGATATCGTAGTGGATATTTTCCGGTGCAGCTTCCTGATATTTGCCCAAATCAGCAGAGGCTTGGGGGGTGGACACACCGAACTTCTCAATCAGATCTCTCCGATTGATCTTCCCCTCCCAGAAGAGGCGGAATTCGATGAATTCCATTCTGCGTTCCACGCCCCAGCGTAACTCCTTGCCGGACTTGGCTTTTCTCTTTTCTGGCTTTTTTGTCATCACAAACCCGTCAAGAAACTGTATTGACCAGACGATCATAATGGGTATAGTTTATAAACTATCAGCATAAAGCAATGTCGTCAACCGACCGCTTTTGATTATAGAGGTATAGGGGGAAGAAGTCATGTGTGAAAAGCGTTTAGGCTCCTGGATCCAGACTTTTGCCGGCAAACAGTTCTGGCCAATGGATGCTCGCCCTGGTGAAGTGGACATTCAAGATATCGCTCATGCTCTCTCTATGCTGTGTCGCTTCAATGGTCACTGTAATCGCTTCTATTCTGTAGCGGAGCACTCTGTCCATCTATCCAGAGTGGTGGAGCCACAGCATGCTCTATGGGGATTGCTTCATGATGCAGCAGAAGCCTATGTGTCAGATGTTCCAAGGCCGGTGAAGCAGCATGTTGAGCAGTTTAAAGAGATTGAGAGCCAGCTCATGGCCGTGGTTGCTGATTGTTTTGGGCTGCATCCAGAACAGCCTCGTGAAGTAAAAAAGGCTGACATGCAGCTATTGGCTACAGAAAAGGTGGCCCTGATGAAGCCTGAGCCAGCCCCATGGCCAGGATTGGTTCAGGGACTGGATGGGGTGGAGATCCATGGATGGAGCCCGTCTGAGGCCAAACAGGCATTTCTTGACCGATTTGCAGAACTGATGTCCGACAGGGATCATGATATTTGCGCCAAAGCTTCATAGGAGGGTGTGATGGAAGATTTCGGATCGCTGTTGCTTTTCATCGGCGTGGTCGGGCTGATCTTTTGGTTCTTCTACGCCGTAGCTGGCCTGATCCTGCGGATTTTCGGCCCCGTCGCCGGATCGCTAATCCTGCTGATCATCACCTTCGGGATGTTTGGTGGGGGTGGTGACGATTGCTGATCCAACTTGCTGGATGTAGTGAGTTGCCACCAGCACATCCAATAAAGGAGGTGAGCAGGTTTTTAAAACCGATCTGTCTGCAGGATTGAGAGGGAGAGATGGGTGAGATCATTGGTTTTCTTATTGGTGCGATGGTGGTGGCGTGGTTTCTCAACGCCATCCTCATTCAACCTATAGCGACATTTATATTCGGCGTGCAAACGAGCACATATCCATTTGCTTTTATCTTTTTTTTGATCGCCAGCTTCCTTGGAAGCTGTGCTCAGTAACAGGTGTCAGACCATGAATGCTAGAGAAGAGATCGTTCCAGCTTGTGGTAACCACATCCTTTTGGGAGCTGAATTTTCAGGGGGCTTTCTTGAAGGGGGGAAATTGGAATTCCTCCCAGGTCTCAACTGCGTCATTGGAGGACGCGGAACAGGCAAGACCACCATTTTGGAGTTTATTCGTTACACCCTGGGCTTGATGCCTGAGCTGCAGCGCAACAGTCGCTCTCGCGCTCACTCCGTTGTACAGAACAATCTGGCCAATGGCAGAGTAAAGCTTGGAATTCAAACAGCCCATGGTATGCGGTATACCGCTGACCGCCCATGGAATGATGAGTGCCAGGTTCTCAATGAGAGAGGAGAGATCACCACCATCTCTCTGGATCGGGACCGCATCTTCAAAGCCGATATCTACAGCCAGAATGAGATTGAGCAGATCGCTACAGATACAGGCTTTCAACTGAAGCTGATCGATCAATTTGAAGAAGAGAGCATTCGGCGTATCAACGGTGATATCAGCAAGCTGATGCGAGACATCAACCATAGCGCGGGTGAGCTTCTCCAAATTAACCGCCAGATGCAAGATCTGGCTGAAACCGCATCAGAGCTCACTGCCATTGAAGAGAAGCTGAAGGGATTTGAGCAGCTTTCTGATGGGCCTGACGCCGAAGCCATCAATGCCGCCCACGCCCACAAGGCACTGCGGGACCGGGAGTCCCAATCACTAAATGCACTTCAAACTGAAATCGATGCTTTCTCGTCCCGCTATCAGAAGGGTATGAGCGCACTAATGCAGAAGCTCAATGCCCATTTCAACCCGGAATATCTGGAAGGCCCCAACGAGGCGGTTTTTGAAGCGGCTTCTGGCCATGTGCAGTACATGCTTGATGAGATGATCAAGAACGTCCCCATCATTGAGGAGCTCTGCCAAATCGCAGGAACAGAGCTTTCTCAGCTTGATGAGGAGCTAAAGCTTCGCCATGGGAAACAGGAGCAGGCATACCGGGAAATGGTAGAGAGATCTCAGGAGGAGCAAGGGCGCGCTGCTGAGCGCAACCAGATCCAAAAGCGCCATCTGGAGGTGACTGAGGCCAGACGCCAGTTTGAGGAGCTCAAAAAGCAGCATGCCGAGCTGTCAGAGACACACCGCACCATGACTTCGAAGCTTTCGGATCTGCGGGATGAACGTTTTTTGCTACGCCGAAATGTGGCTGACCGCCTGACCAAACAGCTTGACCCCATGATCCGGGTCACCATCACCCAGTCTGGCAATCGGCAGGCGTTCGCTGATCTCCTCTCCGAAGGACTCAAAGGGTCTGGATTGAGATATGCATCCATTGTGGAGAAGGTGGTTCAGAATCTGTCCCCTGAAGAGGTCAGCACCATCATCCACAGGCGGGATGTTAAACGGCTCTCAGATGTGGCCGGACTGGATGAAACACGCTCTGCCCGTGTGATCGATCTGCTTTCGGATAATGGCTTTGCCAACCGGTTGGAAGTGGTAGAGCTGGATGATCTGCCACGGATTGAGCTGCAAGATGGGGATAACTACAAGGATGCTACCGCACTCTCTACGGGCCAGCGCTGCACCACTATCTTGCCCATTCTCCTGCTGGAGAGTGACCGTCCCCTTCTGATCGATCAGCCAGAGGACAATCTGGATAACGCCTTTATCTTCGATACCATCGTCAAATCCATCAAAAAAGCCAAAGCTACGCGCCAGCTTATCTTTGTGACTCATAACCCCAACATACCGGTTCTGGGAGAGGCGGAGCGGGTCTTTGTACTCTCATCAGATGGTAAGCGGGGACGCATCCAATGCGCTGGTAGCGTTGATGAGGTAAAGGGTGAGATTGAGACACTGCTTGAAGGTGGCCGCGAGGCGTTCCTGCAGCGCAAGGAAAGGTACGGTCACTGATCATGATGGATACCATTAAACCGGAGACAGGCTTGGATGGGCTTCTACAAGCATTTTGCTCCTCCAATTGGCCCACCGTAAGGGATGCTGTGGATCAAGGGGGCGGTCTACTCCGCTACGCCGCCATGGAGCCATTCGTACACGCCAGGCTGGGCGAGCAAATGTTTAGTTTAGCCCGACATGAGAAGTGGGAGGTCCGCAAAGCCCTAGCCCATGCCATCCTCTTTCTGCGCCATGAGACCTTTGACAGGATCATTGCTGTATTGGAGGAGGATGACAATGCCTGGGTGAAGAGCGCTGCGAAACGGACCATGGATCGGCGCCAGGAGATCTCCAAAACCGACCTGCTCAAGGATGAGCATGGGGATCTTATGCTGGAGTGGCTTTCAGATCTTGAGGAAAAGCATGGGGCTCATGCTCGGGGAGCCGCCAAACGGGTCGCGGAAAAGCTCCAGAACCAGTTTGTGAGGGAGTTCAACCACGAAATGGTCAAAGTCATCTCGCCCATGGATGTGAGCCTTACCTTGTTGAAAACAGCCCTGGAGCAGAAACGGCTCAACCGGGCGTTGATCCAAAAGCATACGACAATGGCCAAAGAGCGCCTTGAGTTCATGATGGCCATTTTGAACTCCTTTCGAACCCTTACCCAGACGACTGAGCTGGAGTTTCAAAATGAAAACCTGATCTCAGTCGTTGATGAGGCGATTCATCTGATAAGGGACCGCAAGCCTGAAAATAGTGCGCTTCACGTTGAGCTCTCTGTCCCTAAAAGCATCATGCTGGATATCAATCGTCATCTACTCCTGCAGGCGCTATCCAATATCCTTCAGAACAGCATTGATGCATGCATTGCTTGTGACCGCGCACCGGCCATCAAGGTCCATGCTACTGTGGTGAACAGGTCGAGGGTGATGCTCTCCATTACTGACCAAGGGACAGGTATGTCAGAGCAGGATGTCAGGAGCGCTTTTCGGCTCTTTGCCACCACCAAGCCGGATGGCACAGGGTTTGGTCTCACCATCGCCAAGAAGATCATTGAATCTGACCATGCAGGCCTCATTCAGCTCTCTAGCCAAAAAGGGAAAGGCACCACGGTAACCATCTCTCTACCAGTCAAGCAGGAGGATCTGAAATGGTGAGCAACAGAGCGAAAAACAAGCATGTGGCGCTGATTGTTGAGGATGACCTGAATCTGGCAGAAGCGTTAGGCGATCTCCTCAAATCCCTTGGCCATGATTTCATCCATGCGGAGACCCAGGAAGAGGGGCTGCGGTTGATGGAGGAAGGGCAATTCTGCTTCGCCATTCTTGATCTTCAGATCAAAGTGGATGCCGATGCCATCTACCCCATGGTTGAGGCGGGTGCTCAGCTTCAGCGCCAAATTCGAGATCGCTACCCTCATCGGAATGACAATGATCAACACCATCTCCAGATCCTGGCCATGAGTGGTCACGCCAAAGAGATGTTCAATGTGATTGGAATGCTGCAGAACGGGGCGGATGACTTCATTCTCAAACCGCTTGGAGAAAATAATCCACCACTTCATGTCAAGATCCAGGACTGTTTGGTCAAAAGTGGTCGGGAGAATCATGAGGACTGTGCACGAATTATGGCTTTAGCACAGAGGGAGTATGCGCCTAAGCATTCTTCACATAGCATCCCGCCATCTGGCCAAGAGCTGTCCGTAACAGGAGAACTGCACGGTAAACGGACCTGCATTCAGCTTGGTGACAAAGTTATACCGTTGCCCAATGCGCAGTTCCTTATTTTGATGAAGATGGTGGCTGCCCGTGTGCGCGATGAGCGGGGGTGGGTCCATAAGAGTGACCTTGGCTCGAAGGATGAACAGGGCTTCAAAGGTGTATCCACGCTCAGTGGCACCTTAGCGCTGCATTTGCCCAGCGAGTTGTCATTCTATGAAAACAACAAACAGGGGAGCTACCGTATCAATCCTGAAATCGCCATTGGGCATATTAACCATTCAACGCTGGCTGAGCATCCGCTTAAAGATGTGAGGGATATGTCAGGGTTAATGCAGGAAGGACGGTAAGCCATGGATTATGAAATCGAATTAAAGATAAAAAATGGGCGGATCTCCTATGCTATGCGCAAAGCGGGAATCTCTTCTGTGGCTGAGTTAGCCCGAACGGCTGGTGTTAGACCAGGTAATCTCTACAAGATAATAAATATGCAGCTTTCACCACTGAATCAGTATGGAGAGTGGAGGCATGCTGTGTTGAAAATGGCTGAGGTGCTCAATTGTATGCCAGCGTTGTTGTTCAATGAACAGCAAATTGAGGGGAACGTAGTCCGAAACCAAATCCAAGTGCCTATGACCAGAGACCAGATGGCCATGTTTCTTGGGCAATCATCTGGACCTGCCACAGCTGAAGAAGTCGAAGAGGTTGTCGAGAAAAGGATCATGCTGGGGCGTGCAATGCAACATCTCTCAGCTAGAGAAGCCCAGGTAGTGAATATGCGAATGGAAAATCTGCGATACGAAGATGTAGCCAAGGTAATGAAAATAACGCGGGAGCGAGTCCGGATAATTGAAGCAAAAGCTTCTAAAAAGATTAAAGCGGTGATTGAACAGATCAAGGAGTCATCGACAACTTGATGAAATTAATGGCTACCCTCGACAAAACAAAAGCTTTTCTGTCCGGCAAGATCAAATTTGGTCTTGCCGGACTTATTTCAGGAGCATTTTTGCTCTTGCAAGACGGAACTCAAGAGCAAATTTACTCGTGCAAGACGGAACCAAGAGCGAATTCGCTCTTGCCGGACGGAACTCAAGAGCCTTTTTGGTCTTGGTTCCGCCGTGGTTCCGCCGTGGCATGAACAAACACCGGACCACTACCCTGAACACGTCAAATCAACGTGAGAGGGTACCGTGTCCAGCAAACAGCACCAGATCATCGGCAGCAGCGCCGCCCTGAAGGAGACCTTGGCCAAAGCCAAGAAGGTCGCCAAGACGGTGCTGCCCGTGCTGATCACCGGTGAGAGTGGTACCGGCAAGGAGCTGTTTGCCCAATTCATCCATGACCAGAGCCGCAGAGCTCAGAAACCGTTCGTGGCCGTCAATTGCGCCGCCATCCCAGCGGAATTGCTGGAAGCGGAGCTGTTTGGGTACAAGAAAGGCGCTTTCAGCGGGGCAGTCAGCGACAAGGATGGTCTATTTGTTCAAGCACATGGAGGGACTCTTTTACTTGATGAAATCGGGGATATGCCTCTTCAACTTCAAGCCAAGATACTTCGTGTGCTCCAGGAAGGAGAAGTCCGGCCCGTCGGCGCAAAGGCCGTGCAGAAGGTGGATGTCCGGATTATTTCAGCCACCCACCGTGACTTGACGGAGATGGCTGTGGAGAAAAAATTCAGGGAAGATTTGGTCTTTCGCCTCAAAGGATATGCGATCAATCTTCCTTCACTTAGGGATCGCGGACATGACATCGTCAAACTTGCTCGGGCATTCCTCAAATCCAGAGATGATTTTACCAGCACGGGATTGAGCAGGGATGCCCAAACGCTCCTAATGCACTATCATTGGCCTGGGAATATTCGGGAGCTGCAGAATGTCATCCTGGCAGCCGCAGTGGATGCAACCAGGAACATTGGCGCTGAGCATCTGGTTGAACACCTGCCGGATGCCATCGACGTCGAAGATCCAAGCATGTCAGTGAGGGAGCGGATCACATCAGCGCTCCAGGAATCGGGCAGTTTGGCCTTGGTCGAGCTGCAGAGCAGGCTGAAGACCCCCAAGGCCACGATTCACCGGCACCTGAGCGGCATGGTAGCTGAGGGAGACGTGACGCGGTCTATGGTTTCCGGTCAGCCGATTTTCGCTTTGGCAGAATCCCAATGTGGGGGTGCTGAACTCCAGCTCACGCAGCGCCAGGAGCAGGCCGTTGCTCTCACGCGAGCGCATGGCCGGATCACCCGGCAGGAGTTGGCTGAGGCGCTGGGAATCTCCATCCGAACCTCAAGCCGTGAAATTTCAGCGTTGGTGGCCGTTGGGGCGCTGACTCCTGATGGCCAAGTTGGCCGCATGGCTGGTTATCATGTGGGAAATCAGACCAATCTGCCTCACTCTATGGCGCACCAGCACACAAACCACGGCAGATAAATTGCATGTTTATCTGCTAATAGTGCGGACCAGCTTTTCCTTATGTAGGAGGTACGCTTGCAAGCCATTTTACAGTATACTTGCGAGTGAGAGACTGGATGGATCTGTCTGGACTCTATTTTGACTCGGCAAGCAACACAGTAGAAAGGTGTAGAAGGAATATAGAAATGGCAACTGCTGACCACGTAAAAGCCTTGATCAAGTCTCATGCAGATGGAGACGAAGAGCGCTTTTATGCCATCGCTATGCAGGTGGCGGCAGGAGCTGCCCGGCAAGGGCACACAAAGTTCGCCAAAGATTTAAGAGATTTAGTTGACCGCATCAAATCTCACGACCAATTCAATTCACCAGGGCAAAAAACAAAACCAGTTCCGATTGTTCAACCTCGCGGTGAACTCTCTGGACTCTTAATCGCATCGTATCCGAATGTTCGCTTTAGTGAGATGGCCCTCGATGATTCGATAAAGAATCGTCTAGAGCGGATTCTTCTAGAGCAGCGTCAACGAGAAGAGCTGCGTGCCCACGGAATGTCGCCAATCAGAAAATTGCTGTTTGTTGGTGCTCCAGGCACAGGCAAGACGATGACTGCATCAACGCTGGCAGGGGAGCTTGGTATACCGCTTTTTACCATCCAGCTTGATGGTCTCATCACTCGATATCTAGGCGAGACTGCCGCAAAACTGAGATTGATTTTTGAATCCATCCAACAGACCAGGGCTGTCTACTTTTTTGATGAGTTCGATGCCTTGGGAAGTGAACGCACGTCACAGAATGAAGTTGGCGAAATTAGGCGAGTTCTGAACTCGTTTCTTCAATTCCTGGAGCAAGATGATTCTGACAGCATAGTGGCAGGGGCCACAAACCATCCTCAGATCCTGGATCGAGCCCTATTCCGCCGCTTCGACTCTGTGATCGAGTACCAATTGCCGTCGCCTGAAATTTCGGAACAGGTCATGCGCGGACGTTTGGCCCTGCTTGATACATCCCAAGTGAACTGGCCAGATGTATTGGAGGCGGGAAAAGGGTTGAGCCATTCGGATCTCACCCGCGCCTGCGAGCATGCTGCCAAGAACGCCATTCTCCAACGCCATTCCAACATCAGCAGTGATGATCTTGTCGATGCGCTGCGCGATCGGCATGCAATCCATCGTTAACCCCGAGGAGTTTCCCATCCATGGCAGCACCTCGGAACCGAAAACATCTTCTCATTCCCGACCGACCCCGTTCCGAATCCTACACTCCGCACCAACGGAATATTAAACAATCGGCCTATTCTGGACCAACCGATCACGCTGGGCATGCGGCATTTCTCCGGAATGCACTGGAAACAGCTCAGCGAGAAGCGACAGCCGCCAGAAGGGCTTCCGATATCGCTGTAACAGGCGCGGTAGCAGGGATCACTGTCGAATTTCAAAGTCCTCCTGGGTTCGACTTGAAGCTTGAATCCCTTGAGAGCAAAAGGGCGGGGATTGAGCTGCTCAATGTCCGTTACAAGTCGACCAATGATGACCGGCATGCTCAACTGGCAACCGTTTTTATCCCTGATGGTTCCTTGAAGCATTTTTTTGATCGATTCGAGCAGTATGCAGAACAAACGACCAAAAAAGGTAAACCTTGCCACAAGGATCTCGTGGAGCGGATCGTTGCTCTGCGAAAAGCCACACTGCAGGCACTATGGACCGACTTGGAGGATGTATACCCTGCAGATGACGAAATGATCTGGTGGGAGGTATGGTTGCGCCGGCATGACGGCTCAGAACTTGCCCGACTGCTGGAGTTCGCTGAACAGGCAAATCTAGTCGTCGGAGAACTCCGGCTTGGTTTTGATGATCGGATTGTAATCCTGGTCAGGGGAACGACTATTCAACTCTCCGCTTCACTTGACGTACTCAATGACTTTGCGGAGCTACGTTTAGCGAAACAAGCCGCTGGATTCTTTGTCGATGATCTGTCACCCACCGAACAGGCAGAATGGGTAAATGACCTCAAAAATCGAACCTCTCTGTCTGCAGATGATGCGACAGCTGTTTGCATCCTAGATACCGGTGTCAATCATGGGCATCCTCTCCTGAGCGGAATTCTTGCGTCTGAAGATGCCACGGCCATTAATCCAGCCTGGGGAAGCGATGATCACGAAGGGCACGGCACAGAGATGGCCGGGCTTGCTGGTTACGGCGATTTAGCTCATGTGCTGGCCTCAAGTACGCCGATTGTGATTCCGCACAGGCTTGAATCGGTCAAGATTCTTCCTCCCCAAGGAAAAAATCCACCAGAGCTATACGGTGCTTTGACTGCGCAAGCCGTAGCACGACCAGAAATCCAGGCACCACATCGACGCCGTGCCTTTTCAATGGCTGTGACAGCCACTGACGAGCGTGACCGTGGGCAACCAACATCCTGGTCGGCAGCAGTTGATGCACTGGCAGCAGGCCGCTCTTTCGATCAATCTACCCATGGGCTCGTGTATTTGGATGACCCTGGCGCGAACGTCCCCCGTCTTTTCATTCTCAGCGCCGGAAACGTTCAGTCTGCCCAGTTGCAGCAAGCTTATCTCGACCGTAGCGATGTCGAAGCCATCCACGACCCCGCTCACGCCTGGAATGCTCTGACAGTTGGAGCATTTACCGAGAAATCTATCATTAACGACGCATCCTATGCCGGGTGGTCAACATTGGCACCTCCAGGAGACCTGTCTCCTTGGAGCACTACGTCCGTTTCATTCCAGGATAGCTGGCCACTCAAGCCGGATGTGGTTTTAGAGGGAGGAAATGTTGCCTCAGATGGGAGGGATTTTCACGATGGAATCCCTGACCTATCTTTGTTGACGACCAATTTCAAACCAGTGAAAGAAAGCTTTACCTTTTCCTGGGCGACCAGTGCTGCTACCGCACAGGCAGCCAGATTGGCTGCAATCATCAGCGCCGAGTACCCCAACTTGTGGCCAGAGTCCATCCGAGCCTTAATCGTTCAGTCTGCAAGATGGACTAAAGCCATGGAAGCACATCTTGATGCCGCAAGCGGGAAAAAGGCGCGTGCCAAACTGGTGCGCCGTTATGGATATGGTGTTCCGAGTCTCAACCGTGCACTCAGGAGCGCCAACGATGCGCTGACCCTGATCGCCCAGGCGTCCATCTCTCCGTTCACTGAGGGTAAGATGAACGACATGCACCTGCACGAGCTGCCTTGGCCAAAAGATGTTCTGCAAGAGCTAGGTGAGACGCCGGTTCGTCTGCGTGTATGCCTTTCGTATTTTATAGAGCCAAATCCGGGGAGGCGTGGCTGGAAGAAACGTCACCGCTATGCATCGCATGGCCTCCGATTCGACTTGAAGCTGCCAACAGAGAGCCCTGAGGAATTCCATAAACGGCTCAACAAAAATGCCCTCGATGAAGACGAAGGAAAACCAGATGGCGGGAGCGGCATGTCAGACTGGTTTATTGGCGAAGCGAGAAATAAAGGATCCATCCATCTCGATATTTGGGATGGCACTGCTGCAGACCTAGCGGAGCGTGGTATCGTCGGGATTTACCCGGTTTCCGGCTGGTGGAAGGATCAACCAAAACGGGATAGAAGCCAATTTGGCGCTCGATACTCCTTGATCATAACTATAGAAACAGATGCTGATGGTGTTGATGTTTGGACACCGGTTGCCCAGGAAGTCGGAGTTCCAGTGGAAGTACTCTCTGCTGAAATTTCATGATGACGCAGCACGAGCGCCATGGCTGCTGCATTTTCTCAGGCGAAAAAAAGGGGGGCGCTCATAGGGCAGAGCATGACGTTTACACCAAGCGGCCCCCTCTCAACGCAGCAGATTGAAGAGTCGCTGCAGCATCATGCCGGGCAACTCAAAAATTTTTCTGGCAAGCCCTTGTTGCTTCCTGACGCCGCCAAATTTGAAATCGGAAATGATCTTGTTTCCGCAAGCAGGGCAAGCCATCAGTTTTCCACCGATATTTTTCGGAACCCTGAGCATCTGGCCACATTTCGGGCACTGTTTTTCCACATGGTATGACATCAAGGGTACTCTCTATTGAAAACAGATGGCGCGGAGAGACACCCGCTGGTCGGCGGTTTTCTGATCGGCCCACTCACTTGCCGACCATCTTCACTGCGCGAAATGGCGAGTCGTCACTCGCGTGGATGAACAGATGTCCCTCCATACCTTCTGCCGTCAACTTGGCCCACCCCCGGCCACAAGCCTCATCACTGTCATTTTGCCCCTGCCATGAGAACTCAATGATGGGTGAGCCGTCCCGCGAGCCTCTCCGACAATCCAGCCAGCCCTGAACGGCACCGAACTGGAATTTCCCCATGTCGTCTTTATCGAACGTGATATGGGCGGGGGCGACCAAGTCCAGATAATCTTCCCCCCATTCATCCATATGAACGATCCGCCACTTACCCATAAAGGGGTTCTTTGCCATCACACACCTCGCTGAAAAATCAAAAAATGAAAACAGGCAGCCGGTCAGGCCGCCTCGCGGTAGTAGGATCGGATAATTCCGCCAAGATCCTCCCTGCACCGGATTTCCCCCGTCTGAGACGGCCTGAAATCGACTTGGAGCACGTTGTTGCCGATATCGACACCCTGATGTGGACGATCAGAATTATAATGGCTCACCCATCGGCGGCAAATGTAATCCAGCTGCCTACGACTCACACAGATAAAGAAATCAAGAGCTTCACGCTTTATTGACGCCACAAAGCTCTCCGCGAATGCGTTTGCCTGGGGCGATTTTGGAGGGATTTGGATCACCCTGGCCCCCTCGGATTTCCACACTTCATTGAAGGAGTCGGTGAACTTGGTGTCGGCGTCCCGGATCAGAAATTCGGGTGTGATGCCCTCGTCGTCACACCACATCAGCATATTCCGGGCCTGCTGGGTCACCCAGGCGCTGTCCGGCGAATAGGACGGCGAACTGCAGAACACCCGGCGGCTTTCCAGGTGGATGAAAAACAGCACATATGCGGTCTTCACGCCGGTCAGAGTGAACACCTCCTTCGAGAAAAAGTCGCATGCGATGGTGGATTCCATATGGGCTTTCAGGAACGTCCCCCATGGCAAGGGTGGTTTCTTTTTTTCCTTCTCAGGGCTGGGGAAGATCCCTGCCTCGTTCAGGATCCGCTTGGCGGAGGTGATGCCGATATGGTGGCCCAGCTTTTTCAGTTCACCTACGATTCGCCTGTACCCCCAGAGACCGTTCTCCTTTGCCAGCTTGATCACCAAGTCCCGGATCTCCTGGGTGATGCGGGGACGTCCGACGTTTTGCGGTACATCGCCTTTCTCGCTGCGATCGAGCCAGCGCCGGTAGGTGGCTGGTTTAACTACCTCCATGAGTTCGCCCACATCGTGGCCGCAAATGGCCCCCAGTCGCACGAGCTCGGCTTTTTCCTCCACGGACGGGATAATGCGGCCTGTCGGCACCCGGTCGCGCAGAATCTGGATCTGTGCTTTCAGCAGCCGGACCTCAGCGTTATGCCGTGGTGTGAAGTGGTGCGCAAAGAGGGTGAACAGAAAGGTGAACCAACGATCCATAGCCAAAACCTACCGCGACGAATATAATCTGTATGAAGCTGATAATATAGCATAATACTCCATTCCTACAAATTGGAACAGCCCTCAAAATCCGCCCCTCCTGGCGGTCGCCGTGACATTCAGATCAAGGGTCCAAAATTGGACCTGCGAATCCAGAGGTCCAGAATCAGAAGCCTGGGCAGCCGGTTCGACTCCGGTAATCGAACCCGAATCCAATCCTGCATAAAAACCATCTTCCGCGTACCCATCGAAGCTGGACCTCGACCGGCTTTGCATGTCATTTCAGAACCTATTGATTAACTTATTGTTTAAGCGTTTTTCTGGTCAGACGATCGGCTCTGCTACCTGTTTGCCCAAGCTCGCGGCCAAGTGACGGGGAAAAAAGTCGAATTTCTGATTTTAGGGAAGGAACGGTCCACTTGTTGGGTGAGATGGAATTAGCCCTGACAGCTAAACATTCCGTTTTCCACATTAACGATCTGAAACCGATCCAGACCAGCCTGCGCAGCATCCTTCAAACGGTTGAAAACGCGATGCTCAACGCAGATTACGGCATCACTGAAGAGGAGAAATGACCATGAATACAGAATCCGTCATCAACCTGGAAGACCTGCGGCAGATGGCCATGGGTGATGTGGCTGCTCTCAATGCGCCCACCCTTGCCCGACTGCAGCATGAAGCCGCCGAGTCCATGAACAGGGCCAAGTTGGTCAAGGAACTTCTGGACGGCGTGCTCAGCCGCAAATATGCCGACAAGGCAGCCCTGATGCGCACGGAAGCCGGGAAGGATTTCGGCACCGTACGCTTCAGCGATGGCGACGTGCAGGTGGTTGCCGACCTACCCAAATGCCCTCACTGGGATCAGAAGCGCCTTTCAGATTTGTTTGACCGGATCCGCAAGGCGGGTGAAGACCCCAACGAGTACATGGATGTCGACTACAAGGTGCCCGAGACCAAGTTCAAAGCCTGGCCTTCCCAGATTCGCAGCGCTTTTGAAGGGGCACGCACCGTCAAGGCTGGCAAGCCCACATTCAAGCTGTCTTTGAGGAATGAGCAGGAGGCTACGGTATGAGCGGCCTCCCCATCATCAGCGCCGACCAGCGCATGGCAGAGCAACGGGGCATCAAGGGGGTAATTCTAGGCCCCAGCGGCATTGGCAAGACATCTTTGCTGTGGTCCGTCGATCCGAATTCCACCCTGTTTTTTGACCTAGAGGCCGGCGACCTGGCCGTGGAGGGGTGGCCCGGGGATACCATCCGCCCACGCACCTGGGACGAGTGCCGCAACTTTGCAGTGTTCATTGGCGGCCCCAACCCTGCGCTGAGGGATGATCAGCACTACAGTCAGGCGCACTACAACGCTGTTTTACAGAAGTATGGCGACCCCGGGGTCATGGCCAAGTACCAGAGCATTTTCGTGGACAGCATCACCGTGGCTGGGCGGCTCTGCTTCCAATGGTGCAAGGGACAGCCCCAGGCGTTCTCGGAGAAAACCGGAAAACCAGATTTGCGGGGCGCTTACGGGCTGCACGGCCAGGAGATGATCGCCTGGATCACCCACCTCCAGCATACCCGGGGCAAGAACGTCTGGTTTGTCGGCATCCTTGATGAGAAGACCGACGACTTCAATCGGCGTTACTACACCCCGCAGATTGAAGGATCAAAAACCGGTCTGGAACTGCCCGGTATTGTAGATCAGGTGATCAGCATGGTGGAGGTCAAACCCGAGGAGGGTCCGTCTTATCGAGCCTTCATCTGCCAGACACTCAATCCATGGGGATACCCGGCTAAAGACAGAAGTGGTCGCCTCACCATGGTGGAGGAGCCCCATCTGGGTCGCCTCATGGAGAAAATACATCAACCCGGCAAACCGGCAGCGGAAAGGCTTAGCTTCGAACGCCCTAAGAAAGTGACCGAAGCCGCCCCCGCCACCGGCGCCCCCGTCGACATGGCAATGAACACAGGAGCATGACCATCATGGATAACAACTGGAACGATTTCAACAACGCTGAGAGTCAGCAAAGTTTTGACCTGATTCCCAAAGGGACCATTGCGCCGGTGCGCATGACCATCAAGCCTGGTGGTTATGATGACCCCAACCGGGGTTGGACAGGTGGGTATGCTACGCGTAATGCCGACACTGGGGCTGTTTTCCTCAAGGTAGAATATGTCATCACTGAGGGCAAATACGCCAAACGGAAGGTGTGGAGTAACATCGGCTTATTCAGCCAGAAGGGCCCGGAATGGGGCAATATGGGGCGCTCTTTTATTCGAGCGATCCTCAACTCTTCCCGTGGCCTCAAGGATAAGGACAACACCCCTCAAGCCCAACAGGCCCGGCGCATTAATGGACTGGCTGACCTGGATGGGCTTGAGTTCTTGGCCAAAATCGATGTGGAAAAGGATCAGAGGGACGATTCGGATAAGAACACCATCAAGTTCGCCATCACTCCTGATCACAAGGAGTACCAGGGATTCAGCGGTGGCGGTTCATCCGCACCGGCAGCGCCTCCTGCACCGGCCAACCAGGGGTGGCAGCCCAATGCGCAACAGCCCCAGTCTGCCCCTCTGCAGCAAACGGCCCCTGCGGCTCCGACCCAAACGCCAAGTTGGGCGCAGTAAGGGGGTGAAAGATGGCTAAGCTAAATATGGTGGGAAAAGTGATCGGGCGTCTTGTCGTCCTTTCACCTTTCAACACTTCCAAGCCAGGAAGGCATTGGAAATGCCGTTGTGAGTGTGGATTTGAAACCATCCAAAGCACTTCGAAGCTAAACGAAGCCGTAAAGAAAGGAAAGAATATCGGCTGTAAGTGTGCGAGAGAGGCTTCCATTCTCAAGGCAGCAAAAGCAGCCGTTCAAATACTTCGAAAACACGGTTTGAACCATTCCAAACTTCATTGGATGTACGACAACATGATGAAACGGTGTTATCGGCCAGAGACAAATCGCTATGAGCGATATGGCGGGCGCGGCATCGGTGTGTGTCAAGAGTGGAGTGATGACCGTTCTGCTTTTTATACCTGGGCACTAGAACAAGGATGGGAAGTAGGGCTCTCTATCGACCGAATCGATGTGGACGGTGATTACACTCCTACAAACTGCCGTTTCATTCCAATCGAAAGGCAAGCCAGCAATACGTCCAGGAATCGTTATTTGGAGTGGAATGGTAAGCGTCAAACCGTTTCTGACTGGGCGCGGGAACTTGGGGTTCGACCTCAGGCATTGCAACACCGCGTTGATCGTGGCTGGAACCTTCATCGCATGTTTACACAGCCATTCAGGAGGATCCATCAATGATCCTTCGCCCTCGACAGGAGACTTTTGTCCGCAGATCGGTCGATGCCCTTTACGAACATGGTGACACATTGGCTGTTGGTCCTACCGGCATGGGCAAGAGCATATGCCTTTCAGCTGTTGTTGGTCGTGTGATTTCCAAAAGTGGTGGGAAAGCCTGTGTCTTGGCTCATCGGGACGAACTTACCCAGCAGAATGTGATGAAATTCACTAAGGTTAATCCAGGGCTTTCCACCTCTGTAGTGGATGCCCGTGGCAAATCGTGGCGCGGGCGCGCCACCTTTGCCATGGTGCCCACTCTTGCCCGGCAGAAAAATCTGGATGCCATGCCAGATCTGGATTTGCTGGTAATTGATGAGGCCCACCATGCGGTGGCCAACAGTTACACCCGCATTATTGATTCGGCTAGAGGAATAAACCCAAACTGCATGATTTATGGTCTGACTGCCACCAGTGGTCGTGGTGATAAAAAGGCTCTCAGACCGATCTTTTCTAATGTTGCTGACCAAGTGCGGCTTGGAGAATTGATCCAGTCTGGCCATCTGGTTAAACCCCGTACATTCGTTGTCGATGTAGGCACTCAGGATGCGTTGAAAAGCGTACGGAAGACAGCAGACGACTTTGATATGGCCGAGGTGTCCCAGATCATGAACAAGGCCCCGGTCACCGAGGCTGTCATCAAACATTGGAAGGAAAAAGCCGGCACCCGAAAGACCATCGTATTCTGCTCCACCGTGGATCATGCCCAGAACGTTACAGATGCTTTCAACAATGCGGATGTGGAAGCGGTGATGGTCCATGGAGAGCTTACCACCGCAGAGCGCAAAGCAGCATTGGCTCGGTTTGAAAAGGGTTCAGCCATGGTGGTTGTGAACGTGGCGGTTCTCACAGAAGGCTACGATCATCCACCCACATCCTGCGTAGTTCTGCTTCGGCCAAGTTCGTACAAATCCACCATGATCCAGATGGTGGGGCGCGGGCTGCGCACCGTGGATCCCGCCCTGTTTCCTGGACTGGTCAAGACCGACTGTATTGTCCTGGATTTCGGCACTTCATCCATCCTTCACGGCTCCCTGGAACAGGACGTTAACCTGGATGGAAAGGAGATCCAGGGAGCGGCTCCCACCAAGGAGTGCCCCGAGTGCCAGGCCATCGTGCCTTTGGCAGTCAGGGAGTGCTCTCTTTGTGGGTATGTGTGGGAATCGGAAGTTACTGGAGAAGGGCCGGAATCCATCACCGACTTCATCATGTCCGAGGTGGACCTGCTCAAACGCTCCAGCTTCCGCTGGGTTGACCTGTTCGGAGATGATGCCGCCATGGTGGCCAACGGCTTCCACGCCTGGGGTGGGATCTTCTTCCTCAATGGCAACTGGCACGCTGTGGGTGGAGCCAAGGGCCAGCCCACCAAGTTGCTCTCTATCGGTGAACGTACCATCTGTCTTGCTGCCGCCGATGACTGGCTCAATGAGAGCGAAACCGATGAGTCGGCACATAAAACCAAATCCTGGCTCAACCAACCCCCAACGGATAAGCAGCTTCAATATCTGCCACCAGCCATGCGCATGGATATGGGGCTGACCCGTTACCACGCATCAGCGCTGCTGACCTTCCGCTTCAATAAAGCTGCTATTCGCAGTTTGATATTTGAAGCGGACCGACAGGCGCTGGCGGAGGTGGCGTGATGGCCATGGCATGGACACGCCGAAAGAGCACCTGGCACGACCCGGATTGGGGATGGATCAAGTTGCCGCCTGGGTTGCGTACCCGCCGGGTTGGGCTGGCAGCCTTGAACCGTAAGGAGCGGTCACTCTTTCAGCGTCATTTAAAACGTCACTCCTCACACGTTCTGATCTGGCTGTTACGCAAGGTTAGAGCTGTGCCGGAGGATCTGATTTTGGAGGTTCACAACATGGTGGATGCCACTGAGTTGGAAAAAGCTGCTATGGCCGCCGCACTCCCCTCTCTTGGGGAGTATGTGGCCAGCATTGGTATGCAACGCCCTTTGGCGGAGTACAGCAAAGAGGAAGTGCTCACGATGGTGGAGGTGGTTATCACTGCCTACCAAGATTACATGGCCAGCGCCAAGCCGGATGAGATTCCGTTTTAACCGAAGGAGACATGACGATGATTCAAGACGAAATGCAGATGGTAACCGTCGGTGAAACAGCTCTATCGGTTATCGAATATAAAGGCAGCCGTGTTGTCACCTTTGCCATGGTTGATCAGGTTCATCAGCGGCCAGAAGGGACGGCCAAACGCAACTTTCACGACAACCGTCCTCGATTTGAAGAGAACGTTGATTTTGCCAAAATATCGAAGGACGAATTTCGTACCGACCTATGGGAATCCTTTGGATTCAGCAAGTTTGCATCCTCTGGAATTCTCCTGACCCAGACTGGCTACCTCATGCTGGTGAAATCCTTCACCGACGATCTGGCATGGAAGGTTCAGAGAGAGCTGGTCAATCGCTACTTCCGAACCGCACCCACCTCCACGGCCCACCAGCTCTATCTGATGGCTAAGGCCAACTGGGAACAGGAGCAGAGACTGAGCCAGATTGCGGAGCTGCAGCATAATCAACAGCAGCAGTTGGATGCATTGGCGCAACGCCAGTCAGACATGGACGGCAACACCGGATACATGACTGCCCTGGCCTATTGCCGCAAAGAGAGTATCCCTGCACCTCTCGCTTATGCCAAGCAACTGGGCATAAAGGCATCTGAGATGTGTCGGAACCTCGCCATTCGTATGGGACAGGTCCCTGATGAGCGCTGGGGGTCGGTCAATAGTTATCCCATAGAGATCCTCCGTGAATGCCACCAGGATATGAAAGGGGCATGACCATGTTGGATTATAATCACAACGGTGGGGGCATCGCCCCCGCCATCAATCATCTGATTGATGAGGCTTTGGAGGTGGAAAACCGCCAACAGACCCCTCGCACCTATCTGGGCGCATCCCGTTTAGGAGTGGCTTGTGAACGGGCGCTGCAGTTTGAGTACGCCCATGCTCCCAAGGATACGGGGAAGGATTTTGATGGGCAGCTCCTGCGCATTTTCGCCGCTGGACACCTGTTTGAGGATATGGCGATTCGCTGGCTGCGCATGGCTGGATTCGAGCTCTTCACCACCAAGGGTAATCGCCCTAATGGCGAGCAGTTCGGCTTCGAAGCCGCTGGCGGTCGGATTCAGGGCCACGTAGACGGGATCATCGTGTCTGGCCCAAACAGCATCAGCATGGGTTACCCCTGTCTATGGGAGTGCAAGTCCCTCAACAATAAATCCTGGAATGACACTGTAAAGCGCGGGTTGGCCCTCTCCAAGCCGGTATACGCAGCCCAGGTCGCCATCTATCAGGCATATATGGAGCCCCAGGTAGGGGGCATCTCGGCCAACCCGGCGCTGTTCACCGCCATCAACAAGGATACGTCCGAAATCCATCACGAACTGGTGCCTTTTGATGCCCCACTTGCGCAGAAGATGTCCGATCGCGCTGTGCGCATCATCAAAGCCACAGAGGCCCATGAGCTACTACCCCGGATCAGCCGGGAGTCGACACACTTCCAGTGCCGTATGTGTAGCTGGGCAGATCGCTGCTGGAGTCTATCAGCATGAATAATGGGGCTCCATATCTCGATTTCAATGATGCCGGTGGGCAGCAGGAGTTTTCCTCTGTTGCAGAACAGCATCATGAAAAGGAGGAGATCAAGGCACGTCTGCAGAGCCAGATTGAGTCGGTGCTGTATCACCTTCTGCCTGCCGGGAAGGTTCGTCATGGGCAGTTCTTCATCGGCGATGTGGAGGGCAACCCCGGTGAAAGTATGAAGGTAGAACTGACCGGCGAAAAGGCTGGGGTCTGGTACGACCATGCCGCAGGTTCGGGTGGCGACATCCTGGACCTGTGGGCCCGGTCACGAGGCATGGACACCCGCACCCAGTTCCGTGACGTCATGGATGATGTGCGCGGCTGGCTGGGAGAGTCCGTGAGATTACCACCTGTTTCGATGCAACCAACTCAACGGCGTGAACCCCCCATGGATGAGCTGGGGCCCCATACCGGTAAGTGGGACTATTTCGATACCAATGGCCAACTACTGGTCTGTGTCTACCGTTACGATCCTCCGGGCCGCCGAAAGCAGTTCCGCCCTCTGGATGTGCGCACCGGCAAGTGGCAGTCGCCAGCGGTGACGCCCCTCTACAACCTCCCCGGCATCATTCACGCCGCTGAGGTGGTGCTGGTCGAAGGGGAAAAGAGCGCCCAGGCGCTCATCGATGCGGGAATCCCGGCCACCACCTCCATGGGCTCCAAGGGACAGATCAACCGTGCCGATTGGAGTGTTCTCCAGGGAAAGCGGGTAATCATCTGGCCCGACCGGGACAAGGCAGGATGGGAGTACGCCCAATTGGCTTCACAGGCCGCCAGAAACGCGGGTGTTCGGGAAGTATCCATTCTCACTCCACCGGAGGAGAAACCTGAAAAATGGGATGCCGCTGATGCCATGGCTGAAGGGATGGATGTGCGTGCTTTCATCCATGGAACACCACGTCAGGAACCACAGGCCCGGAAACGCCGCATCCGACTGATGGATTGGACCTTCGACCGTTATGACGGCCCACCCCCGCCACGGGAGTGGTTGGTCGAGGGTGTTCTTCCCCTCGGAGTGCCCGGCATGGTCGCCGCCATCGGTGGAGCAGGAAAAAGCATGCTGTTGTTGGACCTTTGCATCAAGGTGGCTCAGATACATACAGGGAATCCCATTCCCACAGAGGCGCTGGGAGGTCCTTTGGTCCCTATTGAAGGTACAGCGGTCATGCTCACCGCTGAGGACGATCAAGATGAGATCCACAGACGACTCAATCTGCTTGTTGGAGATCTTCCAGATCCCAGAAGGCTGATTGTGATTCCACTGCCCAATGCAGGTGGTGCTATGCCCCTTGTCGCCATGGGTCGTGAAGGCCCTGTACTCACTGATGCCTACGAGGAGATGCGTCAGGAGCTATTGGAAATCCCAGACCTGCGATTAGTGGTCATCGATCCACTCCAAAGCTTTGCAGGTGGAGATGTCAATAGTGACCCCGCCGCAGGGTCCATGTTCTTTGCTGGGTTGGGCCGCATTGCTGCCGAAACAGGGGCAACCACATTAGTAGCGCACCATTTCAAGAAAGTGGGTAGCAAACCCATTCACAGCGCCAGTGAAGCCAGAGAAGCCATCCGTGGCACCACTGCCCTAGTTGACGGTGGGCGCTGGTCTTACGCCCTATGGGAAGCCTCACAGGATGAATCCATCAAAATCTGTACCCAACTGCAACGCAGTTATGAACGTGACTCTGTGTTCAATGGTGCGGTGGTCAAAAGCAACTGGCCAGTTGATAAAGCAGTTAGGGTCTATGTTCGCGAGTCATCGACAGGGTTACTACAAGATCGTTCAGTTGACCTCGCTATGCGCATCAGTGGCAATGAAGATTTAAGTAAAAGTCTTGTCATGGCTCTGGGTAAAGCAGCATCCAATGGCCAACCATTCACGAAAACTGGCGGTAATGGTGTCTTTGAACGTAGATCAGAGCTTCCAGGCGACTTACAGGCGTTTTCCAAGCATAAGATAGCAGAGTTGATTGACTCCTTATTGCGAACAGGACGGCTAGTGCAGTGCGTAGCACCGGGTAGTCATATCAAAAAATGGCTCGATGTTCCGGGGGGTGAGTTTGCACTTGGCGTCGGTGAATTTCAGCTGGGATCTGGAGCTGAATGATGAGGAAAAATGCGTTCCCGGAACCTACCCATTCCCGGAAAAATCCGGGAACCGGGAACGTTAACATATTGAATTGTATAGGGTACACCGTTCCCGCCGGGAACGTTCCCGGTCATTCCGGGAAGACGTTTAACTTATTGATTACTTAAGGAGAAATCAGCTCGTTCCCGGTTCCCGGCTTTCCCTATATATAAATATATAGATGGGGGTGGTATGGAAACCCACCCCCCATCATGAATGACTGTTCAACAATTCCGCAGCCCGGCAAAGGGAGCGGATTCAAATCGGACGGTGGTGAGCTCCGCCAAGACCTGCACCACCGTCCTGACCACATCAGCCAATGGAGGAAGATATGGCTACTCAGAGTTTGCCCCATCGGGGCGCAGATGGAAACAGGGCAGTTTTAGCCCTGGACCTTGGTACCCAGATGGGATGGGCGCTGTACCACCCCGATGGGACCATCACCAGCGGCACGGTGTCGTTCAAGCTGGGCCGGTTTGAAGGGGGCGGTATGCAGTGGGTCAGGTTCAAAGCCTGGCTGGCTGAGATGCACTTCACCAGCGATGTAGGTCAGATCCTGTTCGAGGAGGTGCGCAGACACAGCGGGGTTGGGGCTTCACATGTCTATGGGGGATTCCTGGCCCATCTTACCGCATGGGCAGAAAGCTCAGAGGTGCCCTACCAGGGGGTGCCGGTTGGGACGATAAAAAAACACGCGACTGGCAAGGGTAACGCCTCCAAGGCCCAGGTGATCCATGCCATGAAGCGTCTGGGGCACAATCCAGCCGATGACAACGAGAGTGACGCACTTGCCCTGCTGCATTGGCAGATCGGCCAGGGAGGTGCGCGATGAACGGCGGACCCAATCTGCCCCGCAGCCCCTTGGCCCGGTTTCAGGGCAGCCAAGTTGATGTGGATGAGCAGAAGCGCAACGGTTGGAATCGCCACGGCATCCTGGTGGTGTCGCACGATGACAATCGCCTCAGTTGGCCAGAGCGGGAGTTGGTCAAGCAACTGGGGGATCGGCTTTATGGCCAAAATCGTCGCAAGGGGGTGTGTCATGCGTGAGCAGAAATGGGATGCTCCAGCTGTAGCAAAACGGTTAGAAGAGGCAGCCAGCACCATGAAGCGGTTGCCAGAGGATGGAGTGCGCCCCCGTGGGCATAGCTCCTCTTGGCCCCCCTTCTTGCGGGAGTATTGGGAAAGCTATGGCATGCAGAACGTCCGGGTGCGCCTGGGGCCGCCTACCCCGGATGCCATTGACCGCATGGATGAAGCTTTGTCGTGGTTGCACACTCTGGAGCCAGATCAGGCAAAGTTGGTGTGGCTTCGTGCTGAAAAGGTGCCGTGGAAGTTCATCATGGCCCAACTCGGTGTCTGCAGGGAGACTGCCCGCCAGCGCTACCTGATCGCCATGGCCACTCTTTCAGCCAAACTCAATCAACAAAAAAATGCCTAGGCATTTTAGTGGGTAGGCCACATTGGCAATATTTGCTATAGTTCACATCATAATCGGGGGCGTATGCGGAAACGCTACCCTCCGATATTTTTTTGAGATTTCACCTCTACGAAGAAAACGCGGGAGAATTAGCCGTGACCATGACCAAAGCGGATATCGTTCAGACTGTTTACCATCGGCTTGGTCTGTCCAAGAAAGAGTCTGCTGACGTCGTGGAGTCGGTTTTTGAGCTTATCCGCAGCCAACTGGAAAGTGGTGAGCCTGTTAAGATCTCCGGCTTTGGTGGCTTCAGTATACGGGATAAAAAACCCCGCCAGGGTCGCAACCCAAAAACAGGGGAAGATGTGGAGATATCAGCGCGCCGCGTTGTAACTTTCAAGGCCAGCCAGATCCTGTTGGATCGTGTGAATAAGGGCCCGAGCTGAAGAGCCGGTTTTATCGCATGGGAAAACCTGGATTTATAGCTTTGACACTCTCACTGCTGATGACCATCTCGGCCATCGCCCAAGCTGCTGATCCTCAAATCCCCCATCGCATTGCTTCGTTCAGCGAAGCTAAAAAGCTTCTCTCCAAAGTCTTTGAAGGCCACCGCACTACATTTTACTGCGGCTGTAGCTATACCAAGCATAAGGAAGTTCGGTCGGGAGCATGCGGCTATCAGCCCCGCAAAAATCCTAAGCGGGGTAGTCGCATTGAATGGGAACACGTTGTTCCTGCTCACGCCTTTGGCCATACCCGTCAGTGCTGGCGAGAGCCAATCTGTACAACCAAAAAAAGCAAAGCTTACAAAGGCCGTAGATGCTGCGCCAAGGTTGATCCCGTCTTTGAAGCGATGGAGTCTGATCTCCACAATCTGGTCCCTGCAGTAGGCGAACTCAACGGCGACCGCAGCAACCGGTCATTTTCTATGGTCGCAGGTGAGCCCAGAGCCTACGGAGCCTGTGATTTTGAGATCGACTGGGACACCGACCGTGTTGAGCCCCGCCCCGAAGTGCGTGGTGATATTGCTCGGACCTATTTCTACATGAATGCCTCATACGGGCTGCCAATCAGCAAAAAGCAGAGGCGGCTCTTTGAAGCTTGGAACAGGGAAGATCCAGTCGATGACTGGGAACGTGAACGGAATCGCAGAATAGAACGAATGCAGGGTAACGCAAATCCCTTTATCCAGTAGTCAGCAAGAGCACACAGCACATTAGCCCGCCCGGGGAAACTCGAGGCGGGCTTTTTGTTGGGAGAATCTGAATGGGTACATCACTGTTGATGGTTGGGTCACTGATCGCATCATTGATCTTTGGATTGATTGCTGTGGCTATCCTCGGGGTGATGTTACGCATGCTGGTTGGCGGAGTAGATGATCATGTCTGAACAAAGTTGGCCCCATTTCAGTCACACAGAGCTTGAATGTCACTGCGGCTGCGGCTCCCAAGAGATGGACCCAGAATTTATGGAGCGCCTGGAGGATCTGCGGGGGGCATACGACAAGCCCATGCCCGTCACCAGCGCATACCGTTGTCCCAATCATAACGCCTCCGTTTCCAAAACTGGCCCCAGCGGTCCCCACACTACCGGGATGGCTGTGGATATTCAGGTTGCCGGTGAGGATGCCCACAAGCTGATGACCTTGGCCCTTTACCACGGATTCACAGGGGTGGGCGTTCGGCAAAGAGGCCCTCATCAAGCCCGCTTCCTCCACCTGGATACTCTGGAAGCCGATACCAACCGCCCCCGTCCTACGATCTGGAGTTATTAATCATGCCCATTCAGCAAATGATCAACACCATTCTCAACCGGGTGCGTGAGCCCTCCTCTTGGGGTGGCTTCGCAATCCTACTGGCCATGTTTGGTCTATCCCAAGAGGAGACCAGCGCTATTACCGAATTGCTGGCTGCTGCTGCTGCTCTTGGGTCGGTGTTTATTTCTGAAAAAGGGGATCGTTCGTGAGCCCACAAGAAGTGACGGTTGAACGCCGTCGTGGCCTGGAACGGCATGTCCAGACCGTGTTGACCATGGGTGTCGCTGCACTGATGGCATGGCAGTTGAGCACCATCGAGCAGATGCGTGTTGAACTCGCTATCCTCAGTGGTCGGGTGGATGCTCTGGCAGCGCGGGTGGACGAGGCGTCCTATGAGCGCTATCGGGCCACTGATGCTCACCGCGACTTTGCCCTGCGTGACCAAGCCATCAAGGCGCTGGAGGGGCGGGTGGATCTGGTTGAAGAGATTTGTGACGGCAAATAGATTCTGGATCTCGTAGTCGCCGCTGGCCCGACCATGTAAGCCTCGTTGCACCAATTAACACAGCTTCAGAGAGACTTTTACAAAGTTCTCTTAGTTCTCCTTACCCGTATATGCCCAGCAAGAGTAGCACAGTACAGAAAAGATAGATGCCCAAGTCGATAGTTAAGGAGTAGCGAAGTTGCACCATGGCGCTTGACCCTTAAACATTAACAGCTTCTTACAGTTGACCAAATAGAGTTCGGATCCCGCGAACGCCGTGACTCTGACCACGGAAGCCCCATCTGTTTTACTGGACCTGAGGATTGATAGAAGGCGGTGGCAAAACTGAATGTGGGTTGAGGTGAAATGCCTTCTCACCAATCCAGATTATAATAAACAGGTCCTCCGTTCTTTCCATACATGGGCTTGGGTACACAGAGTTCACGCACGCTGCAGGATCCAACCTCGGCTATGTAAACCAGCAAGCGCCGTGGGTCAGGACCGTCAGAGCCCCTTTACACGTAATGGATTCAGGGAGGTAGGAGCAGACATCTAGCGGTGCTATGGAGACCCTTCGATTAATGTCCACGCCCAGCCAGCCAACAGTCCCTGTTCCTGTCGAATTACTCATGTGGGCCTAGGAACGTGGCCTCACGCGCGCTGCAGGGTAAGCTCTATCTAGGTGCGTTGTATTAGCAATACAAGGTTAGAACCAACTTTTTTTTGAGAAAATTCAGAAGCGATGGATTTAAATATAGAAATTAACAGAGGACAGGTTGATAGGGCTACGACCAACTTAGCCAAACAGGCTTGCTACGCCACCGCCCTAGCTCTGACCCGCACAGCACAAGATGCTCAAGCAGAGGTACGCCGCCGTCTGCCAGAGCGCTTCACCATCCGCACCGGATGGGTAGCTAAAGGCATCCGGATCAAACCGGCCAAGAAGAGTGATCTGCAGGCCTCTGTTCGGGTGCTGGATCCTTTCATGGCACTCCAGGAGACCGGTGGGGCCAAACGCTCCCAATCTGGGGATTCGCTGGCCATCCCATATGGTGCCCGTCCCAATCCCAAGTCCGTGACCCGGCCAGGGAAGTTTCCTGGTGCTCTGCTGAAGAAGCCCAATCACTTCATCGCGCCCTTGCATGATGATCCCTCTACCCACGCTGTGTGGCGTCGTAGAGGTCGTAAGGGGCGTAAGCTGAAGATGATGTACCGCTTTGTGGATCGAGTTGAGATCAAGCCCCGCTTTGGATTCATGGATACGGTCAAGGGTGTGGTTGAGTCGCGTTTTCAAAAGAACTTCAACGAAGCCATCACCGAGGCCATGGCTTCAGCCCATTAACTTAGCGATCCTCATCCAATATGGCATTCAGATCCCGTTTGGTATGCAGCACACGTTGAATTTCTGCTGGTGAAGGGTAGGGGTCATAAACGATCACATATTCAAACCCATGGACGACTAAAAACCTCACATCGCGGGAAGTGATATCGGTACGCTCTTGACCCGCGAATGGATATTCACCAAGTAGCCGGGTTGCCTTTTTAATAGCCTCTCGTAGCGCTCGAGCAGCCATGGGGTTTTCATTTCCAAGATCTTTGGCGGCCCCTTGAAGATCTCGCCGTCCTTGAGGAGTAAAAACGGCAGGCTTCATTTTGAAACACGATCAATAATTTCATCCATTTCTTCCAGAACCTGATCTGCCGTATAGGTCCCTTCACGTTGGGCCTCTTCTTTAACGGCATCAAGCATGGCATCAAACTTGGTGCGGCGTTCCTCATCCTCTTTAAGGCGACGTAGGGCTTGGCGTACTACCTCGCTGACGCTATTGAAACGCCCGCTCTCGACACAAGAGCGGGCGAAGGATTCCAGTTCGGGGGTCAAACTAACGTTGGTGGCCATGAACACCTCCTATGTCAAAGTTTGACACTAGGGTACAAGAAACAGTCTCCAATATCCAGATTCATTCAAGTTCAACCTGATCCAGGCCTCGTAGAGAAATTTACGGGGCATTTTTGTATTGGGGGAAGCTCATGAACGAAGAGAAACCAGCACGCAAGGTCTGTAAAAAGTGTGGCAAAGATAAGCCCATTGCTGACTTCCCGTCGCGTTTCTACAAAGACAAGCAGAAACTTTATATCAGTGGGCATTGTGCTGAGTGTGAGATCGAAAGGTGCAGGCTTAAGAGTAGAAAGCGCACAAAGGTGCAACGGCAGGCAGAACGGCGCCGGATCAATGAGAACAAAGGCCGACAATATCGTACTATTGACGAGGTCCAGGCAGAAGCATTAGAGCGGCAAGAAGCCAGACATGCCAAACGGGATGCAACTGAAGCTTGGAACCGCTGGGTATATCAGACAGCTCCAGATTGGTGGTTGAACGCCTTCTATGCGTCGAAAGGTACTCCCTGGTCGGATCATCGTTTATCTGTCGCAGATCGATATCGGATTCGCTATCAAAGAGATCCTGAGTTCAAAACCAATGAACGTGTACGTAGTCAGGCTTACAAGCATGACAACCCAGAGAGAGTATCGCAGTGGAGCGGTGGTCAAAGCCGTGTGATGGATCAACATGACGGCACCATGGAGAAAGGGTCTGCCATGGCATTGCTGAAAGAGTTTGATGAGTGTCCATACTGCGGTGAGGATTTAATAGCTTCAAATAGCACGCTTGACCATATGGATCCCATTGCAAGTGGTGGTATCCATGGTGTGAGTAACTTGGTTGTGGCATGTGACCAGTGCAATAGATCAAAAGGATCCACACCCTTTATGGATTGGGTCGAGACGCTTTCACAACCCTATCGAGATAATGCCTTGATGACCTATTGGCAGAAGCAATTGTTGGCCCCTGGAAAAATCGCACGGGACCTGGAATGCCGTAAAATCAATGGGTTCCGCGAGAGCGCTTGAGTTGCCTAGCGACAGTAATAAAAACGGGTTCGCGGTTCGCACTTAGGTTCGCACCCATCCACCACAGCACTGAGGAATAGATGAGAGCGCAATGGGCGTTTCCATTCGGCAGTATGCCAAGCTGCGGGGCGTCTCTGATGCCGCTGTACGTAAGGCGATCAAGGCCGGGCGCATTAGCAAGGAGCCGGATGGCACGGTAGATCCGGCCAAAGCAGACGCGGCCTGGGAACGAAATACCAATCCCGCTCAGCAGCGCGAAATTTCTGCAAATGGGGGTGCGAACCCCAGTGCAAACCAGACTGCGAACCCTGGGTACGCACCCCCTGCGAACCAACCCCAGAGGTTCGCATCCCAAACACCACCGTCACCACCCCTGAAACAGGGCGCACCGGACTACCAGACCAGCCGGGCCATTCGGGAGGCCTACAGCGCCCGCTTGGTCAAACTGGATTTTGAGGAGCGCTCGGAACAGCTGGTCAGCAGTGATGAGGTGAAGGTGACTGCGTTCAATCTGGCCCGTCGGGTTCGGGATCGGCTCTTTACCATCCCCCATCGGCTCTCCTCGGTGCTGGCATCTGAAAACGATGCCGGAGCGATTGAGGAAAGGCTGGATCAGGAACTGAGAAAAGCCCTTGAGGAATTGAAGCATGAATGAGATCCCTGCCATGGCCGAACGGATTGAACTGTGGCCAACGGATCGGCTGTTGCCCTATGCGGGCAACGCCCGTACCCACAGTGATGAGCAGGTCGCCAAAGTGGCGGCCAGCATGGTGGAGTTTGGCTTTACCAACCCCATCCTGGTGGACGGTAAGGATGGCATCATTGCCGGTCACTGCCGTCTCTCTGCCGCCCAGCGCATTGGCCTGACACAGGTGCCGGTGGTGGTTCTGGACCATCTCTCCGATGCTCAGCGCCGTGCCTATATCCTGGCGGACAATAGGCTGGCGCTGGATGGTGGCTGGGATGAGTCGATCCTGGCGGCAGAGCTTGCTCGGCTTCAGGAGGATGAATTCAATCTCTCCCTGGTGGGATTCACCGATGAAGAGATGCGGGACCTGCTGGACGGCTTTGCAGATGATATGGATGGTGATGGCAGTGGGACTGCTGCGGGGGCCGATGAGGTGGTTCCTGAGCCTCCAGCCAACCCAGTTTCCAAAACCGGTGATCTGTGGATCCTTGGGGAGCATCGCCTCCTATGCGGTAGCAGCCTCAATCCCGAGGATGTGATTCGGTTGATGAACGGTGAGCGGGCCATCCTCTTCGCCACGGATCCTCCCTATCTGGTGGATTACGATGGTACCAATCATCCCGGTTCCAAAGAGAGCCGTAAGCGGGAATCCCTCAATAAGGACTGGTCGGATAGCTACGGCGTGACTTGGGATGACTCCTCCCAAGGGCCTGAGCTCTATGAGGGGTTTATCCGTTCCGCTATCGACCATGCCATTGAGCCCAACGCGGCTTGGTACTGCTGGCATGCCTCCAAACGGCAGGCGATGCTGGAAGCGGTATGGGAAAAAATGGGGGCCTTTCAGCACCAGCAGATCATCTGGAACAAGGAGAAAGGTGTCCTCACCCGCTCCAAGTACCTGTGGAAGCACGAGCCCTGCTTGATGGGCTGGATCAAGGGCAACATGCCGCCCAAGATCAACGGCGCCGAGTTCCTTTCCACCGTCTGGGACATTCGTGGGCTCTCCGGTGAGGAGCGACCTGACCATCCCACGCCCAAACCACTGGACTGTTTCGCCATTCCCATGCGTCAGCATGTGGAACGAGGCGGCCTCTGCTACGAGCCCTTCAGCGGATCTGGTTCCCAGATCATGGCCGGGGAGATGACAGGGCGGCGGGTGCATGCCATGGAGATCTCACCGGTCTATGTGGATGTGGCGGTAAAGCGATTCATTCAAGCCACGGGGAAGATTGTTTATTTGGATGGTTCCGGCGGGAAAAGTTTTGAGGATGTAGCCTTGGAACGGGGTATTGATCTGGAAGCAGAACCGCCCGGCTGATCCGGGTTGGCTCTGGTTGGTGGTGATCGTGATTTAGGCTTGAGCGTCTTCTGCTTCAATCTCTTGAAGCATGTCGCTGAGCCAGCCAAGGTCTCCGTTGCGGCGGTGGATCTCCAAGATCTGCTTGGTCAGGGCGGCCAGCTTCTCAGGAATCTCTGAGTTGTCTTCAACCTCTCGCATGGTGGCGTTCACTTTGGCGTGGATGGTGTCAATTTTAGTCATGGTGCTTCTCCAAGTTGTTGTTTTCTCTTGGATTACACTATCGCTCTAATCGCAGCTATCATCAACTTAAACAGAGCAAAATCAGTCGGTTAATCGTCGTTATTCCGTGATGCGGTAGGTGGTGATTCCATCGACCTTTGCGCGGGTGACGTTGAGCCCCAGCTTTTTCTTCAGAGTGCCGGAGATCGCGCCCCTAATTGTGTTGGAACCCCATCCAGTCTCTTCAGTGATTTGATCCAAGGTAGCTCCTTGGGGGCGCTTCATCATCTCGATCATGGTGGCCTGCTTGGAATTCGCCCTGGTCCCTCTGGATCGGGGCGTTTTGCGTTGTGCTGCTTCAATTCCAGCCTGGAAGGCCGCTTCCAAGGCGCTCTGGACGCCCCAGACGCTGACGTTATGGAAGTCGAGGCTGTCAGAGTTTCTGGTCTCGAGCGTGTCAATAAAAAGGTGATCCAGGGCGATCCTGGTGAAAATCCCAGCCTCGGGATCATCCGGGGTCTCTGTTTCCTCGGGCTTCTCTCCTGCTGTTTCCTCAGTCATGGTGTCGATGATCTGGTTCTCGACGGGAGGTAGGGCAGGAGGCTCCTGGCCAATAACTTGGTATGCGGCGCTGGTAAGGACCCAGTTGGGGTAGGGTGGGTTGATGCTTACGTTCTCGATCAAGCCTTTGGCTTCAAGGGCGTTGATCACCTTTACCGATGCGCCCCCTTTGATCCGTTCTGGTAAAGGGTTGATCGACCCGTCTGGGCGCTGGGCAGCGGCTTTAAGAATGGTCTGTTGAGTATGAGTGAGGTTAATCATCTCTCTTCTCCTGTTTGTTTTGGCCTGGTTTGTCGCTGAAGACCACTTCTTCTCATCGAGTGGGGTGCTGGATCGCATGCACGGCGTCGTCAATCCAGCTTTTATAGCTTCTGTTTGCCATTCTCTTGGCCAGATGGTCGGTAATGGCTTCAGGGGTAGTTGGCCCGCCCTCAATGAAGCTTAGGTCATCGGCAAGGTGGCGTCCGAAAACGCTGTCCAGAAGGTCTCTGGTATCCTGTGCATCGAGATTGTAGCTGTTTGCAAAGAAGTGGCTGGCGGCCAGCCAAGTCATCTCTTGGTCATAGCCGTTATGTCTGGATGTCCCCCAGAATCCCCAGCTTGGATTGTTGGTAGGTAGAGGCATGATCTGGAGATTGTCCCGGTTGGCAGCGGTCTTAAGGATGGTCCGTTGGGTCGGGCTCAGTTGGATGGTCATGTTCGTTCTCCGTTGTGAGGTTGGTCTCAAAGCCGGTTGTCGCCAATGTGGGGCAGCAGGTCCCCGTCGTTACCGGTGAAGTATTCGATCCCTTCAAAAGCCTCTGGCTGGTCGATGATCACTCCGCCGGTGACGCTGAGGGCGACTCCATACTTGCGGGTGAGTTCTGCCAGCTCTTTGGCGAAGGCTTCAAGGCGTTGTTCCTGGTTCAGTTTCTCGTTCATTTTCAAGCTCCTGGACGTTTGCTTCGTTGGATCTATATAGCCATACCATCGACGTCTCTATCCAGGTAAAAATGATGTAATTTCAACAAATAAGATGGCCTTGTCCGCAGCGCAGATTTACGAAGATGCATTCCTTCAGGGGCTGATGCCCGATCCGCGTCTGACGGTCTCTGAATGGGCCGATGAGCACCGTATGCTGTCATCCGTGGCCTCGGGGGAACCCGGCCCTTGGCGCACCGATCGCACCCCCTATCTGCAAGAGGTGATGGACTCTCTTTCACCCAGCTCACCCATTGAGCGGGTGGTGGCGATGTTTGGCAGTCAGCTGGGTAAAACCGAGTGTGGCCTGAACTGGGTGGGGTATGTGATCCACCATGCGCCAGGGCCCATGCTGATGGTTCAGCCTACGGTGGAGATGGCCAAACGCTACTCCAAACAGCGGGTGGGACCGCTGATCGAATCAAGTTCTGAAATCCGGGAGCGGGTAAAACCGGCTCGGTCACGGGATTCCGGAAACACGGTGCTCTCCAAGGAGTTTCCTGGGGGCATCCTCTTGATGACCGGAGCCAACAGCGCGGTGGGGCTCTCCTCCGCGCCGATCCGTTATCTCTTCATGGATGAGGTGGATCGTTTCCCGGGCGATGCCGATGGCGAAGGGGATCCGGTAGCGTTGGCGATTCAGCGCACGGCGAACTTCTCTAACCGCAAGGTACTGCTCACCAGCACACCCACCATCAAGGGCTTCAGCCGCATTGAAGCGGCCTATGCCGAGAGCGATCAGCGTCAGTTCTGGGTACCCTGCCCAGAGTGTGGTGAGTTTCAGGTGCTGACATGGGCCCAGGTGAAATGGCCTCGTGGTGAGCGCAAGCTGGCGTTTTACCTCTGCCCCCACTGTGAAGCAGAGCTGGCGGATCATCAAAAGGGCTGGATGCTGGAAAATGGTGTCTGGCGAGCGGCGGCAGCAGGGGATGGGAAAACTGCTGGTTTTCACCTCTCCTCCCTCTATAGCCCCCATGGTTGGACCTCCTGGGGGGACATTGCGGTGGAGCATGGTCTGGTGCACAAGGATCCGCCCCGTTTGAAAGTATGGATCAACACCAAGCTGGGTGAAACCTGGGAAGAGGATGCGGATCGTGTTGATGGCGAAGGGCTCATGGAGCGTCGAGAGGCGTGGGGTGCACTGCTCCCTGCTGATGTGGCTGTGCTCACAGCTGGTGTGGATGTGCAGGATGATCGTCTTGAAATTGAAATCGTAGGTTGGGGACGGGATGAAGAGTCCTGGTCCATCGATTACCGGGTACTGTGGGGGGATCCCTCTTCCCCAGCGGTGTGGGAGGATCTGGATAATCTGCTCCGATATCCACGCCCACATAGTCGGCAACTACCGGATATGACGATCCGGGCCGCTGCCATTGATACCGGTGGTCACCATACCCTGAAGTCCTATGCCTTCTGCCGATCCAGGCAGGGCCGAAGGATCTGGGCCATCAAGGGGCGTGGTGGTCAGGGAGTGCCCATCTGGCCCCGCAAGCCCTCCACCAAGAATAAGGGCAAAGTACCCCTTTTCATCGTGGGTGTAGATGCCTGCAAAGAGGCGATCCTCTCCCGTCTACGCATTGAAGAGCCAGGCCCCGGCTATCTGCACTTTCCCATGCAACGGGATGGGGACTACTTCAAACAACTCACCGCTGAATCGGTGGTGACCCGTTATCACAAGGGCCGCCCCATTCGGGAGTGGAAGAAGCGGGATTCCGATCGCAACGAGGCGTTGGATTGTCGTGTCTATGCCATGGCCGCTCTGCAGGGGCTGATTGCCATGGGCTTTCGACTGAACCGGGATGTTGAAAAGCTTGCGGAACACCCGTTGAAGGATGCCATAGCCGAGTCGGGTGCCTCACAACCCAAACGCATCAAACCGAAACGACGGGTCATTCAATCGAGTTGGATGTGATTACCCCGGGAGGCGAGGTAATTGGCCCATCAATGCAGCGTAACGATTCGAATCGTAAGGCTGATTGTGCTGGTTGATCATGAACATCTCATGAGCCAGTACGCTGGCCATGAGGCGTTTGGCTTCATCTGCATCAAAACCGCTTTTCTGCAGCCGCTCAAAGGTGGTCCGTGAGATGGCGGGATCGTTGGTTTCAATTTGAGTGGAAATGGCTTGGATCATTCCCTCTCGTATATGTCGGGCCGCAACGTTCATGAGAGCATTCCCTTGCTGGATGGTCAACGAAACCAGAATGCCCTTTGACTGGAGGTATGTCCATGGCCACAGTATCCGAATTACAAGTCCGAAGAGATAAACTCCTGGAGCGTTTGGAATCTCTTCAAACTCGCGTCAGCCATGGGGATAAGACCGTACAGTATGACCTCAGCCAAGCCCGTGAAGCGTTGGATCTATTGGACCGAGAAATAGCCCGTAATGGTGGCAACCGTCGTGTCGCCCGACACCTGCGCGTGCGCAGCAATAAGGATCTCTAATGAAGCTGTTTAAGCGTCTGTTTGGTGGTCCTCCCAAACGCCGGGCAGGATATGAAGGGGCCGCATCTGGTCGGCGGCTGGGTAACTGGCAGCCGGAAGAGGCCGGGATCAATGCCCTGCTGTTTCGCGATGCCACCCTCATGCGTGCACGCTCACGAGACTTGGTGCGCCGTAATGCCTGGGCATCCAACGCTGTAGACTCTCTGGTTGGGAACCTTGTGGGTACCGGTATCAAGCCCCAATCCACGGTAAAAGACCCCCAGATCAAAGCCCAGATTCAGTCTTTATGGCTGGCCTGGACAAAAGAGGCCGATGCCCACGGCATGCTGGGCTTCTATGGCCTTCAGGCTTTGATTGCCCGCGCTATGATCGAGGGGGGCGAGGTGCTGGTACGGCTGCGCAATCGGGATGCCCGTGATGGCTTGTTAGTCCCCCTTCAACTCCAGGTATTGGAGCCCGAACATCTCCCTGCCAGTGACAGCCGGGATCTACCCAACGGGCATCGGGTAAGGGCTGGGATTGAGTTTGACAAGATCGGTCGCCGGGTCGCCTACCATCTGTTTCGGGAACACCCCGGTGAACAGCCCATGCTGTTCAAAGCGGGGGATGTAGTCCGGGTGCCAGGCTCAGAAGTGTGTCACATTTTCAAACCTCTGCGCCCCGGTCAGCTAAGAGGAGAACCCTGGATGGCTCAGGCGTTGGTCCGCCTCCATGAGTTGGATCAGTACGACGATGCGGAGCTGGTGCGGAAAAAGACCGCCGCGCTCATCGCCGGCTTCATCACCAAACCTGACCCCGAGTTGGGCGTTGGCGGTGAGGATGGACAGGACCCGGATGAACAGGGGGCCGTCCCCGTCACCTGGGCTCCCGGCACCATGCAGGTCCTGCTACCCGGTGAGGATGTAAAGTTTTCCGATCCGGCAGACGTGGGCGGTCAATACGGGGAGTTCATGCGCACCCAACTCCGCGCTGTGGCTGTAGGGCTTGGGCTGACTTATGAGCAACTCACCGGCGACCTCACTGGGGTGAACTACTCCTCCATCCGTGCTGGCATGGTGGAGTTTCGCCGCCGCATGGAACAGATCCAGCGCATGGTCTTGATCCATCAGCTTTGCCGCCCTGTATGGGAACGGTGGATGGATCAGGCTGTTTTGTCGGGTGCTTTGCAGCTTCCCGAGTACAGCAAACGCCGCCGTGAATATCTGGCGGTGAAGTGGATACCTCAAGGGTGGACCTGGGTGGATCCACAAAAAGAGATGAACTCCATCATCTGGGCGATCCGGGCTGGTCTGCTCAGTCGGGCTGAAGCAGTCTCTACCTACGGCTATGACATCGAAGAGATCGACCGGGAGATCGTAGCCGATAACAAGCGTGCCGATGAACTGGGGCTTGTGTTTGACTCTGACTCACGGCGTACTTCCCGGTCGGGAGTTTCGCGGGACAGCAAGCAGAGTGATACAGAGCTTGTGGATCTGAATGCATAAATTAAGCGTTTTGAAGATGGCTCACTGCTTTGTGAATGCTTAGGACGTTTTCATCAAGGTTCATCATGATACAAATTCCACGATTGTATACCTCAATCTCTACAACATCGTCGGTGAGAATAATTCTGAGGTGATCGTATTCAAGAGGATCTCCCAGGTGTTTTTTGCCATAAGAACCACCGAGATTAAGAAGATTTACCTCGTGCATCTGCTTAATAAACTCAGACGGGATGTTTGAAGACTTCCATGTTTTTAGTGGTAAATCAGAAGGTTTCATCCCTGGTTTCAGAAGCCCCCAACGATATTCAATAGCTTTTAAATCCTGAAGCATCAGCACATCTCCTCAATTGATAGATCATTGAGATTATGCGCGTATTTCAGATGCGCAGCAATCTCGATATGGCATGTCTGAAGGAATTACCATGACACAAAACATGTTGCCCCATCTGGCATCCCGGATTCTCGGGACGCCGCTTATGGTCGACCGCGCCCGTTTGGAGACCATCCTCTCGGTCATTGGTCCCCGCGTCGGCTTGGAGCCAACGGCCATGCCCAGCGGCTTTGAGCCCAAGGACCATAGCTCTGATTTGATGGTCACCCCCAATGGAATCGCCGTCGTGCCTATCCACGGCACCCTGGTAAAACGGGCGGGAGCCATTGAGGCTGCATCGGGACTCACGTCCTACGCATCCGTTGAAGAAAAACTGCTGGATGCTGCTACCGACCCAGCCGTGCGAGCAATCCTGATGGATATCGACTCCCCTGGTGGTGAGGTGGGTGGCGTGTTCGATCTGGCCGACATGATCAGTGAAGCGGGGCAGGGCAAGCCCATCTGGGCGCTGGCCGATGACGCTTTCTCTGCTGCCTATCTTATCGCCTCCCAGGCTCATCGGATCATCGTGCCCCAGACTGCGGGGGTGGGCTCCATCGGCGTCATAGCTGTTCATGTGGATGAGTCGGAGAAGGATGCCAAAGAGGGGCGTAGCTACACCACGGTGTTTGCCGGAGCCCGGAAAAATGACTTTTCCACCCACGCCCCTCTCTCTCTAGAGGCCCGGACTAACCTGCAACTGGAGGTAGATCGGCTCTACGGTATGTTCGTCGCCGCCGTGGCGGCAGGTCGCAAGATGCATGAATCGGCGGTGCGTGCCACCGAGGCAGGCCTGTTCTTTGGCGACAAGGCAATCCGGGTTGGTCTGGCTGACCAGGTTGGCACCATCCGGGATGCCCTGGCTGGCCTGTCAATAACTATTGATGCGTCCAAAAAGACCCATTCTCACCGAGCGGCACTGCCGCGGGAACCTGTGTATATGGAGGAAACCATGCCCATGGAAGAAAATCCGGCGGCTGAAACATCTGTTGTCACGTCACGACAATCCCAACCTGACCTTCACGTCAAATCCGACATAATGTCGGATTTGACTGACCAATCTGCGGTATCCAACGTTGTGGACCTAGACAAGGTCCGAGCCGAGCATGGCCAACAGATGCGTAACGAAGCGCAGGCTATTGTCGATCTCTGTGCCCTGGCGGGCATGCCTCACTTGGCAGGCGGCTATATCGCCGAAGGTACTGCTGCTGAGGCGGTACGCAAAGAGCTACTGGCCAAACGGGCCGATGCTGAAGAGATCCACTCCGAGGTGATGCCTGGTGATGGCACCCGTATGCAGCCCAGACAGAGTCTTGAAACCAACCCGGTGGTGGCCTCCTGCCGCAAACTCGCCGGTCAATAAGGAGGTAATCAACCATGCCTGCGATTCAACAAGCCAACAATCTTGGGGATGTGCTCAAGTTTGAAGCCCCCAACCTTTATTCCCGAGAGACCGTCACCGTGCTGGGTGGGGTGGGGACCGAACGGGTACTGCCTGTAGGTACCGTGATTGGTCGCCGTACCAAATCCGAGGTAGCCGCTGCGGCCGATGCGGGTAACTCCGGGGATGGTACCATCGGGACCGTTACCCTGGGATCCCAGGCCGTACCCGGTGTCTACAGCCTCACTTGCATCATCGCCAGCGCCGACAGCGGCACCTTTCAGGTAGTGGATCCCAATGGTCACCGCCTGCCCGATGTGACGGTGGGGATGGCCTATGACACCTCTCACCTGAAATTCACCATAGATGATGGAACCACTGACTTTGTGGTGGGGGATCACTTCACCGTGCTGGTCACCGGGGATAGCAACGTAGTGGCCATGGACCCCACAGCGGTGGATGGCTCTGCTGATCCTATCGGCATCATCGCTCAGCGGGTAGTGGCCTCTGTAGGCCAGGATACCCCAGAGGTGGCCATCCTTCGCCATGCCATTCTGGCTGACCATGCTGTGGTCTGGCCTGAATCCATCAATGAAACACAGAAACTGGGAGCCACGGCGGCCCTTGAGGCCCGGGGCATCCTTATCCGTTTGGGAGTATGATTATGGCTCTTGCCGCAAATCCATTCAATAATGACGCTTTCGGGGCGGTAGCTCTGACAGCGGCCATCAATATTCTGCCCAACCGCTACGGTAAGCTTGAGGGCCTCAATCTGATGCCTTCCAAACCGGTCCGACTGCGCCAGATCGCCATTGAGGAGCGCAATGGGGTGCTCTCCCTGCTGCCTACCGCAGCAGTAGGATCCCCTGGAAGTACCGGTAAGCGCGGAAAACGGCGTATCCGCTCCTTTGTTATTCCCCATATCCCCCATGATGATGTGGTGCTCCCTGAAGAGATTGCCGGGGTGCGTGCCTTCGGCAGTGAAGGGGAGCTTGAGGCGGTCTCCGATGTGCTGGCCATGCATCTGCAATCCATGCGGGATAAACATGCCATCACTCTTGAGCACCTGCGTATGGGGGCTTTGAAGGGAGAGATACTCGATGCCGATGGCTCGGTAATCTACAACCTCTTTGATGAGTTCCAAATCAGCCCTAAAACCATCAACTTTGAATTGGATGACGCTACCACCGATGTGAAGGCCAAATGCCTGGAGCTGAAACGCTATCTGGAGGATAACCTCCGGGGGGAATTCATGACCGGGATCCATGTGCTGGTTTCTCCAGAGTTTATGGATGCCCTGACCGGCCATGCCCGCGTCGAAAGCGCCTATCAGCTTTGGCAGCAGGGGCTGATGTTGCGTAGTGACATGCGCCATGGGTTTGAGTTTGGAGGCGTTATATTCGAAGAGTATCGGGGCCAAGCGACGGATCCCGGTGGTGCCGTGCGGCGCTTTATCGCTGCAGGGGAGGGGCATGCGTTTCCTACAGGGACCAGCCAGACATTCTGTACCTATTTTGCCCCGGCTGACTTCAATGAGTCGGTTAACACCCTGGGGCAGCCGCTCTATGCCAAGCAGGAGCCCCGTAAGTTTGAACGGGGCACCGACCTGCACACCCAGTCCAACCCGCTGCCCATGTGCCACCGCCCTGGCGTGCTGGTCAAACTGACCGCCAGCTGATCATGGCTGCCTGGGATGACGGGCTGATTGGTCTCAATGCAGCCTGTATTGAGGTCTTTGGCCAAGCCATCATCCACACCCCCGCTGGCGGGGAGCCATCTGAGCTCTCCGCCATTTTTGATTCCAGCCGTGAGATCACCACCATCGATGCCGTTGGTGTGCCGGTGCAGAGCTATCGACCGGTCATTGAGGGGCGAGAGGCCGACTTTGCCACACGTCCTGCGGTGGGTGATGGGGTGGCGGTCGGTGGGATCAACTACCGCGTCATGGATGTGCAACCCCATGGGGATGGTTGGTTGGCGCTGATTCTTCGGAGGTAATGGTGTCTCTGTTTAAGAAGGTGTTTCCCGAACTGGTGCATGAGGCGGAGAGTCTGCTCATCCGCCGTATTGCCTATGACCTGGATGGCAACCCTGAATACATCGGGCAGGCCAATCCAGGGGCCCTGGATGCTGATGATGCATGGTTTGTCCGGCGCATCGCCTATGAGGGGGGCAATCCGGTCTCCATCCTGTTTGCCGAAGGCTCCACCAAGTTTAACAAGCGCTGGGATCTGCGTGGATCCTATGACTATCGATAGGAGCAACCGTCGTGTACGCACGTTATGATTACAACGCTGGAGCCAGCATCAGCAACATGCTGTCGGATATTGTTGCGCTGCTGACCGGCACCACCGATAAAGCGACGTTGTCGGCATCCTGCAACCAGGCCTCTACCCAGGTTATCTCTCAGGTGGCCGCCGGATGGACCCTGCATGATGCCAGCGCCGGAACCAACATGCAGTGTCTGAAGGCCCCGCTGGCGGATGATGCCAGCGCCTTCAAATATCTGTGTGTGGATCTGAACACCACCGGCTATCTGTTTCCCAAGGTGTATGAAGTATGGGATGCAACGGGTCACGCTGGGACCAATATGGCGAGCACCAGTGACAGCACCAGCTACAACCAACGCATCGATACGAGCAATGGGGGGTCGCTTTATATCTGGGCCTCAGCACGGTTTGTCATGTTTGCCAGCCAGACGGCAGCAGGGTGGGCCAGTACCATCAAACCTGGTCCATCCGGTATTGTGGAACGAACCCGATACTTGCCCTGGGATACCCCGGCCGCCGGGTGGCCGCCGTTTCTGTGGTGCAACCTCGGATATGCCATGTATGGCACTTTGGGTTATTCACCCCGACAGATGCAGAAAGACGAGACCCCTGTCACAGGCACATCAGCGTCACTAACCGCTGGAACGGTCTGTTTCTCAACATTGGCCATGCCTTCGGGCAGTGACCAGAAGGTACCGGATGGTGCCGGTGGTTCCACCATCCCAGCCTGGCCTTTGATGGGCCACAACGTTAACCATATGCCCCTGATGTACGGTGAGATCTCCTCGCTGTGCGATATCTGGGTGATCCCCGACAATATGGCGGCAACCCACGATGTGCTCTCCATGGATGGCAAGCAGTACTCGGTGGTGCAGACCAACGGACCCACCGAATCCATGATCATTCGTAAGGGCTGATCATGGCTGATCTGAATGATCCCGGTTTTGCCCTGGAGGGTGCCTATTGGCCTCTCCCATCTGTGGGTGGTGTTCTGGAGCGATACGGCAGCCATGCAACGCTTCTGGACCAGGCTATCTCCTATATGGGAGGTTATCTGGAGCCAAGGGCAACCTCAAGTATCGCCTATCCGTCAGGTATCCCCCTGATCAGTCTGCTTAACGTACCTATTCCACCGGCCAGTCATTGTCAGATGTTGACCCAGATCACCCCTGCCTTTCCCCATCGGTTTGGCCCCAACGACTGTTCAGGCGGTGGGACCTCTTCCAGCGCAGGGGGGTGCCCGCTGATCTCTGTGTTACCGCCGTTGATAAGGATCTGAGGTGCAAAATTATTTGCAGGTTGAAGGGCTGATCGTTCAGCGGTTGAAGGATCAGCTTGAGGAGATCCGCGTGCTCTCATCCTGGGGCATGCCGGTGATTCATGAAGAGGCAGAGATACCGCCTACGGTGATCATCTTTCTGGAAGAGGACAAGCCGGGGCCAATCCAGGGTAATCAGCAGAAGGTTGAGCAGACCTGGCTCTGTCTGGTGGTGGTGCGGGATGCCGAGAGTGATGCCGGGGCACTGATCAGCCGGGTGATCAACACAGTGGTGGGGTGGACGCCCGATAGAGCAACGTTCAAACCGTTTCAGCGGACACAGTCGGCTTATTCACCAGACTATTCGCCCAACGGGATCTTCTACTTCCCGTTGGCCTTTCAAACCTCTTTCATCTTCAAAAACTGATGCTGCAGTAGCTCAAAAAAGGCATCGCCCCAATCCTTGCGGAAATCGGGGCGATGTTTGGGCTTCTGCTGCTTTTTCTTGTTGGGGATCATCTGCTGCGGGATCTGGGTGACCACCCGCGCGATGGCATTTCGCCTCTTGGGCGGTTCAGGCTTTGGCGTCTTGGCCATGGTCTTTCTCCTATGAATATGTGGAATGGCTCCTATGGCCACCACAATACACAAAGGTTGGAAAAATGAGCAAAAAAACGCACACACTCATCGGCGGCGGCGAATGCTTCATCGGCCCCTTTGGTGGCGGCGCAGGCATGCGCTTTTTGGGCGAAGCTTCCAAAGTCGAACTCAGTTTCAGTGAGGAGAAGAAAACTCTCAAAAACTACTCCACTCCCGGTGGTGGCACCGCCGACACCGTTTCTCTGATCACCGATGTGCAGCTTGTAATCACCGCCCACGGCTTTGATACCGAATCCCTGGCCATGGCCACCTTTGGTGAGTCTGGGTCTGTTACGGGCGGTACCGTTACGGATGAATCCCATGTGGCCTATCGAGGTGGATACCTCCGTGCCAAGGAAGGGGTGGATCTCTCAGCTGTCTCCCTCACCAACAGCGGCACACCCCTGGTGGAAGGTACCGATTATGAGGTCAAAGGGGGTGGTGTGCGCATTTTGGATAATGCCACCAACGTGGTGGATGGGGATACGGTGCTCATGACCTACACCCATGCATCCTCCGCCAGTGTGGAAGCGATCCTCAATGCCGGTAAGGAGTACGTCATGAGTTTTGACGGCTTCAACCAAGCCTTCGACGGCAAGCCGGTGGTGCTGGATGTCTACCGGGTGAAAAACACCCCATCCTCCCTGGGACTGGTTACCGACGACTTTGGCAGCATTGAATTTACGTTCGACGTCCTCAAAGACGACGGCAAAACCGGTGCGGGTGTCTCCCAATTCTTCAAACTGATGCAGATTGAGGGGTAAGTACCTTGGGACGTCTGATTGCCAAAACAGCGGGTGATCTCGCCTACCATGTGCGGAAGTTTATAGTGGGTGAGATTTACCAATTTTTTAACAAAGCAGTGGATGCCCAGGCCACAGAGCCCGACTGGGTAGGTAACGTGCTATTTGAAGAGGTCACCATCCAAGATATTCGCACCTTTACCGATCTGACCACAGAGCAGATCCATGCGATGGAACCAGAGGTGTTGGAGACCATCATCGCGGCGATCAAGGAGGAGAACCCCCATTTTTTCGCCGCCTGCCAGCGTCTGGAGGAGGCCGGGAAGCGGCTGAACCAGATGCTGACGACCTCCAACGAAGGGTCGGACAGTTCAAGCGGGCCATCTTCACCCTCATCAAACTCGGACACCCCGGTGTGATGGATTACACCTGGGAGATGTTCCTGGATGCACTCTCCTTCGAAAACAGCCTTAACGAGAAGCCGTAATTACTGAGGAACCAGCTTGATCTCCAACTTACAGCCAACCGCTTTGGCATATTTACGCAGAGTGGCAATAGATGGAGAGTGTTTATGATCGCCCAGGGAAGATTCCAGACGGGATACGGCACTTTTGGTGGTGCCCATTCGTTTGGCAATCTCTTCCTGGGTAAGCCCTGCTTCCTTGCGGGCCGACAGGAAGGTTCGTAAAGCCTGGAACTCATCTTCCAAAGCATCATAGGCCTCACTAAAGCCCGGCTTCAGTCGGGCGTGGGTTAACTCGTCCTTAATATTGAGGGGAAGAGGGTTGTAGCCATCAGCCATTTTTCACCTCCTTGAGACGTTTCTGCGCAGTACGCAGCTCTTTCGCAGGGGTCTCTTGGGTTTTCTTGATAAACGAGTGCAGGATCACAATGGTCTGCCCTTTGACCGTGCAGTAAAACGCTCGACCAATGCCCTCTGACCCTTTGCAGCGCAATTCAAACAATCCTTTTCCCATGGCACGGGAATGGGGCATGCGCAGGTCCATGCCGAACTCCTCCAGCAGTTGGACCAAGCGAAGAAAATCAGCGTGAATACCAACAGGCCAGGAGCGGATCTCCTGCTGCACGTTCACATTGTAAAAAGTGATCGACCATTTCATCCCTAAAAGTTAGCATATTTGATAACTTTAACCAACAGGAATCCTGATGGCCAGAACCACGGCGGCGCTTGAGTTTGTCATTAGGGCAAATGACGATGAACTGCGTTCTGCTGTCACCCGCATGCAGAGCGACTTTCGCCAGGGCGTGCAATCCATGGCCTCCGCTGCTCAGACTCAGGCGCAGCGTATCAATGGGGCACTATCGGACATCGATGCTTTCCGCAATCTAAAGCGACAAATCAGGGAGAGTGAAGATCAATGGCAGGCGGCCACCCGTGAGGTGGCCCATCTCGCGGTGCAGATGCGGGAGACCGAAACACCCACCCGCGCCATGACCCGCGCCTTTGAGCAGGCCAAGCGCAATGCCCGTTCTCTGAAGGATCAGGTAGAGGCTCAGCGGGAATCCCTTCATGGCCTGCGGGGTAACCTGCGTCAGGCCGGGATCGATACGACCCGCCTCAGTGAAAGCCAGGAGCGGCTCCAGCGGGATCTGCGCGCCTCTACCCGTGAGGTGCAGGCTCAAAGTCGCGTGAACCGTGCCTTTGCCACCATCGGCGTCCGATCCATGCGCGAGGTAGAGGACGAAGTCCAGAGGCTAGAGAATGCCTATCGGGAACTGGCCCGCTCCGGTCGGGTTTCTGCGGCGGATCTCAACCGTGCTCATCAGCAGATGCAGAGCCGGGTGCGTACCCTGCGTGGTGAAATGCAGGGCTTAAACGGTGCCATGACCGGAATGGCGGGTACTGTGCGCAATCTGGCAGCAGCGTATGCCGGGTTTGAATCCATTCGTGCGGCATCCAACTTTATCAAAGACTCCATCCTTACCTATGCCGCCTTTGACGACACCATGAGGCAGGTGGCGGCTACATCTGGCGCGACATCAGAAGAGCTGACCCAACTGACCGAGTTGGCCAAGGAGATGGGAGCCTCTACCCGATTCAGCGCCACTCAGGCAGCGGGTGGTCTCAAAGCCATGTCCCTGGCGGGGCTCTCGGCATCCCAACAGCTGCAAGCCCTACCAAAAGTTCTGGAGTTGGCTGCAGCCGGTTCGGTGAATCTGGAAACCGCAGCAGGCATCGCCACCGCCTCTATGGCCCAGTTTGGGTTGCAGGCCCGTGATCTGGGCAATGTAAACGACATCCTGGTCACCGCCTTCACCAACTCCGCCACCAACATTCAGGATCTAGGTCTTGCTCTACAGTACGCAGGACCTGTGGCGAAGGCCGCTGGAAACAGCTTTGAAGAGACCGCCACCGTGCTGGCCTTGCTGGCCAAGAACGGCTTCTCTGGGGAAAAAGCGGGTACCGCGCTGCGTAGCGCCTATGCCCGTCTGCTGGCCCCGGTGGATAAAGCCCAAGAGGCCATCAACCGTATGGGCCTTCAGACCCGTGATGCCACTGGCCAACTGCTGCCCATGACGCAAGTGCTGCGCAACCTGAGGGCAAGCGGGGCCGATGCCGCCGACATGATCCAGATCTTTGGGGTGGAAGCTGCGCCTGCGTTAACCGCTGCCGTAGGCATGTCCTCCCAGGCCTTTGAGGCGTTGGTATCCAAGTTTGAACAGGTGGGCGGTGTCGCCGGGCGTGTGGCCACAGAGATGGAAGCGGGCATGGGCGGATCCATCCGTTCCCTGGAGTCCGCCTGGGAGGGGGTGAAGATTGCGGTTGGTGAGGCCATCGACAAGCACAGCAGCCTTAATTTTCAAGAGCTCACCGCCGCCATCAATGAAAACAAGGATGCCATCGTCGAGTTGGCTCTGGCTGGTGTGGATCTGGCTGCCATGTTGGGCCGTGTGGCTCTGATGGTGGGTGAGTTCATCCTGGCGTGGAAAGAGGTCATCGGCGTGCTGGGTGGGGCGTATCTGGCCATCAAAACCCTGCGTGTGGCCATGGCAGCACTCACAGCACTTCAGACCGCTCAGTGGTTTCTAACCGTTACCCGTGCTGCCTCTGGCTTGGTAGCCGTGGTAGGCGCTCAGGGATTGGTTGGCGCATTGGCGCTGGTCCGCACCCGTCTGCTTTCTCTTATCTCAATCAATCTGGCCGGGTTCTTTATCCGGGGTGCTGCCGCTGTTGGAAGCCTGCTCGCCGTGCTCACAGGCCCTGTTGGGCTTATAGCTGGGGCGACGGCGGCTGTGGGCGCACTAGGCTACATGGCTTACTCCTGGTTGAAAACCAAGGATGCCCAGGATGAGGCGGCGGAATCCGGCAAGGCAGCGGTTGAGACCCAAGAGCAGTTGGCTGCCCGCCTGAAGCAGACCGGGCAGCAACTGGGGATCAACATTCCCGACCTGGAGACCTTCAACCGTCTACAGCGGGAAGGCACCATCATTGCCGACAAAAGCACCGGGGGTTGGCGACTGGCCGCAAAGGCCGCTTCCGATGCCATTCAGACTCAACGTCGCGCGGCCCAAGAAGCCGCCAACCAGCTTTCAAATCTTACCCGCCAGCGGACATCTGCCCAGCGCAAACTGGCGGATCTTGAACGACAACTGGCCGAAGAGCAGAAGCGCCAGGCCCGTGAGGTACTCACCGAGAAGATCCGTACTGCTGAACAGTCCGTTCAGGCCACGGAACGCGCCCTGCAACAGAGCCTGACTGCCGAGAAACGACTGGCCGATCAGATCCAGGGCATCGAAGAGAAAAAGCGCAACGCCCGTATCTCCACCGAGGATAAGGTGCGCTCGCTGTTGGAACGCAACATGTCCGACCGGGAGAAAGAGACCTCCCGCGCCGCCGCAGCCTCCCAAAAGTTGGCTGAGGCCCAACAGCTGCTCTCAAAAACAACCCTTTCCGAGCAGGACATCAAGTGGGCCGAATCCCTGGCCCGAGGGGCTCAGGATGCCTTCTCCAGTTTGAATGATACCTCCACCGCCATCCGGGGTGTGCAGGACGCCGGGGATGTACTGGATCAACTCTATCAGCGCCAGGAAGAGAGTGCACGAAAGGCGCTCTCTACCCAGAAAGATCAGACCACATCTCTTACCGAGCAGTTGGAAACAGCACGTGGCCAGGTGGATCTGCTCAAACAGGCTATGGAAGCCCTTCCTGACCGGGTCACCAAATCAGTCGAGCTTCAGGCTCAGGTTGAGCAAGCCCAGTCCGCACTCTCAGCCATCGAAAAGCAGATGGCGGCACTGAAGGATAAAACCGTCACCATCACCATGAAAACCATCGAGGCCAAGCAGTCGGGAGGTATGATCGGTCTAAATCGTGGTGGTCGTCTTCCCGGCTATGGGGGTGGTGACCGCATCCATGCCTTGCTTGAAGCCGGTGAGATCGTGATCCGCAAAGAGCGCTCCAGGATCTTCAAGGATCTGCTGCTGACCATCAACTCCGCGCCCATGGAGACCGTGAAGCGTATCCTGCCCAACCTGCCCAGGTTTCAAACCGGGGGGATGGTGGGGTTGCCGGAGATCCCAGCGCTTCCTCAGCTTTCCTTTGCAGGGGCCGGTGGTTCTGGACAGCCCCCAGTAGAGGGGATCGTTCAGCTTGATCTGACCATGAACGGCAGGCCAGCGGCCTCCATCACCAGCCCCCGGCAGCAGGTGCGGCAACTGGTAGATGCCCTCAAGGAATTACAGCGCGGTACCTTCTGATATCCCGATGAAACAACTTGGTGATTTAACTCTACCTGAGTCGATCCAGTGGACCGACCGTCGGGCGTGGTCTCCTGTGGCCATGGAGACAGCCCGCACCCTGGGGGGCACCCCTGTGCTTTGGTCCCAACCCCTGATCAAGGGCAGGCCCATCACCCTGGAGGCCGCAGATGGGGTGACCTGGCTGGATCAATCCACCGTGATGGCCATTGAGGCCATGGCTGCCCAATCCGGAGTGGTTTTCCCGCTTATCTGGGGGGCAGAGAGCTATCAGGTAATGTTCCGCCATCACGAACCTCCGGCCATCCAGTTTCAACCCATCTGGCCGCACCATGATCTCTACACCGGTACCATCAAACTCTTTGAGGTGTAAGCACAATGCCCATACAGACTTCAGAACTTCGCTTCTACAAATCCACCACCGTCAGCGATACCACCAGCAATGGGGGCCGCATCTCCGCCAGTGAGATCGCCGATGGGGTGAAGAACAATGTCTGGCCCGACGTGCCACAAGGGGAACGACTGGCCGGATCCACCAAATACCGCAAGGTGTTCTTCAAAGTCGCCAATGATGCGGATATCAAGCTGATTGACCCGCGCATCTATGTGGAGACCGCAACTCCAGGGGATGATCGCATTCTGATCTTTCCCGGCACCCAAACCGATACCCAGGGGGCGCTCACCGGATCAGAGCGGCTCTATGGGTCAGGAAGGCTGGATGCTAGCACCTCCATCGGGGTCACCAGTATCGATGTCAACACCGAGTCGGCCACCGATGCCATCTTCCAGAACGGGGACTTGATCCGCATCTCCGATCAGGACCATGTGGATGATGTCTCCGGTAACGTCGAGTTTATCCGTCTGGCCAGCAGTGGTGGGGTGACCTGGAATGGGGATAAAGCCACGCTGACCTTTGAGGCCGGACAGAGCTTGCAGAGCGCCTATGCCTCCAGCAATACCCGCGTTGCTTCAGTCATTGAGCCCGAGGATATCGAGGCAACCTGGGGTAGCTGGACCGGATCCACCGTTGCGGGTACATACGACGGATCCGGTCCAACGATAGCGCCCACCAATATTATACCGATTCTCGATTCAATCGGCAGCATTGAACAGACCTGGACCCTGACCTTCAGCGATGCCAACAGCTTTAGCTGCGTGGGGGATATGCTGGGTAGTGTGGGCAGCGGCTCCCTCTCTGGGGGTGATTTTGCCCCCAATAACCCTGATTTCAGCCGTCCCTATTTCACCCTGCCTGTGGCGGGATGGGGCGGGGCTTGGTCCAGTGGGGAAACCATCACCTTCAAAACCCATCCCGCAGCCGTGCCCATCTGGTGGAAACGTATTGTTCCCGCTGGGGCCAATAGTCTTTCAGCGGACAAGGTCGTCGTCGCCATTACAGGTGAGAGTGCTTGATGAGCGAGATTTCAACCAGCCTGACCATCCACTTTTCAGCGCCTGAACTGGATGAGCCCTTTGAACTGGTGGTCAACGATGATGACCAAGGGGGCTCTGCGCCGGTGCAGGTGGCTTTCAGCCGCCTAACCTCAGGCGTCTGTGGCTGGGGGCGCATCTGCTATAGCATGAGTCAGATCACGCCCCTTGAGGTGATAGAGCCCGGCAAAAAGCGCGTAAAGCTCTACTGCTCCAAGCGCGTGGCGGCATCCGCCCGGCTCATCATCAGCGGGGGTGAGGCGCGCCTGATCGGACGTCGTTCTGAAACGGTGGTGGAAACCATCACCTGGTCCAAAGAGCATACCAAGCAGCTGCGCTGGCTCTATGACCACCCGGTGTTGGAGATCATCGAGCAGACCTTCTTTCGCAACAAGCAGGGGGATCTGGTCACACCACCCCGTTATGACCGTCAAAGAGGGGAGTTCCATGCCTCCCAAGAGGTGATCGGGGCCCTGGTGGTGCGCTACACCGTAGGCTTCTCCCTCTACGAAATCACCTATGGCAATGGAGAGGAGAGCGTTTCAGCCGCTCAGTTCGTGGAGATGCAGAATGCCTGGCAATCCGGCAACGTGGAATCAGCAGAGGTCCCCCCTGTACGCATCATAGCCCTGTCCGACTGGCATGCCACCCAAGCCTCCTTCCCGCGCAAGTTTTGGCCCTCGGGAGCCCCCAGCGTCAGCCTGCGCCAAGCTTCCCCCTCAGGTAGTAGCGATGAGGACGCCCCCGCAGAGGAAGAGGAGCCCACCAGTGAGGGGTTCTATCAGGAGGTTCCAGGGACCCGTCAAACGGTGCTGGAGAAGATCTATCACCCGGATGATCCCGAGCAGTTTATTGAGGTGAAAAAGACCCTCTATCTGGAAGCGCGGGATACGGTGACCGGCAAGGCCCTCAAAATCAGGTTTCTCAATCATGCCTCTTCAACCAATTCCCCTTGATCTGGGCTTTCTGGATGAGCTGTCGGCCTTCCGATGGGTCAGCGCCAATATCTGCATCACCATCATTGATGAATCCTCCCTCTATGCAAGAATGCAGACTCAAACATTCAACGAAGATCTGGTCCTGTTGAGACATGCGCTATCAACCTCCAACGCCCAGGTGGGGTGTATGGAGTTAAAGTTCATGCCCTCATCCCTATTGATCCCTGTTGGGGCCGAATTTCCCCCCGAGGTGCATCGGCTGATCCGCGAAAGGCCAACGCTGGAGGATTGGGAGGCGTTGCTACAGAGCATGACACCCACGCCTAAGCGGGTGGTGATCTCCTGTGATGCCTCAGGTTCCACCAATGGATTTGGCGATGTCCGGATCCGGGATGGCCTGTCGGCTTGGATTGCCCAGCTGGAAAACAGGGGGGTGACGGTGATTACCCGTGAATACCGTGGTGAGCGGTGGTTGCTCCAGCTCATCGAAGATATGTCAGTCTTGACCGCATAAAGGAGAATCTCATGGCCCTGCGTTTTAACGATACCCTGCGCAACTCCCTGATGAACAATCTGAGAAGCTACATCGATGGGATCTGCTTTGTTTATCCGGGAACCCGCCCGCCCAATCCTGACTTTCCCACATCAGAGCTACCCCTGGTGCGTTTTACGCTGCAGTATAACAGCGCCGCCAACGGCGCGATCACTCTGAGTAACTCTCCGGTAGCCAGTGAGGTGGAAGCGACGGGCACCGCTACCTGGTTTCGGTTGGAGGATGGCAACTATAAAATCGATGGGAATGTATCCACCGAAGAGGGGGGTGGGGATGCCATCCTGGATAATGTCACACTTACCTCCGGAGAGATGGTAACCCTTAAGCAGATGGATTTCTCCATTCCCAACCCTGCCTGATCCATGCCCCTCTCTGCTGCTATCCAGTGCCCGTGGTCCATCCTTCAAGAAAGCGCCCTTGGTGCGCCCTACAGCTTGACCTTGGACCGAACCCTTTCAACCTCCTGGTCCATTCAGGTTTCCCATGGGGTAGGGGGGTGGTCACCGATACTGCTATCCCGGCAACTTGAAGCCGCCTTCGATTATCTACCTCCATCGTTTGCGCTCAACACCCAACTGCCCATTGCCCTGACAGCGGATCTCAATCGGGCCAGGCGCTTTACGCTCCATTATGAGCTTACGCTCGCCTTGAGCAGCCGCTTCAGTGCAAGAGTGCAGGATGCCCGGGCAAGTTTCACACTCCCCATAGAGAGCACCACACGTCTTCAGGCGGATGCCTATGGCATGCGCTGTTCGGCGGCGTTGGATTTTTCCCTCACGGCCCGTGCCGAGAACGGCAGCCGGGACATCTCCGTCACCGGCGAGATCCCCCTCTCCCTCAGCGGCACCATCACGGCAGCGCGACATACAGTCCGGGCCTCTGGCGTCATCACCGTTGAATCCCCTGCTATCCTCTTTACCGCCCAAAGTAGCATTCTGCAAGCCACACCGGCACTGCCCATCCAGTTGCAGGGGCATATCTCCTTTGCCCCCAGATCCAGGCAGGTGATTACCCCCTATGCCATACACTTTCCCGTTGCGCGCCATTTGGCCGCAGGGTATCGGTGTGGAGCATTCATCGAACAACGTCTGGAAGCTCCATGGGGCATTCACGTCACGGGCTCATGTCGCACCCCCTGGGCGCTGGGTGAATTTGTTTGGCCGCACTCTCTTACCGCTTCGTGGAAGATTCAGGTTGGGCGAGGAGTGGAGGCCCGTTACGGTGCCCCTGTTGAGCGTGCGCTTTCGGCTCCCTACCAGGATGCTCTGCTCAAGACCTTACAAGCGGGCTATGCGCTCATGGGGCCGGTGCAGCAAAGTTTGACTTGCCAATGGTCTGCTACCCAGCCGGTGCATGCATCTCTCACAACGGGCTATCAGCTTCAAGCACGGGACTCTGCTCATAGGGCTATGACCGCATGGTGGGATCTGCTGGTGGACCAGCCCCATGTTCAGGCCACCTCTGGCGTGCGCGCTATTCACTTTGGATTGCCCTTATGAGCATTCTCTCCGCATCCCTGGCCATGGCCGAGGGAGACTACGCCTGGACCGGCACCATGGAACTGGCGGACCCGGCCTCCTTCCAACGCATCCAGATCGATGATCCGGTGACCTTGGAACTGGGCGGTGAAACCTTCCAGATGATGGTGGATAACAAGACTCTCTCCCGTGATGGCGTAAGCCGTCCCAGACTGGTGGTATCGCTGATCAGCCCAACAGCGCGTTTCGCTACGCCAAGGGCCATCCCAATGGAGCGGATGTGGAATGAGCCAGTTTTAGCCCGTGTGGCCGCTGAAGAGGCTGTAGGAGAATCCATTCAATGGGATTTGGTGGATTGGACCATTCCCGGTGGGCGGTTGGCGGTCTATGATGCTGCGCCCCTTGATGTGGTGCGTACCATTGCAGAGGCGGCCGGTGGGGTGGTGGAGACTACGCCCGGGGGCACGCTACGCGTTCGTCATCGCTTTCCAACCGCTGTGCCCCAGTGGGTCAGTGCTACACCAGATCACATCCTCACCGACGCCACGGATAATCTCTCGTGCCGAGAATCTCACCGTGCCCGCTATCGAGTGAATCGGGTCACAGTACGCGGGTGGCTGCCCAGCAGTGGTCATCTATCGGCAGAGGTGGATCGGCGTGTGGATGGACTGAACCAGGGGCGTAGCACCTTTCACTCCGGCGGATCTGCCCACCTATTGGTGAACCGTGGGCCTCAGATCACCATACAAGGTGTTTCAACATCCTCTGGCGCACTGCTCCCCAATGCGGATCAAACCTTCACCATCACAGAGGATTTGACCTTCGACGGGATCAATAGCGCTACGCTCTCCCAACCCGCACAATCCATCCAATCGGTGATTTGGTTGGGCAATGATCTGGGTTCGCTCTCCCTGGCCCCGGACGGCATGACGCTTCTGGCCAGTCGCTCCGGTATCGCCATCGCCCGGGTCACCTTCACCGTGCTGACCCGGTCCTGGCGACTTTCCGTCCCCAGCCGGGTAGCGGGGCTGGATTCATTCCCGGTACAGGTACGAATCACCGGCCAGTCTGGTGATCTGGTGGGCGATGGCGAGATCGTCTGCCAGCGCGGCGATGGTGCACACCCTGGTGAAGATATCTCCGATCCGCTTCTGGCCACTACCGAAGTCAAACTATCCCGTGGCCGAGCTGAGATTGATGCCGGGGAAGATCTGCAAGAGGTGTCTCTCACCTGTGTTCATAGGCCCGGTGTTATGCCAGGGCAAATTATTGAGGTTCATGATGCCCTTATGGGCCGATCCTGGCGGGGGAAGGTGACTGGCGTTGCCCATGAGGCCGCTGGTCCCCGCATCACTACATCTCTGGAGGTGGCCCGTGTTGCACCCAGTTCATGATTTGCAGCGACTTGTAGCAAGTCAGAAGTCAGTTGCTGGGCGGGTAATGGCCGTCACCGGCGGCATAGTTCGCGTGGCAACAGGGCAGGGGATCGTTCAAGCAACGGGGAAAAACCTTGCTGTGGGTGACCGTGTTGTGGTGGAAAATGGCACTACGCGTCCAATTTCCCAATCAACTCAACAGGTCACCCACAAGGTTTAACCACATGCCGGAGCCAGCTCGTACCTGTTGGGGAGCTCTGTATCCGGGAGTGGATATCTCGATTTTTAAAGAGCTGATTATGACGTGAGCCAGCATATCACGCTGATTGGAAAATAGCTGTTATTTCAAAGAGGATGAGGTTGTTGGGAGGGACAGCGGTGGCCAGATGCGGAGAACTTCCATTTGAATCCGTATTTCGGCCCAGAATTTTTCTACCTCCACTCCCATCGGATCGCTGGCCGATAAATCACCGGGCGAATCACTCGAGATCGCGGTTGTACATACGCTTGTCTTGGGCGAGAGAGTACTTGCACAGGATGTGAATGGATGACCTGATCTGCTCCTGACATGGAGAGTAATTTATCGATACGGGCCTGGATGTCCGGGTGCGTTTTTAACCAGTGGTACTCCCGCTGGTGCTGAATGGGGCGGAGAAAACGTGACATCCAGTTCCACCTGGGCATCTCAATGCGCTTGAGTGCTGAGGCCAGCCCATGAGGGTCATTGGTCAAGTCGACAGCGCTTCGATCCGCTTCAAATTCACGTGTGCGAGAGAGAGCCAGTTGAAGCGCGATCCCCACAAATGGGGCCGCCAGCAGAATCAGAAGGGCCAGCCAGGAGATCTGTACAATACCCAGTATCCATAAGGGAATGGCAAACAAGATGATGATCTGTCCTATGGAGGATAACGTGGTGGTCAATAGTCGAAAGGCGTCGGTCAACGCCAATACCCGAGTATCACCATTCATGATGTGACTGACCTCATGGGCCATCACGCCAAGGAGTTCTCTTTGGTTAAGCAGACGCAGCAAACCATCAGAAAGCGCAATAGCGCTCTGCTCACCAGGCCCAACAGCCATGGCGTTGGGTACGCTACTGGGGATGGCATAGAGGGTGGGCGTCGTCGGCAAACCGGCTCTGTTCCCCAACTGTTGAACCATTTGGTAGAGATCAGGACGCGCATAATGGGAGATCGGTCGTGCGCCCATCATCTTCAGCGTGAATGTTGGCGGAACCTGTGGAACCAACAGATTGAGCGCGATAGCCAGTGCCAAGCTCCACCAAACCCCTTCCTCTCCAGCCAGTATCCGGCCGAGTAGAGCAAGCAGCCCTGTCATAGAGGTGATCAGTAGAAGCGTCTGCAGAAGGTTGTTCCTTCTGTGTTCCTGTATTTTTGCTTTGTCTAAAGAGGGCGTGAAGTAGCGCATGGCTTTTCTCCTTTCCTTCTGGATTTAGGTACGCACGTCTCTGTTTACAAGGGGATAAGAGAAAAACAAAAAAATATCGTCGCCCTCCTTGTAACCCCATTTCATTGATCCTATCTCCTTGAGCAAGACGGCAAACGAAGTCGGTGCCAAGCTTTTACGGTTAACGCTAATAGCATGTAAAGGAGGCCCCCAATGGCTGCTCTGATGGAATACGATCCTTTCCGCAATGTTCGTACATTGCAAAACGAAATCAACCGGCTGTTTGACCACAACTGGGAAGAGCCAAATGGACAGATGGCCAAGTGGCCCATGCGGGTGGACATCCGTGAGGATGAAAACCAGATCATGATCAAAGCCGATCTGCCCGGTATGACGCAACAAGACATCAGCGTCGATGTGGACAACGGCACCCTGACTATCTCTGGTGAGCGCAAGTTTGACGATGAACAAAATCGTGATGGCTATCACCGGATTGAACGGGCCTATGGCCGCTTCAGTCGCTCTTTTCAACTGCCCAATACCACCGATACAGGGAACATCGCGGCAAAGTATCAAAATGGTGTGTTGGAGGTGACGCTACCTAAGTTGGATGAGGCCAAGCCTCGTAGCATTCAGGTTGAAGTTCTCAACTAAACTCGTGACCAAGCCCCATGGATTTCCCCCGGTTATGGGTTTGTCTTCAACCTGGTTAAAGGGTCGGCTCATTGGGAGCCAAGAGCCGACCCTCATTTTTTTTCGAATAACATGATCCTTTGGAGGATAGGACCATGGACAATATAAATTCCACTGGCTCCAGATCAAAGCAGGTTAAACCGTTACTTCCATGGCTTAAGACCCCAATGGCCATTTCCATCCCGGTTGAGCGTTTTTCATTTACGCCCACCGTGGAGTGGCAACTTGGGAACCGTTCATGGAGGGATGAGATCCAGAAGTTCTGGTCTTTTCTTCTGTTGGTTTTGACTGCACCGGTAATCTGGTCCGTCGTCATTCCTATTGCACTATTGGATATGATGGCAACGCTCTATCAGCGGATCTGTTTTCCCGTCTATGGGATCGGTTTGGTGTATCGATCCGATTATGTGGTGATGGATCGCCATAAGCTGAGCTATCTGAGCCCCCTTGAAAAATTAAACTGCCTCTATTGTGGCTATGGAAATGGCGTCTTGGCCTATGTGCGGGAGATCGCAAGCCGAACCGAGGAGAGGTGGTGCCCGATCAAGCATGGGAAGAGACCAAAGTCGCCCCATTCCCGCTACGACAGTTTTGAAAATTACGGTGACGAAAGTGGTTACCAGTGTCGTGTTCAACAAAAATCGAGTCAATAGGAGGAAGCGCCATGAAATCTGAAACGGTTGCTCTTTCCTAGAAGTATGGACTAATGAGATCTGGACTGGTGAAAGATCTGTTCTGGATGACGATTGTTATTGGTTGTGTGCTTTCAATGGTGATGCCTGCCCATGCTCGCTCCATGCCGGAGTTGACCGGGTTGGTGGAGCAGCTCAAACCAACGGTTGTGAACACCCACACAACAAAAAAAGTGCAGGGCGCCCATGGGGGATTATCCCATAATCCTTATTAAAGGAAGCCTGTGCCTCGTCAAAACCTGGCCCGTGTCCCAGCCCTTACATGACCTGCATCGCCACATCGCCAGCCAGGGAACCAACTCTGGGCGGGTTGTGGCCGTCACCGGCGGCATAGTTCGCGTGGCCACGGCGCAGGGGGTTGTGGAGGTTTCTGGAAGTGGGTTTGCGGTGGGGGATCGGGTCGTGGTGCGGAACGGTGCAGCGGTCAGGATGCAAGGAGCTGCAGGCCGACCCCCCCACATCGTTTGACGCTTGATTATCCCATGTATTTCGTAGGCTCCCGATTCCTCAGATTGAAAAACTCGTCAATCTCAGGCTCATCCCATCGAGCGATATCGGATGACCACCGGTCGGCCAACTCATGAAGGCCAGGATCTTCCATTTTAAGGTGGAAGGTGTAGATCCGGTTCACGACCTGCTTCATCAACGCCTTCATCTCATCCTGATTGCAGCGCGAAACCTCAGTCCACGGGATCTCATTGCCATCCGCATCAATGACCTTCACATCGGAATAATCACCGGTATGGGTTGTTGGCGTTCGCCCCTCATGCAAGGTCTCCAATCGGGTGTTCCGAACGCACAGCATAGCCATGGTCTTGGCGATCTTGGCGGCAATCCTCTGTTCTCCTTTATCATCCATACCTGTCTCAAATCTGTCAGATTAATTGTCAGTCTGAATGAACTGGCTGGCCCGCCCATACGAGCACACCACGACCTGCCGTTTGGCCCTGGTGGCCGCGACATACAGTAAAGCCCGTTCGCGGTTCTCCGACTCCTTGCGCACCACAGGGTCATCGGTGTTGGTCACGGCCCGAGAAAATGGGACGATCCCCTCGTTGACACTGCCAACAATGATCGTCTCGAACTCCAGGCCCTTGATGCGGTGCATGGTCGCCAGACGGACGCCCGTAACCGACCGTTTCTCAGCCTCTCCACGGTGGATCATGTGCGTCTTGATTCCAGCGGCCTCAAGTTCTGCCTTGTACTGCTCAAGGATGCCGTTGGTACGGGCCACGATACAGACCGTGCTGAGTTCCTGGCCGTTGGCCTCGCACTCTTTCAGCAGCGACACGATGTGGTCGGATTCCTCCTTGGCGGTCTTGAAGTGATGGACGGCAGGCTGTTCACCATGAAGAAGCGACTTGTACCCCTTCTGGTCATCGGCCCCACCATCGAGGTCGTCTACTGGGACGCCTTCCAGCAATCCAACGGCCCACCGTCGGTTCTCTTCGGTCGTGCGGTAGTTGATCCGCAGCTTTCGGCTCCGACCTCTGATGTTGACCCCGCATTGGCCGAGCACCACCTTGTGGCGGTAGATGCGCTGGTGGCCGTCACCGACGATGAAGATGTCGTTCTGAACCTCGTCACCATCGGGAACAAGACGGCGGATCAAACGGAATGCCTGATGGCCCATGTCCTGGGCTTCATCGACAACCACCGCGCAGTAGGGAAGATCGTGTCCCTTTTGATCCAGTAGCTGGAGGGCATCCCGCATCGCGTCGTCAGGCTCACGTAGACCGTTCTCGTCCAGCAGATATCGGTACTCCTCGAAGACCGCCCAGACCTCTTTGCGGGCCTTCCGATTCAACCGTGTTCCACGTCCGAGCCTGGGAGCCTTGAAGTAATCGGTGACCGTGGTGATTCCCTGGGGCTGGATCACCTGCTCCCATTCCTCACGGTAGAACGACGGTTCGTACCCCAGATCTGACGGCATCATGGTCAACGCCTTCTCCCACAGCGGGCCAGTCCGTCGTCCGAAGTCGATCTCGAACTCGTAACCGTTCTTACGCAAGAACTCCGAGACCCAGCGATCCAGGTTGGTAACCTCGATCCGAGAGAACGTCTCCTCGCCGCATATCTTGCGCAGGTTAGCCTTGATGTCCGCCGCGAGATTGCGGGTGAAGGTCGTGAACAGCACTCTCTTACGGCCATCCTGGCAGCGGGTCTGGGCCAACCACTTTGCTCGGTGGAGAGCCACCACGGTCTTGCCTGTACCTGCACCACCGAGGACGCGCACAGGGCCGTTCCAGTCGCGGTTGACCAACTTGTGCTGCGAGGGGTGGAGGAAGACCCGCCACTTCTCCAACGGCGCGGACAAGATGGCCTTGAGTTCCATCTCGTCGTCCACCACGTAGAAGCGACGTTTGGAGTCTGGCGTCTCCAGGGCTGCCGCAAAATCGGCGGTGTCCACGGCTTCAGCCGACGCGGCCACCAGTTCCTGGTCGACCTGCTCGACGCTGTAACCTGCGGCCAGCATGACCAGGGCATCATACGCCTCCTCGGGCATGCGGCTGGACATGGCATCGAGTTCGTCTTCGTCGTTGATTGTGCGCACGAGGTCGATCAGCGTTTCGGGGATGCCGAGGGAGACCAGTTGACGATCACGGATCTCCGCAAACATCCCGACAGGCTGCTCGGGGGCGGGTATCGCTTTCGTTTCCGTGACGGTCGTGGTCTCTACCTCGATGACCTGGAGGCTACCCGTCTCAGGATGGACATTGCAGACACGCCTGCTGGCCCAGTCGTAAGCTGCGTCGTGGTGATCGACCCACAGGAGCAGATAGACATTGCCAGCTTCAGGACTCAGGACGATTGCCCTGTAGGTGTTGTCGATACGGACGGAGCGGAGGTTGGTGTCTTTGGCCGCGTTGATCTTCTCGTAGTTGATCCCAGGCGACATCGGGTTGTCGCGGAACTTGTCGATGAAGTCCATGACCTTGTTCTGCTGCTTGCGCGGGATCTTCGAGAATGCAGACAAGAAATCCGATGCGATGGCGACCTTGATCTTCATTGCTGCCATGGGCTTAACCCTCCTCCTTCACTTTGCCGAGCAACGTCGGGTCGCCAAGCACTTCGTCTGCTGTGAACACCTTCCACTGGGCCTGGGTGAAGGCCCCTTTTGATTCGTCGTCCATCACGATGGCTATACGCTCGGTCTCCCAGGCCACCTCGGCCTCACCGACGATCTCGCCAGAAGCGTCGGCCAGTTCATAGCCAACCTCTGGTTCGGGCCATCCTGTTTTGGCGAGGTCGGCCAGCAGGCCGTGCAGCGACTCATCGGCCAGTTCGAGTACGTCATCCGACCACCCATGGGCCTCTGGTTCCCCTGGGCCTGTAGGCTGTACTTTTGCGTCTTTGATCTCCAGCTTTTCGTAGGCCCGTTTCGACTGCCCGTCGGAGGTGACGCAGAAAGCGTGCGGCAGGAACTGGAGCAGGTTGTAGAGCCGAATGAACCCGTTCCAGATGGACTCGAAGCCCTCTTGTTCACGGGCCGCATCGGAATCTGGCAGGTTGGCGACCAACCGCATGCCAGTAGCTTCACCATCGTTGATGCACATGGGATCGACGGCCAACCAGAGATCCACCTGACCCTGGGACTTCTCCGACTTCCACCGCCCGCGCACACGGGCCTCGGCATTCTGGGCCACGAACGAACCGATGTTGTCGGGCAGATCCGACAGGCCCTGTTGCCAGTCTCCGTGTGCCACGGTTTTGTCCAGGTGGATCAGGCCGTGGACGAATGCGCAGTACGTCCACTTGCTGGCGTCGGGCTTGGCCAAGAAGCGCACCAGCCAGTCAAAGCTGTCGCCCATGTGGAGCGCGTGCATGCCCTCCACCTGATAGCGGTTCAGGAGGTTGTTCAACTCGCCGACCAGTGGAGCCTTCTTCGGGGCCAACAGTTGCTGAAAATAGTCACCCTGGCCTTTGAACCTGTTCTCCACGTCCTTCCACGAGAGTGACCAGACGTGGAAGTTGCCCGACTGGACAATCGCCATGCGCTGGGCCATGTCCAGGCCGACGCGGTTCCGATGGTAGAGATAGCCGTCGGTGAAGACCGCAACAGGTTTGGCCCTGGCACTGCGTCCCACGGGCCAGAACAGGAAATCGGCCTTGGACGGTATGGTCACCCCGTGCTGCGGCCCCAGGTTGACCTGCGGCTCGATTTCCCACCGTTGTTCGCCAACTGTCAAAAGGTATCCTGGCTTGCCGCTGGCGGGCAGCATCTTTTTCACCAGCTTGGCCGACTGCTCTTCGACCTTGATGCGCCTGATGGCCTCGATGAAACGAGCCTCCAGTTCACTGTCGAACAGGGCGTTGACCGATACGCTCTTCAGGCCGTCGATCTTTATCAGATTTTCGCGCTGCTCCAGGATCTCCTTCAGCAGTTCGACAGCGGTATCCCGAGAGGTCTCGGCCATGTCGTAGCTGTTGCGGTAGGCGAACAGGCAGCGGTAGCAGCCGTCCTTGGTCGCGTCGTCATTGCAACCACATCCCTGGAGGCCATCCAATGCCAGTGCGAACACGTCCATCAACGGCTCGGGTGAGCGCATGAGTTGCTTGAGGTAGCCCGTGCCGCCAGGAACCGTGTCGAACAGCACCAGATACCGTTTTCGGTGCGCCGAATCCGAAACAGGCTCTTCCTGCACCGCCGTTTGCAGGTGGCCGACGCTGCCGCCGAACATGCGCTTGAGTCCCAGTTGCAGTGCCGCGACAAACGAGTTCAGCTTGTCCTCCGACCCCGAGAACGTGGTGACGGGCAAAAGCATGCGGATCGCCTCGGACGCGAACTCGCGGTAGAGGTACAGGCACTCCACGATGTTCTTGTCCGACGCCTTGTCGCGGGCGGTGCAGGTAAAGGTGTGATCCCGTTCCTCTTTCGGATCGACCTTGCCGCAGAATTTGCAGACCTTGAATCCATTACGGTGCAACTCCTGACCGGCAATCGTGATCTTGTCGCCCTCCATACCCCGTAGGCCGAAATTGATCTCACGGAAGGATGCGCGGCTCAAAAACTCGAAACCGAAGGGCAGATCGTCGTCGGCGATGCGCCATGCGTCGGTGACATGGCGATCCTCGAAGTCCACCAGGGTCTGCTTGTTGTAGAACGAGGGGGTGCGGTCGTCGCTGTCGTCGCCGATGCGGCTGTCCTTGTCGGAACAGGTGGCGAAGACCTGCCGCATTCTGAGCATCCGCCGCAGTTGACCCGCGTCGGCCCACATGGTGCTGCCGCAGCTTGGGCAGGTTGCGGCGTCCTGGCCCGTCCCCACCAACTCCGAGTGTGAGCAGTTGGAGCAGAAGCGCCACGTTTCGATCTCGGACGACCCCATGTCCACTTGGTCGATCTTCACCTTCCGACCGTCGGCGTAAAAGGTGTTCTCGGGGGCCAGTTCGTCGATGGCGCTGGAGGCCGACCGTTCGTACTCATAGCGCCATGTGTCGTAGTTGCCGCCACCGTCCTGGGGATCGCGCTTGCGTCGGTAGATGATGGACTGGAGGACGACGCCAGCCTCGGGGAATGCGTAGTTGGGCAAAAGCCCTTCGTCGGTGAAGAAGTTGAGGGTGTCGCGGTCGTTGATGGCCTTTACCAGTTCCTGGAGGGCGCTGCGCTCGCGCTGTAGCTCTTCCAGTTCCTGGGCCTTGTGCTGGCCAGCGGCGGGGTCATTTTCCTTTTTCTTGATGCGGTCTTTGAGCAATCTGACCTTGCGCTGTAGGGAGTCCCGTTGCTTGCGCTGGTCTTGCAGGCCGTGGGTGATGCGCCATGTCAGGCTGCCGTGGGTGTCGTCGTCTCCCTGGACGAAGTTGGTGATGTGCGCCTTGGACTCATCATCCAGCGACCCAGTAAACAGACCCATGAACGTGGCCAGCAACTTGGTCTGGTGGTTATCGATGAACCGCATCAGGTTGTGCGGAAACTTCTTGGGGCTGACTTTATCCAGATTGCCGAGGACACTGCGCAGTTGACGAGGGAAGTCGCTTTCCGCGATGCCCGAGGACACCCAGCGGTCGAAACAGAAGGCTGTGAACTGGCGCTCCAGCACCGCCGAGGCGTTGAGAAAGACCCCTGGCGGATCGACGTGGCCTGCCAGCATGGAACGCGGATCCGCAAAAAAGTAGAGGTCGTGGGGACGACCGTTGGCGATGGTGACGTTCAGGGCGTTTCCGTCTCGCCGTCCCGCCCGTCCAATGCGTTGCAGGTAATTGGCTTGAGCAGGTGGAACCGAGCAGAGAATGGCCGACGACAGGTCGCCGATGTCAATACCCATCTCCAGGGTTGGGGTGCATGAGAGCAGGTTGGGGTGCCACGGTTGGCGGTCTGCTTCGGCAGCCTTGAACTGGCGTTCCAACTCCTCGCGGTCGTCGCGTTTGAGCAGTCCCGTATGCTCGGCGGCGAAGATGCGTTTGATGTCTCCACTGGCGTACAGCAGGCCGTAGTAATCACGACGCGGCGGCACGGGTCGGTAGACCCCCTGGCAGTTGGAGCGCAAGCAGAGCGTGCCGTCCCAGGCTGCCGCCTCGGCCTGATCGAAGGTCGTGGTGTTGCCGCATGCCTCGCAGAGGAACTCCTGGAGTTCATGGCTGACCAGCAGGGCCTCGGGCTTGATGCCCCAGACCTTGATGCCCTGAACCACGGTCTGATCAAGGATGCCAGCGTCTACCAGCCCTTTGAGCAGGATATCGTAAAAACGGTCAATTTCGCTGCTGACCAATAGATTCTGCTGGCCCAGCATCCGTTCAGCCCAGGCCTGATACCAAGTACGTTTGTGGCCTTGGGCCGCCACGGGGATGTCGAACCGTTGACCCATCTTCCTGCTGGTCAAAAATGTCGGCGCACGGGTGAAGGGGCCGAAATTGGGCATCCAGTGAATGCGCTTCAGCAGGTACTCCCGACCCTGGTTTTCGATGTAGGTCTCCAGCGCCGTGTGGCTCACCGCACCCTGATGGCGCAGGTGGGTCACGAGGCCCATGAGGAAACGGCGCAGGGTGTCGGCCTCCAGTTCCCGCAAGGCCCCGATCTCGTTTTGCAGAGGTTCCAGCAGGGCCTGTATCGCCTGTTCCAGAAGATCGGGGTTTAGGTGCGCCGTGGCCGACAGGGTTTTTTCCAACGTGCGACCGATGCGGGCGCTGAAGGCCAGTTCGCTGGTGACCTCCCAGTCGATGCGCCGTTCCACTTCATGCTTGAGCCGTGACCCTACAGGCAGCTTGCCGCTCTTCTGTAAAGCGTCGTAGTCGGCGAACCAGCCCATGTTGGGGGCGATGAAGGTGGCGATGAACTGCTTGTCGTCCATCTGGGCCGACCAGTGCTTGATGAATGCGTTGGGCAACTCCTTCAGGGTGAGGCCCTGGCCCGCATGCTGAATGAACTGACAGAGGGCGGTGCGGAAGTTGAACTTCCATGTGCGGGCGGCGAAGAAACCAGCGCGGTGGGCGGCGTCCTGTACCGAGTCGGAAAAGGTCAGCAGCTTTTTGTCGTCGTTGAACGACGAGGCGAAAAGCTGGGCGATGAGCACGCTGGTGAGGCTCGCGGCCTGGGAGCCGACCAGAGTCAGGCTGTTGTGACCGCCGCAATACGGGCAGTGGTGGGTGGAGATGATGCGGTCATTGCGGCGGGCCTCGTTGTTGGGCACCAGGACGGTCACCAGCTTGTCCTCGCCGCAGTTGGAACAATCGCCTTTCCGTTGCGCGGGGTTCATGGTCATGCAGTTGGGGCAGAGGTGGCTGTAGTAGCCCGCGCTGGTGGCTGCTTCGCCATTGTTACCCTCGGGGAAGAGGAAGGTAACCCGCTGGTCGCCGTTGAAGAAGCCGATGTAGAAGTCCCTAAGGGCCGTCTCCACCTTCTCACTGTTTTTGCCCTTGAGGCCCGACCAGCCGACGCTGCCGCACTCGCGGCAGTGAACGATGGGCAGGTGACGTTTCTGTTGCTCGTCGGTCAGGTCGTCGTGGAAGCGAAGCTGCGGTTTGACATCGTCCGTACCGTCGGCGACGGTGGCGACCATGCGGCGCAATTCCCGCATCCACCATTGCAGGCGCACCTGGAGAAACGGCTGGCCATTGGGGTTCTTGGCTTCGGAAACCAGGGTCAGCAGGCTGTTCAGAACGTGGCTGCGGTAGGCGCGATCCCCCGATTGCAGTTCGGTGGTGATGCGGGCCAATTCGGTCAGCAGGTCGTCATAATCCAGCGCCTGACCGCTCAAGACCTTCAATAGGTTCTGGAAGAAGACGTGGCCGCGCAGGCGGTCGGCCAGTGCGGTGCGCCACGCGGGATCGTCGAAGTCGGCGATGGTCTCGCCGAACCAGAGTTCGTGCTGCTTGGCGACATAGGCCCGATGGTTGGGGTGTGATGAGGGATCGATGTCGGCGACCTCTCCGCTGGAGGGAATGGCGACCTGACGGATCAGGCTGTTTTCCAGGAACTGGCCCGCCTTCTGGCGTTGCTCGGTGATGATCGACCCTGGCTGGAAGGTCTCGCCGAAGACCTCCGAGGCGTAGTCCAACAGGGCCTTGGCCCCCGAGGCGTCCCCCAGAGTGGCCGAGGTGCCGACGCAGCAGAGGTGGTTCTTGGGCGTGCCCAGGCGGGCCTTGAGGCGGCGGATCAGGCAGGCCAGATCGGTGCCTTGGGCGCCATCGAAGGTGTGCAGTTCGTCCACGACCAGATAGCGCAGGGTGTCGGCGTCGTTGTGCTGCCAGAGATCCCGATCCCTGGGACGGATCAGCAGGTAGTCCAGCATCTTGTAGTTGGTGAGCAAAATGTCGGGCGGGCTGCGGCGCTGGGTCTCCTTGTCGGTGATGATGTGGTCGGCCCCCATGACCTTGCACGGGTCGTGTTCGCTCTGGCCGATAAAGAGGCCAGCGGTAACGTGGCCCTTGAGGTTCGGGTTGTTAAAGACCAGCTTGGCGATACGGGCCGCTTGGTCGGAGGCCAGGGCGTTCATGGGGTAAATCAGGATCACCTTGACCCCAGGCTCACCACGATGCTGGTAGCAATAATCCAGGATGGGGTAGAGAAAGCATTCGGTCTTGCCCGACCCCGTTCCCGTCGCGACGATGGTGGATTGGGGCGGGGAGGCCGACAGCCGCTGGAACGCCTGTTCCTGGTGGCGATGGGCATTGAAAGGCATAGGGATGTCAGGGAAGAAGTCTTTGCCTGACGCCCCCTGCTCGAAGGGCAGTCCCAGGGAGAGGTATGGCCCCTTAAACACCTCCCCAGGCCGGGTCAGTAAATCACCCAATAGGCCATGGAAGTGCTGTGTGGCAATTGGGAAGGTGGTTTCCAGGAAGTCTTCGACCCCTTGGCGCAATTGATGTGTGAGGACGGAAGGGATCATTTGCCGCCTCCACCAAACCGCTCTCCAAACGCCGCCCACACGGTCTCGTAATCCTTCTCCCGATCGCATTTGTCGAAGGGGGCGTGGTAGGTGATGGTGCGCTCGATGGGGCCACCGGGGAGGGTGTCGTCGGTGATGGTCTGCTCTACCGTACCCTCGCTCATGTCTTTAATTTTTTCCCACTCTTTGCGAGTAAAGCCAACTTCAGAGAAGCCCTTCTTTTTGATGAATGCAATTCGACCTGTATGGTCATAAAAGGTATGGTTCTCGATATTACGCAAACCAAAAAACTGTGCGCGGTAGATGGTTTGCAACTCGGCCAGGGTCAACCCCAAGGCCATGGCGGCCAGCACGTCGATCTCCACCAGGGCCTGCCGTCGGGCGTAGTCGGTGCGGAGGGCGCAGTCGCGGTGCCATTGGGGCGTCAGGTTGGTGAAAAAGCTATTTTCCAGTCGTGGGTCGTCCTTGGCCCAGCGGTCTTGCTGAAAGGCGGTGTCCCAGCACTCTGACCAGAGGTCTGCGTAGTGTGTTGTGAGGGCATTCAGTATGAGCGACCTGCCATGAAGGTATGGCCGGAATCTGTTCTCTTTGGACAGGATCGGGAGGCGCGTCAATAGCGACTTGTTTGCATGCCCGGCCCCAGTGCTTTTCACTAGGAAATCAACAGGAATTGATAGACTCAATCCAAAGAAATCCATGAGATCTAAATAGTTCGCGAAGACGGACCCAAAGCATGTATGAACGTGACCAATCCCCTTTGGGACGACCATCGGCACAAATGTTCTTTCTCCAGACTGGCTCAACATCTCGCGACTGATTACCCGATAAAACCCCGTCACCGGCTCCCCATTCCACGGCACTTTCGGCGTCCGGCGCAGGTACTCCGCAGGGTCTACGTCCGGGACGTAGTTAGTGCGGGGCAGGTAGTCGTCGGGAAGTTGGGTGAGGTCCAGTACACTGTAATGCTCTTTCTGAGTACATTTCTTCCAGGGTGTTTTATTGAAAGGAGTGCCTACAAAAAAATGTGGGCCAGAGAGAATCCACTCCGATGGGCTGTCGGGGAAACGGGTCTCACGGCGGATGGTGTGGTCTTTCTTGACCGCATTGGTCTCGTCCCACATCACCGTGGAGAAGTACTCGCCTTGCAGGTCACCCAATCGTCTTGGTTGAGTCGCAAACTTCTCCAACACCTGCATTAACTCCTGCGAATGCAATGCTGGCAAATGCGCCTGGAGGGGTGGCGTCCCCTCGGCATCGTAGAGACGAGCAAATAGCGCCAACTCCTTTTCCGTTACATAGATGATTCGGCTTGGATGTCCATGGAATTGTAATTTGTTCTTGTCATTTTTGATTCCAGGAACTGGTTCAGTCGAGCCACCTGAAAAGCAAGTTTCTAACGTTTTCGGGTGATATAGGTTTGCTACTGAGATAAAAGAAATGTCATGAACTGTTTTTCCGTATATATTAATACTATACGTGCTGACAGGAGCAATATCCTGGAATAGACGTGCTTCATTCTGGAATTGAAAGTGCTGTCTTAGCTTTGGATACAAAGTACTTCTTAATGTTTGCCCTTTTGCATCATCATAAGTTCCCTCAGGATGCACAAATCCAGAAACCCCTTTTTCCCGTCCAACCATCCACGCCTGGGGCAGAAAGCACTTGTAGAGATTGCTCTGTGATCCCTTCAACAAAGGGTAGTTCTGCTGGGCATTGAGGAAATTCTGGGTACCGTCGGACTCCTCGAAGGCGCTCAGGTAGCCGCTGCGCAGGTCGTATTTCTCCAACGTCTCCGCCCGCAACTGGGCCAGCTTGGAGGCGCTCAACTTGCGCAACACGAACAAAGGCTCCACGTCGCCCATGACGCCGCCTTCGTTCCACTCCACCTTGATCCACGGCGGATTCCCCACCACCAGATCAAAGCCGCCCCGGTCGGCAAACAGGTCGGCGAATTCCAGTTCCCAGTGCAGGAAGCGATAGCGATCAGCCAGAGCCTGAATCAACCCCAGACGTGGCCGTTCCCGGCAGAGTCGATCCACATCGATAACCCCGTACTTGTCCTGGAACTCCATGGCCATCTGCTTGGGCATGGTGTCCGGGAAGAGCGAACCCTGCGCCTCGTCGCCAACCGTGGTGAAAAGGTTGCCTTCCAAGAGCAGCCCCACCTCCAGCAGGAACTCTTCCCGGCTGGGCAGCAGGTCGGCCTGTTCGATGGGCCAGAACCAGAGGGCGCACCAGTAGTCCATCACCAGTTTCAATCGGCGATAGAGGCTGGCGTTGGTATGGCCGGAGGAAAGAATCTCGCCGTTGAAAACCTTGTCCTTCCACTCGGTGGTGGTGAGTTTTGATTTTCCCTCTGGGCTGGTTTTCCCGAAGACCACCAGATCGTCGGTGGTCTCCCGGCGGAGTCGGCGCAATTCGTCGGTGTGGGCCTGCCATAGGGTGTCGGCGGCATCCGAAAGCTTTTGCAGCTTCTTGGCCTGGGAGGCGGTCAGGGGTTTGATGAACTCTTTCTTCCACGCCTTGATGGCTTTGATTTCCTCCTCAGCCAGGCTCTTGACCACACGGTCGTTGTAATCCGCCATGCCCCGGTCGGGTAGCAGAAAGTGGTAGACGGTTCCGTTGGGCCGGGCATCTCCTGGTTTGACCCGCTCCGGCGTCACATCCAGCCACGTTTCGGCTCCGCGACCTTTGGCGGTAACCTGGGCTGCGGAGAAGACTTGCCGCCGCGCTCCCACCAGGGAGTTGCCGCAAACCAGTTGCATGCCAAACCAGGGCACGAAGGCTCCCTGGTGGATGGTGTTGAGCCACAAGGAGACCTCGGCCAACTCCTTGGCCACCGGGTTCAAGTCCACGCCGAAGACGTTGTTGTCGGCCAGGAGCATCTTGACCCGCTGCTTTTCGTGAACATAACGGTCGTGGGGAATCATCTCCCCGGTTTCCGCCTGTTTGCGTTGCAGGTAGGCCTCGGCCAGTTGGTCCACCGTCTCGTTCAAGAACGCGGCGCTGCCCATGGCCGGCTCGCAGACGGTAAGATCCAGAATCTCATCAGCGCTCTTTCCCTCCAAAAGCTCCTTGAGGGCATATTTCACCAGACACTGGGTCAGTACCTCCGGGGTGTAATAGGAGGCCGACTTCTGCCGGTCCCGCCCTGCCAAGCGGTAGACAAACCGCCCTTTGGGGTGCATCACCAGCTCGCCCTCATCGTCGAAGACTTTCTCCTCCTCGGTGTACTCCGGCAACGCCTCCATCTTGACGAAATAACCGGTGCCCAAGGGATTGAACTCCTCCCCGGCGGGTTTCACCTCATACAAATCGGTTTCAGCGAAGAACCCCCGATAGGAGAGCAATGCCTCGTAGACGGCCCCCAACTGGTTGATGCCCAACTGGGCATAGGAGACACGCCCACGGCGGTTCTTCCTGCCCTTTTTGGGTCGAGTCAGCGACATCAACTCAATCACCCGTTGCAGCACATGGTTGCGCAGTTTGGCCCGACTCAGGATGGGCGTCTGCTCCGGATCAAACAGATGAGAACGCAACGGAGGAATCTTGAATGATCCATGAATGGGTTTGTCCAAGTCAGCCAACAGAGAATCCGTGGCGAATTCGTGAGCCCGCTTCTCGGGCGGCCAGCCCCCATAAATCATCCGGAACAGAAGCTGAACGGATTCGTGCAGGTAGTAACCGTTGCGGGACTCCTCGGTGGTGAGCTGCACCATCTCCAGATCGCGCAGGGTCTCCAGGCTGTATCCCTCGCGATAGGCGTCGGCCTGCATGGGGGCGTATCCCAGTTCGGGCCGCGCCTCAATGTAGAAGAGGAACAGCAGACGGTACATGTAGCGCAGGCACTCCAAACTGAGCTTGTCCGCCATCTCCCGGCCATAGATTTTTTCGTGGTGTTTTTCGCGCAGGAACCAGACCGCCTCGTTGCCGATCAACTCGATGGCCTCACGCAAGGCGTATTTCAGATCCTCGGAGACCGAAAAGGCGTGCTTGTGGGAGTTCTCATCCAGGGAGTCCAGCAGCGACAAGCCCTCTTCGGGGCAGACGCTATCCCGATGCAACAGGGCGGCCATGGCCTGGAGGGTGGAGGTTTCTCTACGGCCCAGGATTTCTGACAGGTCAAAACGCAGCAGCCTTTTTTCATTCCACTTGCCACGGTCGATCAGAACGACCTGGGCATCGGAGACCAGGATCACCCAACGGGGCGGCTCCTCCCGACCAAAGACCGTCTTGGTCACGATCTCTTCCATGGATAGCGCTACCCATTGGTCATCGGGCTTCTCTTCTCCTTGGTATTGGCAGACAGCAGGTGACAGGGCCAAGGGGTCGGTGATGTCTTGGGCGGTGTCAAACGCCTCCACCACCCACAGCTCGGGCGCACCGTTGGTTCGGGCCACTTCAGCCAAAAGCGGCAATCGAGCCTCGTCATTGACAACCTTCTGCTGTGGGTTCCAGGCGTAGCCCAACACGGGCAAGAGTTCCGCAAGAAAATCCCGCTGGAGCGCCAGACGGGCCTCGGGTTTGCGCTCCTTCTCCCACTGGCTGCGAAACGCGAAGTAGGCTTTGCTCAATCCGCGCAACAGGGCGGGAGGCGCACGGTAGCCCTCATCGTCGCTCTCCCTTTGACTCCACTGGCCAAGCACCTCCTTGAGATCACCTTCCAGGATCGCAGTCAGGTAATGATGGGTGTAGAATTCGTTTTCGTTGCTGATACCCGTCAAATCGATGGTCATGATTTCCCCCTACCTCTGCCTGCCGACGAGAACAGCCGCCACCTGGATATAGGCGTGCTCTTCGGTGGTCATGGTATCCTCGACCCACTCCAGGTAAGTATCGAACAACGTATCAATCCGTCTCTTTTCCTGCTCTTTGCGACTCTCCACAATGCTGGCCGCCTGTTTCAGGTCATCAAAGCGCAGTTCCAGTTGCTGGAATTGCCTTCCGCGCAGCCCTTCCAGCCTCTTTAACTGGTCGTTGAGCTTGGGGTTGATATGATCCTCAAAATCATTGCGCTGACCTGACATCCACCCTCTCGCCCGCTCCACGGCCTTGGGCAACAACTGCTTGAGGAGAAAATCGTCCATATAAACCATGGGATTGGGAATCAAGCGTTTGCCCAACCCTGTACGGCCCAAGAGGGTGTCGAGTTCTTCAATTTCACTGAAGTCCTTCCCCTGGAAGCCAACGCCAAACCAGCGATGAACAAGAGGGTGACCTTTGCGGTTGGGAATCAGGCCCGACATCAGGAAGACCGTTTCATCTCCACCCAGCCCTTGGTTCAACCAGATGACGGGGGCCTCATGACGCTTGAACGCCGCCAGCACCTGATCGTTGACCCACTGCATCATGGGGTTCTGCTCCCAGAGGTAGTGAATGGTGGGCCATGCGTTCTCATCCTTGCGGCTGCGCTTGATTTCCTGCTGGATGACGTCCCGATCCTGCGAGAGAGAAAACTGGCCGTTTTCAGGCCAAATCTCCCTGGGGAGAAAACGGAAACGCTGTTTCAGTTCCTTGGGGGCCGTGAACTCCACCATCTTGGCCTGAGCATCCATGCGCACCTGCAGGTCGCGGTTTTCGCCTAAATGGCTCAGGGCCGCTTCCAGGTAGGCATAGTCGTCGGCGAACAGGGCGGGCATTCTGGCCTTGTTGTCCGTGGCCATCTCGCCTGCAGGCGGAGGCGTGTTGCCCATGATCATGGAGAGCACGTCCCACTGCTCCTCTGGCTTACTTTGACGTTCGGCCTCGAACTGTTCGGGTGTCTTGCTCGCCTCCATGGCTTCGGCGGTCAGGCGCTCTTCCTCATTGATATCGTAAACACCCATAAAAGCTGCAGGATCGCCGATGTTCTTGGTGGCCTGCTCGTCCTTCTGGATCAGCAGTTCCAGAATACGCATATCCCCACGGATTTTGTCGTTCTGACTGTTGGTCGTCAGGTAAACGATGTGGGGCGTCTGTTCCTGGCCGTAACGGTCGATACGCCCGTTGCGCTGCTGGAACACCATCAACGACCACGGGATATCAAAGTGGATCATCCGATGGCACAGGTAGTGAAGGTTGATTCCCTCCGAGGCCACGTCCGAAGCGATGAGCAGACGGACAGGCTCCTCATCCTTGCCGAACGCCTCTACCACCTGCTGCTGCTCCACATCGGACATGGACCCGTGGAGAATCTCCACCTGCTTGTCCTTGAGTTTGAGATCCCGAGGCAGATGCTCTGCCAGAAACTTCAGCGTCTCGATACGCTCGGTGAAGAGCACGAGGCGGTCAGCGGTATTCTTGCCATCCCAGCCAAAATCCCTGCGGATGGCCTGAACCAGACGCTGGTATTTGGTGAAATGTTCAGGGGTGATCTGCCTCACCTCCTCGGCCAGAACCTTCAGAACCCCAATGTCCTCTTGCAAATCGGGGTTCTCCTGTTTCTCCAACTGGCGGATGCGATTGCCAATGGTCTGCATGCAAGCCATCGGACTGGAGAAGAGGGATTTCTCCAACGTTGTTTTGAAGAGTTCACCCGCACCCTTGCCGCGATCCAGTTTGGCGAAGCGGGTGGCGGTCAAAGTATCGAAGGCGGCTTCCTCGACAGGTGAGGCATCGCAGGGTGCGGTGGCAATCTTCCGTTCCTTGAATGCGCTGGCCACCTGGGACTGGATGTCCTTCTTGAACCGCCGAATGAACAGCCCTTGGATTTCGTCTTTTGTGTATTCACCCGGGTTGGCGATAGCCGTCGGATCGAGCATGTTCATCAGACTGGCGAAGCTCTCGGCGCTGCCATCATGGGGCGTGGCTGAGAGCATGATCAAAGTATCCGAACGGGTGGAGAGCAGTTTGGCCAAACGAGACCGCAGCGAAGCTCCCTTGCCGCGCTCGGCCACATTGTGGGCTTCATCAATAATGATGATGTCCCACCATGCGTTCTCCAGGTACGTGCGGTATTCGGCATCCTGTTTGAGGGTATCGATGGAGACGATGGATTTGTCAAAGTAGTGGAACGGGTTGTGGTTGGTTGGAATGCGGGAGCGGATGCGCTGGAGGCCAATGGAGTCCAGTCGTGTAAGCGGAATGGTAAAGCGGCTCCAGAACTCTTTCTGGAACTGCGTCAACATGCTCTTGACTGCCGCGACCAGAATGCGTTTGCCACGACCACGGCGAATCAGTTCTGAGACCAGGATGCCAGCCTCCAAAGTCTTGCCAAGACCGACAGAATCAGCAATGAGAATCCGCTGCCTGGGTTGTTGCAGAGCCTGGATGGCTGGGTCGAGTTGGTAGGGCACCGCATCCATAGCCGCACGATGGCCGGTATAAATACGCTCATCCGTTGGTGGGGTCTGACGGAGCAGGCTTTCCAGGTATAGCAACGACGACCGGTAGCCGCTGGACTCATCCTGAACCAGATTGGTCTTGGCAGGATCCAACACCTCAATTTTGTCGTCAATCTCGGTCAGGAAAATCGCTTCTTTGTCCCTCACCAGTTCGGAAATTCCGACCACCTTCAATGCCTGACCACCGGTGGAGGTGTTGTCCACCCGACGGATGAGCCATTCGGCGTCCCTGGCAAGGATGCGCGCCCCTGGGGCAAAAGAAGTTTTTGACCAATTCATCCCAGACATGTGACAGGCTCCATGTAATTGGAAGCGGAATTCCATACCCAGTAAGGCATTTTGACCAATAGGGTCATATCAGCATACTTCCTCACGAAGCATTGCCCTCCGAACGCGAGAAGACGGCGTATACCTCATCAGCATTGATCAAAACGATCTGCTGATGCTTGGGCTGACGAACGTCGGGGTCAATATCCAGCCCCATACGCTTGAGGAAGTAGAAGAGGAACCCGCGCCGCACCGGAATTACCAACTCACCATTCTCCATACCATAGTCCAACTCGATAGCGATGCGCTGAGTCTCAGTCAGTTTTGGGTGCGGCCCAATCCGCACATCAATGAACTCTTGCCACTCCACATCCTCGGTCGGATCCAGATCATGTTCCTTAGTCAGGCGAATGCTGACAATCCGCGCTAGCACAAAATCCTTGAACGCCTCACCACGATGACACCATGCTCGCACATGCCACCTGTAGCCATCAAAGGCCAACGCATGGGGCGTGATCCAACGCCACTCTGGCTCCGGCGCATTCATGGACTGATAACGCACCTGAACGGCCAACTTCTCCCGGATCGCTCCAACCACCTTTCGCAACCGCATGGGATCAATACCACGACGTGGTTGCGGCAGCACGTCATAGGAGGGGATGCTGTACAGCCAACACTCCTCCTCGGTCATAATTCCCGAGGAGAGCGAGAGCATGTTGGCCAGGTAGCGATCGGAATCCGGGTTCAGGAATTTGGGCTTGAAATCCTTGTCGGGGTAGTAGCACTTCGCTCGGATGTCGTAGTGGATATTTTCCGGTGCGACCTCCTGGTACTTGCCCAGGTCAGCCGATGCCTGCGGCACCGAGACGCCGAACTTCTCAATCAGATCTCTCCGATTGATCCGCCCCTCCCAGAAGAGCCGGAATTCAATGAACTCCATTCTGCGCTCTACACCCCAGCGCAACTCTTTCCCGGATTTCGCTTTTTTCTCTTCTGACATCTCTGTCACCAATAAACCGTAAAGAAACTGTATTGACCAAACGATCAGAAATGGTATAGTTTATAATCTATCACATCGAAGTTAGACCGTCAATGGTACTCAATCGATTATAGTGACTAAGAGGGGCGAAGTCATGATTGAAAAGCGTTTAGGTGCGTGGATCCAAACATTCACTGGCAAGCAGTTCTGGCCCATGGACGCCCGCTCGGAAGAGGTAGATATTGGCTTTCTTATTGGTGCGATGGTGGTGGTGTGGTTTCTTAACGCCACCCTCATTCACCCCATAGCGACATTTATATTCGGCGTGCAGACGAGCACGTATCCATTGGCTTTTATCCTTTTTTGATAGCAGGCTCCCTTGGGAGCTGCACTCAGTGACAGGTGTCAGACCATGAATGCTAGAGAAGAGATCGTTCCAGCTTATGGCAACCACATCCTATTGGGAGCTGAATTTTCAGGAGGCTTTCTTGAAGGGGGGAAATTGGAATTCCTCCCAGGTCTTAACTGCGTCATTGGAGGACGCGGAACAGGCAAGACCACCATTTTGGAGTTTATTCGTTACACCCTGGGCTTGATGCCTGAGCTGCAGCGCAACAGTCGCTCTCGCGCTCACTCCGTTGTACAGAACAATCTGGCCAATGGCAGAGTTAAGCTTGGAATTCAAACAGCCCATGGTATGCGTTACACCGCTGACCGCCCATGGAATGATGAGTGCCAGGTTCTCAACGAGAGAGGAGAGATCACCACCATCTCTCTGGATCGGGACCGCATCTTCAAAGCCGATATCTACAGCCAGAATGAGATTGAGCAGATCGCTACAGATACTGGCTTTCAACTGAAGCTGATCGATCAGTTTGAAGAGGAGAGTATTCGGCGCATCAACGGCGATATCAGCAAGCTGATGCGTGATATCAACCATAGCGCAGGTGAACTGCTCCAGATCAACCGCCAGATACAGGATCTGGCTGAAACCGCATCAGAGCTCACTGCTATTGAAGAGAAGCTGAAGGGCTTTGAACAGCTCTCAGATGGGCCTGACGCTGAGGCTATCAATGCCGCCCATGCCCATAAGGCACTGCGGGATCGGGAATCCAAATCGCTCAATGCACTCCAAACCGAAATCGATGCCTTCTCCTCCCGCTATCAGAAGGGAATGAGTGCACTGATGCAAAAACTCAATGCGCATTTTAATCCGGAATACCTGGAAGGGCCCAACGAGGCGGTTTTTGAAGCAGCCTCAAGCCATGTGCAGTATATGCTCGATGAGATGATTAAAAACCTCCCCATCATTGAGGAGCTCTGCCAAATCGCGGGCACCGAGCTTTCTCAGCTTGATGAGGAGCTAAAGCTTCGCCATGGAAAGCAGGAGCAGGAATACCGGGATATGGTAGAGCGATCCCAAGAGGAGCAAGGGCGTGCTGCTGAGCGCAACCAGATCCAAAAGCGCCACCTTGAAGTGACAGAGGCCAGACGCCAGTTTGAGGATCTCAAAAAGCAGCATGCCGAGCTGTCAGCAACACACCGCACTATGACGTCGAAACTCTCAGATCTGCGCGACGAGCGGTTTTTGATACGTCGAAAGGTGGCGGATCAACTGACCAAACAGCTTGACCCCATGATACGGGTCACCATCACCCAGTCTGGCAATCGACAGGCGTTCGCGGACCTCCTCTCCGAAGGGCTCAAAGGCTCGGGGCTGCGATACGCATCCATTGTGGACAAGGTGGTTCAAAACCTGTCCCCTGAAGAGGTCAGCACCATCATCCACCGACGGGATGTAAAGAGGCTATCAGATGTAGCAGGTCTGGATGAGATCCGCTCCGCCCGTGTGATCGACCTGCTTTCTGATAATGGCTTTGCCAATCGGCTTGAAGTAGTGGAGTTGGATGATTTGCCACGAATTGAACTGCAGGATGGGGAAAAGTACAAAGATGCCACCGCGCTTTCAACTGGCCAGCGCTGCACCACGATCTTGCCGATTTTGCTGCTAGAGAGCGATCGCCCCCTACTGATTGATCAGCCAGAGGACAATCTGGATAACGCCTTTATCTTCGATACCATCGTCAAATCCATCAAAAAAGCCAAAGCTACGCGCCAGCTTATCTTTGTGACTCATAACCCCAACATACCGGTTCTGGGAGAGGCGGAGCGGGTCTTTGTACTCTCATCAGATGGTAAGCGGGGACGCATCCAATGCGCTGGTAGCGTTGATGAGGTAAAGGGTGAGATTGAGACACTGCTTGAAGGTGGCCGCGAGGCGTTCCTGCAGCGCAAGGAAAGGTACGGTCACTGATCATGATGGATACCATTAAACCGGAGACAGGCTTGGATGGGCTTCTACAAGCATTTTGCTCCTCCAATTGGCCCACCGTAAGGGATGCTGTGGATCAAGGGGGCGGTCTACTCCGCTACGCCACCATGGAGCCATTCGTACACGCCAGGCTGGGCGAGCAGATGTTTAGTTTAGCCCGACATGAGAAGTGGGAGGTCCGCAAAGCCCTAGCCCATGCCATCCTCTTTCTGCGCCATGAGACCTTTGACAGGATCATTGCTGTATTGGAGGAGGATGACAATGCCTGGGTGAAGAGCGCTGCGAAACGGACCATGGATCGGCGCCAGGAGATCTCCAAAACCGACCTGCTCAAGGATGAGCATGGGGATCTTATGCTGGAGTGGCTTTCAGATCTTGAGGAAAAGCATGGTGCCCATGCTCGGGGAGCCGCCAAACGGGTCGCGGAAAAGCTCCAGAACCAGTTTGTGAGGGAGTTCAACCACGAAATGGTCAAAGTCATCTCGCCCATGGATGTGAGCCTTACCTTGTTGAAAACAGCACTGGAGCAGAAGCGGCTCAACCGGGCATTGATCCAAAAGCATACGACAATGGCCAAAGAGCGCCTTGAGTTCATGATGGCCATCTTGAACTCCTTTCGAACCCTTACCCAGACGACTGAGCTGGAGTTTCAAAATGAGAACCTGATCTCAGTCGTTGATGAGGCGATTCATCTGATAAGGGACCGCAAGCCTGAAAACAGTGCGCTTCACGTTGAGCTCTCTGTCCCTAAATGCATCATGCTGGATATCAATCGTTATCTACTTCTGCAGGCGCTATCCAATATCCTTCAGAACAGCATTGATGCATGCATTGCTTGTGACCGCGCACCGGCCATCAAGGTCCATGCTACTGTGGTGAACAGGTCGAAGGTGATGCTCTCCATTACCGACCAAGGGACAGGTATGTCAGAGCAGGATGTCAGGAGCGCCTTTCAGCTGTTTGCCACTACCAAGCCGGATGGCACAGGCTTCGGCTTGACCATCGCCAAGAAGATCATCGAATCCGATCATGCAGGTTTGATTCAGCTCTCTAGCCAAAAAGGGAAAGGCACCACGGTAACCATCTCTCTGCCAGTTAAACAGGAGGATCTGAAATGGTGAGCAACAGAGCGAAAAACAAGCATGTGGCGCTGATTGTTGAGGATGACCTGAATCTGGCAGAGGCGTTGGGTGACCTCCTCAAATCCCTTGGCCATGACTTCATCCATGCGGAGACCCAGGAAGAGGGGCTGCGATTGATGGAGGAAGGACAGTTCTGCTTCGCCATCCTTGACCTTCAGATCAAAGTGGATGCCGATGCCATCTACCCTATGGTTGAGGCGGGCGCTCAGCTTCAGCGCCAGATTCGAGATCGCTATCCCAACCGGAACGATAATGATCAGCACCATCTCCAGATCCTGGCTATGAGTGGTCACGCCAAGGAGATGTTCAACGTGATTGGAATGCTGCAAAACGGGGCGGATGACTTCATTCTCAAACCGCTTGGAGAAAACAATCCACCACTTCACGTCAAGATCCAGGAGTGCCTGCAGAAAAGTGGCAGGGAAAACCATGCGGATTGTGCTCACATCATGGAGCTGGCCAGAGGCAAGCCAAGCCGGAGTAATTCCCGGCCTGTCGCACCCAAGCGAAAAACAGAACGCTCTGATATCAGCCTAACGATCCCTGGCCAAATCGAGGGCAAACGGACAGAGGTCGCTATTAACGGTGTTTCACAGCACTTGCCTGATGCCCAGCTCCTTTTACTCATGCGCATGGTGGCTGGTAGAGCACAGGATGACTCAGGCTGGGTTCACAAGCAGGATCTGGGCTCCAGAGATGCCGATGGCTTTAAGGGGATGTCCAACCTCAACAGCTCTCTGAAGCCGCTGCTCCCTGGTGGAATGTCCTTTTATGAGAACGACAAGATGGGCAGTTATCGGATCAAGCCCGAGATTATCATTGGTGAGATTGACCATACCCAGCTTGCTTTGCATAGTCAGCGGGAGATCCGGCAGCTATCAGCTATAATTCAGAAGATGAGGTTGGCGGCATAATATTTTGTCTTTTTGAATCAAATCAGAAGCCTCACTGTGGAGATGAATAATGAACACAAGCGATATAACTTTATCAACAATGATAGTCATGGGGATCTTATACACGGCCATCCTGCCATATCTTCTGCTTTTTCTTGTTGTGCGTGAGATTTTCCGATATGCGACAAAATGATCTCTACGATTTTTTAGAAAGAATCTGTCCCCCAATCTGGTTGCAGTTGAATGACTAAGCCACGTTTGATTTTTTCCCTGGGAAAATCTCATAGCTGTGTCACCAGCTTAGAACACCCCATAAGAGCCAAGAAGGAAGGCATACAGCAATGGATAGAAATAAACCATTGAAAATTATCCTAAGCAGCATAGCGCTGATTCTTTTTATGGGTGGCCCTTGGATCAATGAAGCCTTTCCTTTTTGGGGTAACTTACTCAAAGGATCGCAAGTTGCCTCAGAAACAGTTCGATTAGGTTATGTCAAAGGGGCATTATCTGAAGATCAGATTATCCATTTAACTGAGATGATTCAAAAAGCTGGAGATATCGCTAGTGTGCGTAGAAATGTAGGCCGGATGAATCTTCCACAAAAAGCAGTGCTGGATACGTTTATTCGAATTGCTGTTAGACAAGGGAAAATCCCTCGGAAGGAGGCAGAAACTCTCTTGAGAAATTTGGGGGACGTGCCAGGCTTTCGAAGTACTCTTGCCAAAACACTAGGGGTCAGCGCTGCCAAAACCAAGGGGCATCTCAACGAGATAAGGATTGCGAGTGCTGCGGTTGACAATGGTTTCAATGTAGTTCGGATTGGCGGTCGTTTTGATGACGGGATTAAAGGGGGGGCAACTGATATCGATATCCTTCTTTCCAGGGGCGATAAGCTTATTCCCATTGAAGCTAAAGCATACGATGACATAGTTTTTTCCAGTTTAGCTACCATCCGTGGCGATATGAACTCACTGGTGGCTTTCAGAGGATCATCTGACTTCCCTGGGGCTATTCATCCCATTTTTAGTTTTACGAATAGACCCTCGAATTCTAATGTACTCAGGGCAATTGATAAGGAAACTAAAAAACGTGGTATCCATGTCATCTACGGCTCTGCCCAAGAGCAAACAATGCAGTTGCAGCATCTAATGGATATCCTGTGATCGTGCACATAGAGGGCAACGGTTGAATTGAGATGTTTTTGAATAAAAGAGGTGAATTGTGAAGGTGATAACAAGATCATTTTCAGTGGTAGCATTGTTTGCGACGCTACTCATTCCAGCTGTTACATTTTCAGCTGAAGTTGGCACGTTCAAGCACTTTTATACCGATCCAAATTTAATTGGCTGGATCGTTGCTGGAGTGTTGGCGGTAATAGCCGGTCTCGTAATTTATTTTACCGGAGGCACAGCCTCTCCAATTGTTTTATCCATTGGAACAAGCATCGGAAATATGGCAGGGTTATCAGGCATTGCAGCAACCAATTATGGGCTAGCCTTGCTTGGTGGTGGAGCCATTGCTTCTGGCGGTTTGGGGATGGCTGGAGGAGTAGCACTTCTGACGGCTGCTTTAACCTTCAGTACTGAGGTTGTGATAGACTTTACTCTCTCTCAAGTTTTTGAATCTTACAGTTACAGTAGGCTTGTTGAGCAAAGCCAGCATTTGCCAACATTACCACCTCCCAGACGAAGTAAAGGCCCGGACTCTTACCAAAAAGCAATGAAAGCTCTGAAGCATTTTGACGAGGAAAATCCTATATTTGGTGAACAAAATCAGGCTGTTTTTCATGATGCCATAATAAAAGTGAGGGAAAACATTGAGGGGTTAGAGGGAAAAGAAGCAGTGCAGGTGCGTACATTGTTGGCCTACCTTTATTTTGTTACCCATCAATATCACGAGGCTGCTGAATACGCCGATCACGCCATCAAGTATGCAAACACGCTTCAGATGAATGGGACGTTACCTGCCTTTTTGTTTGCAACTGCATCACTCTACCAAGAGTCAGTGGATTTCTTAGATATCAATGAAAACTACTTTAAGCACTCAATTTTGTCGGAGCCAGATAATGATCTAATACCGCTTCTTTTTTCAGTATATTTATCCCACGTCGGCCTAAGGTATAGAGGTGAGACCGCCGTTTTTTTTGAACAAATAATGAAAATAGCGCAACTACCCGCTCTTGAAGAATACAGCGATCAGACATTTTTCATTGTTCTGGTTAACTACGTAAAAAGTTTGAAACTTGAACAACAGAGAATTTCTTCTTTAGCCTTGTCGCAAAACACGACCATTCGTTCTGATGTAACAACATTGGGTAGAGTTCAGAAGGCGTTAATTGAGTACAGGAGGCTGATAGATGGGGCGCAGGCCATTTTAGTTGTTCTTTCAAGCTTGGAAGAGCTAGATTCTGAAATTGAAGAACAAATTGAAGAGATGAAGACTTTGATAGCCAATTATCATAATGATACCAAGCGATTAGTTGAAGACGTCGCTGCATTAAAAGCTCACCAGGAGGGGACTTTACAGCAGGAGCATAAAACCACTCGCTTGTTTCTACTTTTACTTCTGCTAACAATCATTGGTGTAGTTTCCTTCCGAATTTTCTTTATGAACAGAAAACTGAAGAACACCCCATAAAAACAAACACCAAGGCAAGATTCTGCTCTCCAACACAGCAAATATTTTTTGAAAATGATTTTGAACCATTGGGTAAGGTCTTGCTGGGCATCTGGCAAGACCTTTTTTGCGTCTTGCTGAGGTCATGCCGGACCAGCCAGACGTCATGCATGAACACCATGACGTCATGCCAGACTAGCCGGACGTCATGCCGGACCGACCGGACGTCATGCATGAACACCATGACGTCATGCTGTTCATGTCTCCGCCATGCCTCCGCCGTGGCATGAACAAACACCGGACCACTACCCTGAACACGTCAAATCAACGTGAGAGGGTACCGTGTCCAGCAAACCGCACCAGATCATCGGCAACAGCACCGCTCTGAAAGCGACCTTGGCAAAAGCCAAGAAGGTCGCCAAGACGGTGCTGCCCGTGCTGATCACCGGTGAGAGCGGTACTGGCAAGGAGCTGTTTGCCCAATTCATCCATGACCAGAGCCGCCGAGCCCAGAAACCGTTCGTCGCCGTCAATTGCGCCGCCATACCTGCGGAATTGCTGGAAGCGGAGCTGTTTGGGTACAAGAAAGGCGCGTTCAGTGGGGCAACCAGCGACAAAGACGGCCTGTTTGTCCAGGCCAGCACCGGAACCCTGTTTCTGGATGAAATCGGGGACATGCCACTGCCACTCCAGGCAAAGATCCTTCGGGTGTTGCAGGAAGGAGAAGTCCGGCCCGTCGGCGCAAAGGCCGTGCAGAAGGTGGATGTTCGGATCCTTTCCGCCACGCACCGCGATCTTGCCGAGATGGCGGAAGAAAGAAAATTCCGGGAGGATTTGATCTTCCGACTCAAGGGATATGCGATCCAGTTGCCCGCACTCAGAGAGCGTGGGCATGACATCGTCAAGCTGGCCCGGGCGTTCCTGAAATCCCGAGAGGATTTCACCGGGACCGGTTTGAGCCGGGATGCCCAGACGCTCCTGATGGCCTATCATTGGCCGGGCAATGTGCGGGAGCTGCAGAACATCATCCTGGCCGCAGCGGTGGATGCCCGTAGGAATATTTTTGCAGAGCACCTGGTTGGCCACCTTCCGGACACCGTTGGCGTTGAAGACCCGAACAAGTCAGTGAAGGAGCGGATCACATCGGCGCTCCAGCAAGCCGGCAGTTTGGCCCTGGTCGACCTGCAGAGCAGGCTGAAGATTCCCAAGCCCACAATTCACCGACACCTGAGCCGCATGGTGGCTGAGGGAGATGTGTCGCGATCTGTTGTCTCTGGCCAGACGATCTTCGCCTTGGCAGCACCCGACTCAGAAGATGAGATGCCGCAGCTCACCCAGCGCCAGGAGCAGGCCGTTGCTCTCACGCGAGCGCTTGGCCGAATCACCCGACAGGAGTTGGCAACTGAGCTGGGAATCTCCATCCGAACGGCGAGTCGTGAATTGTCGGCATTAGTGACCATGGGTGCTCTGGGCCCTGACGGTCAGTCCGGTCGCATGGCCGGCTACCGCTGCTTATTTTAGGAAACAACCGAATCCTAAAATAACGGGAATCGCTATTTTAACCTCACTCAGCTTGCTGTCACAGATTGTCTGTAAATGTTACGATTTGCCCACGTTTTGGAACATTCCGCAAGTATGAGAGGTGTCTCATTGTCCCTTGGGATTTTTATCCTGATAGTGAATTAGGACGGATGGCAGGATACCTCATCGCCCACTAGCAGCATCTCGGATATCCAGCAAACGACTCATCAGCCAAATCCAAACATCTCACTTGGATAACTGCTGAATGCGTCGAGATAATTCTTGGCTTGGGATGTGGCACCGCGGGTCGTTCTTCATTGCTTCGAGCGCCACCAAAATATCCTCAGCTGGGACAACCCCCTCAGCAAGCAGATGGTCCATGAGCCACAACGTCCCATGAACTTCAATGCCTTCAGTTTCTGCAAATGTCCGCATTGGCTTGTCGCCGGTGAGAAGGGTGTATTTTTTCCCAGACGCGAGGGCAAGAGCAAAACAATCCACCAGGCTCAACCGACTGCGGCGGGATTGATACGACAGCGCGGTTGTGACGCCAATTGGGTCAAGCGCTTCAATCCCCAGACCGAATTGAAGCAGGTCATCCCTGCTGTATTGTCCCAGGTCGATCAGCTCTTCCTCGAAGAGCAAGTCAGGCACAACAAAATCAAAAGGTAAGCGGAACATCTCCTCAAGGAGACCTCGCTTGGAAAACTCAATAAGTACCGAGCTGTCACTGACAAGGATTCGCACCATCCATTACTCCGCCGGACCGGCCATAATACGATCAATCTCGCTTACCGGGAGGCCGAGCAACTCTGCAGCTTTTGATTGGGAAATTGCGTCTTCTGCCAGAGCTCGAAGACACAAGCGGCGAAACCGGCGGGTTGGCTCGTCACGCTCTAATGGGGCTGGCTCCTCTTTTCTCCATTTCCGCCCCATTCCGGTGAAGATCCTTTTCAGTTTCGCATCGGTGATGATTCCCAAGTCACGAAAACGAACAACCAGGGCAGCTGCGCTTACACCAAACATCTGTTTGATTTCTATAAGTTCCGTATAGCCGAACGCATGACGTGGTCGCCCCACTTCGTCAAACAGTTCTTCTTTTGGCGCAAGAAACGCACTGGCAAAACGATGGCACGCCTTCTCCTCGTCAATTTCACCATTAACCTCGAGCAGCATATGCCCTAGCTCGTGGGCTAAGGTAAAGCGTTGCCGCTCTATGGACTTGTTGGTGGAGCAAACTACAACGGGAACACCATCTCTTCCGGAACCTGGTCGGCGTACATGACAGGTCACACCATCAACCCGTAAAGGAAAGTCCAGCTTGAGAACTTTGATTCCCCGTTCTTCCAGAAGCTCGGTCATGTCGGGGATGGGGTTTCCGCCAAGATTCCATGCTATGCGAACAGCTTCTGCTGCGTCTTCTGCTTCATTGAGGGACTTAACTTGGAATGGCGCTCCTTCAGGCTCTTCCCATTTTGCACTGGAAATATCGAGCAGCTCTTCGATCTGAAGATAACGATCCACATGATCGAGCACAGCCCCCTCAACCATGGCACGCTCACGAGCTTTAGTTGAGGCGAGTTTTCGGAACTCCACTTTTTCCAGAGAAATGTCGGACGGGCTTAGGAGGTAGCTCACCGAGACTCCGAGGGCTTTTGAAAGGGCGATGGAGACAGTTGAGCTGGGCATCATTTCGCCACGCTCGTATTTGCCAATAGCCTGAGCGGAGACGGTTCCATCAATACGAGATGCTAAATCGCGAAGGGACAGCCCCTCACGCTTTCTAGCGAGTTTTAAGCGTTCACTGAACATGGCGACCTCCCTTTTGGTTTACATTTTAGAGGTGAGTGTGCGATCTTGTAAACCAAAATAGCATTTATCCCCTTGCGCAGGCTACCTGCCACTGCCAATGACATTTTGCTCAACAAGGCTCGCCGGGTAGCAGGACGACTCACTTGCCAACCATCTTCACAGCGCGAAATGGCGAGTCGTCGCTTGCGTGGATGAATAGATGACCTCCCAGGCCTTCTGCCGTCAACTTAGCCCACCCCCGACCGCAAGCCTCATCACTGTCATTTTGTCCCTGCCATGAGAACTCAATGATGGGCTCACCATCAAGCGCACCCCTCCGACAATCCAGCCAGCCCTGCACGGCACCAAACTGGAAGCTTCCCATATCTTCCTTGTCGAAGGTGATGTGAGCGGGGGCGACCAAGTCCAGATAATCTTCCCCCCATTCATCCATATGAACGATCCGCCACTTACCCATAAAGGGGTTCTTTGCCATCACACACCTCGCTGAAAAATCAAATAATGAAAACGGGCAGCCGATCAGGCAGCCTCCCGGTAGTAGGATCGGATAATCCCTCCAAGATCCTCCCGGCACCGGACATCACCCGTTTGAGTCGGCTTGAAATTCACCTGTAGCACGTTGTTGCCGATATCAACACCCTGGTGAGGACGATCGGTGTTGTGATGATACACCCATCGGCGGCAGATGTAGTCCAGCTGTCGGCGGCTGACACAGATAAAGAACTCCAGACACTCCCGCTTGAAGCTGGCTATCCAGGACTCCGCGAATGCGTTCGCCTGGGGTGATTTTGGCGGGATTTGGATCACCCGAGCTCCCTCGGATTGCCATACCTCATTGAAGGAGGCAGTGAACTTGGTGTCGGCGTCACGGATCAGGAATTCGGGGCTGATGCCCTCGTCATCGCACCACATCAGCATGTTCCGGGCCTGCTGCGTCACCCAGGCGCTGTCCGGCGAATAGGATGGCGAACTGCAGAACACCCGGCGGCTTTCCAGGTGGATGAAAAATAGCACATATGCGGTCTTCACACCGGTCAGGGTGAAGATGTCGTCGGGTAGAGACATGGGGTTACCCCCACATCCCCCCCTAAGAACCGTGCGTGCGACTTTCACCGCACACGGCTCAAGCCTTCAAAAGGCACCTTGCGGCACCCAGCCCGAGCCAGGGGTGGATTTGGCTACCCGTTTCACAAGGTAATCCTTCCAGGCTGGATCATAGGGATTGAGATCCTGTCTGACCTTGATGTGACGAATGATGCCGAGTGATGTTGCTTTGAAGAGCAACACTCTCACGCCAGCATAGGTCTCCCCGAAGAATGCCCAGTTATTTCCCCCTTCCGTGGTGAAATATTTTGAGCGGACCCACTTTTTCGATTTCTTGGGATGTCTTCGGACTGCCCAGGCCCAGATAGCTTGCCATATTGCATGGTCAACGCGGGCAAAAACCCTTCCACTCACTACATGCCGGTGATAATTCGCCCACCCCCTGATGATTGGATTCAGAAGGAGAATCAATCCACCGGCTGTAGAGCTTTTGTGACTTTTGATGATTTCCCTGACCTTTTCCAAGAGATTCGAAATGCTTGTGCTGGTTCAGCGGAAACATGACAATCGCCAAATCCAAAATATCAGTTAGCAGACCGGCTTTTCAGCCATTTTTTAGGATGGCTGAAAAGCCTGCCGTCTTCGCCTGATTTTACGCTCTTCTCTGGCCGTTTCCAGCTTTTGTTCGCGTGCAGCCAGGATCTCATCATGACGCCCTTCTAGGCGGTCCTTTGGAGTGATATAGCCGGTGGCGCTATGCAACCGGTATGTGTTGTAGTGCTCAACGTATCCTTCCACAACCCGCTGTGCATCTTCCAGAGAAAGGGGCGTCTGGGGACGGATACACTCGCGTTTCAGGGTACCGTGAAACCGCTCCAGTTTGCCATTGCTCTGCGGATAATAAGGGGAAGTCCGCACATGCGTCATGCCGCTTTCCCGGATAAAGGTCTTGAAATCCTTAGCCACAAACTGAGGGCCATTATCCGAGATCACACGCGGCTTGGCTTCTGGGTAGGCTTCCTTGGCCCTAAGCAGGATAACCTCAACCTCATCCTCCTTCATCGATTCCCGGATCTCCCAGTGAAGGATAAAGCGGCTGCACCCATCCAACACACTGCATAGGTAGTAAAACGTCCCCTGAATGTTCAAGTAGGAGATGTCGATATGCCAGTGTTTGTGTGGCTCCAGCGGCTGCTTGAACCCCGTTCCTTTCTGAGAAGGGGGCGGACTCCACTTCCGCATCAACCCGGCCGCTCTGAGAACACGTAGGACAGAGGCAGGGCTGACTGCCACAACATCTGCATCCAACATCATGTAGGTCAAACGTCGGTAGCCTTCATCCGGATGCTCATGGAAAAAGTTAACGGTCGCCTCTCGTTCCCACTCTTCCAGCCAAAAATCACGGGGAATACGGCCATTGTGCTCATTGGCCATCCCATATCGTTTACGCCATGAATAGAACTTGCCACGCTGGATCCCTATCCAGCCAACGATACGTTTTGTGTCTATCTCCCCTTTTTCAGACCAAAGCGTAACGAAATCAACGACTGAATCGCGTACGTCCGGCTCTACCCAACGGCCATTCAGGTCACCCCATGACTTTTTTTTAAAGCCACAAGCTCTTCAAGAAGCTCAGAAATGACCTCGTTCTTGCTGGCCAGTTTGGCTTCCAACTCGGCAACCTGACGGTCACGAGCTTTTTGGCCTCGCTTATCAGCCAAAGCTGCTTCACCATTCTCAAACAGCGCTTTCTGCCACCCATAGTACTGACTGGGTTGAATACCAACCTCATCGCATATGTCCGACAAAACCACCTTTTCAACCAGGTGCCTCCGGACATAGCTGACTTTCTGCGCTGCTGTGTATCGCCGTTTTTTCTGTCTCATCTCAACCTCCGTTCATTATCTATATATCATGAACGGCGATTATGTCACCTTCCATCTGGACCTAAACAGGCTCTGCTACCTGTTTGCCCAAGCTCGCGGCCAAGTGACGGGGAAAAAGTCGAATTTCTGATTTTAGGGAAGGAACGGTCCAATAGTTCGCGTGGCAACAGGGCAGGGGATCGTTCAAGCAACGGGGAATAACCTTGCTGTGGGTGACCGTGTTGTGGTGGAAAATGGAGTTGCGCGTCCAATTTCCCAATCAACACAACAGGTCACCCTCATGGTTTAACCACATGCCGGAGCCAGCTCGTACCTGTTGGGGAGCCCTGTGTCCGGGGGTGGGTGTCTCGATTTTCAAAGAGCAGATTATGACGAGAACCAGTATATCACGCTGATAGAAAAAAGACTTTTATTTCAATGAGGACGATATTTTCGATAGGGACACCCAACGGCTGGCTCGGTCTATGGCGACGAACAGATAGCGACGAGAGGATTCATTCGGCATCTGAGGGAGGTATTTATAATCTACATGGACGTAGCTTGGCTCATAATCCTTGAAAGTTTTTATGGGTTTCTTCTCACCTTCAGGTTGAGGAATCAAGTCTCGTAAGCGTGAAACGCCATGGCGACGAAGGCATCGGTCCAAACCAGAGCGGCTAACATCGGGATTGACGAATTCTCGCATAACGACCAAAAGATCATCGAGGGGAAGAAGGAACGTTTGACGCAGCTCAACAGCAATCGCTTCTTGCTCGGGTGACAACGTGGTCTGCAAATGATGAGGCGTGTGGGAACGATCCTCCGTGTCGGTTCGCCCCTTCCAACGCCGCACGGTATCCGTTGTGATACCAAGCTCTGAAGCAAGCACGGTAACCGGCAGTGTTGAATCCTGAATTTGCTTACGTGTCCTTGGTGTCGTTGTCGCGTTGGCGTGTAATCGGATGTTCATGACTGTTTCCCTCTGATAGCTCCTGATCCCAGCGCTGCCATGAAGGCTCGAGCTTGGAATAAAGGATAGCTCAGATAGTAAATGGAATCATCCGGGATTTTACATCTATCAAAGCCTTGAGGGGGAATTGTGGCGGGTTTTCAGCTGTGGGCCCACCCCGGAGACGAGCGTATTTTTACACTGGCTCCAATGGGGCGCAGAAGCTCAAAAATCTCTTCCTGGAAACTCGTGTTATCATGTTCATGTTGATTCATTCACCGGCGATGATATGGCGCACGAACTATGAAGCTTTCGGATCACGACCTGCTCCAGATTGATGAGAAATATCTCTCCTCGCTATCGTCTGCAGAATTGCTGGCCGTCAGCCGGAAAATGTTGGAGGATCTTAAGGAATCTCGTGAGCGTTTGAACCGGACACCTGATAACAGCTCCCAGCCGCCCAGCAGTCGTCCGGCGTACCTTGGAATTCCAGTTGAGGAGGATGAAGCGCATCTGGATGAGGATGAAGATGACGCTTCGCCGGATAAAAAGAAGGGGGCCGATGATGAGGGTGGAGATGATTCACCAGGGCCTTCCGGTAATTCTACTCCCCCTGCTCCAGGAAAGGGCAAGCCGGATTCTTCAAGCGAGAAGCCGAAAGGTAGGGCTGGGAAGCCGATCGGCGCCAAAGGCTTCGGCCGTACCCAAATAATTCCGATTCGGAGTACCGTGGTTCATCGAGCGGAAACGTGTGCTGCCTGCGATGCTGCCCTTCCCTTGGATGCTCGATTTATAGCTCGAATCGGCTATGTGACCATCGATCTGATAAGGGGTGGCCCGGATCAGCCTGGATTGAGGCTGGAGGGAACCAAGCACCTTTTTGGGGAAATTGCCTGTAGATGCGGCCATATTTCATGTACCGGTCCCGGCACAGGGGATCGACTTGAGATTGCAGGACGCAAAACTGCCACCAGTTTGAGTGAATGGCGTATTGTCGGCCCCATGTTGGCAGCTTTCATTGTTGCGCTCGCAAAACGGATGCGGTTGTCTCGCTCCAAGGTCCAGGAGTTTTTAATCGATTGGTTCGGCCTGGAGTTGAGTGTCGGGACCATCGACAATTGCATACGTGAAGTCGGGCTGGCTGCCAACCCTGTTCAGGATGAACTGATTGCTGAACTTCGTGCATCTGCTCTGGCTCATGTAGACGAAACGCCTTGAAAGCAAAAAGGTCAAGCTTTGTGGCTTTGGGTTTTCGCGACGGCCAATACAGTCTTGTTTTGTGTGGGACCTCGGACACGGCAAATGGTCATGGATATCCTGACCGAGGAATTCGCGGGCTGGCTGATGAGCGACGGACTCATGAACTACCGGACTTTTTCAAAGCGGTTGCGTTGCTGGGCACACCTGATCCGGAAGGCCAAAGGGTTGTCGGTAAGCCTGGATAAAGATACCAAACGATTCGGCTCCAGGGTATTGGAAGTCCTAGAATACATGGTCGAAGAGGTCAAAGACGGATCGGATCCGCCTGCTGCCGCGTCGATTTTAGAAGATTTCCAGGGATACTGCGAAATATACAGAGATTATCCCCCGTCCGAGAAGGTTCGCAGCCTTGCCGTTGAGCTTCTCAATGACTGGGATGTCATCTGGCTACCCTTGAGATCTCCGGGGTTGCCACTGACAAACAATGATGCTGAACGTGCGCTGCGCCACTGGGTCATCGCGCGTTTGATCAGCCACGGAACTCGTACGGCAGAAGGGAGCCAAGTATTGGGTGTGCTGGCTAGCGTCATCGAAACTTGTCGATTGCGGAACGTGTCCCCCTGGGACTATCTCGCTAAGGTGATTGCTGAACGGAGAAAGGGAAACCCCGTACCACCGTTACCGGCTCCAGTAGCCGCTTGATATCGGGGTCTCTGAACGGTTACAATGGCGCAGTCATATATAAATGGAGGAGTCCATATGACAGTGGCATTTCAAGGGAAAACAAATTCTAGCCCACCATTGCATATATACGAGGACTAACATGGGAGAAGTGGGACCAAAAAAACTCAAAGTGGAAGAAATCACGAAAGCTCAATCACTTATTGATGCAATTAGCCAAGGCGTATATGAGCTATCAGAACTATATGGAAAAGAGTGGAAACATATTCAGAGCCCAACCTCCTTTGGCGGAAAATTCAAAAGCACCGTAGAGGCTGGTCTGTTAAAAAGAATCTGCATTGGGGAAAAGAAATCTAACAACCACCAGACCTATAGAGTTGAATAAATGTCCGCTAAAATTTTACCAAATGACTCATCAGAGAGACTGCTGATTCAGTTAAAGGCCAAAGCGCCAGTCTCTCCCCACTGGCTACCATCTGATGCGGGCAGAGATGCCATCGTTGAGGTTCCGGGACGGTTTTAGGAGCTGTTTTCGGTCAAATGAGAGGTTTGCTGTGAGTCACTTGGGAAATGTCAGTTTCTTATTCAAAAAACACAACGATGGAGTAAATAGTGGAAATCTTCATTTTTTTCCTCATTATTATATTGTTATTTGACGCTGTTATCGGTTTCCTTATCGGAAAGGATGCTGGAAGACGTGGGATGTCTTCCATCGGTTGGGGATTGTTCGTTTTTTTTACTTCAATTTTTGGAATTATCATCTACATCGCCGTTCAGCAGCCTCGCCTAACTCCTGAGGAACTTTCTGCAATTAAACAAGAAAAAGCAGAAAAAGAGCCTGCTTCAAAAGGCCTATCTGTGAAAGCTCATGCTGCCGTTGAAAAAGCCTATGCCATGGCCCCGTCAATCAACAAGGAAAAGGTGGATGACGGCATCTGGAAAAGCGTGAATTTTTTCGTTGGCATTGTTGATTTTTTGTCGGTGCTACTTGCCCCATTACCAAATGTTATGCTGGCAAAGAAAGGGCGCTTAGCCTACGTCTGGTTAGTCATTTATCTCTTTCTTGTGGCTATTCCAATATATCAAGCCAGTACCGATAAACATTATGATGGACCCAGTGAAACAGATTTTTTGATAGGATTTATTGGTTTTGCCATCATCATCACAGTGATTCGCCTCGCAATAAATGGAATTCTTAAACTAACTGCGAGAAAAATAACAGCACAAAATGTGGACAATACTGAAAGGAGCTAATCATGACTTTCATTGATCAACTGAGAAGCGCAGTTTTTGACAAAAAAGTTCCTGAGATTTTTTCAAGCTCAGATATAACAAACGCTGGCATTCCTGATCCGAACAATAATCTTTCAAACTATGACAAGAAGAACAAAGGCACACCAAACAATAAAGTCCTTATTTCACGGTAACCGTTCAGAGACCCCGATATCAAGCGGCTACTGGAGCCGGTAACGGTGGTACGGGGTTTCCCTTTCTCCGTTCAGCAATCACCTTAGCGAGATAGTCCCAGGGGGACACGTTCCGCAATCGACAAGTTTCGATGACGCTAGCCAGCACACCCAATACTTGGCTCCCTTCTGCCGTACGAGTTCCGTGGCTGATCAAACGCGCGATGACCCAGTGGCGCAGCGCACGTTCAGCATCATTGTTTGTCAGTGGCAACCCCGGAGATCTCAAGGGTAGCCAGATGACATCCCAGTCATTGAGAAGCTCAACGGCAAGGCTGCGAACCTTTTCGGACGGGGGATAATCTCTGTACATTTCGCAGTATCCCTGGAAATCTTCCAAAATCGACGCGGCAGCAGGCGGATCCGATCCGTCTTTGACCTCTTCGACCATGTATTCCAGGACTTCCAATACCCTGGAGCCGAATCGTTTGGTCTCTTTATCCAGGCTTACCGACAACCCTTTGGCCTTCCGGATCAGGTGTGCCCAGCAACGCAGCCGCTTTGAAAAAGTCCGGTAGTTCATGAGTCCGTCGCTCATCAGCCAGCCCGCGAATTCCTCGGTCAGGATATCCATGACCATTTGCCGTGTCCGAGGTCCCACACAAAACAAGACTGTATTGGCCGTCGCGAAAACCCAAAGCCACAAAGCTTGACCTTTTTGCTTCCAAGGCGTTTCGTCTACATGAGCCAGAGCAGATGCACGAAGTTCAGCAATCAGTTCATCCTGAACAGGGTTGGCAGCCAGCCCGACTTCACGTATGCAATTGTCGATGGTCCCGACACTCAACTCCAGGCCGAACCAATCGATTAAAAACTCCTGGACCTTGGAGCGAGACAACCGCATCCGTTTTGCGAGCGCAACAATGAAAGCTGCCAACATGGGGCCGACAATACGCCATTCACTCAAATTGGTGGCAGTTTTGCGTCCTGCAATCTCAAGTCGATCCCCTGTGCCGGGCCCGGTACATGAAATATGGCCGCATCTACAGGCAATTTCCCCAAAAAGGTGCTTGGTTCCCTCCAGCCTCAATCCAGGCTGATCCGGGCCACCCCTTATCAGATCGATGGTCACATAGCCGATTCGAGCTATAAATCGAGCATCCAAGGGAAGGGCAGCATCGCAGGCAGCACACGTTTCCGCTCGATGAACCACGGTACTCCGAATCGGGATTATTTGGGTACGGCCGAAGCCTTTGGCGCCGATCGGCTTCCCAGCCCTACCTTTCGGCTTCTCGCTTGAAGAATCCGGCTTGCCCTTTCCTGGAGCAGGGGGAGTAGAATTACCGGAAGGCCCTGGTGAATCATCTCCACCCTCATCATTGGCCCCCTTCTTTTTATCCGGCGAAGCGTCTTCCTCATCCTCATCCAGATGCGCTTCATCCTCCTCAACTGGAATTCCAAGGTACGCCGGACGACTGCTGGGCGGCTGGGAGCTGTTATCAGGTGTCCGGTTCAAACGCTCACGAGATTCCTTAGATACTGTCGTCACAAGATTGCGCCCCAGATGGCAATACACCTGATTTGTACCGCCGCCAGGAATGAATCTACGTTCTTGGCGTATCTGGTGGCGATGCCTCGCCATCTTTTCAAATGCAAAAATGCATTCTCTACCAAGTGACGGATTTTATAGAGATCCACATCATACACTCGTGGAGTTTTCCTGTTTTTGCGCGGCGGGATCACTGGCTTCATTCCCTGTTCGCAAGCTTGCTCAACTATAGCGTCGCTGTCATAACCCCTGTCAGCCAGCAAGCACTCTGCTTCAAAACCCGATATCAAGGCTTGAGCTTGTGAGCAATCAGCTCGGGTACCCTTCGTGATAATCGCTCTGACCGGCATACCATGCGCATCCACGGCCAAATGTATCTTACTGTTGAGCCCCCTTTTGTGCGACTCATCTCTTGATTGCCGCCTTTGGCCCCAGCTGCATGCGGATGCACCTTGCAGTGAGATGCATCGATCATCAACCACTCGTAATCAGGGTCTTCAATCATCTGGTCAAGCAGCTTCTCCCAGATCCCTTTGTCGCGCCACCGGCAGAAACGGCGTTGAGTGTTGTTCCAATCGCCATAATCTGGTGGAAGATCGCGCCATGGCGCACCTGTACGCAAGATCCAAAACACCGCATTGATAAAAAGGCGGTTGTCCTTGGCTACACCTCCCCAGCTTCCAGCCCTTCCAGGCAAATGGGGCTCAAGGCGTGACCATAGTTGGTCTGAAATATCGTGCCTACGGTAAGATGCAGTCATGTCAAAGCCTCCTTGCTTTGACTCCTATTCTACATCAGCTTATCTTGTGACGACAGTATCTAAGATCCTCCAACATTTTCCGGCTGACGGCCAGCAATGCTGCAGACGATAGCGAGGAGAGATATTCCTCATCAATCTGTAGCAGGTCGTGATCCGAAAGCTTCATAGTTCGTGCGCCATATCATCGCCGGTGAATGAATCAACATGAACATGATAACACGAGTTTCCAGGAAGAGATTTTTGAGCTTCTGCGCCCCATTGGAGCCAGTGTAAAAATACGCTCGTCTCCGGGCTGGGCCCACAGCTGAAAACCCGCCACAATTCCCCCTCAAGGCTTTGATAGACTAAACAGATCGGATCGCACTCTCCTTTTGAAATTTCACGTTTTCGACGAAAATCGTGTCAAGGACATTCTTTGCCAAGATCAAACAAAATTGGTGCCAGCCCCAGCAGTCAATTCCTTCTCAGACGGTGAACATCCTTACTGAACGAGGGGTCTCTGAACGGTTACCCTATAACCCCAGAGCACGTTCTCCTTTGACAGCTTTATCACCAGGCCCCGGATCTCCTGGGTAATACGGGGCCGACCAACATTCTGGGGCACATCGCCTTTCTCGCTGCGGTCGAGCCACCGCCGGTAGGTGGCTGGTTTAACCACCTCCATGAGTTCGCCCACGTCGTGGCCACAAATGGCCCCCAGGCGCACGAGCTCGGCTTTTTCCTCAACGGACGGGATAATGCGGGCTGACGGGACCCGGTCGCGCAGGATTTTGATCTGTGCTTTCAGCAGCCGGACCTCAGCGTTATGCCGTGGTGTGAAGTGGTGCGCAAAGAGGGTGAACAGAAAGGTGAACCAACGATCCATAGCCAAAACCTACCGCGACAAATATAATCTGTATGAAGCTGATAATATAGCATAATACTCCATTCCTACAAATTGGAACAGCCCTCAAAATCCGCCCCTCCTGGCGGTCGCCGTGACATTCAGATCAAGGGTCCAAAATTGGACCTGCGAATCCAGAGGTCCAGAATCAGAAGCCTGGGCAGCCGGTTCGACTCCGGTAATCGAACCCGAATCCAATCCTGCATAAAAACCATCTTCCGTGTACCCATCGAAGCTGGACCTCGACCGGCTTTGCATGTCATTTCAGAACCTATTGATTAACTTATTGTTTAAGCGTTTTTCTGGTCAGACGATCGGCTCTGCTACCTGTTTGCCCAAGCTCGCGGCCAAGTGACGGGGAAAAAAGTCGAATTTCTGATTTTAGGGAAGGAACGGTCCACCATTTTGATTTTGCAGGGTTTTCTCCACCGAAAGACCGCCCACCCCGGCGGTCTTTTCGCATTCAAAAACCCCAATGTTTCCAATGGTTAGGGACGACGGTTTGGAAATGAATTTGGTCCCAAGCCGGACCCGCCGGAGTCGGAAGTTGCCTTTCTCTTCTCTCCCTGCCAATATTCTCCAAAAGCTCTGGACTCGCCCCCTGGTGAGTCCGACAAAACCGGACTCACTTTCCCGTTGAAATATCAAAGTTTAACATGAGTCGCTGATATTGGACTCGTTCGAGAGTGAACTTGGTTGTCATACGGGCGAGCAAACGGTCAAACCTGGGTCCGGGCAAACAATGAAGGATCGAATCCCCTATGAAATGGATATACTGATATACTGTCTCCGGAATTCCCATGGGACTCAATTATTGTTGGAAAGAGTAAGCATGCAAATATCTCCTGAAAAAACATATGAGTGTGTTTGGAAATATGTACACAAAAAATACTATATCTTGGGTGATAGGTATAAGAAAGAGCATTTGAATGATGTTGTTATAAAAAAGACATTCGAAGATCTTCGATCATTAAATAGCGGCTTTTCTGCTACAGAATTGGAGTTTAGGGAAGCAATTATTCTATGCGCTGACGATGGCAAAAGAAATAGTATTAAAAAATTGGAGGGCATGCTGTTTAGAATTTTTTTCACAATATTTATCCCATTATGTCTAGTCTTTGGCGTTTCCATGTATATGTTTTCGTCAGATACATACTGTTGGAATATGAAGGATTTGAGACACGTTCAAAGTTATGTTGATGCGCTTAAATACGCTGTACTTGTTATCACTGTTGCTCCGCTTTTCAGGAGATTTATTCTGCGCATTAAAGAACCGTTGTTTAGTGGGCCATTTCCCGGCTCTTTCAATTTGGTGCTAACATTAATATTGGCTCCTGCTTTAGCAAAGGTCGCAACACAAATACAGTTCTGCTCAACTGGAATGCATTTGCCCAATCTGCTTTGGGTGTATGTTTTTTTTATCGGTATCGTTTTTTCCTTTGGATTATTGAGTTTGTTTGGGTTTCTTTTACTATATGGCATAGGGGCGCTTGTTGATTGTTTTTCACTTTGGACAACTAAACTCTATGCAGATGAGAAGTTGGCCAATATTGCTTTATTGCCGCCATATTTAAAAAAAGAAATGACATGTATTATTGACTCAGAAATCAAAAATTGGTTTGATCCAATGTAACTGTTCACCAACCCCCGGAATTCCGGGGAATTCCGGGGACATATATGGACCCATCCTCCTGCGGGGGGGAATTCCGGGAGTCCCCCGCCCCGCTTTCCCAGGCACGGGAGCTTGGAATGGGCAGCACCTCATTCCGTCCTGCACCACTCCCCGGTCTTTCTCCCGCCGTCGTAAGGCGCCGCCAGCCCCTCCCGGATCAGCATCTCCCCCACGTCCACTCCGTCCGCCACCACCCTGGCCACAATGCGGAAGTATTTGTCCCGCCCCGTCTCTCGTAACGTGACGTGTTCCGCTTTCGCCAGAAGTTGCCGGACCCGCTCCTTGGCCTCCAGGGCCATCCGCTTTTCCTCCGGGCATTTGGCCCGGACTTTCTGCTTAAAAAGCGTATAAAGCATTGATATTAAGCTGTGATTTACTTGAAAACGGTGCGCGTCACTGGACACATTAAGGCGAGGTGCTGAGTAGCCGGAAGGCCTCCTGCTGTAGGGGGGTGATGTTAGCAAGCATCTCAAACGGTTTACCAGTCGCGGGCTCCCATTGGGCACGAACAGTATTACGGGTCAAGGTGGCCAATTGCTCCAGCAGGGTGCTGAAACTCTGCAAGGCATGGCCTACCGGAGAGCGTCTTGTGCCGGTTTTCTCTTTGGCGTTTGGCGATGACTCTCTGGGCATGACAGGATCGTCGGGGAGCAATGGCGCTTCATCGGTGAACAGTAGCGTTTTTAACTTGATCCGCATTTTCCGTTCTACCATGTAGGCCAACATGCACAGGAAGACGTGGGCTTTGATGCGATCGGCACGGAAATGAAAGATCGGTCGGATATCCAGACTGCTCTTCAAATGTCTGAAGGCGCTCTCTACCTGGGCCAATGATTTGTATTGGCGGATCGTGTCGGCACTGGAGATCTCCTTTTCGGGAAGGTTGGTGCGGACCACATAGATTCCGTCCAGGGCTGTTTCCTGATCGATAACAGCCTGCTTACGGGACCAAGCGAACCGCCCTGGAGCAATCTCCAAGTTGAAATAACGGGCGATTTTGAGCTTGCGCAGAACCCGGTCGGCCCTTTTGCCAATTTGACCACAATCACGCAAAGAGCCCTCTTGCACGGCTTGCAGGATCGTCTCCAACCCCTGTTCTGCGATGGTCAACAGTTCCCGTCGTGATCGCCCCTGATCCTCGGCCAGGAAGGGATTGCGGCAGACCATCAGTCGCTCACCTGGGAAATCTGGGGAGGTGATCTCGGCAAAGTTGCGCGCATCGAATAAAGAAGGCCAGTTGTCTGTTTTGGCCAGTGATCGGATGGTGCTGTGGCGCAAGGCGGTAATCCATGAAAAACCAGCAGGTTGGAGATCTTCGTCAATCCGGGCCTGGGTGATCATACCCCGATCACCAACAACTATGACCTGTTTGAGGCCAAAGCGCGCCTTGAGCTTGTTCACTTGGGCGGTCAGCGTAGTGGGATCGCCTGTATTGCCGGGAAACACCTCCACGGCCAGAGGGCGACCCTCCTTGTCGCACAGCAGGCCAATCTCAATCTGGAGTTTGTCTGGGCGGTGGTCGCGGCTGTAGCCGTACTCAGCCAGTTCACACTGTCTTCCTTCCAGATAGGTGGAAGTGAGATCAAACAGTACCATGGAGCCATCCTTAAGGTGCTGTTTCACCAAGCGATTCTCCATGCGTTCCTGTTGCGCTCCGAGCCAATCGAGGGCTTTGTAAAGTTCTTCCTTGTTGGCGTCAGCCACGCCGAACTCCTGCCCCAAGGTGGTCGTGTTGAACAGCCGGTGCGAGGCCAGTTTTGATGCAGGTTGAAGCACTCTCTGGGCAATCAGCGCCAGGATTAAATTGCGGTAGCGCGTTTGTTTTGTTCCCAGCAAACTTTTAAGGCCCAGGGATTTTATCACTCCGACGACAGCAGCGACATGGCCATGAGGCAGACTGGCCTCAATGGTCAGGGCTGAGGTCATCGGCATCATGCGTCCACCCTTGAGCACCACACGCAAAGCCTCAATGGTCTCCTCGGGTTGACCAGTCAAGTTACCCAGGGTGCGCTTTTTGACCTTACCGTTTTCACGGTAGGATTCCCGCAGCAGCACGGTTGGGTGTGAATTTCGATTGGGAACACGTTCAATATGCATGGCTATGATTATAGCAGAAAAATTCAAATATTAAATGAATAAAAACAAACATTACATGACTACAAAAATCAGGTGAATTTGCATATCTTGCTGTTTTTAAATATGAATCTTAGATTTCTGCAAGAAAGTCCGGTCAAGTTCGGACCCGGTCCGAACTTGCTGTTCGAAAATGGAGCAAAAAAGCCTGCGAAAACAGTCTATAGTGGATTTGTCAAGTTCGGACATTTGCCATGGAATTTTGGTTTGCACTCGGTACATGGAACGAAACACGTCTGTTTAAAGCCCCCGGCAATCTTGCTTATTGAATAAATGCACAAACTCTTCTGTAAAAGCAGACTCTCCTAAATGTAATAGATACTGCTTTAAGTGTTCTGTTGTTGTATTGAAGACCCAGTGGTTTGGATTATCACTGCAGCTTGTCATATCCTTCATGGCTTGTGTCGGAAGACATTCACGAGGTGCTTTTGCCCGCAGTTCGCCCAGATCTACGGATTGAACCAAACGATCGATATTTAGTCCCAATAACTGGATTCTACCGTCTACCATTTCGGCTAAAAATATCTGATAGATGTCTGCATTATCTTCAAGCGTGGGAATAAGACTCTTCTTGGCGGTAATCTTCGACGGAAAGTGCCATAGAGTGAAACCATTAAAGTTCACCACATAAAAAAGAAGATGTTGGCCCTTTAGGTTGTCCGTAGGAACAACTTTATAGCCGTTGGCGACGGGTGATGTGTGCAAATGTGTCATTTTGCCTTTTTTATCAATAAGGCAAGCAGGTAAAAAAACTTGATCTATTTTGACTCCATTTTCCACGGGGGCTAAAGGTGCATCAAACGCTGCCATCTGGCAGCCTGATAGGAAAAGGACCGGCATGATCTTAAACAGATAATATTTCAATTTCATGATTCTCACCCTGAAGAAGAAAAGCCTGGGGAAGGCTTTTCTCCCCAGGCTCTCACTCACAATACCTTACTCGTAGCTCCCCTCCCGATAAATTGCGTAACCAGGATAGCGGGCATTTTCGAAAAAAGAGAGTTCAGGCAGGATCTCGTAGAACACTTTCCCTGTCTCATCTGCCCAAATCCTCATCCCCTCAGGCTTCGGTGCAACTCCCCCATGCTCCCAACGATCTACGGAGACTGTCTTGACGTTGACAGAACCATCTTTGTTGAAAAACACGTCAAAAGCCATCTTTCCATCTCAAGTTTCGCAGTTCGTTGACCGATCAATTGGACTGATATTTGCCAACCAAGTCAAGGGCAAAGCTGCCTCGTGTATGCTATAATTCTGGTGTCGAATCAGTCAGATAGCTCAGGGACGAGGCCAGCTTCATGAATCAGCATAACAGGGAACAGGCTACTGTGCCTACCCCCATGATTGACGAGATCAAAACCCAATCCTTTGGAGTATTCGGCGTAGATAACGCTATCGTCGATTTTCTCCAGGAAATTGGCTTCCAGGCGATATTCAATCGGCGCGGATGGAGCAAACGAACGGGGAAGGATCTTCCGACGCTGATCATGTTACTGATCCTGCATCCTCTGTTGAAGGTGCCATCCATTCACCTTTTTTGCCGCGACCACTTTCTGTCGGTCTTCGCGGTAGGCAAGGATACCTTCTACCGGTTGCTCCAACGCCAATTTCCATGGCGGAATGCGCATTGGGCGCTAATCAAAAAGTTACTACCCCAGTGGCGAACGCTGGATCTCGGCCCCGGCTACCTTGTTGCCGATACCACCGTCAAAGAGAAGCGTGGTGATCGTATTGAAGGTGTTTGCTGGCATCATGACCACAATACCGGCCGCTCAGTTGCAGGTTTTGAAGCAGCCCACTTGGTCTGGGTTAACAAGCAGGGAACCTTGCCACTGGATGCCGCTTTGCGTTTTTCAAAGCGGCCTCTGATCAGCAATCTGCTCCACATCCTCAGTTACCGGTTCGATTGTCGCTCACATCTTGGACGGCGTTACCGTGAGGCGGCCAAGATGTCTAAGCTTGATCAGACTGTCGACATGGTTGCCAGAGCCATTCAAGCTGGGATTCCGGCCCAGTATTTTCTCGCCGATGCTTGGTACTCATCGGTTAAGTTCGTCAAGAAAATCCTGGATCTGGGCGTGGTCCCCCTGATCCGATGGAAGCGCAACAACACCAAGTTCCTATTCCAGGGCGAGAGACTGACCAGTGCCGAACTTTACACCCGGTTTGCCAAGGGCAAGATCAGGAAAGCTAAGGGGTCCAAGCGCTTCAAAGGAACCTTCCTAGATGCAGAGCACCCCGAAATCGGCCTTATACGTCTGTTCTTCGTCCGGCTGATCGATCCGAAAACCGGCTCGAAGGAGTGGGCCGTCTTTCTGACCACAGACCGGTCAATGGGGCTGTCAAATATGATCGAGCACTACGCCAACCGCTGGGGAATCGAAGTTTTCTACAAGGAATCCAAACAGCACCTTGGTTTCCTTAATGAATCCGTCCGATCCTTCGAAGCAGTCATCGCCTGCCTACACCTAGCTGCCATGCGCCATGCTGTTCTCTCCAGCATGGTGGCGATCAAAGGCAGCCAGCGGGATCAACTCGCCCACAATCTGGCCGCTTTGACCTATGCCCGAAAGCTCTGGCATACCTTCCGCGCCATCTTCAATGATGCCCTTGGCCGAACATCCATTCTTGAAAATCACCAAAAAAACGAGGTAATTGAACTCTTTGAACAGGAGGTCGAGGCTTGGCTCAGCAAGGCATTGATGCTCGATCCCCTTGGTTCACAACGTCAAATTCTGGCCGAAACGAACTGCGAAACTTGAGTTCCATGTGTTCCATCATGAAAGAGTCTATTGCCTTTTTTAGTGAAGTTGATGACTCCCTCGTTCCCGTCAGGTACTTGTACTTGCCCGTCGGGTGCATTGAGAATTCGGTTGATAGCTGATGCGATGACATCTGCCCATGTCCACTGATCAGGTTTGGCATCTTTAGGCCTGAAATTTCTTCTAGGATGTTTAGGGCGAGACCTTCGATTTCCACCACCTCCCGATGAGCTTCCTTCGCAGGTGACGTAGGAAGACCCGTCATTCCTGGTTCTGGTCCAACACTGAGGACCACTTTTCGTTCGATTTCCAGACATTGCAATCTCCATGGAAGATAAGGACTGTTGCGTTTGCGGTTACCCTATTTCACCTTGTCTCCATAGGAGATCCTGATAATATACAGGCGTAGGTTTCGGCTCTACCGTGTTGCAGCACGGTTGGGTGACCATTCTGAGCATGCAGCAGTCCCTGGATTCTGCATGCTCAGCCCTTCAACTCTTCCATATATGTACGGTAACAATATATTTCAAGTGTCAGACGATTTTATTTCTAGGTAATTACCTAGGTAATTCCCTAGGTAATTCCCTAGGTAATTCCGGGGACAGTTGCTTAATTCCAGGTAAAGTTGCATCAGCCGGCTTCTTTCCCGTCTTTTCATCTTTACCTCTAGGTTTGGGTCCAGGCTTCGCTCGCCTCAACCGGACTTTCTGCTTAAAAAGCGTATAAAGCATGGATATTAAGCTGTGATTTACTTGAAAACGGTGCGCGTCACTGGACACATTAAGGCGAGGTGCCGAGCAGGAGGATATACTTACCAGCCCACATCCAACCCCACTGATGGTCGATTGGCTGGAAATGGCCAGATAGGGCCTCCTCAAAAAGCCCGTACTGACAACACTTCTACAGGATACCTCATTCTTTAAAATACGCGAAAAAGCGTATCAAAGATTTTTTCCTCAGATAGGGTGGTAAATAGTTACTAAAAAAGAGTAGAATAGAAAACCTCTCTCTATTTTTTGGTATACCAAGATTTTGAGCATGCCAATCGCCCTGTGGACCGTAAGGCTCTGGAGCCTGACCCATCATGCCCAACCATCCCCCGCATCTTCGACTGCTTAGCCATAACAAAGGGCGGGTTGACGCCACACCCCATGAGCAGCAGCGGGTGCGTATTGGCGACCGCGCCTTAAACTTGCACGCCATTGAGGCGTTAGAACCCCTAGCGGGCGTGGCGCAACTGCTCTGGCAACAACCCTTTTTACATACCGAAACGTTTGATCGGCTGCTAACCTGGATGGCGCGTGAGGATGCCATCTCTTTGCAGGTGGTGGTGGGCGAGCCATTGGCGGGCAAAAGCCGTATGGCAGCAGAGCTATGCAAACGGGTCTCTGATCAATGGTGTTGCGGTTTTTGGCAGAGTGACGGCGGGCAAAAGGGTAAGGACCGTCCTCTCTCGGTGCAGATGGATCGTCCCACCTTAATTGTGGTGGATGAGGCCCCCGAACAGGCTGAGGCGTTGGGGGGGTGGCTCTGTGCGTTGGCTCGCCATCCCGATCAGGTGCCCCACCGGTTGCGGGTACTGTTTTTGGCTGACCATGGAGACCCTACCTGGGGTTGGTGGCGAGATCTGCTAGAGAGCGCGGGTCGGGCCCGCCTGCATTTAAGCCAGTTTTTCGACTACAGCCATGGCGCCACGTTGACGTCGTTTTTGGCAAAACCATCGCATCGTTTTCAGTTTTTAAAATCTTTGCTTGCCCACTATAACCCCAACCTCTCTTTGGGCAGTTACCGTACCGGCTTACCCTGGATTAACGCCCTGGCGCATCGGGATTGGTGCGAAGACCCCCTCTACCTGTGGATGGTGGCGTTTGTGGTGGCGCACACACCCAACAACGATGATACCTTGTTGGAAACGCTGTTGGCACCGGAACCCCTTGCAGTTGAGCGCGCCATGGGGGCGATGCTGGGCTTGCAGGTGCAGCGCCAGATGGAGGGTGAATGGGCAACGGCACTGCTGCCTATGGTGCTGTTTAATACCCTCTGCCATGGGTTAGATGCCCAAACCCTGAGCCAGCAAATGGCACCTTTGGCGTTAGATCTGGGGGTGGATGGGGATCGCTTGCGCATGCTGGCGCAACGCCTGCGCTACGGTGTGCAGGACTATTACGCTTGGCCGATTGCCGGGGATGGCGGCATCCCCCCGCTGGGGCCAGAGCCGCTGGCGGTCGCTTTTATTAGCACCCATTTGTTGGAACTTCCCCTCCCGTTGCAGCAGCAACTGCTTGTGGCCACCACGGCGGTTGGAGGCAAATGGCCGTTGTTGCAGTTGATCCATTGTCTGCATGGCGAGAGTGACGATCATCGTTTTAACCAATTGGTGCAGCGTATTGAAGAGCGGATCTTGGATGACCGCCTGCCCCTGAATGATTTGATGGATTTGGTCGATAGTATGCCCTCGGGTTTTGGCCCGGTTAGTGAGTTGGAGCAGACCATCCTAAACCATTTGGTCGAACGGTTGGATGCAGTGGTGCAGGGGGTGGTAAGCCATGCCTATTATCCGGCCCTGGGCCACTATTGCAACATGCTCTCCTACGTGCTCAGCTATCTGCAACGGTTTGAGCAAGCCCTTACATTTGCCCAGCGTTCGGTGCATATCTTTGAGGCTCTGGTGGAGGAGGCGGCAGATATTTTTGAACCCGACCTCGCCGACGCTTTAAGCTCTTGTGGTTTACGGTTGGAGGAGTTGGAGCAGATAGAACAAGCGGTGGAGATGAAGGAGCAGGCCCGCTTGCTGTTTGAATCGTTAGCCCTTCGTGATGCCGAGACGTTTACCGCCAGTTGGGCGCGCGCCCTCAACAGTTTGGGGGTGAGCCTGGGGACGCTGCAAGACCATAGTGGGGCGATTCAAAGCTGCACCCAATCCCTTTCTCTGTTTGAGCGGCTGGCGAAAATTCATCCCCGGCAGTTTGCGGGTGACTATGCCGCGGCGCTGAATAATACCAGCAATGTGCTCAAAGAGGCCGGTCAGTTAAAAGAGGCTTTGCAGTGGGTGAGTAAGGCGGCGGATGTGTTTGATGGTCTCTATAAGCGCGACCCTCAGCTCCATGGTGCCAATGTGGTTAAAGCCCACAGTAACCGTACTTTCTTGCTGGCTGAGTTGGGCCATGATGATGAAGCTTTGGCCGAAGGCAACCGCGCCCTCACCCTTACCCGTGAGATGATGGAACGGGAGCCAGAGCTGTATCGTCCGTTTATGGCCGAGCTGTGTGAACAGTTTAGTAAGCCACTCCAGCGACTTGGCCAGCATGAACTCAGTAGTACGTTGTTACAGGAGGCGGTGAGCCTCTACCGGGAATTGGCCGCCCAAGAGCCCCTTTACTATGAAGAGCGCTTAGCCGCTGCGATTTATCAATTGGCAGACAGCAATTTTGAGCGGGGTGATCAAACCCTGGCGTTGCAAAGCGTCAGCGAGGCGGTGGCGCTGTTTGAGCGATTGGCCCAACGGCAACCCCGAGAGTTTAACCCCTTATTGGTTATGGCGTTGCATAATCAAAGTGTGGGGTTGGCCAATCAGGGGCAGATTCACCAAGCGATTCGTGCTATGCGGCGCACGGTGGGTCTGTATGGGGTGTTGGAGTTGGGGGATGAAGAGTATCTTCCCGCGCATGTGCAGGCGTTGGATAGCCTAGGCCTGTTTTTGCGGGATGCTGGTCGAAGCCGTGAGGCGGCCAAAGTGTGTGGCGAGGCGATGGTACAGCTCCTCTCCGGTTATGCCCAATTACAAGAGCAGGAGCTCGATCGCATCGCTCCCCAAGTGTGTCGTAACCGCTGGCTGCTGTGTCAGGAAGTGGGCAACCGGGCGGGCGCACTGGAAGCACTGCAAAATTTGCGTGATATCCTGATGCGGCAAGTGGTGCGCAACCAAGAGGTTGATGATGCCGCTGCGCTGCTGGAGAGCTGGGAGGCCCAGATTAAAAGCCTCGTCGAGGATAACCGCATGGAGCAGGCTGAGCAGCTGGTAACCCAGGGGCAGATGTGGTTTGCGGCCCAACAGCAGCAGCCCGGTGCGGTTAAGTTAAGGTCGTTGTGGGTGATCGCGCTGGGGCGTATGGCGCTTATTCGAGCGCAGCTCTTGGTGGCAGGCGGGGCCAAAGACGAGGCTATGGCCTCTGCGGCATTGGGGCTGCAACTTATTGATGGGCTGTATGAGAGCGACCATATGGCGTTTGGTGCCAATATGGGCCAGGGCTACTGCGAGGCTTCGGATTGTGCCCGTCATTTGGATTTGCCCCAGCAGGCCCTGAGCTACCGGCAGGCTGCGGTTAAGGTATTTGAAAAGCTGGTCTTGGCGGGTCAGCAACACTTTATGCCCACTTTAGCCACCGAACGGCTCAATGTGGCAACCTTGCTGGGGCGTGAGGATGAGCGTCTGGAAGAGGCTTGTGGTGAATTAACAAAAACGCTACTGCTGTGGCCCCAGTGTGCGGGGCAGCAGCCCCAAACGCTGGAGCCCCTATGGGTGCGCACCTTGGAGCTGTTGGCGATGGTGCAGCATCGCTTGGGGGATCATGCGGGGCGTTATGAGACCCTGACTGAGCTGGTTGAACAGTTGCAAAAGATGCAATATGTGGAAAATCATCAACAACTTTCGGCCCGTATGACGCTGGCGGAGTGTCTGCTTGAGCGTTTTGAAAGCCAGCCCGAGTTGGATGCCGCGCAGCGTTTGGGGGCGTTGCAGAGGGTGCTCTCCCCCTTACAGGGGCGCACGGTAGAGCCCCACGGGGTAAAATTGGGGGAACTGCTGGCGCGGATGGCCGAAATGGCCTTTGAGGTGGATGATTTTAAACAGAGCGAAAGTTTGGCGCTCTGGGGAGAATCGCTGTTTCAAGGGCATGTGGAGCCTTTGTTGGAGCTGCGCCTGTATGTGCGACGGGCCCGTAATTTTCAGCGGTTGGCCCAATATCTGGTGCAGGAAAAGCAGTATAGTCGGGCACTAAACATGGCCCAAAAAGCGGTGGAGATCTGCGTGCCACTGCTTAAACAGGAGGGCGATTTACAGGTGATACGCCCCTTTGTGGCGGTTAACCATCACCAGTATGCGGTGTGTCTGATGTTGGTCGGCCAATATGGTGCGGTTGAACCCATAGCCAAACAGGCGCTTATGCTTATGTATGAAGCCTTTCTGGAGCAGCCAGAGAGCCTGCACCAAGGTCTGCTTAGCCTGCTGCACAGCTATGAAAATCTGCTGCTGCGCAGTCAGGGGATGCCCCTGGAAAAAGTGCGCAGTCAAACTTGGATTTTGCCGGTTTATGCGGCCTTAGAGCAGCATAAACCCCGGCCTTCCTCCTGGGCTAAACGGATGTGGCAGCGCCTGTTTGGGCGTTTTAGCCATCCATAAGTTGCGCCGCCCATCCCCTTTTCGGTAGGTTGCATCGCGGCGTAAGCGCAATCTCCCCCGTATTCAATCAAGCCTATTCTTCCGCCCCCCTTTTTTTGGTCTGCAAGGGTGCCACCGCGTTGCCCCGTTTTTCGTTAGCGTGAATCGCCACCCTGCTTAGCTCGGTTAATCCTTACGCTCAGAGCCGATACGATCCCACCACAGCGAGCGGAGGCTGGCGCTAAGGGGCCGTCAAGCTTAGCTCGGGGGCTAGGGTAGGGGCGCTCTGGGCGGTGCTGGCTTGGCCTTGGGCGTCGAACACCACCGAGAGAGGGTATTGGGTCTGGCTCCATTTGCCGCGCAACAGATTTTCGCTGCTATCCCCTGCAAAGAGCAGATGCCCATAGGCCCCATAATGGGGTAACTTGCGGATGAGGGCGTCAATCTGGTCCGCCTGGGGGCTAAGCCAAGCGATGGGTTGCTTGCCCTGGCGGGTAACGGTCACGACACTGTGTTTGGCCAGTTCGTAGGGTTTACCAGCCAGGGTGATCTGGTTGTGAACCACCTCAACCCCTTGGTTGCGCAGGGGGGCTAGGGCTTGCTCACGGAAGCGGTTGTGCTGCCCTAAGATCCACAAGGCTTGATCAGTGGGTAGATTGGTTAACTGGTCATCCTGCACGCTGCTCAACCCCCAGGCATGCACCAGTCGGCGCAGGGCTTGTTGCTCCGCTAAGGGGCCCTTACTGGGGAGCACCGCTAGGATGTGGGGATGCCCAAACAGTGCGCTAAGGGTAGGGGGAATCTCCCCGGCGTGCAGTGTACGGAAAAGGTCGAAGGCAGGGTCAATATCCAACCGCTCAGGGCGGCTGGAAAAGTAGCGTGAAACCGTTTGGTTAAGGCGCTGCATGGGAATAACCAAGGGTTGGGGCTGGCTCTCTCCTTGCAAAGTGACTTGGAGGGGAACTTGAAGCTGGTAGGGCGCTCCAGGCTGTTTTTGCAGCAGGGTAAAATTCAGACGCCAACCACGGCCATCGGGCTGGATGCTGGTCGCTTCCAGCTCCAATTCAGGGGCTCCGGCGCGTTGCGTCCATTGGGTGAAAAAGGGGCGCAAATCCATGCTAGAGATTTGCTCAAAAGTACGGCGTAAATCGGCGTAACTGGCGGCTTTAAAGCGGTACTGCTGGTAAAAACTGCGCAATCCCTGGATAAACATCTTATCCCCCAAATGGCGCCGTAACATATGGAAAAACATCAAACCCTTACCATAACCAATGGCTTGGCTTGCCCCATCGTGACGGCTGGTAAAATGGGTGAGGGGAAAATCGTTTTCACGGCGCACAAAGCCGGCATATTTGCTGAGGGTGGTATGGCGATAGAGTACCCCTTGGTGATTATGTTCTTGTAGCAGATAGTCGGCCATATAGGCGGTGAGTCCCTCGCTCCAGTTGCCTTGGGCATAATCCACAAACACGCCGTTGCCCCACCAATTGTGCAAAATCTCATGGGGGTAGCTGGAGGTGCGGATAAAGGGTAGCCGAATGACTTGCGATCCCAGCAGGGTAAAAGAGGGCATACCGTAGCCGGTTTCCCAAAAATTTTCGGCCAGCACAAATTTATCGTAGCTGTATGGGCCAATCAGATCTTCATAGAGGTTAATATAGTCTAGGGTGTCTTGCAGATAGCTTTGGGCCAAGGGCTCGTCGGCTTGACGCAGCAGCACAGCCAGCAGCAGGGGCTGTTGACCATGGCGGGTCGTGACCTGTTTTTTGTAGCGGTGCCACTGCCCCGCATGGAGATAGATCGCTTCGGTGGGGTGCGGGGCCTCCCACACATCCACCATACGGTCACGCTCCTGGGTGTGGCTGAGCGGTTTGCCCTGACTGAGACTGCGCCAGCCTTGGGGCATAATGACGGTGAGACGAAAATGGTTAAGCGCACCTTCAAAATAGGGTACCCAACCGGTGCCACCCCCTAAAAACACCCCTTCTTCACCAATGCCCCCGGTGGAGATGGTCGCCCCACCCCGATAACCGGAGACTGGCTGCTGCATGGTGCTCTCAATTTTGCCACTGTAGCGCAGGATTAATTGGGGAATGGGCGCTTTTTCTTGTTTTTCCTGCTCGTTTGGCAGGTAAGGAGCGAGCTGGTAAGTGTGAAAGCCGCCCTGCTGAGTGGGGTCCACCACCCGCGCCATATCCGTCATGGTGCGTCCCTCCATGGCGGAAATTTGCAGTTTGTCTGAGAGCAAAAAACTTAATTTTTGCGACTGCCAAGCCTCGGGCAGGCGTATGGCATCCCGTACCTCAATATGGTGGCGGTCAGGGTAGAGGGTGACAATCAGCTCGTGATGAATCAGCGGCTGCTCGGCGTGGGCAAGCTGGATGGGTAGCAGTAAGCAGAGCGCTGTGAGCAGAGCAAAGCAATGGTTTGTCAGTGGTTGGCATGTTAGCATCGGTTAGAAAACCCATGAAGTTCAAACGGCAAAGAGTAGTGCCAAGTGTACCAAATGTGCCGAACAGGACAATGGAACCTAAAAAAAATCACCATTATTCCTGCCCCGTCTACGATGATTGCTCAATGCTCGTTAGAAAGTATCCATATTTTCCATAGGTTAGTTTTTTTATGGCGTCACCCTCTAGCCCTAAATCACTGTTTTATCCTAGCTGGGTCCATAAACCAACCGCTAGGGTGTGTAAATGCTTGTCTAATTCTGTGTAACTGGTAAAAATGGTGCTCGGTGATACAAGGTGCCTCTAAGCATAAAGGTCGTGTGATGAAAAAAACAAAATATCAAGGTGAATCATACGATCAGCTCCACCTGTTTTATGGGGTCGGCTATGAATCCGTCGCTTATGTGCTGGAAGATTGCTGGGTCTACACCATGCAGCATGATGATATTATCATCTCGCCAGACTATCCCAACGATGCGCTCTATGTGCTGTTAGAGGGGCAGGCGCGGGTCCATTTGGGGGGAATCCAGACCGAACCCTTGTTGATTTTGGAAACCGGTTCCTGCGTTGGTGAGCTCTCTATCATTGATCAAGGGCGGGCGTCGGCCTATGTCCTTGCCGAGGGTGCCACCAAACTGCTCAGCATTGATGAAAGTCGGGTATGGTCTTTAATTCACTCATCCCATACCCTTGCATGTAATTTATTGAATATACTCTCTAAACGTATGCGCAATAATAATCGGGTGATTATTGAGGGGTCGGAGCGACAGCGTAAGTTAGAAACCTTTGCCAAGGTGGATCCCCTCACCGGTATCTACAACCGGCGTTGGTTTGATGAGAGCATGCAGCGGCAGATGCGGCGGGTCGAGCACAGCCAAAACCCGCTCTCTTTAATCATGCTGGATGTAGACCACTTTAAACGCTACAACGATACCCACGGTCACCAAGGGGGGGATGAGGCGCTCATTGCACTGGCGCATACCATCAGCCTGCATCTACGCCCTGGTGATATTGCTGCCCGTTACGGTGGTGAAGAGTTTGCTGTGGTGCTGCCCGATACCGATGCGGTATCGGGGCGTATGATCGCCGAGCGACTGCGTACTGCGGTGGAGGCGCTGGAAATTAAGGATGATGAGGGCAACTCTCTTTCCGGCATTACCATATCATTAGGGGTGGCGCAAACCAGCGGCACCGTGGATAGCGTGAGTGAACTCATCGCCACCGCCGATGCCGCGCTCTACCAAGCCAAGAATCAGGGCCGTAACCGGGTGGTGGTGGGCGACTGATCCGGCCCCTTGGCTCAGGATCAGCGCCGCACCCGGTGGCATGGCCCGCGTGCAGGGCATGAGCGGCTCAGCCCGCCGCCTTGGACTCCAGCACATCCCAGCGGTGATATTTATCTTCCAATTCTGCCTCCAGCTTGGCCAACCGCTCGGTGGCTTGATTGGCCTGCTCCACGTTTTCCCGCAGATGCATGGCCGGGTCGGCAAGCAGCGCCTCTAATGCCGCTTTTTCCCCTTCCAACTGCTCAATCTCGGCAGGCAAGGTCTCCAATGCCCGTTGATCTTTATAGGTGAGCTTAACCGCCTTTTTGGTGCTCTTTTGCGGCGAGGCGGGCTTGAGGCTGGGTTTGCTCTCCACGGCGACGGCAGGGCGCTGTTCTAACCAGTCATCATAGCCGCCTGGGTACTCCTTAACCAAGGCATCCCCTTCAAATACGAGGGTGGAGGAGACCACATTGTTAAGGAACTCCCGATCATGGCTCACCACCAATACAGTGCCATTAAAATTGACCACGTGGGACTCTAACAACTCCAGAGTTTCGGCATCCAGATCATTGGTCGGCTCGTCCAATACCAACATGTTGGCGGGCTGGGCAAACAGTTTGGCCAGCAGCAGTCGATTGCGCTCCCCACCCGACAGCACAGAAACCGGTGAGCGGGCCCGCTCTGGGGAAAAGAGAAAATCTTGTAAATAGCCGATAACATGGCGATTTTCTCCGTTCACATCAAGGCGATCACGACCATTGGCAACGCTATCCTGCACCGTAGCATTGGGGTCTAGACTGGCGCGATGCTGGTCAAAATAGGCAATCTCCAAGCGGGTACCCAGTTTGAGCTCACCGCTTTGGGGCTTTAATTTGCCCAATAGCAGATTAAGTAGGGTGGTTTTACCACAGCCATTGGGCCCCACAATGCCCACTTTATCGCCACGGATAAGGGTGGTGGTAAGATCCCGGATGTAAGGGGTATCGGCATAGCTAAAGCCAACCTTATCGCACTCCACCACCAGACGACCGGAACGGGAGGCCTCCTGAATGGAGATTTTGGCGCTACCGGAGAGCTCACGCCGGGCGCGGCGCTCTAAACGCAGCGCTTGCAGCGCCCGTACACGACCCTCATTGCGGGTGCGCCGGGCTTTTATGCCCTGACGAATCCACGCCTCCTCTTGGGCCAACTTTTTATCAAAGCGGGCGTTCTGTTTCTCTTCGACCAGCAGCAGATCGGCCTTGCCCTGTAGGTAGGCATCATAATTCCCAGGCCAACTGGTCAGTTGGCCACGGTCCAGCTCCACAATGCGGGTCGCTAAGGCGCGTAAAAAGCGGCGGTCGTGGGTAATAAACAGCAGGGTGCCCCGGTAGCTTTTTAAAAAGCTTTCTAACCACTCAATGGAGGGAATATCTAGGTGGTTGGTGGGCTCATCCAGCAGCAGTAAATCGGGTTGAGAGACCACCGCACGGGCCATCAAGGCGCGCCGTTTGAGCCCGCCCGAGAGGTTGGCAAATAGCTGATCGCCATCCAGATTGAGCCGGGAGAGGGCCGATTCAATCTGCTGTTGACCATTCCACCCCTGAGGGGTGGCATCCAGTTGGTCATGCAGTGTGTGCATGGCCTCGACATCTCCCGACAGCATGGCGTGGTGGTAGCGGGCAATCAGTTCGCCGGTTTCCCCCAGCCCCTGGGCCACAATGTCAAATACGCTGCCCTCCAGGGCACCGGGCACATCTTGGATCATGCGGGCCACCTTTAAGCCCTTCGCCAAGGCGACCTCGCCATCATCGGGTAGTACCTCCCCCGCCACGACTTTAAACAGGGTGGTTTTGCCGCTACCATTGCGACCGACCAAACATACCCGTTCGCCCGATTCAATGGTAAAATCCACGCCGTCAAGCAGAAGCGGGCCACCGTAGCCCAAGCGAATCTTTTTCAGATCCAGAAGCGCCATTGCAGTATACTCAAGTAGTGTATGACAGTCGCTTTAAGCGCCCGCCACGTGAATGAAGGGGAGTTCCATGTCCGATCCAACCTTATGGTTGCTCTGTACCGCGCTGGTAGGGCTGCTCTGGTACTATCAAATGCAGGCCCGTGAGCGGGCCGTGCGTACCGCCTATCAGGTGTGTCAAGAGATGGGAGCCTCCCTGCTGGATGGTGCAGCCTATCTCACCAGTATGCGCCTGGAACGGCACCCGCAACGGCTGGCCTTACAGATCCGCCGGGTCTACGGGTTTCGCTACAGCTTGGGGGATGGGCTCTCCCACGAGGGGGTTATCATACAGGTTGGCGAGCAGTTGCAACAGGTGATGTTGCAACCCCACGCAGAAGATTCTTTACCACCCACTTTTCCATGCTCTTAAAAACTGGTGTAACAAGATGAAAACAAAAACGATAACAGCGAACGACCTGGAATCGCGCTTGCTCTATCGCGATGGTCTTTTGCTTATTATCAATAAACCGGCGGGTATTCCCGTGCATGCCGGACCCGGTGGCGGTGCCAATTTAGAGGCGTTGTTTGGTGGTTTGCGCTTTGGGCTGCCCAAAGCGCCTGCCTTAGCACATCGGCTGGACCGTGACACCAGTGGCTGTCTGGTTTTGGGTCGCCATGCTAAAGCATTAAGCAAGTTAGGCAAACTCTTTAGCCAAGGGAAGGTGCAAAAAACCTACTGGGCGGTGGTGCAGGGGGGACCGCCGCAAGCGCAGGGCAGTATGGATTTTCCTCTGTATAAAATCAGCACCGCGCAACAGGGCTGGCGTATGGTGGTGGACCCAGAGCAAGGCAAGTCATCTCTTACCCTCTATCGGGTGTTGGGGCGTAGCGCCACCCATAGCTGGTTGGAGCTTACCCCTAAAACGGGACGTACCCACCAAATCCGCGTGCATTGCGCCCATGTGGGCTTGCCTATCGAGGGGGACCTCCAGTATGGCGCGGCCCCCAGTGAGCCGCAGCTTACCCTGCATCTGCACGCACGACAGATTATTTTGCCCATCTCCGCCAGTAAAGCGCCCATCAATGTCAGCGCACCGCCCCCCCGCGCCATGCGGGGTTTGTTGGAGCAGTGTGGCTACCGGGCTGAAGCGTGGCCCTCTACCCGTTTTGAGCCCCATACTCGGGCTGACGAAACCGGGCATGGGGCCGCATAGCTGCGGGGTGCTCTGTAAATCCCCCCATAAATAGGCTTGTTTTCGGTTGGCGCTAGGGTGCGAGTGTTAAGGGTGGTCCCGGTATTGCATTCATGTCGCTAGGTGTATCCCATATGTTGCTTTGGCAAGGGCATGATGGGGGGAGACGCCTCCGTCTGGTGGCCCACTCTTAGGTACGAGGCTTTGTGATGTCCTTAGCGATGACGCGTGAGGTAGAGATGCCCTTTTGGAAGCGTCTGCTATCTTTCTATCTGGTTCTGCTGTTAATCTTTTTAACCGCCGTGCCCTTGTTGATGATCGTGCTCTATTGGGAAACCGATTTTAGCCTGAGCATCCTGCCGGTATTGATCAGTTTTGCCTTGCAGGGCGGCTTGATGGTCTTTCTGTTCGCCCTGTTTGAGTGGCGCTCTACCCGTCAGAGGATGGTGAATGACAAGTTGACACTGCGCCATTTTTTGGCGGCCATGCTGGACCATGCCCTCTACCGGGCCCAGGGTAATGTGGGGGTCGATCCTACCGAACCGGTCACCTTGGATCTAAAAATTGCCAATGCCAAGGATCTGGATGTCGATGCGGTCAAGAGCATTCAAAGCATGATTAAACGCCGTAAAGATACCATGAACCAGATGGCCGCTGTGGCTGCGCAAATTGATTTTGAGCATCTGGAACTCTGGCTGGCCATTACCGATATTATGCAAGCCTTGGTGATGACCGAAGATGAAGAGCAGGCGGCTCAAGCGGTCATGGAGTTGGTGACGGTGCTGCACCAGTTTGACGAGTTGGAAATTGATTGACACGACCAAGCTGTTTACCACAAAAAAAGGCCAGGAGCGATCTGCTCCTGGCCTTTTTTTGTGGTGCAAAGGGGGGGCGGTTTACCCTTCTTGCTCACAGCGTAGGATAATTCCCGCCATAGGGGGAACATTAAGCACCAACGATTGAAGCTGGTTCATCCAAGGGTAGGGTTCGGTTAGTAACTGGCTCATACCATTGCCATAGTTGCTGCCCCCATAGTGGCCTGAGTCGGCATTGAAGATCTCTTTATAAAGACCTGGGCGGGGTACGCCGATGCGATAATTGTCTCGGGGGATGGGGGTAAAGTTGAGCAGTACCACCACCTCACCCTCGCTGGATTTACGCTGAAAGCTAATAATGGATTGGTCACTGTCGTGACAGTCGATCCACTGAAAGCCATCGGGGGTGAAGTCCCGCTCGTGCAGGGCGGTTTCCTTGCAATAGAGCAGGTTAAGATCCTTGACCAGTTGTTGTAAACCCTTGTGAAAAGTGTGCTCCAGCAGTTCCCACGGTAGGGCTTGGCTAAAGTTCCACTCCTGGCTTTGACCAAATTCGCATCCCATAAACAGCAGCTTTTTCCCCGGATGGGTAAACATGTAGGTGTAAAGAAGGCGCAGGTTAGCAAACCGCTGCCACTCATCCCCCGGCATTTTGCCCAGCATAGAGGCTTTGCCGTGTACCACCTCATCATGGGAAAAAGGCAGGGTGAAGTTTTCTGAAAACGCATAATAAAGGCTGAAGGTCAGATTATCATGGTGATATTTTCGGTGGATGGGATCCTTGCTGAAATAGCTCAAGGTATCGTTCATCCAGCCCATATTCCACTTCATGTTAAAACCCAATCCGCCCAACTCAGGGGGACGGGTAACTTGTGGCCAAGCTGTGGACTCTTCAGCGATCATCAACACGCCGGGGCAGTCATGGTGAACCGCCTGGTTAAGTTCGCGTAAAAAGGTGATCGCTTCCAGATTTTCCCGGCCACCATATTTGTTGGGCAACCAATCCTCGCGGGAGTAGTCCAGGTAGAGCATGGAGGCTACGGCATCGACCCGTAGACCATCCAGATGGTAGCGGGTGAGCATGTGTAGGGCGCTGGATATAAGGAAAGATTTGACCTCAAGACGGCCAAAATTAAAAATCAGCGTATCCCAATCCTGATGCTCCCCAAGGCGGGGGTCTTGATGTTCATACAGGGCTGTGCCATCAAACTGCCCCAAACCGTGGGCATCTTTAGGAAAATGCGCCGGCACCCAGTCTAGGATAACCCCAATATTGGCGCCGTGCAGTTGGTCCACCATAGCGCGAAAATCATCCCCATCGCCAAAGCGGGAGGTGACGGCAAAATAACCGGTACTTTGGTAGCCCCAGGAGCCATCAAAGGGGTGTTCATTGATGGGCATCAGTTCCACATGGGTAAAGCCCATTTCGCTACAGTAGCGGGCCAAGCGTTTGCCGAGCTCCCGATAGTTGGGAAAGGGGTCCGTGGCAGCATCGAGCCAGGAACCTAAGTGTACCTCGTAAATGCTAATGGGTTTTTTTTGCCAATTAAAGCGGCTGCGAGCACGCATCCACACCTCATCATGCCAGGGGTAGTTGCTCGGTTCTGTGATGATCGAGGCATTTTCTGGGCGTAGTTGATGAGCATGGCCGTAGGGGTCGCTTTTGAGCAGCAAGGCACCGTTGGTGGTACGAATTTCATATTTATAATGTTCGCCCCGTTTCAGCGCGGGGATAAAGATCTCCCAAATGCCGCTATCTTGGTGCAGGCGCATGGGGTGGATACGGCCATCCCATTGGTTGAAATCCCCCACCACACTTACCCGTTGGGCATTGGGGGCCCAAACGGCAAAACAGACCCCACGAATGCCCTCCACCTCCATACGGTGAGCGCCTAAAAACTGGCCGGCATGGTGGTGGGTGCCCTCATTAAAGAGATGGCGGTCCAGATCACCAATCATCGGTGGCATGCTGTAGGGGTCATGAAATTCGGTTTGGCTGCCGTGGGCATCCACTCGGCGCAAACGATAATGGTAGGGCAGTGCGCGTCCATCACCACACCAATGGAACAGATCGCTGTCCGGTATGCGCGTCATTTCCTGACCGATATTGGTTAAAAATAGCCGCTCTGTGCGGGGGCTGAGCACAGTGACGGCCACCTGTCCATCGGGCTGGTCGTGGCGACCGAGCACGGCAAAGGGATCAGCGGAGAAACCAGATTGCAGTTCCTGGATCTGTTGAGGGTCCAAATTCATACGCGGCTCCAAATAAGACAGCAGCACTATTTTAGCATAAACGCCTATGTTGCCGGGTGGGGGTGTCGCAAGCAAGCGGGATTCGTTGGTGCAGTGATTTTTTTATAGAGTCATGGGGCGATCAGATTAAAAACGTGTATCTATACTTGCTAAGGGCTGTGTGGCCGGGGCCTTTAGGGGTGGGGATGCGGGCTGATTTTTGGGCAGTGAGCGGATCGCTTATGCAACGGCTCCCATAAACCGATAGAGTAGGTTCGTGCCGTGGTGGTGCCACTCTACCCAGAAGGAAGCCAAAGATGAGCCGACCCAGTTGGGATATTCATTGGATGCGCGTTGCCAAATTGGCGGCAGAGATGAGCACCTGTGCATCGGGCCGGCGGGTTGGCGCGGTGTTTGTGCGGGATAAGCGGCTGCTTGCCACCGGTTTTAATGGGGTGCCCAGTGGTTATCCACACCCCACCAGCTGTGCGCGGCGCGAGGCTGGGGTGCCCAGCGGTCAGGGCTTGGGGTTATGTGTCTGCGCCCATGCCGAGGCCAATGGTATTGCCAATGCCGGGCGACACGGTATTAAACTGGAGGGGTGTCGGGTCTATGTAACCACCCATCCCTGTGGTGCATGCATGGGGGCGCTGGCGAATATTGGGGTAAAAGAGGTCTTTTATGCCGAGGCCTATGATGATCCACGGGCTAAAGATATTGCCGACTATGCGGGCATTGTCCTGCACCATATCCAAGATTGGCAAACAGCCGAGATGACAACGCCAGAAGAGCTGACTGAGGCCGGGTGCAAGCGTTGCTAAGGGGCTAGCAGGGTGGCAGCAGTTGGGAGAAATCCCGAAAAGAGCTAAACTGTGTGCTAAACTGCGGGGCCAGCACTGAGCTGGGTGCAGCAATATGCAAGGGAAAGGCGATCCCGTAGTGGGCTGCGCTCCGGAGCACCGGTTCAGAATCCTCTGCCAATAGGGTCGATGCCTTGTTAAACCCAAGTTGTTGTTGTAAAAGGGGCCAAAAATTGGGGTCTTCTTTGGGCAGACCTAGCTCATGGCTGGAGAGAATACGGTCAAAGTAACGGCCAATGGGGGTGCGCTGCATTTTTAACGATAATGAGGCGCTGTGGGCGTTGGTCACCAGATAGAGGGGGCGGCCCGTGGCACGCACGCGCTCTAAAAAGGGGCAGACGTGGGGGTGTACGGCAATTAAATGGGCCACCTCCCGTTTAAGCAGGGGGATGTCCATGTGCAGGGTGCGGCTCCAATAGTCCAGATCGTACCATAATAAGGTGCTTTCCACCTGCTGGTAGGCGTGCAGTACCTCGGTACGAGCTTGATCTAGGGGTAAATTTTTCTGTTGAGCATAATGGTTTGGCACGCTCTCCAAAAAAAAATGGTCGTCAAAGTGGCGGTCCAAAAGGGTGCCGTCCATATCCAACAAAACCGTTTCAACCAGCGGCCAGTGGCGCTGGGGATCGAATGGGTTAAGCAGCTGAATGGGGGCTGATGCTGGCATGGCAACTCCAATGGGCGGCTAAATATTTTGGGGCTGGAAAGTGTCGGGCGCTTGCCCTACACTTTCTTACACAACGCTCGCTAGAGAGTTTTCTGTGGGCATGGTACGATTGAGCCATGCCGGGTTATGAGCCGCCGGGCCAGCTAGGTTCAATCGAATCTCTGATAATTAAGGAAACCAGTATGACCGTTACCCCAGGTGAGGAGCAATCCCTGCGTGTGCTGTTGCCCTTTTACAAACAGTACGCCCCTCACTTTGTACGCCATTTTTTTACACAGATCCGTCGTTTGCACGGGGACGCTGCGGTGGATAAAAACCATGCGCCCGCCGCCGGCTATCTGTACTATAAACATTTTTATCCTGGCATTAACAGTGCCAAATTACCCCCCATAAATAATCAGCAAAAACAGGCGTATGAGGGGTTTATTAAACAAAATCGTGCCCTGGCCGCCACCATGAAAGCGATGGAAAAAGATCTGCAAAAGTGGTTGGAATTGCGGTTACAGCGGCAGCTGGAGGCTTTTAAGCACTTTAATGCGGTGGCTTTTAAAGAGGTGCTTTCGGCCAGTGGTCTGGATGATGCTCAGGTGCAAGCTGCTGAGGATGAGCTGCAAAAAAACCAGGGCAAGGAAAGCATTACCGCAAAAAGTAGCAGCGAAGAAAAAACGTCAGCACCCAAGAGTGATGCCCAGAGTGGCGCAGCCCGTTTGGAGGATGAAGAGGCTTCGGTCTTTGTGGATGATGAGGAGGCAGAAGAGCAAGAGCCCCGCGTAACCCCGATTGAAGCGCTGAAATTGTTGATGGAACAGGGGGGGGAGCCTGCCTGTTTTAATATCTATAAAGGGGTACCCATTAGCTACAATGCGAAGATTGTCTCTATTTTAGAGATGAAGGGAAATGCCGTATTAAAGCTGCATAAGTTCCAAAGCTTTGTGGTGGGTGAAGACCGTTCTACCTTGATCAAGGATAGCATGTTACCCGCGCCCATTCGCGCCGATGTGGTGTTCCTAAACCGTGAAAAGCAGGAGGTGGAGTTAAAAAACCTCACCTTTACCGAACTCGGTGCGGGGGATCGTAACCATATTCGGGTTAAGCCTAAAGATCCCGTCAATGTGGTGGTATTAGGGGATGGGCGTAAACTGAGTGGGGAGCTGTTGGATATTTCCGCGACCGGTATGGGGGTGGTGTGTGGTGGAACCCCCATTCCCTTTGGCGAGCCGGTAGAGTGCAATATGGTGCTGGAGAAAAAGGGTCAGACCCTACGGGTTTCGGGCAGTATTGTGGCGGTTAAAGAGTGGGTGGGCGGCAAAACCATGTTGGGGGTAAGCATTAAACCCGATACCAGTTCTGAGGTATTTATCTCGCAGTTTGTCTATCAGCGCCAAGCTGAGGTGGTGCGGGAGATCCAACAAAGGGCCATGAGTCTGGTGGATTGAGTACCGTTTTATCCAAGGCGTGCCGCGCTATCCCAGGTGGATAACCGCAAGGGGGGTGACTTCGGTGTGCCCCGTAAAAAAGCGCTGACCCATACCTTGGCCAGAGCTTTTTTACGGGGCGTTGGTTCACCGCCCTCAGCCAGCGAGAGGGCGGTTTGTAAGCTTTGATCTTGCGGGCTTAACTGCGATAGTCGGCATTAATCGACACATAATCATGGGTAAGGTCACAGGTCCAGATGGTGGCTTGGGCCTCTCCTTGGTTGAGATCAATGGTAATACCAATCTCTGCCTCGTTCATGACCGCCTGTCCCTGCTCTTCGGTATAAGCGGCGTCACGCTGGCCTCGGTTAACGATTTGCACATCCCCTAGAAAAATATCAATCAGATCCTCTTCAATAGCAATTCCAGCCGAACCTACCGCCATACAGATGCGCCCCCAGTTGGGGTCAGAACCCGCAAAGGCGGTTTTAACCAAGGAGCTGGTGGCCACCTTCATGGCCACTTGCCGGGCAGCGGTCTCATCTTGGGCGCCACGCACCTGTACGGTAACAAACTTGCTGGCACCTTCACCATCTCGCACAATCCACTGGGCCAGTTCCATAGCCAGATCATTGAGCATTTCGGCAAAGGGGGCAAGACGTGGGTCATCTTCATCTGCCAAGGGGGTATGTGGCGCGGCCCCAGAGGCAAACAGCATGAGGGTGTCGTTGGTGGAGCAGTCCCCATCCACCGTAATGCTATTAAAGCTTAACTGCACGGCCCGGTTAAGCAGGGTTTGCAACAGCTCGCTACTAACGGCGGCATCGGTAAACAGATAGGCCAGCATGGTCGCCATGTTGGGGTGGATCATACCCGATCCTTTGGCCATGCCCACCATAGTGATAGGGGTGCCATCAATCTGGCTGTGACGCACGGCAACCTTGGCAAAGGTGTCGGTGGTCATAATGCCCCGTGCGGCCTGTAACCAATTGCCCGGTTGTAAATTTTCCACCAAACCCGGAATGGCCGCATTAATCTTATGCACGGGCAGTGCGGCGCCAATAACCCCGGTCGAAGAGATGAAGACTTGGCGATCTTCTACGCCCAGTTGGTCGGCTACCGTTTTGCCGTTGGAGAGGGCGTCCAGCATCCCTTGTGGACCATTGCTCACATTGGCATTGCCGGAGTTAACCAGCAAAGCACGGGCTTCGCGCTCCTTAAGCCGGTCCCGACAAAGGGTGACAGTGGGGGAAACGATGCGATTTTTAGTATAGACACCAGCCACGCTGGTGCCCGCCTGCATGGCGACCAGGGTAAGGTCTAGGGTCTCATTTTTTTTAATGCCACACGCCGTCGCAGCGGCACGAAAACCCGCAATGGCAGGCAGTTCTGGAATAATGGGGGTGCCGACAGCCATAGGTAACGCCTCGTCAAAAGGGGACAAAACAGATATAGTGAAGCAACACACCATTTTGACCTGAGTTGCACAAGGATGGAAGTATTGATGTTTAACGAACGTCTAAAAGGCTCCTTCGATGGCATGTTCCGGTTGGAAGATGCCCGCGCCCTGGGAGAGCGCCTAGCCCAACATGGCGATTGGTATGCGGTTCAGCCGGAAAATCTGGATCAACCCCATACGCCACTCACCGCACAAGCTGCCCGTGCCCACTACCTAACCTTGGTCGAGGAGATCTTGGCCGCGGAAAAAGGGGTCTGGAGCACCATGGTCTATGTGCAGAGCCAGGAAGAGCCCAGGCTGATAAAAATTTACCATCCCAAGCGGGCGGGCTGTGGCTGCGGGGGCAGCGGCGGTATTTTACCCTGGTGGATTTTCTCCAAAGAGCAGCCTCAACCGGTGCCCCAATGGCAACAAGCGAGCACCAAGTGTGAGATGTCAGAGCACCCGAAAAGAGGGCTGATTGCCCGTCTTTTTTCGGCCTAAAAGGTCTGCCATGAACGGGCGAAAAAGGATGGAACAAGGGGGGAGCCACAAAAACAAGGATGCAGAAAAGCCCCTCTTATTGGTCTCGGCTGCGCTGATCATGCAAGAGAATCGGGTGCTGTTGACCCAGCGTAAGCGTGGGGGGCACTTGGCGCTGCACTGGGAGTTCCCGGGGGGCAAGTTGCATCCGGGTGAAAGCCCCGAACAGGCCCTGGTACGGGAGATTGAAGAGGAAGTGGGGCTACAGATCGAGGCGCTCACTCCGTGGGCCTTCGTTTCCCATGATTATGGCACCTTTCATCTGCTTATGCCGCTGTTTCGGGTAGGCCGTTTTTACGGCACTCCACAGGCGTTGGATGTGCATGCGGTAGCGTGGTTTGAACTGCCCAGCTTGCGCCAACTGACGTTTCCCCCTGCGGACCTACCCTTGCTTGCGCAACTGTTTGCCGAACAGGGGTTGACTTACCCTTAGTCTAGGGCAAAAGGGCCGCCGTGCAGTTGGGGCGGCGGCTCTAAGTTCTAAGCGAAGGGGGGTGGAGATCGGCTCTGGAATGATCTCCTAGGGCGGTGTTGGTGGGGGTGTCGTTATTCTCGTCAGGGGCGGGGGCTTCTTGTTCTACGCGGTTGCGGCCCCCCTCCTTAGCCCGATAGAGGGCGCAATCGGCTCGTTGGGTCAAGCTGCGGGATTGATCGTTTTTTTGAAACTGCGTAACACCAAAGCTGCTGGTGATCTGCTTGACCTCGGGAAAGGTAATGTGCTCAATGAGTTGGCGTAGCTTTTCGGCCAGCCGGTGGGCGGCTTCAATATTGATCTCTGGACAGACCACCATAAACTCTTCGCCCCCCCAACGGGCGATGGTATCGGTGGCCCGTAGATTATCGGCAATGGTGCTGGCGAGTAGGCGTAGCACATCATCCCCAACTTGGTGACCAAAGTTGTCATTAACCTGCTTAAAGTGGTCAATGTCAAAGAGGATAATGGAGAAGGTGCCGCCATGGCGCCGACTTCGCTGCATCTCGGCATTGAGGATTTGTTGGAGACTGGCACGGTTGGCAACGCCGGTTAAGCCATCGGTAAAGGCGATCTCTTCTAACTTACGCATATGGGATTCGATACTGGCAATATCAGCAAAGGTAAACACCAGCTTATTGTGGCCCTCTAAAAGGTTGACTGAGGCCGCAAAGGGACGTAACTCAACACTGCGTTGCAGGTCATCTTGTTTTTTAAGCGCTTGACAGCCGCCCCCTGCGCAACGTAGGTAAACAATCGCTTGGGCATCTCCTGCTTCCAGCAGGGCGTTACTGATCTGGGCGCTCTCTTTGGTTAGGGAGTAACTGCGCTCCCCTAAAATAAGCAGGATATCCAGCCCAGATTTTTGCTGTTCACGAAAGGCAGCCAGATCTTCAACCCCTAAAAACTGAATAAAGGCTTTATTTAGGTGCTCAATGGCGCCTTCGTTGATCACGGCGAGGGGGTTGGTCTGAATGTCCAACAAAAAGCGGGCATATTGGTTGGCGGCTTCGCGTTCACGCTGACGCCAGAGGTTGCGTCCACAGCGCAACACCGCATTGATTAACTGGTAAGGATCGGTAGGTTTGAGCACATATTGATCAATGCTCAGCTCAATGGCCCGCATAAAAAAGTTTTCGTCATTATACGCGGTGGTGACGATAATGGGGGTTTGGGTGTCGTCATTGCGGATGGCGCGGGCCATGGAAAGGCCATCCATCTTGGGCATAAGAATATCGGTAATGATCATGTCGGGTTTGGCTTGACGATAGAGTGCCAAGCCAGATTCGCCATTGTCTGCGGTCAACAGGGTACCGACCCTGCGTCTAAGGAAAATGCAGAGTTGATCGCGAATCTCTTCATTATCCTCCGCATACAGTACGGTTAAGGATTTCAGAAGGTCGGTATCCGTTGGCGAGCCAAGATCAGTCATTATAAGACATACTCATAAATGTATACGCCAGTTAGACAAAAGTGTAAGGAATAAAACCCATAACATACTATCCAGTCTATGCACTTCCCCCCCGAAGTAAACGGAAAAATGGCTTTAGGACAAAATAGGAACGCTTTTCGTTCTATTTTTGTGCAAAAGGCCTGGGCTAAGGCAAAATGACCGTTTTGGACGCCATAAATATTAGGGGCTGGGCGGCAGTTTAAGGTTGTTGCCCGATGGGTCTGGGGCTTTCCATCCGACGGCAAAGATAATCTCTAATTGCACGGGTAGGGGGTCGTTGGGGCCGCACTGTTGTTGTTGTCGGTAGAGGTGTTCCAGCTCGTGCAACCATCTACGCGGGGCTAAACCCAACGGGCGTTGCTGGTGGGGGTTGCCGGTTCCCATGCCACGGAACTCTTCGAGCAAGGTGGCCAGATCGGGGATGGGAAAGTTAGCCGACTCTTTGTCGGTAAAGGGTAGCGTGTAGCCGCTGCTGGCCAGCAAATCCCCCACCTGTTGAATATCTACGCCCCGGGGTAAACGCGGGAAGATGCGTCCATAGTGGGTTTGGTCCAACTGGGCAAGGGCGCTGCGCAGTTCGCGAAAGTTGTCTGCACCGGGTTGGGAGCTCAATAAAAAACCGTTCCCCCGTAATACCCGGCGGATCTCCGCTAGGGTACGGCTGGGGTCGGGGCTCCAGTGCAGGGTTAGGTTAGAGATTACCCCATCAAAGCTGCTGTCGGCATAGGGGAGCTCGGTTAAATCTGCACAGAGATAGGGGGCGTGGGTGGTTTTAAACAGACCCCGGCTGGGGGGCGGGCGCAAGCGGGTTGCCCAGCCATGCTCTAGGACTTGTGTAACCACATGCGCTTTGGGCCATTGGTGCTGAAGCGCTTGGCTTAAAATGAGGTCGCGGCTGCCCAGCAGCAGGAGCCGTTTGGGGGTAATGCGCAGCTCGGCAAGGCGTTCTACCAGCACTTGCGCACTCTCCACCACCGGGCCATCTTGGAGCGGTGCATGGGGTAACGCCCGTTGCAGCAGTCTGCGTACCCGGCGGGGATCAATGCGGGCGGCTAGGGGTGCGGGCATTTGAACCATGGGCTCCATGATAAACTCCTCATACAATGGGTCGCAGTGTAAGTGTGCTTATGGTGCAAATCCTTAACCAAAGGTGCAAGGGATGTTGGATCATCCGCTGCTCAATCTGTTACTGCCCAATCACTGCCCTCTGTGTGGGGTTGATGTGGGCGATAAATATAGCCTTTGCCAGGGGTGCTGGCTCAGCCTACCTACCTTGTCCAGCCAACTTTGTGGGCGCTGTGGTGAGGAGGTGACCATGAGTTTGGCCAACGGCTGTGGTCACTGCCAGGGCGTGGGGGTGATGCAAGATCGGACCTTGTGTGCGTTCCCTTATGAGCCCCCCATCTCGCTGCTATTGTTGGGGGCTAAATTTGCCGATAAAAGCCGCTGGGGGGCGATGGCCGCACATTGGGGTTGGGCTCGTTTGGGCCGTGAGCTGCAAGGATTGCAGGTGGATGGGGTGGTGCCTGTGCCGCTGCATGAAGAGCGTCTAAGAAAACGAGGTTTTAATCAGGCGGCGTTGCTGGCCAAGCCTTTAGCAAAGGCTCTACGGCGTCCCTTGCTTACCGATTTGCTGTTTCGGCCTGTGGCGACATTGCCCCAAACCCGGCTGGACCGCAAAGCCCGCGAGGCCAATATGCGCGGGGTTTTTCGAGCTCAATGGGGTGAGCGAGCGGTCGCGGAGCACCTGCTGCTGGTGGATGATACCATGACCACCGGTGCCACGGTGCGAGAGGCTGCGGCAGCACTCAAAAAATCGGGTGTTGGGCAGGTTACGGTCATGGTGTTGGCCAAAGCGATGCGCGATACCGCCCGTTATGGTGGATGAACAGGCTGGCCGGGGGGGGCAAGAAGTGCTGCGGAGTATCGTTTACATTTATATAATCAGCAAGTAGGATGAACAACTTCAACATTTATGCGGACAAATCCGCTGGATTTGTCGGTTTTTTTGATGCCCCAAGCGGTGCTTGTGCGCATCACTAGGCGAGCTCTAGGAGGGAAGATCCCTCTTTGGCGGTACTCTTATAGACAGAACCGTAAGGATTAAGCATGGCTGATATTACCATCTACTCCACCACCATCTGCCCCTTTTGCGTGCGTGCTAAGCAGCTGTTTAAGAAAAAAGGCGTGGATTTTACCGAGATTAATCTCGATAAACAGCCCGACCGCCGGGATGAAATGCTTGCAAAGTCGGGGGGGCGCCGTACGGTGCCACAAATTTTTATTGGGGATCGGCATGTGGGGGGCTGCGACGATCTGTATGAGCTGGAATTGGATGGTGAGTTAGATCCTCTATTGGGGCTGTAATTCGGTTGGGGAGCGTTACATGAGCGAGGCTCAAGGGGTATTGGCCGCGGTTATCCAGACCAACAGCGGTAATGACCGTGTGCATAATCTTATGCGGGCCGAACAGTTGCTGGAAGAGGCGGCTACGGCAGGAGCCAAGCTTTTGGTGTTGCCAGAAAATTTCTCCTTTTTTGGGGCAGATGAAAAAGAGAAATTGGCGCATCAGGAAGACCCGCAACATGGCCCAAGTCTAAGGATGGTACAGGCTTTTGCCCAGCGCCATGGGGCTTGGGTGGTGGCGGGTTCGATCCCCACCGATGTGGGAGAATCGCAGCGGGTTGCCAATAGCAGCTTTGTGGTCAATGACCAGGGGCAGGTGGTGGCCCGCTATGACAAAATTCACCTGTTTGATGTTACCCTAAACGGTGGTGAAGGCTATCGGGAGTCAGACATGATCCGGGCAGGTAGCCAGCCTGTGGTGGTGGATAGCCCCTTCGGTCGCATTGGTCTCTCGATCTGCTATGATCTGCGTTTTCCCGAGCTTTACCGTGCCCTTACCGATGCCGGTGCGGAAATTTTCACCGTGCCAGCGGCTTTCACGTTAACCACGGGGCAGGTGCATTGGGAGCTGCTGCTACGGGCGCGGGCGGTTGAAAACTTCTGCCACCTGTTGGCGCCCAATCAGTGGGGGCGGCATCCAGGCAACCGTAAAACCTATGGCAGCTCCATGATCGTAGAGCCCTGGGGCAGCGTGGTTGCGCGGGTGGCCGATGGCGAAGGCTATGCGCTGGCACCGCTAGACCCCGCACGGGTTGCACGCTGCCGGTCACAAATTCCCTGTTTGCAGCATCGGGTGTTATCTTTTTAGAGTGGGGGGGCTATGTTACAAAAGTTGCTTGCAAAGCTGCTTGGCGAGACCCAAACCAACCCGCTGGGTCTGTTGCTCCCCGGCTACCACTCCGAATTGATTGATGCGCAGCGCGCTGTGCTGATGATCTCTCGTTTACGTTTGGTCTCGGCTATTTTTGCCATTCTTACCCCGTTGTGGGTGGTTTTGGATCTGCTGTTTCTGCCGCAGGAGATGTGGCCCGCACTGGCGGTGGCGCGTCTCATTGCCGCCGGTTCATTTGGTGCGTTGTCGGTGGTTTTTCACCGCTCCGACCGCCTGCGGGATGCCTATGTAGGGCTGTTGGCCATGCTCACCATCCCGTTGCTCTTTTTTATCTACTCCCATGCGCTCTTCTCTGAATATCCCTTGCAGCTTTCCGAGATGGCCCGCTCCTTGGTAACGGGTTACGCCTTTCTCCCCTTTGTTATGGTGGCGGGGTTGGGGGTGTTTCCGCTGACCGCCCTGGAGGGGATTCTCTTTATGGTGCCAGCCATGGCTGCCGAGATCTTTATTGGCTCCAATGATTTTGGCACCATCAGTAGCGATGCCCATTTGGGATTGATTTGGTTATTGGCGTTAATTGGCGGGGTGACGCTAATCTCGGCCATGAGCCAGTTGCACTTTTTTAGCGAGATTATCCATAAATCCTCCCATGATCCCCTCACGACCGCCTACACACGGGGCACAGGTCTGGAGTTGATGGAAAAATATTTTTTGTTGGCCGAACGCAGTAAAACCCCTTTGTCGCTCATGTTTATTGATCTGGATAACTTTAAATCCATCAATGATGCCTACGGCCATGATCGCGGAGATGAGGTATTAAAACAGGCCGCTTCTGCGATCCTGACGAGCATGCGACGGGTGGATTTTCTGGTGCGCTGGGGTGGGGAGGAGTTTATTGCGGTATTGCCCAACACCAAGGCTGAAGAGATTGTCTATGTACAGGATCGTTTGGCGGATGTGGGGCTGGGGTTGCGCCCGGACGGTGCCCCGGTGACCGCCAGTTTGGGTCTGGCCGAGCTCATAAGCGATCAGGCTAAAGATTTGGAGTCCCTCATTGAGCTGGCAGATAAGCGCATGTATCTCGCCAAGCAAAGTGGTAAAAACCGTATCTGCTTTGGTGATAATGAAGAAGATATGACACCCAGCGGGCTATTTATATAACACGCTGGCTGGTTAATCATAGGCATACCCTCCCCAACCTGCACGTGATGAAGGCTTTCAGGCTCTGACCGGGGGGCCCTGACACGCAGCGGCACCGATCATACCCTTTGTACCCTAGGCACGCCGCGGTGATCTTGTGAAAACGCTGCTATCCTTTTCCTTAAATCCTGTAATGGGGCCAATTTACGACAACACGGTGGAATTGCGCACGTCCCTTGCATAGGTTGGGTTATGGCCCAACAACAACAAGGAGTGTTGGAGTATGCAAAAGGTATTGGTTACGGGTGGTGCCGGTTTTATTGGCTCGGAGTTGGTTAGGCAGCTGGTGACACAGGCAGAGTGCTCGGTGGTTATGGTGGATCTCTTAACCTATTCGGGCAATCTGGCTTCATTGGCACCGGTCGCCGCGCGGCCAAACTATCGTTTTGTGCAGGCTGATATCTGTGACCGAGGGGCCATGAGCCAACTGTTTGTGCAAGAGCAGCCTGATGCGGTGGTACATTTGGCCGCAGAAAGCCATGTGGACCGCTCCATTGATGGTCCTCTTACTTTTGTACAGACCAATGTGATGGGTACGGCTGTACTGCTGGAGTCGGCTCGGGCCTATTGGGTGCAAACCGCGCCCGCCAAACAACAAACCTTTCGTTTTTTACATGTCTCCACCGATGAGGTGTATGGCGCTTTAGGGGAGCAAGGGCTCTTTACGGAACAGACCCCCTATGCCCCCAGCTCACCCTATTCGGCCAGCAAAGCGGCTTCGGACCATCTGGTGCGGGCGTGGTATACCACCTATGGCCTGCCGACCCTGATTACCAATTGTTCCAATAATTATGGACCCTACCAATTTCCGGAAAAATTAATTCCATTGATGATTTTAAATGCCCTAGCGGGAAAGCCTTTGCCCGTCTATGGTCAAGGTAGCAATGTGCGCGACTGGCTCTATGTGGCAGACCATGCTCGGGCGCTGCGACAGGTGTTAGCCCAGGGGCAGGTGGGGCAAACCTATAATATTGGCGGTGGGGCTGAGCGTAGTAACCTGACGGTGGTTCAAACCCTCTGCACCCTTTTGGATGAATTGCAGCCTAGGGAAAAGCCCTATGCTTCGCTCATCGCATTTGTGCAAGACCGTCCCGGCCACGATTTTCGCTATGCCATTGACGCCAGTAAGATAAGCGAGCAACTGGGATGGCAGCCAACGGTCAGTTTTGAACAGGGTCTTAGAGAGACGGTAAAGTGGTATTTGCAGCACCCCCAGTGGGTAGAGCAGATCCGCGGGGTGGCAGAGCAACGCTTAGGCTTACTAGACAAACAAGGGGCGCGCGCATGAAGGGGATTGTCCTTGCTGGTGGATCCGGCACCCGGCTGCACCCGGTGACCATACCGATCTCTAAGCAGCTCTTACCGATCTATGATAAACCGATGATCTATTACCCCCTGACCACGCTGATGTTGGCAGGTATCCGGGATATTTTAATCATCTCCACCCCACAAGATACACCCCGTTTTGAGCAGTTGTTGGGGGATGGCTCAAATTGGGGGGTTTCCCTCTCCTATGCGGTGCAGCCTTCTCCCGATGGTTTGGCGCAAGCATTTATTATTGCAGAAGATTTTTTGGATAGACAGCCTTGCACCATGATATTGGGGGATAATATCTTTTTTGGACACGACTTGTCGCAGGTGTTGCAGCGGGTTGCCTTGCGGCAGCAAGGGGCCACCGTATTTGCCTATGCGGTCAGTGATCCAGAGCGCTATGGCGTGGTGCATTTTGATAGCCAAGGTAGGGCGTTGGGTATTGAAGAGAAACCGGCGAAGCCAAAATCGCGTTATGCTGTCACGGGGCTTTATTGCTACGACCAGCATGTGGTGGAGTATGCCCGCGCGCTACGTCCATCCCCTAGGGGGGAGTTGGAAATTACCGATCTGAACAACCGCTACCTTGCCGAGGGCTCTTTGTCGGTAGAACGGTTGGGGCGGGGTTACGCTTGGCTGGATACCGGTACCCATGACTCCCTGCTGCGCGCGGCCACCTTTGTGGAGACGCTGGATAAACGACAAGGGGTTAAGATTGCCTGTCCAGAAGAGGTCTCTTTCCGTATGGGCTGGATCGACCAAGCACAATTGCGGGCGCTGGCCCAACCCTATCTAAAAAATGGCTACGGCCAATATCTGCTGCGGGTGTGTGAAGAGCCCGATTGATGGGCAACCATTGCAGTCCCAGGGCGAGCTATGCCTAAACAGCCCAAGTCAAACACGGTGTAGAGGTTGGGCATAAAGCGGGTTAAATAAGGATCGTGCTCCGCGATTGTTACCGGGCTGACCACGCGACCAATGAGGTGCCAGATGGAGCAGTATCAACATATTATCCAGGTATTGGCGTTAACCATGGGGGCCTCGTGGGCCAGTGGTATCAACCTCTATGCCACCATGGCGGTGCTGGGTTTTGCCTCCATGAATGGTTCCTTTACGCTCCCGCCAGATTTGCAGATATTGGCCAACCCCATGGTGATGGTGGCAGCCTCGCTGATGTATTTTGTCGAGTTTATCGCCGATAAAACCCCTGGGGTAGATACCGGCTGGGACACCATTCACACCTTTGTGCGTATTCCCGCTGGGGCGATGATGGCCGCTGGGGCTGTGGGTGAGGTGGGGGCCCCTATGGAGCTCGCTGCGGCGATTCTGGGTGGCGGCATGGCCACCGTCAGCCACGCCACCAAGGCGGGTAGTCGGGTGGTGATTAACAGTTCCCCTGAGCCCTTTACCAACTGGGCGGCCTCCATTGGTGAGGATGTGGCGGTGATTGGTGGGCTCTACGCGGCACTACACCACCCGCTCTGGTTTTTGGCGGCTATGGTGCTCTTTTTAATCTTTGCAGCTTGGCTGCTACCCAAAATATGGGGCGCCATCAAACGGGTGTTTCGCTGGATCGGGCGGCTGTTTGGCGGGGGCGGGGATGCGCCCCCTGCCGCTGTGGTGAGCAATAGGGCCTCCCCGGTGGCTGCAATGGGGCAGGGGGACAACCTGGATCGCTTGGCCAAGCTCAAAGCGCTGTTGGATGATGGCGCCTTGAGCCGTGGGGAGTATGAGCGGGAAAAGAGCCGGTTGCTTAAAGAGTAACCCCTTTAACAATGAGATAAAATGCCCGCAATCCAGGCATCCACAAATTCATCCAGGGACTCAATAAAATCGGGGTCATGCTCGGTGCGGTTGATGGTGGCATGTACCACCAGCTGGCTTGGGTCTGGGGGTAGGCCGGTGGTTAGGCTCCAGCTTAGCACATTGGGGCAGGTGGGCATGCTCATGCGTAGACCACCACGAATGGGTTGCCAGCTGATGACAAATTCCCCCCAGTCGGTGTGGTAACGGCCACCTTGAGCATCGCTCTCTAGGGTGGTGCTAATGGCGCTGCAAAAGTGCGGCAGTCGCGCCGGGGTAATCTGCTCTTGTAATTGCTGGGCATCCCAAGGGCTTTTCGTGGTTGCAAAAAATTCCATAGTGGTCACTCCCCAGCGGTAAACGGTGGGCTATGCTAGCATCCCCCGGCCTCGAATGACCAGCGCTGTAACCAAAAAAATCACTTTTTCATCCCGTATGCCAAATCGCTGCTTACGCCCCCCCTGACATCTTTATAAAGTGGTTGCAAAAAGAGGACGCTGTGGGTAGTGTCTTGCCCGCAAGGTTTCTTATAAATTGTTACGTTTACATGGCGTTATAAAGGAGCTTACGTGAACTTAGAGATGCTCATGGTGTTCGGTTTGTTAGGGGTCACAGTGGTGCTGTTTGCCAGTGATCGGGTGCGTCTGGATGTGGTGGCAATCGGGGTGATGCTGGTGTTGGGCGTCAGTGGGGTAGTGACCATGCAGGAGGCGCTGGCGGGTTTTGGCAACCCGGTGGTGGTGTTGATTGCGGCGCTGTTTGTGGTGGGGGAAGGTCTGTTCAAAACCGGTATTGCTTACGATGCAGGCAACCGCTTGATGCAGGTAGCGGGGAACCATCCGGTGCGGTTAATGTTGCTGTTAATGGTGGCGGTGGCCATCTTGTCGGCCTTTATGAGTTCCACCGGCGCGGTGGCGATTTTTATGCCCGTGGCCATGGGCCTAGCGGCAAAGGGGGATATCGCGCCCTCACGGTTATTAATCCCCTTGGCCTTTGGCTCGCTGATTGGCGGCATGCTTACGCTGATTGGCACGCCCCCCAACATGGTCGCCAGTCAGGCCCTGGTGCATGCGGGTTTAAAGCCATTTGGCTTTTTTGAATTTACCCCCATTGGTCTGGCGGTGCTGGTGGTCACGATGCTCTACATGGTGGTGGCCGGGCGTTTTTTACTGCCCGACCGGCGGCTGGCCCGCAGCGAAGAGCAGAGTGAACGTCAAACCCGACGGGAGATGGCCGAGGGCTATCAAGTGCGCAGCCGCATGAAGCGGATGCAGGTGGAGCCCGGTTCAGCATTGATTGGACAGTCGGTCTCGGAGGTGCATTTTCGCACCCGCTACAACTGCACCCTCATGGGCATTGAGCGTGCTGGGCGGTTTGGTCACATGCGGTTTTTGCCCGCGCTCTCGCATACCCCATTGATGCAGGGCGACCAACTCTACATGGTCTGCAACAACCCTGATCAGATGGGGTTGGTAGAGCAGCAGCAGGGGTTACGCGCCTTGCCCATGCAGGAACAACACATTACCCATATGGCTTTGGCTTTGGGCATTGCCGAGGTGTTGATCCCGCCGGGGTCGCGTATCAATGGTAAATCATTGGCAGAAGTGCAATTTCGTAAGCGCTATGGCTTGAGTGTGTTGGGGGTCAAACGGTTGGGTGTGGCACTGCCAGCCCCGAGCAGTGAAACCGTGTTGCAGTGTGGCGACGCCCTTTTGGTAGGGGGCAATTGGTCGCAGCTCCAGTTGTTAGGTGTGCGGGGCAAAGATTTTATGGTGATGAGCCTGCCCAAAGAGGTGGATGAGGTGGTCCCCGCGCGGGAGCGTTCCTGGATCGCGTTGGCCATTGTGGCATTGATGCTGGTCGCCTTGGGTTTAAAACTCTTACCCACCGTGGCAACCGTCATGTTGGCCGCCGTGGCCATGGTGATGCTACGCTGTTTAACCATGGAGGAGGCTTATCAATCCATCCGCTGGGAGTCGCTGATTCTCATCGCCGGTATGCTGCCCATGGCCACCGCCTTGCAAAAAAGTGGTGGGGCCGAGTTGATCGTGGGGTTGTTGCTCGATGGAGTGGGAGATATGAGCCCTATGGTTATGATGGCGGGTCTGTTTTTAATCACCACCCTGTTTAGCCAGTTTATCTCCAACACCGCCACCACAGTGTTGATTGCCCCCATCGCCATTGGTGCCGCACAGGGGCTAGCGGTTTCGCCCTATCCCCTCTTGATGACCGTTGCCATTGCGGCCTCCACGGCCTTTGCAACCCCCGTCGCTTCCCCCGTCAACACCTTGGTGCTGGGGCCGGGCAACTATCGCTTTAATGACTTTGTTAAGATTGGTGTGCCCTTGCAGGTGTTGGTGATGGTGGTCACGCTGCTCTGTGTGCCACTATTTTTTCCATTCACCCCCTAAACCCTTGGGCCGCAGGTAACGGGGTAGGGCTAAAACAGGTCTAAAAAAACGAGGGCGGATCTTAATAATCCGCCCTCGTTTGGTTCAGCGAGATGTCTGCCTTATTTTTTGAAGTCTTGCAGCGTCTCTGTGATCAAAAAGGCAATATCCAGGCTCTGGGTGGCGTTGAGACGGGGGTCACAGGTGGTCTCGTAACGCTCAGGCAGATGGGCCTCGGTCACTTGGTGCGAGCCGCCCACACACTCCGTCACCGCGTCACCGGTGAGCTCAAAGTGTACGCCGCCTGGGCAGGTGCCTTCGGCTTTATGCACCGCAAAAAAGGAGCGAATTTCCGACATAACATGGTCCACATTGCGGGTTTTGTAACCGCTGCTGGCGGTAAAGGTATTGCCATGCATGGGGTCACAACTCCAAATCACGGAGCGACCGGCCTGTTTGATGCTGCGGATCAGTTTTGGCAGATTCTCTTCCACTTTATTGTGCCCAAAGCGGGTAATAAAGGTGAGGCGTCCGGGTATATTCTGAGGATTCAGCGCATCGCACAGGCGCAAGGCATCTTCGGCGGTGGCGCTGGGACCCAGTTTGACACCAATGGGATTTTTCACCCCGCGCAAAAACTCCACATGGGCACCATCCAACTGGCGGGTGCGCTCGCCAATCCACAACATGTGGGCCGAGCAGCAATAGTACTCATTGGTCAGGGAATCCTCACGGGTGAGGGCCTGCTCATAATCGAGAATGAGCGCCTCGTGGCTGGTAAAATACTCCACCTCATGCAACACCGGGGTGTTGGTGGAGTTAATCCCCACGGTATCCATGAATTTAAGGGCGTCCGTCAGTTTGTCGGCGATTTCGGCGTAGCGCTTGCCTTGGGGGCTGTTGCTTACAAAATCGCGGGTCCAGTTGTTTAGACTATGCAGATCGGCAAAACCACCACTGGTAAAGGCGCGTAGCAGGTTAAGAGTACTGGCCGACTGAAAATAGACCCGTTCCAGACGGTTGGGCTCTGGGTTGCGGGAGGATTCGGAAAAATCGGGATCGTTGACCATCTCCCCACGGAAACTGGGTAGGGTTTGATCCCCTTGGGTTTCGGTTGGGCTGGAGCGGGGTTTGGCAAACTGGCCGGCAATGCGCCCAACCTTGACGATGGGACGCCCGCCGCCATAGGTCAAAATAACCGCCATTTGCAGCAGGATTTTGAGCTTGTCGCGAATGGCGTTGGCATTAAACTCCCCAAAGGATTCGGCACAATCGCCCCCTTGCAGTAAAAACGCTTTGCCATTGGCCACCCGCTTGAGATGGCCAGAAAGTGAGCGAACCTCACCGGCGAACACCAGCGGCGGATAGCTGCTCAGGTTTTTGCACACCTGTTGGAGTTCGTCCTGATTGGGCCACTCAGGCTGTTGCAGAGCGTTAAATTTGCGCCAGGAGTCGGGTTGCCACGGGTTGGACACAGTGAAATCCTCAAGTAATGGGTCGGATTAAAGCCCAATTCTATGGATGAACAAGGCAGTCGAGTTGCACGTTAGTCGCGGAAGTTTGCCACGTATGGCGGTTAAAAAGCAACCGTTACCACCCAATTTTCCCGCCACCACCGCCAACCTAGCGAACGGCTTGGGGGTTGTCTAGGTCGCGGGCCGGCTGGGGGTGGCGCAGGCGTCTGCTCCGAGTTTTTCAGGTGTTAGGTTGTCTGGTTGCAGTTCTGCCCAAGGCCCATGGCATATAAAAGGAGAGGGCGCCAGCGCTCTGACCCCACGCAGCAGGCTCCGGGCAGAGCCTTTCACACCCCACCACGCCAAGCTGTGGCGAGGTGGCGGGGGTGCGGGGGTGCGAGGGCCGTTGTGCCGAAGCGTCATTCTGGCTCGACCGCTTCTAGGGCGGCGTGCAGGGCTCTTTCAATCCGTTGGCAGCGGTTATGGTTGAGTTTAAGGCCAAACAGGTCTTTCAGATAAAAGACATCAATGGCCTTTTCGCCATAGGTGGCAATTTTACAGGTGCTGATCTGGGCGCCCTCTTCGGTCAAGGTACGGGTTACTGCGTGCAGCAAGCCAAAGCGGTTGCGCGTGGTGATCTCCATAATGGTGTAGATCTCTGAGGCATGATGGTCCCAATTGACCGCTGTGGGCACCATAAAGTGATCCTCTTTACGGATCTTGGGTTTGTGGGCCTTATGGGTGTCTGGGTGGAGCTTGCCACTGAGAATTTTAGCGAGGGTCTGTTTGACCATCTGCTGTTTTTCGAGGTCGGCCACAGGCTGGGCTTGCCAATCCTGGATGACAAAAATATCCAACGCCATGCCATCTTTGGTGGTATTGCCATTGGCGGATAAAATACTGATGGACTCCATCGCCAGCGCACCCGAGATGCGTGAAATCAAGCCGGGGTGATCCTGACAATAGATGAGCATATCGGTGGTATGCGAGGCAGGATTGGTGCGAAAACAGACCGCCAAGGGTTCATCAAACTTGCCATACAAACTGCGAAAATGTTCTGCCACAGCACCGGTTTCAAAACCGATAAAATAGTCGTCGTAAAAACGCTCAAGATAGGTTTCGACCTCATTGTGGGGATAATCATTCATGAGCAGTTCAAAGGTGGCCTCGCGCTGCTCAGCGGCCAGTTCTGCCATATCTTCTGGTTTAAAGAGGCCTCGCACAATAACCTGCGAGGTGACATTGTAGAGCCGCCGTAAGAGGGAGGCTTTCCACTCGCTCCAAACATTGGGTCCCACCGCGCGGATATCTGAAACGGTGAGCAGCAGTAACATATCCATATTTTCCAGGCCACCCATCTGTCGGGCAAACTGGAAGACCGTTTCTGGATCGTTAATATCCCGCCGAAAAGCGGTGTGGGAGAAGATAAGATGGTTGCGCACCAACCAAGCAACTTGCTCGGTAGCTTGGCGATCCAGCCCCAAGCGGGGGCAGACCTCGCGGGCCATGATGGCCCCTTTGATCTCATGGTTGCCGCCACGCCCTTTGGCAATATCGTGGAACAGTACCGCCATGAGCAGCACCAAGGGGTTGCGTACCCGGCTGATGAGTTCACTGGCTAGGGGCAGCTCTTTCATTAACCGTCCAGCACGGATGGCGCGTAGCGCTTCCACCGCCAGAATACTATGTTCATCCACGGTGTAAACATGGAAAAGGTCGTGTTGGGTTTGCCCAATAATACGACCAAATTCTGGGATAAAACGGCCCAGTAGGCCGCAGTTGTTCATGCTGCGCAACGCCCACGCGACGCCATTGGGGGCGGTTAGAATATTGCGAAAAGAGGTGGTTACCCGCTCGTCAACGCGAAAAGTGCGATCAGCCAAGGCAAGGTGACCGGTTATTTGACGCAGGGCGTTTGGATGAATGGCCTCACCATGGCGCTGGGCGATCTCAAACAGGATCATCATACGCGCCGGGTCTTGTTCAAAAGCGTTAGGGCTGTCAACAGCAAGCAAGTTGCCTTCGAGCACAAAACAGTCTTCCAACGGTTGGCGTTGGAGCTCGGTATCCTTATGCTCAACGGTGTACTGATGCAAAAACACCTGACAGAGATTATGGATCTGCTTGGCGGTTTGATAGTAGCGGCGCATAAACTGCTCAACACCCAACATGCCTTCGCGGTCGCGATAGCCAAAATCCTGGGCGATGGTGAGCTGGTGGCCAAAGGTCAAGCGGTCATCGCGACGGTCGGCGGTGTAGTGTAGCGCATTGCGGATGCGCCATAAAAATTCACGGGCGCGGGTAAAGGTGGTATACTCCTCTTCCGTGATCAATTGTTGTGGAATAAGATCTTTAATGCGCATAACTTTGTAGCGGTATTTAGCGGCCCAAAAAAGGGTGTGGATATCCCGCAGACCGCCGGGGTTTTCTTTAATATTGGGCTCCAGATAAAAGAGCGAATTGCCAAAACGTTCGTGACGTTTGGACTGCTCCTCTAACTTCTCCTTGAGAAAACGGGCAGGGTCGGATAAAACCCGCTCTTGAAAATGCTCGCTAAAGTTTTTAAAGAGGGCGCGGTTGCCGGCGAGAAAACGCGACTCCAGCATGCTGGTGCGATTTTCAATCTCTTCATTGGCTTGGGCCATGCATTCATCTAGGGTGCGCACCGCCTGCCCGACATCCAAGCCTAGGTCCCATAGAAAATAGAGGACCTTTTCAATCTTGTCGGTGATCTCGCTAGGGGCAGCGTCGGGTATGATAAAGAGCAGGTCGATGTCGGAATACGGGGCTAACTCACCACGGCCATAACCGCCGGTAGCCACCATGGCATAGCGCTCATCCGGGTGCTCATCCAGCGTGGCGGCCCCCTCTTCGACCGCTTGGTGGGCAATGCCGTGTACCAGGGCATGCAGCCGATTGAGCAGCAGGTCCATGACGAAGGTGTGGCCTTTGACAATACGCCGACCCGTTGCGCCGCACTCATGTTCAATACGCAGTGCCTCGCGGCCCATTTGTAGCGCATTTTTAAAGATGTTAACCAACTCTTGTCGGCCTTTGCTCTCGAAGGGGCTGGGGCCGTGGCGGCGCACCGCATCGGTAATGGCCTCATCGAGTTCCGAAATGTTGATCAGAGGGCGTTTCGCATCTTGATGCATAATAGAGCCATTAAGGAAGGTAATGCGCAAGGCGACCATAAAGGGTGCTTGAAGCGCTGGTGGGTAAGGTGTACATTCCTAGAGTTTATGTCTAAATGCGCGCGCCGCCAAGGAAGCACCGTTTTTAGACCGCTTTTCGTTGTGTTTTTTTGGGATCTCCCGGTTCGGCTACGCCCACCGGGGGGTGATTCGGTACGGTTAACTGCGGCGATATGGGCTGCGTGGCCGTTTTAGAGATGGTTTGACCCCCGTTTCCTGAGGTTTCAAGGTAATGTTGAGTAAACTGTTGGGGCTTTTTTCCACTGATATGGCCATCGACCTGGGTACCGCGAACACGCTGGTCTATGTGCGCGGCAAGGGTATTGTACTATCAGAACCTTCCGTGGTGGCGATTCATGAAAGCCCCCGCCATGGACGTAAAGTATTAGCGGTTGGTAATGAAGCCAAGCGTATGCTGGGCCGCACCCCCGGTAATATTGTCGCAACCCGCCCCATGCGGGATGGTGTGATTGCGGATTTTACCGTAACCGAAGCGATGCTCAAACATTTTATACGGCGGGTACATAAACGCCGCTTTTTCCACTCCCCCCGGATTATTGTTTGCGTGCCCAATGGGGCTACCCCGGTGGAACGTAAGGCGATCCGGGATTCTGCCGAGACCGCCGGTGCCCGTGAGGTGTTTTTGATTGAAGAGCCCATGGCGGCGGCCATCGGGGCCGGGCTACCGGTTACCGATGCTTCGGGCTCTATGGTGGTGGATATTGGAGGGGGAACCAGTGAGGTAGCCATCATTTCGCTGGCGGGTATCGTGTTTTCCCGTTCCATCCGTGTGGGTGGGGATAAGATGGATGAGGCCATCATGGCCCATGTGCGCCGCAAATACTCTCTGCTGATTGGCGAGAGCACCGCCGAGATGATCAAAATCAAGGTCGGTTCCGCTTACCCCCTGGAGGAGCGTATTGAGGTTGAAGTTAAAGGGCGTGACCTGATTAATGGGGTGCCAAAACACCAAATGATCTCTGACCCGGAGATTCTGGAGGCATTGCAAGAGCCCATTAACGCCATTACCGAAGGGGTGCGTACCGCCCTGGAGTGCTGCCCGCCGGAGCTGGCTGCCGACATTGTGGATCGGGGTATCGTCTTAACGGGTGGTGGCGGCCTGCTGCGTGGTCTGGATCGTCTTATCTCCGAAGAGACCGGCTTGCCGGTGATTGTGGCGGAAGATCCCCTCTCGTGCGTGGTTATGGGGTCCGGTAAGGCTCTGGAGGAGCTGGACGCCATGTCCGATATTCTCACCGACCAGTAGTTTAGGCTAGGCTACGATGCTGCCCTTGTGGAGCTTAATACGTCTACACCGACAAAGACTAACGGCCGCAACCTTTTTGTTGCTGGCCGTTTTTCTATTGTTTGTCTTGCGTGCTGATTCGCCAGGGGTGTTGGCGTTTAAGGGGGTGCTGGCCAACCTGTTGGGTGGGATGCAACGGTTGGTGCTCTCCCCGGTGGAGGCAACCCGTGCCGCTGGCCAACGGCTGCAAGAGTTGGGGCACCTGGATGAAGAAAACCTACGCCTCAAACGGCTGCTGGCCAATGTGGGACCTATGCAGTTGCAACTGGACGAGGCGCTTAAAGAGAATCGTCGCCTGCGTCAGATTTTACGTATGTCGGTGGATCCTCACTACACCTACACGGTGGCGCGGGTGGTGGGTGACAGCTCGTCGGCTTTTTCACGGGTATTGTTGGTCAATGCCGGTGCTCAGGAGAAGGTGCGACCCGACACCCCGGCGGTTAGCCCGGCCGGTGTGGTGGGGCGGGTGGTGGCGGTGGGTACCCGTCGCAGCACGGTGCTAACCCTGCATGACATCAACTCGCGGGTGCCGGTGCAGGTGCAGCGTTCGCGCTTGCGTGCCATGGTGGCTGGGACCAACAGCAGTACTCTGGAGCTACGTTTTGTGGTCAAGGGGGGGGATATTTTGGTGGGGGATCTGCTCATTACCTCGGGTACCGGTGGGGTTTTTCCCAAAGGGGTTGGGGTTGCTCGGGTGACCTCGCTTAATCCCAATGCGGATGGGTTGTTTATGCAGGCTACCGCCCGGGCATTGGTGGATCTTGACCGCTTGGAGGAGTTGCGTCTCATGCTGCCGGTGGTGGATGCCGAACCCCTTAGTGAGGGTGAGGAGGCCACCATTACGGATCGCACCGATTTGCGCCCCTTGGGATTGCTGCCCGAGGGGACAAACACACCATGACGCTAGCAGGGAGCCTGCTGGCACCTTGGTTGCCGCTGTTAAGTCTCATGCTGGCGGTGGCGGTGCAGGAGGTGGCGTTGCCTTATCAGGCTTGGTCGGTGTTTCGTCCAGACCTGTTGTTGGTGGCGCTCTTTTATTGGCGTCTCTACCGGCCTGACCGCTGTGGACCGGGTTCTGCCTTTGGGGCAGGGGTGGCGGTGGACCTGCTCAGCGGTGGTCCCATGGGGATCAACGCTTTGAGTAAAATTTTGATTACCCTGCTGATCCGCCGTTTTGGGCCACGTTTGCGGGCGACCGATGCCATCTTTTTGGTGCCAATCCTGGCGCTGTTGTCGCTGTTGGACCAAATGATACAGTTGGGTCTAGCCACCCTGGTGCAGGGGTGGGGGGTGCGGTGGCCGCTGCTGCTGGGGCGGGTGGTCTCCACCGCGCTGGTGGCGCCGCTGGTGGTCGGGGCGCTGATCCATATTCACCGTATCTGGCTAGGAGAGACACCTCGTGCTGGAAGATGAGTATGAACGTTTTCGCTTTGATGCCCGTAAACGGGTCTTGCTGTTGGGGGGCCTGCAAGGTGGGTTGATGCTGCTGCTGGCGGGGCGTCTGTTCCAGTTGCAGGTGCTCAAAGGTGGGGACTATAAAGATTTGGCCGAGGATAACCGGATCAGTTGGAACCCCATACCTGCACCACGGGGGCGTATTTTGGATCGCTTTGGGCAGGTTTTGGTGGACAATGTGCCCGACTATCGGTTGCTGATCGTGCCCGAGCGGGCCGGACCGATTATGCCCTTGGTGGCGCGTCTGCGTAAGTTGGTGGATCTCAATGAAAAACAGATCAAAGGTTTGTTAAAGCAGATTAAAAGTCAACGGGCCTTTTTGCCAGTGCAGGTGCGCGATAACCTGAGCTGGGAAGAGGTGAGTCGATTGGAGGGGCGTCAACACGCTTTTCCCGGCATGATGATCCAGGCGCAAAGCCGCCGCAACTATCCTCATGGCGCCAGCGCGGCGCATCTGCTGGGCTATCTGGGTGAAGTAACCCCACGGGATCGAGAGCGCTTTCGCCGAGTGGCGTTTCGCTCGGGGGATCTGGTGGGTAAAAGTGGCATGGAGCGGGCGCTGGAAAAAAAACTACGCGGTAGTGAGGGTATTGCAGAAATCGAGGTCAATGCCGTGGGGCGACAGGTGCGCCAACTGCGTGCCAGCCAACCTAAATCGGGTGAAGATCTGGTGCTTACCATTGATCTTGCCTTGCAGCAAGATGCCGAAAAGGCACTGGGTGATCGCGCGGGTGGTGTGGTGGTGCTGGATCCCCGTAGTGGTGAAGTGTTGGCGATGGTAAGCTCACCCGCTTATGACCCTAACCATTTTATTCAAGGTTTTAGCAGCGAAGCCTGGGGTCAACTCATCAACGATCCGCAGCGTCCGTTGGCCAATAAGGTGCTTCAGGGGCAGTATCCCCCTGGTTCGACCTTTAAAATGGTGGTGGCACTGGCCGCACTGGATAGCGGGGTTTTGGAAGCCACGCAAAAACTCCACTGCGCGGGGTATTGGGAATATAAGGGGCACCGCTTTAATTGCTGGCATCGGGGTGGACATGGGCGGGTGGATCTTAATCAGGCCATGGCCCAATCGTGTGATGTCTATTTTTACCGGATTGCCGAAAAGGTGGGGATTGACCGCATTCATGACATGGCGGCACGTTTGGGTTTTGGGCAACCCTGCGGTATCGAGTTGGCGGGGGAGTTGCGAGGGGTTAACCCTTCGCGCCAGTGGAAACGCCAGCGTTTTCGCAAATCCTGGTTCCCAGGGGAGACATTGATAACCGCCATCGGCCAAGGCTATCTGACGGCAACACCATTACAGTTGGCCAATATGACCGCGGCGCTTGCCAATGGAGGGACCCTTTACCAGCCCTCGTTGGTTCGACCGCGCGGTGGCTACGAACCCCGCGTGTTAAACCATGCCCGGTTGGATCCAGAGCATCTGCAACTGGTGCGGGCAGCAATGGAGCAGGTCTATTATGGCTACTTGGGCACGGCCCGTAACGCGCAACCGGTAACGGTCAAGGCGGCTGGTAAGACGGGTACTTCTCAGGTTATTGCCCACAAGGTGGATACCGTGGGCGGCAAGCCTATCCCCAGTCAGAACGAGCGTCATCAGGATCATGCCTTGTTTGTCTGTTATGCCCCGGCTGTGGACCCAGAGTTGGCCATTGCTACGGTGGTGGAGCATGGTGGGCATGGGGGCAGTGCGGCAGCACCGGTGGGACAGCGCATTATGGATGCCTATTTTACCCGCCGCCAACAGCGCTGTGAGCGCCGCCCCGTATGAGTAGCGAAACCCGTATTAAACGCGAGGGGGTGCTCAGCGCGTCGCCCCAGCGGTTAACCTTGGACGAACGCATTTATCGCTTTCCGTGGGGGTTGCTACTGGCGCTGTTGGCGATTTTAGGCATGGGGCTTGGGGTGCTCTACTCGGCCACTGGAGGGGATGGTGAGGTGTTGTTTAAACAGGGCCTGCGGGTTGGGGTGATGTTGGCGCTGTTTTTTGCCTTGGCCCTGTCTGGGGATAAGCTGTTTCGGCATAATGCCTATGTGATCTATTTTGGGGTGCTGCTGCTGTTGGTGGCGGTGTTTGCCATGGGTCACATTGGCATGGGGGCGCGGCGCTGGATTGATCTGGGGGTGGTGCGTCTGCAACCCTCGGAGTTGATGAAAGTGGCGCTGGCCATCGCCTTGGCGCGCTGGTTTCATGATCGCAGTGTGGCCAAAAGCATAGGCTTAAAAGATCTGCTGGGTCCGGTGGTCTTAATTAGTTTGCCCCTGGTGTTTATCCTTAAACAACCCGATTTGGGAACCGCGGTGGCGGTGGCTGTGGTGGGCATGGCGGTGGTTTTTGTGGCAGGACTATCCTGGAAGGTGCTGCTGGGGGCGGTGGTGATGCTAGGGGCGGCGATGCCCATGGTGTGGAACAGTCTGCATGATTACCAGCGTCGGCGGGTCGAGACGCTGCTCTCACCAGAGAGTGACCCGCTGGGGGCGGGGTACCATATTATTCAATCCAAAATCGCGGTGGGTTCTGGCGGTGTTTTGGGTAAAGGGTATCTGGCCGGTAGCCAAAATTTGCTCAATTTTTTGCCCGAACGACACACGGACTTTATCTTTTCGGTGTTGGCCGAGGAGTGGGGTTTTGTAGGGGCAATGGTGTTGCTGGGGCTCTATGCCATTGTGGTGGCAAGGGGGCTCTCCATCTGTATTACAGCGCGTAACCGGTTTGGTATGTTGCTGGCGGTGGGCATGGTCACCATGCTGGGGTTGCAGGTGGTGATTAATGTTGGCATGGTGGTAGGGATGCTGCCGGTGGTGGGTATCCCCTTGCCGCTGGTAAGCTATGGGGGAAGTTCGCTGTTGACCACCATGGTGGCGATGGGACTGTTGGCCCATGTGAGCATCCATTCAAAATCGATGAGCCGAACGGTGTAAAGGGTAGGGCCTATGCACCACCGGGAGAGCGTAATGAAATTATCGGATCTGGCCAGTCAACTACAGCTTCCTATGTATGGGGAGGATGTGCCGATCAAGGCTGTAGCCCCCGTGGAGTGGGCGGCGCAAGGGGACCTCTCCTTTGTTGGGGAGCGGAGTTTTTTAGAAAAGGGTAGGGCTGCGGCGGCCTTGCTGGTGACCGCCGAGGTGGCCGAGGCAGGGGTAGAGGGCCAACCCTATCTCATTAGTCCTGCTCCGGCATTGGATGCCGGGCGTGCAGGGGTGCTGCTGGGCATGCAGCCGTTTAGTTCTGCGGTGACGGGTGTTCATCCTACGGCGGTGGTGGATCCCAGTGCGCGGATTGGGGCGGGGGTTAGCTTGGGGCCCTATGTGGTGGTGGAGGCCGAAGCGATCTTGGGGGATGGTGTGGTATTGCACCCTGGGGTGGTGGTGCATCAACGCTGTCAGGTTGGGGCGGGTAGCATTATCCATAGTGGCGCGGTGATTGGAGCGGATGGCTTTGGTTATCAATTTGTAGAGGGCAGTCATCAACGCATTCCCCATTTTGGGTGTGTGGTGATTGAAGAGGGGGTGGAGATTGGGGCCAATACCACCATCGACCGCGCCCGTTTTGGCGAAACCCGTATCGGGGCAGGTACACGCATCGATAATCAGGTACAAATTGGTCACAATGTGCAGGTGGGTAAACACTGTGTCATCGTTTCGCAGGTAGGGATCGCAGGCTCCTGTGTGATTGGGGACTATGTGGTGATTGCCGGTCAGGCGGGCTTGGCCCCCCATGTGGAGGTTGGGCGTGGGGCGCGTATTGCCGCCAGCACGGGACTGGCTGGGGGCAGGGTGCCGGCAGGGGAGACCTGGAGCGGTTGGTGGGGGCAACCCCATCGTGACAGCATGTTGCAATTGAGCGCCATGCGTAAATTGCCCGCCTTTATGAAGCAAGTTAAAGCTTTTATGAAAAAAATGGAGTCCGATGCATGAACATGACCAGCCACGTACAAGCCCGCTATGCGGCGGGTGCCCAAGCTGTTGAACCCCAATTGTGTTGCCCGATCCCCTATGACCAAAACCTGTTGACGCTGCTGCCCCAGGAGATCATTGAGCGGGATTATGGTTGTGGTGATCCCTCCCGCTATGTGCGGCAGGGGGAGACGGTGCTGGATTTGGGCTCTGGAGGCGGTAAAATCTGCTACATGGCGGCTCAGTTGGTGGGGCCGGGGGGGCGGGTGATCGGGGTGGATATGACCGATGATATGCTGGCCCTGGCGCGTCACTTTCAGCCGTATATGGCCGAAAAGTTGGGGGAGGATCGGGTTCGTTTTGTGAAGGGGCAGATTCAGGATCTGGCTTTGGATCTGGACAAAGTGGCAGCCTATCTGGCCGAGCACCCCATCGGCGACCTGGAGAGCTTGCAGAGGTTTGAGGCGTGGCAGCAACAGCAGCGGGCCGAACAACCCATGATTGCCAGCAATTCGGTGGATCTGGTGGTCTCGAACTGTGTCTTAAATTTGGTGGATGATGGGCAGAAGCAGCAATTGATGGCGGAAATTTTTCGAGTGCTCAAGCCCGGTGGCCGTGCGGCGATCTCGGATATTGTCAGTGATGCGCCGATCCCACCCTCTATGAAGGCCGATGCTGAGCTGTGGTCTGGCTGCATCTCTGGGGCGTTCGAAGAGTCGGCCTTTGGGGATGCCTTTCGAGCGGTGGGTTTTGTGGGCGTCACTTATGATAAGTGGGATGAAAAACCGTGGCGGGTGGAGGGCGGCATTGAGTTCCGTTCGGTGACGGTGCTGGCCTATAAACCACCGGTGGTGGATCCCTCGGATCAAGGCCATGGGGTCATCTATAAGGGGCCATTCACCCATGCCACCGATGAGTGGGAGAATATCTACCCCTGTGGTCAGCGTATTGCCGTCAACAAGCAGACATACGAACTGTTGGGGCAGGCGCCCTATGCGGCGCACTTTGTCCGTTTGGCCCCGCAGCACGCGCTGTTGCCAACCCCTTTTACGCTGCCCCCTGGCACGGCGCGTCCTGTTGAATTCATGCGGGGTGGCACGACCCATCTTGGCGGAGAAGCGGGCGGTAGTTGCAAGCCCGGTGGGGGCTGTTGTTGAGGGTGAATTTGGCTGTGCTGGCGCGGGTGCCCCAGTTGGGCCGGGTTAAAACCCGGCTAGCGGCAGAGTTGGGCCAGCAAGCCGCCTTAGAGGCCTACGGCCAACTGCTTGCCCATGTTGCCCAGCAGCTTCGCCATTGGCCCGGTGCGGTTACGCTGTGGAGCACCCCTTGTCTGGAACATCCCCTGTTTGATCAGTTTTTTCCAAGCTGTGGCCGTCGGCTGCAACCCCAAGGCGATTTAGGGGTGCGGTTGGCCCATGTGGCGGCATGGGGGGTGCAGCAGGGGGATGGGGTGTTGCTGTTGGGTGCCGATGGGGCCTCGGTCACGCCTGAACTGCTGCATCAGGCGGCGCAGGCCTTGGCTGAGGTGGATGTGGTGATGGCTCCGGCAGAGGATGGGGGTTATATTCTGCTGGGCATGAAACAGGTGCACAGTATCCTGTTTCAGGGCATAGATTGGGGCTCGCCACGGGTGGCCCAGCAGACCCGCCAAGCGGCGTCAGAAGCGGGGCTGACCCTGTGGCAGAGTGCCGTGCAGTGGGATGTGGATACGCGGGAAGATTGGCTGCGGTTTTTGCGGATGACCAGCGGTTAAGGCAGGGTGGATAAATGGCGATAGGGCGTAGGAGGTATAGGGCGGACTAAGGGGTGGCGCTGCGTGCGGCTGAGGGGGGATTGATTTCAGGCATTATGCCAGTTTCTACTGTTGCTGTCGGTCAATTATGGCTATGATTAACGTTTGTGCTGGCATGGTTTGATTTTTTTATGGCCCTTCGCAACGGATCTCGCTTTGAATCAATGGATTGCCCAAAAAAAGGCCCAGTTTGACGAACTGGTCAATGCCGCCATGGATCGCTCGGTACGCTTGGCTGTTACCGGCCTGAGCCAGAGCGGAAAGACGGTCTTTATTAATGCCCTGACCCACCAGATCTTGCACGGTTTTCATGGTGCTGGGGCGGCACATTTGGATGTGCTTACCCAAGGGCGCTTTAAGGGCTCGACCTCACTGCCGCTCCATCTGGGGGATGCCCCTCGTTTTCCCTACGAACAACAGATCAAGCAACTGACCGCCGAGCAACCCTGTTGGCCCCGTGCGACCGATGGCTTAAGTGAGGTCAGGCTGGCCATACGCTATCAACCCGGTGGTCTGCTGCGGCGGCGTATTCAAAAGGACGCGGTGCTGCAACTGGATTTGGTGGATTATCCGGGCGAGTGGTTGTTGGATCTGCCCTTGTTGGAGCAAAGCTTTGCCCAGTGGTCGGCGCAGATTCATCGGCTGTGTCAGGATGAACCCAGGGCCAGCATGGCAAAGCCCTGGTTAGATAGGGTGGCGGAGCTTAGCCCGCAACAGCCCGCAGACCATGCAAGTTTGGCCGGGTTGCACCATGCCTATCGCGAATTTTTGGTGTTGTGTAAATCCCGCCAGGGTGGTTTAAGCTTTTTGCAGCCGGGAGGGTTTTTGGTGCCCGGTAAGTGGAAGCATGCCCCCTGGATGCACTTTTGCCCCTTGCCGGAGCATCTGTTGGCTGGGCCGCTGGGGCAGGCGATGCAGGCCCATTTTGAGGCTTACAAAGCCCACATGGTGATGGGGTTTCAGCAGGAGCATTTCGCCCGGTTTGATCGCCAGATCGTGCTGGTGGATCTGTTGGAGGGGCTGAGCCGAGGCCCTGCGCGGTTTGCCGATATGCAGCAAGCACTGTTGGCGATTTTGGAGACCTTCCGGTATGGTAAATCCAGTCCGCTAGGGCGTATGCTGAACCCGAGTATTGACAAGTTGCTGTTTGCGGCCACCAAATGTGATCAAGTGGCTGCGGATCAACACGAGCAGTTGGCCCGTTTGATCGGTAAAATGGTGGCGCGTCCGGCCAATGAGGCGGCCTTTTTAGGGGTGGATATTAAAACCATTGCGTTGGCCTCGGTGGTTTGTACCCGTACGGTGATGCGGGAGCATGAGGGGCAAAAGCTGGCTTTTGTGCAGGGTAGACTTAAAGATCAGGCACGCGACGTGCTACTTTATCCTGGAGCCATACCCAGTTCGATCCCCAGCGCAGACGAATGGCCCGGGGAGCGGTTTCAGTTTATGGCGTTTGAGCCGCCACGATTGGGTGGGGTACAGGGGGGCGTGTTGCCCCATATGCGGTTGGACCAAACACTGCAATTCCTGGTGGGGGATAAATTTTTATAATGGCTACGGAAACCTGGGCACGACCCGTGATGGTAGAGCTCTCCGCACAGGAGGCAGAGGCTCTCAGACAAGAGACACCCGCGCCGACCACGTTACCCTATGTGGCGGAGCGTGTTATGGGCGCTCATGATCGTGAGGCCCCAGTGGCCGCGCTGCCCCATGGGGGTGAGATGCCGCTCTCTTCCAGCGATGAGGGGGTTGGGGCTTGGGGTTCTGCATCGGTGGTGCAGAGTGTGGTGCAGGGCAGTTGGGAGGATAGCTTCCCTGAGCGCATGCGCGAAGCGGCCAATAAACCGGTCGAGATCACCCGTCGCATGATGCAGTATGCTGCTACGGTGCGGGCTCCTCGGGGGGGGCTGCTCTCTTGGCGCAGTTTTGCGGCAGCTTTGACCCTGTTTTTTGTGGCGTTGATGGTGGAAAACGCCCTGCTATTTTTGCAAAAGCAGTTTGCCTATAGCTCGGTATTGGGTCTCTTTTTCGCCACCTTGGTGGGGTTTATGGTGGCCGCGTTAAGCTGGTGGGGTTTTCGGGAGTGGCGGCTCTATGCCAAGCAGCGGGACGTTACCCGCATTCGCGAAAAGGCCTTGGCGCTGATGCAACGCAGCAGTTCGGGCGAGGCGCAGCCCCTGTTGGATAAAATTTCGCAGCTCTACAACAACCGTGTTGAAATGCGCTATGGCCTGGAGCGTTTTCAGGAGAGCAGTACCACCTGTTTGACCGATGGTGAGATGCTGACGGTCTATGCCCATGAGGCGCTAACCGTGCTGGACCAACAGGCGAGTAGCATTGTGGTGCGACACTCAGCCACAGCGGCATTGATGACCGCCATTAGCCCCATCGCGCTGTTGGATGCCGCAATTTTTATCTGGCGCAACACCAAAATGATGCGTGAAGTCGCCCAGTGTTATGGGTTTCGTCCCGGTTTTAGCGGTACTTTGGCCTTAATGAACTATGTGGCGCAAGGTTTGGTTGGGGCGGGTACCTCGGAACTGTTGGTGGATGGCACGGGGGAGGCCATGGGGGATTCTCTGACATCGGTGGTGGCCGCTCGGGCGGGGCAGGGGTTGTTGGGTGGGGTCTTTACCGCACGGGTGGGAATCCATACCATGCGCTACTGCCGTCCCATCCCCTTTGACGCCAAAACCAACCCCACCATGGGGCGTTTACGTAAAGAGTTGCTGTCGGCGGTTAAAGGCGCGTTAAAATCCAAAGGCTGATTGTCAGCCTGCGGGTATGATCGAGCGTGGACTTATTGCCGTTAGGTGGCGCGTTTAAAGCCGGCATACGTTAAGGTTGAGCAGATGCTGTGTGTCGGGCTGTTTGATGCAAGTGATGGGCAACGATGGAGAGGCGTTGTTGGGTCCAAACCCTAAGGTCTAAGCGCTTTTTGGGTGGAGCAACAGCGTTTAGGCGTACTTAAGGGTGCCTTGAAGAGAGGCCCGCGAAGATTTTTTAAACCCTGGTTGAAGGAGCCAAGCATGTCCCGAGTCTATAATTTCAGCGCTGGTCCTGCCGTATTACCACTGTCGGTTCTGGAACAGGCCCAAGCGGAAATGCTGGATTATCAGGGTACCGGCATGTCGGTGATGGAGATGAGTCACCGCTCAGCCGCTTATATGGCGATTATCGCCGAGGCCGAAGCCTTGGTGCGTGAGTTGATGGGGGTGCCGACAAACTATAAGGTACTGTTTCAGCAAGGGGGGGCTACGGGGCAATTTACCATGGTGCCCATGAACCTGCTGACAGACCGTTCGCAAAAAGCGGCCTATGTGCATACCGGTAGCTGGTCCAAAAAGGCCATGAGCGAGGCGAAAAAGCAGTGTGACAATGTGGTGATGGTCGCCAGCAGTGAAGCCAGTAATTTTAACTATATTCCCGATCAAGGGGATTGGCAGCCATTTGCTGACGCCGCCTATCTGCACGTGACCAATAATAACACCATTTTTGGTACCGAATACCATTGGACCCCAGAGAGTGGCGATGTACCCTTGGTGGGGGATATGTCTTCCAACATTCTGTCGCGGCCTGTGGATGTCTCTAAATATGGCATTATTTACGCGGGTGCGCAGAAAAACCTGGGGCCATCGGGGGTGACTCTGGTGATTGTGCGGGAGGATCTGTTGGGGCGTCGCAGCAACCTGCCGGTGATGTTGGATTATAAGGTGCAGGCTGAGTCTGAATCCATGCACAATACGCCGCCCACCTATGCCATCTATATTTTGGGTCTGGTGCTCAAGTGGGTTAAAGCCCAGGGCGGGGTGGCTGGTATGGAAGCGCAGAATATCGCCAAGGCTGCGCTGCTCTATAAGGCTATTGATGAGATGGCGTTCTATAGCTGTCCCACTCAGGTTGAGAGCCGTTCTCGCATGAATGTGCCCTTTATTCTGTCGGATGACCGCCTGAATGAGAGCTTTTTGAGTGAGGCCAAAAAGGCCGATTTGGTGACACTCAAGGGGCACCGTTCGGTGGGTGGAATGCGCGCATCGCTCTACAATGCCATGCCTCTTGCGGGGGTCGAGGCGCTGGTGGCCTTTATGGGCGATTTTGCCAAGCGTCATGGTTAGGGGTTGGCGGATGCGGAGGGTGGAAAAGAGCGGCTAACGTAGGTTTAAAAGGGGGAGATACACAACATCTCCCCCTTTTTTTTATTATCATTGATGACGACCATTTTGGTAGGGAGAGTGCCCATGGCTAAAGTATTGATCGCCGATAAGATGTCCCCCATGGCGGAGGAGGTGTTTCGTGCGCGTGGGTTGGAGGTCGATGTTAAGGTGGGCATGAGCCCCGATGAACTGTTGGCCTGCATAGACCAGTACGATGGCATTGCCATTCGTTCGGCCACCCGTTTGCCCGCCCAGGCGATTGCCGCAGCATCGCGTTTAAAGGTGATCGGGCGGGCGGGCATTGGGGTGGATAATGTGGACACCCCGGCGGCCTCGCAAAAGGGTATTATTGTCATGAACACCCCTTTTGGGAACGCCATTACCACGGCGGAGTTGGGGGTTACCTTGGCCATGGCCGCAGCCCGGCACATTCCGGCGGCTACCGCTTCGACCAAGGCGGGTAAGTGGGAGAAAAGCCGCTTTATGGGGCGGGAGTTGGCGGGTAAAACCGCAGGGGTGATCGGGCTGGGCAATGTGGGGCGCTTGGTGGCCCAGCGTTTGGCGGGTTTGGATATGAAGGTGGTGGCGTATGACCCCTTTATCAACAAGGATCGGGCCATCTCATTGGGTTTGGAGATGGTGGATAAGTTGGAGGATCTGTGGCCTCGGGTGGACCTGCTGACGGTGCACACCCCCCTGAACGATCATACCCGTAATTTGGTGGATGCCAAGGTAGTCGCCCAGATGAAAGAGGGGGTGATCCTGGTCAACTGTGCCCGTGGTGGCATCTATAATGAAGATGCCCTGTATGACGGGCTGGTTTCCGGCAAAATCTATGCGGCAGGGCTGGATGTCTATGTGCAGGAGCCTGCCTATTCCCACAAACTGTTTGAGCTGGATAATGTGGTGGCAACGCCGCACCTGGGGGGCTCTACCAAGGAGGCGCAGACCCGGGTGGCGATCCAGATTGCCGAGCAGATCAGTGATTATCTGGTCTCTGGGGTGGTTAAAAATGCCCTGAATATCCCCTCGGTCACTGAGGCCGAACTGCCAACCTTACGCCCCTATCTGGCGTTGGTGGAAAAGCTGGGCACCACCCTGGGGCAGATTGTGGAGACCGGTGTGCTCAAGCTGGAGGTGATCTATCAAGGGGAGGTGGCTAGGATTAAGCGGGCTCCCATCACCACGGCGCTGCTCAAGAGCTTTTTAAGCCCCATGATGGATGGGGTGGTGAATATGGTGAATGCCAATTTGGTAGCGGAGCAACGGGGGATTCAAGTGGTGGAGTCCAGCACCAGTGGCACCGGCTCGTTTACTTCGCTGGTGCGGGTGGTGGTGACCACGGAACGCCGTAGCCGCTGTGTGACCGGAACCCTGTTTAATGGTACCGAACCCCGCTTGATCTCGATGGATGAGATCCCTATTGAGGCGCAACCCGAGGGGCTGCTGCTGTTTGTTGCCAATGATGATACGCCGGGTTTAATTGGGCGAGTGGGTACCCTATTGGGCGAGGCCGGGGTGAATATCTCCAGCTTTCACCTAGGGCGAGAGCAGGCTGGAGGGCGGGCCATCGCCTTTATTAATGTGGATTCTGAAGTACCCGCACCGCTCATGCAGCAGTTGCATGAAACCGCGAATGTGCGCGAGGTAAAATTGATCCGCTATTAACGGCTGCGCTTGTCCCTGTGGTAAAGAGGCAAGGGGGGGTGGCAATGGGGCGCGTGGCAGGCCCTATTGCGACCTTCCGGAAGTCGCATGATGCGGGGGCTGGTCTGCTTCTCCAACCCAGCTTTAAGCCAGCTTTTGCAGCAGCGTGGACAGGGCGATAGCCAGCAGCCAAAGCCATAGCGCCCGCTGGAGCAAGGCCAGTGCTTGGTCGATGGTGGCGGTGCTGGCTTTGGCACCGTCGCCCAGGGTAGGGCGCTCGACGGTGTGGTCATGGTAGCGGGCCTTGCCCCCCAGTGTCACCCGGATGGCCTGGGCACCGGCTGCCATCACCACACCTGGATTGATGCCCTTCCAGCGGCGGGCTTGGGTTAAGGTGTGCGCATAGCTGGCGGCATGTAGCGCGGGGCGAGCGGCCAGCAGATAACTAAGGGCGGTAAGGCGGGCGGGGATCATGCCCATTAGGTCATCCAGACGGGCCGCCGTTTTGCCAAACATCTCATAGCGTGGAGTGCGGTAGCCCCACATGGCATCCAGGGTGTTGACCAGACGAAACAGCACGGCCCCGGGTAGACCCCACAACAGATACCAAAAAAGGCTGCCAAACAGTGCGTCATGCCCATTTTCTAAGATGGATTCGGTGGTGGCCGTGGCAACCTGCTGTTCATCCATCTGTTGGGTCTGGCGGCTGACAATGCGACTGACCGCTTCCCGCGCGCGGGGGAGATCCCCTTGACTGAGTGGGGTTGTAATGGCCTGGGCATGCTGTCGCAGGCTTTGATAACCAATGGTTAAATAGAGTATGACGGCCTGCACCATAACGGCCAACCAGGGGGGTAACATGGGTAGCCAAAACATCGTTAAGGGTAGGGGCAGGGTGAGCAAAAGGGTGGCAAGGGTGCCTTTGAGCCAAGGGTGGCGCGGGCCATTGAGGCGCTGTTCCAGCTTAATGGCCATGTTACCAAAGCCCACTAAGGGGTGAAAACGGCGGGGCTCTTTAAGCCATAGATCCAACATCAGGGCCAGCACAATACATAGTAAATCCACGGCCTGCTCTCTATCTTTACCCGGTCAAGCTAGGGTAGGTGTTGGCATATCCTGTGCGTCATGGCCTGATGCAAAGTTGACCTATGGGCAGCTCATGGCGGCATTTTGCCTTGCCAAGCGCAAGCTTGGGCAACCCTTCGTGTTTTCGCAAAGTTCCATACTTTACGTGCCCGTTAAAGGTTTGGTCAAGCTCTGCTGTGTGGTGGTCTGGGGTGCCTTGGCAAGCACATTGAGTCTCTTTGGGATGATTGTGGGTTGGGTAAACACGGGCCAGATCGAGTGGGCGGTATGGCCTAAAAGCCTACGGCTAACGCCTCTGCGGTAACCTTTTTTCCTTGGATAGGATGCGAGCGTGACTGTGCAATTGCTCCGACAAACCTCTCATATGTCACCTGTTGCATTCGTTGTGTTAGCGGCTGTTTCAGCGCTGTGGGTGGGGCTTGGGCGGTTGTTGGATCCCACCATGGGGGCCGATGGTTTGCGCTATGCGTGGCCCTTGCATAATCTGCTGAACGGTCAGGGCTACACCATGTGGGGTGAGCCCGAGACCTTTTATGTGCCGGGTTACGGTGTCTCAGTACACCTGATGGCAAGCTTGGGTCTGCCCCTGGATTCTGCCGCTGCGTTGGTGGGCATTTTAGCCGTAGCGGGTTGCGTGGTGTTGGTGGGGTGGCAAGTGGGGCGCTGGAGCTCGCCTAAATGGGGGCTAATGGCTGCCGCAGTGGTGGCGCTCAACCCACTGCTTATCGCCCATTCGGGGATTAACCTTACCGAGCCACTCTACACCTTTTTAATGGTTGCAGCGTGGTTTTTGGTGGTACAGGTGTGGCTGGCCCCCAACCGTTTTAACTTGGTTATGCTTGGCCTTGTCTGCGCGTTTAGCTACTTGGTGCGGGAAGAGTTTTTGGTAATTTCTGGGGGGATTGCGGGATTATTTTGGCTGCGCTTTGTGGTAAGTAAGTGGGGTAGGCTTGGGCAGCCCCCTTGGTTAGCGGGCAAAGCCTTGCTGCTGGCCACGCTGCTTATGTTCAGTGGTCCGCTGCTGTGGGGTGGCTGGATCTACCACCACACCGGCAAACTCTCACTCTCGGGCAAAACGGCTCCAGCGTTGGCCTATGCGGATCAAGCGACGGGCCGCATGGAAGAGAAGATGGGGTTGGCTCCTTGGGATTTGCCGGGTATTACGTTGCCCCACTATATTTTAAAGGTACAGCATGCCAAGGTGAGGGCACACCGGCTTATGCTGAATGGCTGGCGTTATCGCCACACCCTTATGCAAAACATGCTCTATGTGGTGGGTTTTGTGCCGCTGCTGCTGCTACCGCTTGGGCATCGTCGCGGTAGGCCGGTGGAGGTGGTGCCAGGGGTGGTGCCAGCACCCAGCTACGGGAGCATTGCCCTGTGGGGGATGCTCTTTCACCTGCCGTTGCTGATCTTGTTGTTTATCTATGTATACCCGCGATTTGTTGTGCCATACAGTGTGCTGCTAAGTGTCGTATTGGCGGCGGCAATGGCCAAGTTTTTTCATGCCCATTGGCCCCCAGCGGGGCGCAACCGGTGGGCTGTGCGGGGGGGGGTGCTCGCGCTTGGGCTGGGGGTGGCGGCGAGCGGCTGGCAGCTGTCGCAGCAGGATAACCGTGATCTCCACCAAGGGATGAAATATGCTGGCTTGGCGGTGCAGGCGTTGCAGCTTAACCCCAGACAGGTGGCGATCCCCAGAAAGGGCATGGTCTTTCAATTTTATGCCAATGCCGGGCGGGATATGTGGAACCCCGAAGCGCTGCCTACCCACACCCCTGCCGCAGTGTTGCGCGATGAATTATGGGCACAAGGCTACCGTTGGTTGGTGATTGATGCGGGCTATTTGGGCCGCTATCCCAATCTGCAACCCCTCTATGATCATCCGCAACAGTTCCGAGCGCAAGGCTATTGCCCGCTGCGGGTCAACCCGGAAAAAGGTTTTGTACTGTTTGATCTAAAGGGTTGTAAACACGAATGATTGAGCCAAATGGCGCTGAGATGCTTGGCGGGATCGAACCATGGGAGGGCACTCTTGAGCATGCAGCATGAGCATAAGCCGGGTTTTACTTATAGTGGTGACGAGTTGGAAGGGATGCAGGATATGCCCTTTTATCAAGCGGCCATTCTGCACGAATTTAAACCCTATCTGCGGGGCAATGTATTGGAGGTCGGTGCCGGTTTAGGGGCCTTTAGTCGTCTTATCCAGCCCATGTGCCAACACTTGACCCTGGTTGAGCCCGATGCACAGAATGCCGCCTTTTTAGCGCAAACGATGGGGGATAAAGCGGGGGTCAGGGTGCAGCAAACCGCCATAGAAACCCTGTTGAATGCCACCCCCGAGGCCCCTTATGATGCGGTGGTTATGATTAACCTGCTGGAGCATTTGGCCCAAGATGGTGAAGTATTGAGCAGGCTGCGCCAGCAGATGACCCCTACCGGGGCCCTCTTAATCTTTGTTCCCGCGCTGCCAGCCCTCTATAGTGCCATGGACCGCAAGCTGGGTCACGTGTGTCGCTATGGACGCCGCCAACTTAGCGAGGTGGTAACGGGGGCCGGTTTTCAGGTTAACAGGGTACGCTGGTTTGATCTGGTGGGTATGGTGCCATGGTACCTGCTCTATACCCTTAAAGGTAGCCGCGTGATGGATGCGCGGATGAGTAAAATTTACGACCGCTGGGTGATGTCTTGGCAGGGCCCGTTAGAGCGGTGGCTGCCACCACCGGTTGGCAAAAATTTGGTGTTGGTGGCAACCCCTCTGCACAATAACCATGCCGAACGAGGGATAAAAGGATAAACCATGGCTGGCAACATGCGTGAGCTAACTTCATTAACCGTAATCATGCCCTGTTATAATGAAGAGAATACCCTGGAAGAGGTGGTCAGTCAGGTCTTGCAAGCCAATATTTTAGGGTTGCAGTTGGAGCTTATCATCGTCAACGATGGCTCGGTGGATGGTTCTCGACAGATCATGGATCAGTTGGCCGCGCAACATCCAGCCATTCGGGCGTTGCACCATGATGTAAACCAAGGTAAAGGGGCTGCATTGAGCACCGGGTTTAAGGCGGCAACAGGGGATCTGGTGTTGATACAAGATGCCGATCTGGAGTATTCCCCCAATGAGTACCCCTCCCTTTTGCAACCCTTTTTTGAACAGCGGGCCGATGTGGTGTATGGTTCACGCTTTCGTGGTGGGCATGGTTATGGGCGGGTTCTCTATTTTTGGCACAGTATGGGGAATCGCTTTTTGACCTTCTGTTCCAATGTGATGACTGATATAAATTTAACCGACATGGAAACCTGTTATAAGGTATTTCGCCGCCCCCTGTTGGAAAAAATTCAATTGCGGGAAAAACGCTTTGGCGTGGAACCTGAAATGACCGCAAAATTGGCCCATTTACAGCCCCGTCCACGCATTTTTGAAGTGAGCATCAGCTACTCGGGGCGTACCTATGAAGAGGGCAAAAAAATCGGTTGGAAAGATGGGTTCCGGGCCATCTACTGCATACTGCGCTATAATCTTATTCGAGATTAAACAACAACGGCACGGTGCAGTGTGGGTGTGCCCACATAGGGCATAGAGCCCGGTTGATTTTGGGCGGTTATTTGGCCAAGGGCCAGACAGCCTGTTCATCCATACAATAAGTGGTATGAAGTGGGAGAGGGAAATCTTGAAAAAACGTGCATTAATCACCGGTGTTACCGGACAGGATGGGGCCTATCTCGCCGAATTTCTGCTGCAAAAGGGGTATGAGGTGCATGGCATTAAACGGCGCGCCTCCCTCTACAATACCGAGCGGGTGGATCACCTTTACCAAGATCCACAAGTGGCCTCGCGGGATTTTGTGCTGCACTATGGGGATCTCTCCGACTCAACCAATCTCATCCGTATCATCCAAACCACCCAACCCGACGAAATTTACAATCTGGCCGCCCAGAGCCATGTGGCGGTCTCGTTTGAGACCCCCGAATATACCGCCAATGTGGATGCCCTGGGCACCCTGCGTATCCTGGAGGCTATCCGTATCTTGGGGTTGGAGAAAAAGAGCCGTTTTTACCAAGCCTCGACCTCAGAGCTGTTTGGTAAGGTGCAGGAGATCCCCCAAAAGGAGACCACCCCCTTCTATCCGCGCTCGCCCTATGCCGTGGCTAAACTATATGCCTATTGGATCACCGTTAACTATCGTGAAGCCTACGGTATTTTTGGTTGTAACGGCATTTTGTTTAACCATGAATCCCCCAAGCGTGGGGGCACCTTTGTGACCCGTAAAATTACCCGTGCCATGTGCCGTATTAAGCTGGGTATGCAAGATTGCCTCTACCTTGGCAACATGAACGCCAAACGGGATTGGGGCCACGCTAAAGATTATGTGGAGATGCAGTGGTTGATGCTGCAACAGGATGAGCCGGTGGATTATGTCATTGCCACCGGGGAGCAATATTCGGTGCGGGCCTTTGTCGAAGCGGTGGGCAAAGAGTTGGAGATGTCCATACGCTGGCAGGGTGAGGGCATTGACGAAGTGGGCATTGACGAAACCAGTGGCAAAACCGTGGTACGGGTTAATCCCCGTTATTTCCGCCCCACCGAGGTTGAAACCCTGTTGGGAGACCCCAGCAAAGCCCGCCGTGAATTGGGCTGGCAGCCCCGCATCACCTTTCAAGAGTTGGTGGAAGAGATGGTGGCCGAGGATCTTAAATTGGCCCAGCGGGACCAACTGGTGCAGCAGGGTGGTTATGAGGTCTATCCCGATTTTGAATGATCCCCCATTCATGCAGCATGATTCATAAAAAAGGCCCCTTACGGGGCCTTTTTTGATCTGTGTACAAGGCAGCAGGGTCAGCGCATGGCATCGGCAACCTGTAGAGGGCTACGCTGGTAGCCCTGGGCCAGGGCCAGTTGGTGCCAGTGGGTGGCCTTGCTGGGGGAGGCCTCAAGCCCGATACCATCCAGATAGAGCAGCCCTAATACAAACTGTGCCTGAGCATGCCCCTGCTTGGCTGCTTGGTGTATGCCCTGTAAGAGCGGGGCAGGGTTACCGCCCTTTTTGAGTTGATAAAGCCCCAGGGCGCTCTTGCGGTAGAGACCATCTAAGGTGCGGCTAGAGGATTTATAGGGGGTGCTTGGTAGAATGGCAAGATCGGGCTTGCTTAACAGCACACCATCGAGCAGAGCGAGAAAATTCCACTTTTGCGCACGATTCATCCACCCCTGGGCGGTGACGCTGCGTTGGCCCAGTTGGGCATCCATCAACAGGGCCAGCAGGCCCTGACTACGGGCTTGATCGGGTTCATTCCCACTACGGGCATGGCGAAACAGCCAGTAACGCGCTTTATCCAGGTCACGCTTTACCCAAATCCCTGTCAAATAGAGATGCGCCAAACGCTGTTGCGCTTGGGGGATGTTGTTAAAGGCCGCCTGTTCCAAGGTTTCGAGCAATTTGGGCGAGAGTGCACGGGCAGGTAATGCCGTCTGCTGGGCTTGCAGGGCCTGTTGATCCCCATAATGGCGACGCCACAGCCGATCAATGTGCTGGCTTAGTTGATCAAAATCTTCCTCAACCAAGGGCTCAAGGGCTTGCCCTTGCGCCACTGGGGCGGGGGCAGGCAGGCGCTCTAGTCGTTGAATGAGGTTGAGGGGCGGTTCCTGGCGCAAAAAGAGCTGCATGACCAGGTCATAGTCGCGCCCTTGATGGGCGCCATAGTTGCGTAACCATTGCAGGGTGTGGGTGAGCAGAGCCGGGGCATCTGGATAGTTGACCCCCTTGGGATTAAGGGCCTCTTGTAGAGCGCGTAGCGCGGCCCCATCATCGGCCTGGGCCACCTGACGCAAATGCGTGAGCCCCGCGTGTTGATCTTTGTGCAACCAGTTGCCGGTAAGCTGTTCTAGCCCTAAGCGGGCTTGGGTCTCTAGCTGCTGGTGTGCCGCCGCTTTTTCGCCCCAAGCTAGGGCCTTAGCGGGATCGCGATAGGCGTCTGGACCCTGAAGGTGGAGCAGGAACATGCGGTGTTGTGCCAGGGGAAAACCGTGGGTAGCGCTCTGTTCAATGCGTGCCACACCCTGCTTGAGATCCCCATCATGATGCAGTTGGCGCATGCCTAAAAAATAGTTGGCCGCAGGGCTACCCTCGTCGGCGCGCATCTGTAGCTCTTCGACCACGCGCTCCTGCTGTTGGGCATCAAACATTTGCGGGGGTAGGGTAAACAACCAGTCGGCCGGTTGCGGGCCGCCCTCCTCGGTGTAGAGCAGGGTTAGGGCAACGGCATCATTAAGCTGTTGGGGTTCCGCTTTAGCGCGTGTTAAATGCTGCTTAACCGCCAAAAAATAGTGAAAGGAGGCCGGGTAGTTGCTCTCTTCGGGTACCCACTGCCTAAATTTATAGCGCAACATCTGCTTACGTTGCAGCCAACTGGCTGGAAGGTTACTCAGGAGAGGGGGCGGTGACGAGACGGTCTGTGCCACGGTAAGTTGTTTTAGGTTGATAGGCTCTGGTAAACGGGCTGAGTCCGGTGCCATCGCAAGATCTGCCTGGACGGGTATCTCGTCTGTGGCAAGCGTCGCCATGGGGGATGGTGGTGCCGCTGCAACGTATGGTGCCATCGCAGCCATGGGGGATGGTGGTGCCGCTGCAACGTATGGTGCCATCGCAGCCATGGGGGATGGTGGTGCCGCTGCAACGTGTGGTGCCACCGCAGCCATGGGGGTAGGTTGGTTGATGCGGGATTGCACTGGGGCCAACGCGGTTGAGCTTGGCGCGGGCGTTGCCGCAGATGGGGTAGGACCTGGATAGCGTTGCTCAGTAAAGTTTAATGCCGCTGGTTGGCTGGCCGCCGGGGTGGTAACCGCGGGTGTGGGGGCTGTTGGGGTAGTAACCGCAGCTGTGGAGTTTGCTGCGGGTTGACGGGTGGTGGGGGCGGTGACCACGGGTTGGCGGGCAGGCGTGCTTGCCTGCACGGGGCTATGGGGCGTTGAGGGTTGGGTAGCCGCAGCGGCTTTGTTGCCGGGTCTCTTGGCGGCCACGGCAGGGGGCGGAGTGCTGGTACTCGCCGCGTTACCCCCCGCAGCAGGAGCGGCTACGGGGGGGTGATAGCGGGCAACCTTGGTGGCGTAGAGCAACTGCTTGGCTTGAGCATCCCCCTGTGCGGCCGCTTTTTCGAGCCAATCATGGGAGCGTTTAGGATCGAGCGCGACATGCTTGCCCTGCTGGTACAGAAGACCCAAACGGCGCTGGGCAATGGCATAGTTTTGGTTGGCGGCTTGGGTAATCCAATCTACGGCTTGGCTTGGCTCAGGGGTAATGCCTTCACCCTGTAGTTTGAGCATGCCTGTAAAATATTGGGCTTTGGCATCGCCACTTGAAGCTGCTTTTTCTAGCCAGGGCAGCGCTTCGACATGATTTTTGGCAATCCCCCGACCGGTCATCAGCATCCATCCGGTGGCATACTGGGCGGCAGGGTGCCCCAAATTACCTGCGTGCTGGTAATATTGAAAGGCCTGCTTTTGATCCACAGCCACACCGCCTTGACCATAAAAATAGCGGTATCCCTGTCGATAAAGTGCCTCCGCCGAAAGCTCTTCGGCATGCAGGGGCTGCAACCATACCAAGGTCAACAGCAGAGGGCTGAAGATACAGGCTGCGATGGCCAAGCTTAGGGGGGTACGCATCATGGGTTTCCAAGTAGCTCAAGTGAGAGTTCAGTGTAGGAGAGCGGAGCGGCGTGATAGCCAAGCTCCAACGCCCTAAGTTGCAGGTGTGTGGCACGGTCAAGATTTTTGGCCAAATGGGCGCCTTCCAGATACAACTGCCCCAGGAAAAAGAGTGCGGCGGGCTCTTCAGCTTGAGCGGCCAGTTGGATAAGTTCAATCCCCTTTAGCGCCTCGTCCCCCTGTGCCAAGGGTGGCAAGCGCATGAGCCCAGCCAAGAGGGTGGCATGCGCGTTGGGGTAGGGGCCTTGGCGCGGTTCAGAGGTGGCGCTGGGTAGCTTAATGGTGCGTACTTGTTTGCCAAAACCAAAGCGGGCAAGGTATTGCATGGCGGCAATATAGTCCCAATCCTTGGCGCGGTTCATCCATTGTAGGGCGCGGAACCAGCGGGTCTCATTTTTGGGTTGCTGCAAGGCCAGAAATGAGAGGTAAGCCTGGGCGGTGGCAAATTCGACGTGACGCCCCTGACGGGCTGCCCGATAGAACCAGTAGAGCGCCATAGGGCGGTTTGGGGTGACGCCCAGGCCCATAAGGTGCATAAAGGCCCAGCGTGTCTGTGCCAGGGCATTCTCTTGGCTCGCCGCCTGCTGCAACTGTTCAAGATAGCTTTCGGGTAGGGGGTAGCTGATGACTTGCTTGTAAAGCTGTTGGGCCTCCTGCGTGGCGACGGGATCATCATGGTGGGCACGCCAGATGGCTTTGATAAAATCATCCAGCTTACGCTCAAAGGTAAAGCGCGAGGTGATGGGCTTAAACGTTCCCTGCGCCCCATCCACCACAGTGGCCAAGGTGTCTTCTAAATCTTTGGTGTAGGCCCGGTTAAGGAACTGTGCCAGTAACAGGTTGGCCGGGGTAACCTGTTCATAACGATTGTGCTGAAACCAGTGGATGGTCTGTTTGAGCAGGGGTTCCGATTCAGTAAAGGTGCGGCCCGCTGGATTGAGGGTCCAATCCCACACGGTGATGGCAGGAAAGCGCTTGCTGGCTTGATGCAGCCAGTGCAACGCGCCCTCTAAATCTTGGTTGAGTACAGAGCCGCTAAGCAGTGAAAAACCCAGCATAATCTGGCTTTTAACCAAACCAAGCGAGGCTGCTTGTTCCCCCCAGTAGCGGGCCTGAAAACGGTTGCTCTGGTTGGGGGTGGGGTTCATGTAATACTCAAACAGGGCGTGCTGGGCATGGACAAAACCCAACTCAGCGGACTGTTGCAGGTGGTGTTGGGCCTGGGTTAGCGCATGGCGGGCCAGTAAACGCATGCCGTAGATATAGTGGGCAGCGGGGCTCTCCAACTCGGTTAGGCTGAGCAACGCTTGATCCACATCCTGCCGGGCATCGTCCGGTTGTAATGCGGGGGTGAGGGTGGCGAGCCAGCCGGGATCAAAAATGCCGCCGCTCTCCAGCGTTAATACCGCCAACTCCACCGCTTCTTTAATCTTGTCAAGGGTATCAGGGGCGAGCAAGTTGGCCTGGATACGCCGAACATATTGGTCGGCGCGGGGATCCGCAGCGGGGTCTTGCAAAACCGAATCATAAGTGCTTTGCAGGTGGGTAAAGTGTCGGTTCCACGCCACAAGCGCCCCTTGACTACGGGCTTTTGGTGCTTCGTAGAGAGGGATTGCTTCGCCGGTGGCCGCGTCATAGATAAGGCGCACACTACGGGTTAGATCACCCCCTGGGCCAGGGATGACCCTATAGCTCAGGGTTGTGGGGTTTTCCCCTAAGCGGATGGGTGCCGGATTGGCGTGGAGAGCGCTTGCTGTCACAGCTTGCTGGTCAGCAGGGCTGGGGCTTGCTGGAGCGGTTGTTTGGGGGGGGCTGGCTTGAGCCTGTTGTTGTTGGGCACGGGCGATGGTAAACCGGCTAAAATGGCTTAATACCTCACCTGCTTTGTGTACGCCGCCCTTTTCGGCCTGGGTCAGCCAATGCCAAGCCTGGCTGGTGTCTACGGTTACACCATTTCCTTGTAGATAGATCATGCCAAGCTGATACTGCGCTTGGGCAAAGCCGCTTTTGGCCGCGCGTTGCACCCAATCTAACCCTTGTTTTTGATCCCCCAGTGGCGGGGGGGCGGTGCGTAGCAACTGGCCCAAGGCATATTGGGCTCGTCCATCCCCCTGCTTGGCCGCCATGCTCAGCCATTTTTTGGCCTCGGCACTGTCCTGGGTTAGACCATCGCCATTTAGGTACATCCAGCCCAAAGCATATTGGGCTTTCCAGTGGCCCTGGTTGGCGGCATCCATATAATAGTCGCGGGCGGTAAGGGGGTCGATCTCTACACCGCGTCCCTTTTGGTAGGCGAACCCCTTTTCATAAAGGGCTTCTAGGCTAGGGGATGCGTGCGCAACCGTGTTTATGCAGAGCAAGCTTAGCAGGCCCAACACCATAGAAATTGACCTGAAAAGTGCCATGGTCATACCGTCCCTATAAAAGTCACTATCGAACCACTAATGCGTAAGACACTTTAAGGGAGGTTCTGGGGTGCGCACAAGTCTACAGTGGCTTAGATGTGTGAAATTGACACGAAAAACAGGGGAGCTGGTGGGTCGCTGAACCAATTTACCCTTTGGTGGGGCTCTTTTGCCTATGGCACCTTTAAGCTGCGGGGATGGCTTTCATTATGCTGACGAAAGAAAGATGGACAAATGTTACCGAAACGCTAAGCGCTTTTCATATAAAGGATGTATGCTGGCAAACTGGATTCGTATGGATTGGCTTGGGCCGGTCTGAAATTGTTGTTTTCTAATTCGGTAGGGGGCCGCTGTGGCGCGTCGTGCAAAGATTGTAGCAACCTTGGGACCCGCCTGTTCCAGTGTGGAACAGATTACCCGTTTGATCGAAGCCGGGCTGGATGTGGCCCGTTTGAATATGAGCCATGGGGATCATAAAGCCCATTTGGAGCTGATTCATAATGTGCGGGAGGCCTCGCGGATTGCCAAGCGCGAGGTGGCGCTGCTGTGTGATCTGCAAGGGCCAAAAATTCGTGTGGGCCATCTGGATGAACCCCTTAGATTGGAAAAGGGGCAGCAGTGGGCGATTATTCCCGAGGGCAGTCATCCCCCCAAGCTCAAGTGTGATGGGATTATCCCTTGTACCTATGCAGGTTTGGCAAAGGATGCGGTGCCGGGCTGCCGCATTCTGTTTGATGATGGCTATTTGCAAGCCCGCGCTATTGGTACCGAAGAGGGGGCCTTGCTGGTCAATATTGAACATGGGGGGCTGCTTAAATCCCACAAGGGCATCAACATGCCCGATGCCAGCATCTCGGCCCCGAGTTTGACCACCAAAGATCAGCAGGATCTCTTTTTTGGGGTTAAACATGATGTGGATTATGTGGCACTCTCCTTTGTGCGCAGTGCTAAGTGTGTGCAAAACGTCAAGTTTATGCTGCATCGGCGTAAAATTTACAAACCCATTATCGCCAAAATTGAGCGGCCAGAGGCTATCCGCAATATTGATGAGATCATCAAGGTGGTGGATGGCATTATGATCGCCCGTGGCGATATGGCGGTGGAGATTGGCAACCATCGGGTGCCCTCGGTGCAGCGTCAGATCATTCAAAAGTGCCGGGCCAAGGGTAAGCCGGTGATTACCGCAACCCAAATGCTGGAGTCGATGATTCAAAATCCATCCCCCACCCGGGCCGAGGCTTCTGACGTGGCCAACGCCATTTGGGATGGTACCGATGCGGTTATGTTATCCGCCGAGACTTCGGTGGGGGTAGACCCGATCAATACGGTGCTCACCATGGGGCGCATTGTGGAGGAGGCGGAGCGCAATCCCCGTGGCCCCCGCTTGGATGCGGAATCCCACAGCATTAGCAGCGCCTCCATGATGGCGGCGGCGCGGGTGGCGGAGCAGGTGTCGGCCCGCTGGATTATTGCCCTGACGGTGACCGGTAGTTCGGCCTTATCATTGGCCCGTTTTCGACCGGAGGTGCCGGTGTTGGGGGCGGCCCGTACCCAGGGTGGGGTGCGGCGTATGAATCTCTATTGGGGCATTACCCCCCGGCTGTTCAACTACTCCATTGAAGAGCGGGAGGATATTGAGCCCGAGGTGATCCAGTGGATGCGTGAACAGAGCATGTTGCAGGTGGGCGAGAAAATTGTGGTGGTCAAAGGAGGTGGGCTGCTGAGCAATCACAGCACATCCAGCTCGATCCGTGTAGATCTGGTGCGCGATACCCGCAATATTGATGAAGGCGTCAGCCAAATCACCCAGGAGTCCGTGGCGGGTAAAGGCATTATCACCCTGGATGCCGCCCGTTGTGTGGCGTGTGGCAACTGCGTCAATATCTGCCCCTATGGTATCTGGGTGGCGGCGGCCAGTAATACCCGTAGCGTCAGCTTTAACCGCGATCAGGTGGACAATTGTAGTTTGGATCAGGAGTGTGTGCGGGTCTGTTCCAGCCACGCCATTACCATTACCGATGCCAAAGATATGCATGAATGGGTGGAGAAAGAGGAATTGTAAAAGGTATTGAGCGCTTCATGATTGGAAAACGCGCCGAAGAGTGCTATCTTCGGCGCGTTTTTTTTCCTGTGTTGCGCAGGAGTTTGCGGGTGCTATGGGTACCATGATAGGAGGGCGGTCATGCTCAAACTCACCGGTGGTCAGTGGCGGGGGCGTGCCTTAGAGACCCCTAAAGATCAACAGGTGCGGCCTACCACGGTGATGGCCCGTGAGGCGCTGTTTAATATCTTGCAGCAAGAGGTGGTGGGCTGTCGTTGGTTGGAGCTCTATGCCGGTAGTGGCATTATGGCGCTTGAGGCGCTTTCGCGAGGGGCGCACTCGGCGGTATTGATGGAGCGGGCCCCGGCGGCATTGGCTTTAATCCAACGCAATATTGATAAAGTAGGGGCAGAAAACCAGTGCTACCTGTTACGGGGCGAGGCTGACCGTGCCAGCAGTTTTAGCATACTTCAGAAAAAATTAGAGAAACGCTTTCCTGAAGGGTGGCGTGCCGATATGATCTTTATGGACCCCCCGTATGGGAAAGGGTTGGTGAGTATCACCCTGGAGCGGCTTGCTCAATGGGAAGCACTGCAAGGGCATACCCCTTTGATTGTGGCTGAGCATGAGCCAGAAGCCGAGATTGCTTGGCAGGGCAGCCCATGGCATATCGTGCAGCAGCGCCGTTATGGGCAGTCGGTGCTCACCTTTTTGGGTGGGCCGTCCTAATCTGTAAAGCGTAAGGTAAACTGATGACCCAAAGACGCACCGCCATCTATCCTGGTACCTTTGACCCCGTTACTTTGGGCCATGTGGATATTATTCGCCGTGCCAGTAAGCTGTTTGATCGGCTGGTGGTGGGGGTGGCGGTGAATATGCGCAAACAGCCGCTGTTTGCGGTGGAAGAGCGGGTGAGGCTGTTGGAACAGAGCTTGGCCGATCTTCATAATGTGACGGTACTGCCTATGGATGGCCTGTTGGTGCGCTCGGCCCGTCAGGTGGGGGCGTGTGCCATCGTGCGGGGATTGCGGGTTGTGACCGATTTTGATTATGAATTTCAGATGGGTACCATGAACCGCAAACTGGCACCTGATATTGAGACGGTGTTTTTAATGGCGGACGATATCAATACTTTTCTCTCATCCAGCATGGTTAAGGAGGTCGCCATTATGGGGGGAGATATTACCCCCTTTGTGCCTGCTGTGGTGGCTGAACCGTTGCGGCAAGCCCTGTTGCAGCGTGCCTAGCACCCATGAGTGGGGTGCCGAACATTGTTGAGGATAACCGTTGAAGCATCTCTATATCAAAACCTTTGGCTGCCAGATGAACAGCTACGATTCGACCCGCATGGCGGATTTGCTGGGCGAAAGCCATGCTTTTCAAAGCACCGATGATCCTGAAAAAGCGGATTTAATCATTCTTAATACCTGTCATATTCGGGAAAAGGCAGAGGATAAGCTTTTTTCTGAGCTGGGGCGACTGCGTCCCTTGGCGGAACGTGGGGTGATTCTGGCGGTGGGTGGCTGCGTGGGACAGGCCGAAGGGCGCACCATTTTCAGCCGCGCCCCCTATGTGCGCATGGTATTTGGTCCGCAAAATTACCACAAATTGCCACAGATGATCCAACGTGCCTTGGATGGCGAAACCCGGGTGATAGCAGAGGATATTCCCTCGGTGGATAAGTTTGACAATCTGCCCCAGGTGCGTGCGCAAGGGGTGGTGGGGCAGGTGACGGTGCAGGAGGGGTGCGATAAATTTTGCGCCTTTTGTGTGGTGCCCTATACCCGTGGTCGGGAGTGGAGCCGCCCCGTGGCGGCGATCTTGGCCGAGACCGAGGCACTGGCCCAACAAGGGGTGCGCGAGGTGCTGCTGTTGGGACAGAATGTCAATGCCTATGCCGGGGTGGATGAAGAGGGTGTAAGCTATGATCTGGCTCTGCTGATTCGACGGGTGGCGCTGATCGAAGGTATTGAACGCATTCGCTTTGTTACCTCACACCCGGTGGATATGAATGAGGATTTGGTGGAGGTGTTTGGGGAGATCGAGCAGCTGGCGCCCTATCTCCATTTACCGATCCAGAGTGGCTCCGATGCCATTTTGGCGGCCATGCAGCGTGGTCACACGGTCGAGGAGTATTGCACCTGGGTTGAGAAGGTGCGGGCCGTTTGCCCGGATGTAGCGCTGGCATCGGATTTTATTGTCGGTTTTCCGGGAGAGACGGAACAGGATTTTCAAGCCACTCTGGATCTTATTAGCCGGTTGGGTTTTGACCACGCCTATTCGTTTAAATACTCGTCCCGCCCCGGTACACCGGCGGCGGATATGCCCGAGCAGGTGGATGAGGCGGAAAAAAGCCGCCGCCTAGAGCGTCTGCAACAGCTGTTAAATACCCAGCAGTTACAGCGCAATAAGGCGCGTGTTGGGCGTCGCGAGTCGGTACTGGTGGAAGGGGTGTCGAAAAAGCGGGATGGGGAGCTGTCGGGACGCTCGGGCACACTGCGCACGGTGAACTTTGCGGGGCCTGTGGCGCTGATCGGTCAGTTTGTGGATGTGGAGATTGTTGAGGGGCTACCTAATAGCCTGCGAGGGCGTTTGGTTTAATTTTATTGAGGGGTGCAGGCTTTGTTCAGCCGTAGCAACGCTCTAAGGCACTCTGCGAGGTGTTCATGTCCAAAACTATCTGTGAGGATCGTCTGACCTTTCCCGATAATGGGCACGCGATGGCGCTGTTTGGGGATGGTGATTCTCATTTGCGGCTGCTTGAAAAAGAGCTGGAGATTGCCATTTTACCCCGGGGTAATGAGCTGCTGCTCAAAGGGCGCAAGCGGGATCTAAAAAAGGCCACGGGGCTGCTTAATGCGCTGTATGAAAAGCTGTTGGCGGGGGAGGAGGTTCCCCTAAGCCGGGTTTCTGATGGTCTGCGGGCGGTGCGCCATGATGAGCCGGTGGAGCCGCTTTATAGTGGGGATCTGGCCATAAAAACCCCGCGTATAAGCGTCTATCCTCGCACCACGCGGCAGGCGCTTTATGTGGAGGCGATGCGGCGCCACGAGATGACCTTTGCCGTGGGGCCGGCGGGTACCGGTAAAACCTTTTTGGCGGTCGCGGCAGCGGTTGAAGCGTGGCAAGAGAAGCTGGTTAAGCGCATTATCTTAACCCGCCCGGCGGTGGAGGCCGGTGAAAACCTAGGCTTTTTGCCGGGGGATCTGCAAGCCAAGATCGACCCCTACCTGCGCCCGTTGTATGATGCGTTATATGCGATGGTGGGCGCTGAGCGGGTGGAAAAGATGGTGGCTGCGGGAGAGTTGGAAATTGCCCCCTTGGCCTATATGCGTGGTCGGACTCTGGGGGACGCTTTTATTATTTTGGATGAGGCGCAAAATACCACCCATGAACAGATGAAGATGTTTTTGACCCGCCTAGGAGAAAATGGCCGCATGGTGGTCGCCGGTGACGAAACACAAATTGATTTACCCCGTGGGCAGAACTCTGGCTTTGTGCAAGCACTCAAAGTACTCGGTGGGGTAGAGGGCATTCATTTTTCTCGGTTTACTGCGGATGATGTGGTGCGGCACACCCTGGTGGAGCGCATTGTCCGAGCCTATGACAGCGCCACTCCACGCCCCCAAAACATGGGAAATTGGTGAGAGACCAAGCCACTGTCGCCCCCTGAGCAGAGAATTCGCTTGCCCATAAGCGGGAATGGGAGTAAACAGTTTGGCGTACGCCCCTTTCGATGGCGGGTTGAAAAAACCCGCATTAAACGGCTGTTGATCCCCCTTTCCGAAAGTGATTTTTCGAACTGGGGGTAGGGACTATAGAGCCTTATGGCTGAAGAGACGCATAAACCACACGCTACAGATCTGGCACCTGATGATCGTTTGAACATCTCGCTCAGCCTGCGTACGGAGCCGCTTGATCAAAAGCCGCTTTACAAGCGTCTGGTGATCCAAATAAGAGAGAGTCACGGCTGGAGCTGGGGGGGCTTTGCCCTGCTGGTTGGGCTGCTCACCCTGATTTACTCACCGCTGGCGCTGCGCATGCCCCATGTGTTGGAGGTTGGCGAGGTGGCCACCCGCAACATTAAGGCCGAGCGGGATGTGCTGGTGGAGGATCGTGCAGCGACCGAGTTGCGCCGCGAAAAGGCGGTGGCAGCGGTACCGCCGGTGTTCGATTGGGACCCTCATATGGTTGCCTCGTTGAGCAGCGGCATCTCCGACCGGTTGGTCGAACTGCATGAGGCGATGCACACCCTGGCTAAGTCGGGTCAGTGGCCGGAACAGAAAACGTTGGAACAGGCGTGGGGCGAGCGCTACACCCTGCCGTCGTCGATTTTAAAAGCCTTGTTTGAAGTGAGCGGTCTGATGCAGGCCCTGGATGCCGCCCGCAAACAGGCTCAAGAGACCCCGCTGCAAGCGGTACCTTTGCCGGAAGGCGCGAAGCTGGACGGTGCCCAAGAGGCCGCCGCGCATGCCTTGGTCCAGGCGACCAAACCCTCGCCCATGGCGCTTTTTTTAGAGCCCAAGGGGCTTAATCCAGGCTTTGAGCATCTGCTGGCACGCATTCAAAACTGGCTTAAAACCCACGCCCACCATTGGGTGGTGGCGGATTCAGCCACCCAAACCCGCATTCAACGTCGCCCCATCAATCTTAATCCCCTGGATAACCCCAAAGAGTTTCGTCTGACCATTCCCGACCGGGTTGTCACCCTGGAGCAGTTAACGGTATTGCTACGCGATAGTGCCCGTCGGCAGATGGGGGATCTTAATCCCGACCTGCGCTTATGGGTGGTGGATCAAGTACTGGAGTATTTGCACCCCAACCTGACCTATAACAGTGCCGAAACCCGTCTGCGTCAGATCCAAGCGGAAGAGGATGTGGATCAGGTCTATCTGCGGGTGCGGCGTGGGCAGATGGTGGTGCTGGAAGGGGAGGTGGTAAGTGAAAACACCCAGCTTAAACTCTCTGCCCTGAACAAAGGGGATATGAGTGATGCTAAATGGCTGCGGGTACTGGGTTTAAGCATCACGGTGGCCTTGTTCCTCTATATTGGTCGGCTCTTTTTGCTGCGCACGGCGGCGGCTTTTCCCCGTGATCGCCTAACGGTGGAGATCTTGGGCACACTGTTGGTTATCAGTGCCTCATTGAGCGCGGTTACGCTGGCCCTGGGGCAAGGTATGGCGGGGGTGTTCCAATGGCCCGCGCAAAGTGTCATCTATCTACCGCCGGTGGCGATGGGCTCGGCCATGGCCTCCTTGATCATCGGGGCACGGGTGTCGTTGCCCGGTGGCACCATGGTGGTGGGTACGGCGCTGTCGTTTTTGACCTCTCAATTGGCCGGTGGTGGATTGCCGCTGTTTATTTTCTACATGATTGGTTCGTTGATGGGGGGGCTCTCTCTGCGCACCTGCCGGCGGCGCTTTGATGTGCTGCGTAGTGGTCTGGCTATCGGTTTGGTGCAGATTGCAGTGATCCCTGCGGTGGAGCTGCTCAATGGCAACACCCCCGGCATAGATTGGGTCTACTCGATGTCCATGGGCTTGATGAGCGGTTTACTGGCGGGACTGTTTGCGCTGGCGTTAATCCCGCTGATGGAGTCGCTGTTTAATATCACCACCGATTCCCGCTTGATGGAATTGGCGGCGGGGGATCATCCCCTGTTGCGAGAGCTCTCCATGCGTTCACCGGGTACCTATCACCACTCGGTCATGATGGGCAACTTGGCCGAAGAGGCCGCAGAAAAGATTGGTGCCAACCCGCTGTTGGCGCGGGTGATGGCGCTCTATCACGACATTGGTAAAATGGCCAAACCCGCCTACTTTGTCGAAAACCAGTCTGGGGCTAACCGGCACGATCAGCTCTCCCCCAGCATGTCGGCCAAGATCATCATGTCTCATGTTAAGGCGGGCATTGCCATGGCTCGCCAGTATAAGCTGGGTGAGCCCATTGAAGAGGCCATCTTGACCCACCAGGGTACCTCGCTGTTGCAGTTTTTCTACAATAAGGCCCTCAATGAGTCGGCCCGCCGGGGTGAGGTGGTGGATGCGGCTGACTATCGCTATCCGGGTCCCATCCCCCAGACCCGTGAGGCGGGCATCTTGATGCTGGCTGACTCGGTGGAGGCCGCGACGCGCTCCTTAAAAGACCCCGCCCCGGCGCAAATTCAGGCGATGGTGCGGCGCATTATTAATAATAAAATTCGTGATGGTCAGTTGGATGATTGCAAGTTGACCATGCGTGAGCTGTCGTTGATTGAAGAGGCCTTCTTGCGGGTGTTGACGCTGGGCTTCTACCACCGTCGCATCGCTTATCCAGAGATTCGCAAACCATCGCGAGAGGGGGCCTCTAATGTGCCAAGTCTTGGTGCAATCGTCGTATCCAGCATGGCCAAAAACGGATGAGTCCATTGAGCGGGTGGTGCAAGCCACCCTGCGCTTAGAGTCGCAGTGGCCCGCTTCCCCCGCCTTTGGTTGGGCGTTGGCGCCGCTGGAGGTCAGTGTACTGCTTAGCGATGATGAGGCGGTGCAAGCCCTAAATGCTCAATATCGGGGTAAGGATAAACCCACCAATATTCTCTCCTTTGCCATGGAGGAGGAGGCCGACGACGCGATGCCCATGCCGATTATGGCGGGGGAGCCACGGCTGTTGGGGGATCTTATCCTCGCGTATCAAACGGTCCAGCGTGAGGCCGCTGAACAAGACAAACCCTTTGACCAGCATCTCACCCATCTTTTGGTGCATGGCACCCTGCATCTGCTGGGCTACGACCATGAGCGTTCCGAGGACGAAGCCCAGCAGCAAGAGGCGCGGGAGATCGCTATCCTCGCCCAGTTGGGTCTACCCAACCCCTACCTTTAATGTCAATTACCCGCATATTGCATAGATCTGTGCGCCTGCTGTGGGCGATCTGTTTGGCCCGCTTTGGCCAAGTCGACGCGCTGTTGGTGATGGCGGCTGCGGCGCTTAGCCGTCTTGGTTTTCAGCCCCAAGGTTGGTATTGGGCCACCATTGCAGGATTCGCCTTGTGGCTGGCCTTGCTGCAACGCAGTACGTTTAAACGCGCCTTGTGGCTGGGTTATCTGTTTGGTGTGTGCCATTTTGCCCTGAATTTTACCTGGTTGGTGCCGGCGCTCTCCCGTAACAACGATGCCCCATGGGTTGTGGGGGTGCTGGGGGTGGTGGGGCTGGCGGCGGTGGTGGCGCTCTACCCCATGTTGGTGGCCGGAGGGTTGGCGTTGCTGCGACCCAGACCGCTGCTGGTGCCGCCCCTGGCGGCAACGCTGTGGGTCTGTAGTGAGTGGTTGCGGGGCCATCTGTTCAGCGGTTTTCCGTGGGGGCAGAGTGGCATGGCCTGGATGCCTTGGCAGAGCCTGATTCAGGTGGCAGATCTGGGCGGGATCTATCTGCTCTCGTTTTTGCTGCTGCTGACGGCGGCTGTGGTGCGGCTGCTGTTTGATCCGACGCTCTCGGCGCGACTGCGTATCGGCTGGCTTATGGGGGTGGCGCTGCTGCTGTGCGGCGGGCATCTCTATGGGCAATTTAAGCTTCTTCAACCCGTGCCGCAAACCACTTACCGGGTGGCCTTGGTGCAGGGCGGGGTGCCCCAGTTGGAAAAGTGGCAAAAACCGCTGCATGACGAACATCTGGACCGCTATCTGGGGTTGAGTCTGGACGCCAGCGGGGAAAAATTGGATCTGCTGGTGTGGCCAGAGACGGCGCTTGCCTATTTTTTACAGGCAGAGCCCGCCCGGCAGGCGCGGATCGCCGGGGTGGTGCGCAGTATGGCGGTGCCCTTGCTGTTTGGGGTGCCCCATGCGGTGCGTCAACAGCCAGGGGTTTACCGCTATTATAATGGCTTGGGTTTGATGGATGGGCAGGGCAGATGGGTGGCGACTTACCATAAACACCATCTGGTGCCGTTTGGCGAGTATCTGCCGTTGCGGGCTTGGTTGCCTGCCTGGATGGATAAAATAACCCCGGGGAAACAGGATTTCGCCCAGGGTGCCGGTCCGCTGGTATTGCCCAGTCCGGCGGGGGTGCTGGGGCCGCTGCTCTGCTATGAGGTGATCTTTCCGGCTGAGGTGCGCCAACTGGCCAACCAAGGGGCAGCATTGCTGGTGAATGCCACCAACGATGCCTGGTTTGGGGAGACGGCCAAACCCCAGCATCTGCAAATGGCGCGGCTGCGCACCATCGAAAACCGTCTACCCTTGGTGCGGGTGGCCAATACAGGCATTAGCGCCTCCTTTGACGCCTATGGGCGGGCCGTGGGGCAGTTGCCAGTGGAGCAGCCTGGGGTGGCTGTGCATCCAATCCCTCACGCACCGGCGGGGGGGAGCTTTTACCGCCGCTGGGGGGATTGGGAAGGGCTCTTTTGGGCAGCTCTGCTGCTACTGTTTGGGGTGGCCAACTGGGCGGCGCGTAAAGGGTGATGCATCCTTTGTGAATGGGGCGAAGTGTGCTAGAATCCGGGGTTTTCGTCCAAGATGTATGATTGACGACCGCATTCACCTGCCATCGGAGGCGTCCGTGACTTTCCAGGACCTCATCCTCTCGCTACAAAACTATTGGGCCAACCAAGGCTGTGTATTGCATCAGCCCTACGACATGGAGATGGGGGCGGGCACTTTTCACCCAGCCACCTTTTTACGGGTGTTGGGGCCAGAGCCGTGGAATACCGCCTATGTGCAGCCTTCGCGGCGGCCCACCGATGGCCGTTATGGCGAGAACCCCAACCGTTTGCAACACTATTTCCAGTTTCAGGTGATTTTAAAGCCATCCCCGCCTAACATTCAGCAGCTCTATCTGGACTCGCTCACGCGCATTGGTATTGATGCCCGCCAACACGATATCCGCTTTGTTGAGGATGACTGGGAGAGCCCCACCTTAGGTGCCTGGGGGCTGGGCTGGGAGGTGTGGTTGGATGGTATGGAAGTGACCCAGTTCACCTATTTTCAACAGGTCGGTGGCATTGACCTGAAACCGGTGGCGGGGGAGTTGACCTACGGCTTAGAGCGGCTCTGCATGTATATTCAGGGGGTGGAGAATGTCTATCAACTGGACTATAACGGCAAGCTCAGTTATGGGGATGTCTACCAGCAAAACGAAGTAGATTACAGCACCTATAACTTTACCCAGGCCGATACGCAGATGCTGTTTACCCTGTTTACCACCCATGAGCAAGAAGCGCTGCGCTTGGTGCAGGAAGAGTTGCCGGTGCCAGCCTATGATCATGTCATTAAAAGCTCCCACTATTTTAACCTGTTGGATGCGCGGGGTGCCATTAGTGTGACGGAGCGGGCGCGTTATATTGGGCGGGTGCGCAATCTGGCTAAAAATGTGGCCGAGGGCTATGTGTTGCAGCGTGAGAAGCTTGGCTTCCCGCTTTTGAAGGGGCAGGAGGGCTGATCATGGCAGAGTTTATGTGGGAAATCGGCACCGAAGAGATCCCGGCCCGTATGTTACCGGGGGCCATTACCGCCATGGGCGAGTTGACCCGCACCGCCTTGCAAGAGGCTGGTTTGGGTTTTGCCCAAGTAGAGAGCCAAGGCACCCCCCGGCGGCTGCTGGTGGTGGTGCATGGTCTACACGACAAACAGGCTGATGTGCAGGAAGAGCGGCGTGGTCCCGCCCTACAAGCCGCCTTTGATAGCGACGGCAACCCCACCAAGGCGGCGCAGGGCTTTGCCCGGGGCTGTGGGGTGGATGTGGATCAACTAAGCCGGGTTGAGACCCCAAAGGGAACCTATCTGAGCTATACCCTCAAGCAAGCGGGCAAGGGGGCTAGCGAGGTGCTGCCGGGGATTATGCAGCAGGTGTTTAAAGCCTTGCCGTGGCCAAAAACCATGCGCTGGAGTGATGGTGAGAGCCGCTTTGTGCGCCCTGTGCAGAGTGTGACCGCCCTGTTAAACGGTCAACAGGTGGCGGTGGAGCTGGCCGAGAATGTGCGTTATACCGATGCCGTCAGCGGCCACCGTTTTATGGGCAAGGGTGCGGTGGTGGTGCAGGATTATGCCAGCTACCAGCAGGCCATGGCCGATGGCAAGGTGATGCTCAAGTCCGAAGATCGCATGGCGACCATCCGGGCGGGTGTGTTGGCCCAGGCGGCCAGTGTGGGTGGTGTGGTGGCAAGCGATGAGGGGCTGGTTGCAGAAAATGCCTCGTTGACCGAGTGGCCGGTGGCGCTGCTGGGGCGCTTTGATGAGCGCTATCTGGAGATTCCCCCCGAGGTGTTGACCACCTCCATGCGCTATCACCAAAAATATTTCCCGGTGTTGGATGCCCAGGGTGGCTTGAAACCCCATTTTGTGGTGATCGCCAACATGGAGACCGAGGATCAAACGGTGTTGGTGCGGGGCTATCAGCGGGTGCTCAAGGCGCGGCTTGAAGATGCAGCCTTTTTCTGGGCAGAAGATCGCAAGATACGGCTGACCGATCGCCTACCCGATCTCCAAGCGGTGGTGTGGCAGGCCAAGCTGGGTTCGCTGTTTCAAAAATCCCAACGCATGGCGCATCTAGCCAGCGCCATCGCCGCACGGGTGGCCCCGCAACAGGCGGCTTTGGCCGAGAAGGCGGGATTGTACAGTAAGTGCGATCTGGTGACGGGCATGGTGGGGGAGTTCCCTGAGTTGCAGGGCATTATGGGTGGCTACTATCTCCCCCGCGAGCGCGCGCAGGATGAGGTGGTGGCGTTGGCCATTCGTGAGCACTATATGCCTGCCGGGGCAGGGGATGCCTTACCCCAGAGCCTGTGCGGGCGCATCGTCTCGTTGGCGGACAAGCTGGATACCTTGGTAGGCTGTTTTGGCATGGGCATTACCCCCACCGGTACTAAAGATCCTTTTGGCCTACGGCGGGCGGCGTTGGGGGTGATTCGTCTGTTGCTGCAAGAGCAAGGCCTGCGGCTGCCGCTGCGTCAGCTCTGTGAAGAGGCTTACCGTCAATATGGTGAGATTGGCCTGGAGATGGGCGAAGCGCAGACGGTGCAGGGGGTGCTGGCGTTTTTCTATGGGCGTCTGCAAGCCCATTTAAAGGCGGAAGGGGTGGATTATGACCTTATTGATGCGGTGCAGGGGCTGAACCTGGATGATCTGTGGGATGCGGTTAGTCGGGTTAAGGCGCTGGTTGCTTTTAAGCAGGATGCCGCCTATGAAGCGTTGGTGGCGGCCAACAAGCGCATGGCCAATATCCTCTCTAAGGTTGAAGATAGTGCCCTGGATTTAACGCTGGGCGTAGATGAAGCGGTGCTCAAAGCCTCTGCGGAGCAGGGGTTGGCGGCGGCGGTGGCGGCGGTGGAAGATCGGGTTAAAACCCACAGCAGCAATGGGCGTTATGCCGAAGCGCTGGGGGAGTTGGCGGCGCTGCGCGGCGTGATTGACACCTTTTTTGATGAGGTGATGGTGATGGACGAAGATGACGCAGTGCGGCATAACCGGCTACGCCTGCTTGCCACGGTGTTGGGGCTGTTCCGGCAGGTGGCGGATGTCTCGTGCTTGGTGGTGGCTGAAAAATAGTGGGTCGTGTGACGGGGCCGCCAAAGGGCGGCCCCGTCGCGACACGCTGTCGTGGCGGCTGGACCTACCGGCTTAAAGATAAGGTTTGGCCCTTCGTGTTTTACCAATCTCTGCCGTCTGGGGGTTGGTCCATTGCTTGGCAGGATGCCGAGCCGTGTTATTGGGTCTGTAGCAGGGAGCGAGACCCCCTTTTGTAAGGCACCTGCAAGCCTCTATGTCCCCTTACGCCACCAGCTCCGACCCCGCTTTGACGCTGCTGCAAGAGATCTTTGGTTATCCCGAATTTCGCGGTTTTCAGCGTGAGGTGATTGATCTGGTTACGGGGGGCGGTGATGCCCTGGTGCTTATGCCCACCGGGGGAGGAAAATCCCTTACCTTTCAGATCCCCGCCATGTTGCGCCAGGGCATTGGCGTGGTGGTTTCGCCGCTGATTGCTTTGATGCAGGATCAGGTGGCGGCGCTCAAACAGGCTGGGGTAAGGGCGGCCTGTCTCAACAGTACGGTGGAGGCCCCCGAGGCCACCGAGATTTTTCGGCAGATCTACCAGGGTGAATTGGATCTGCTCTATATGGCCCCCGAGCGGTTGTTATTGCCGGGCACCCTCGCCATGCTGGATCAACTGCCCATCGCGCTGTTTGCCATTGATGAAGCCCACTGTGTCTCCCAATGGGGGCACGATTTTCGTCCCCACTATTTAGGGCTCTCACAACTGGCAGAGCGCTTTCCCCGTGTGCCCCGCATTGCCCTGACCGCCACCGCCGATGAACGGACCCGCCAAGAGATTATCAAACGGCTCAATTTGCAAAGTGCGCGGCTGTTTGTGGCCAGTTTTGACCGCCCCAATATTCGTTACCGGGTACTGCCCAAAGAGAATGGCAAACAGCAGATTAAGCGTTTTTTAGAGCAGGAGCATAAGGGGGACAGTGGCATTATCTACTGCCTATCGCGCAAGCGCACCGAGGAGGTGGCGGCGTGGTTGAATGGGGAGGGTTTTACCGCCGTGCCCTACCATGCGGGCTTGCCCCATGAGCAGCGGGAGCGGAACCAGCAGCGCTTTTTGTTAGAAGATAATTTGATCATCTGCGCCACCATCGCCTTTGGTATGGGGATCGACAAGCCGGATGTGCGTTTTGTGGCACACTTGGACCTGCCCAAGAGCATTGAGTCCTACTATCAGGAGACGGGCCGGGCCGGGCGGGATGGCCTGCCCGCCAACGCCTTTATGGTGTTTGGTTATGAGGATGTGGCGAAGCTGCACTGGTTTATGGATCAGTCCGAGGCAGAACCCGCCTTCAAAGAGATTGAGCGGCAAAAGCTTGATAGTCTGCTGGCCTTTTGCGAGACCACGGAGTGCCGCCGTAAGACGCTGCTCAACTATTTTGGTGAGGCGCGGGAGACGCGCTGCGGCAACTGCGACATCTGCCTGGACCCGGTAAAAACCTGGGACGGCAGAGAGGCGGCGCAGATGGCGCTCTCGTGTGTGTTTCGCACCGGTCAAGATTACGCCATGAGCTATTTGAGTCAGATCTTGGTGGGGGAGGCAGACGAGCGCATTGAGCGTAATGGACACCACCGCATCAGTACCTTTGGTATTGGAAAAAAGCATGCCAAAAATGAGTGGATGGATATTTATAAGCAGCTTATTTTTAAAGGATATTTGCGAGTGGTTGGGGAGTATCGCACCCTAAAGCTGGCGCAGTCGTGTCGTCCGGTGTTGCGGGGTGAGGTGGAGGTGCGTTTGCGGACCAAGAGCCGTAAGGTTAAAAAGGTCTTCAAGCGCCGTTATGAGACCGCCTTTACCACCCATAACGACCAGCAGCTATGGGATGCCCTGGTACGGTGGCGGCGCGAGACAGCCAGTGCTCAGGGGGTTCCTCCCTATATTATTTTTGGCAATGCCACCCTGGAAGCGGTGGTGGAGAGCCGCCCCCGCAGTCGCAGCCAGTTACACCAACTACCGGGCATTGGCACCCATAAAATGGAGCTCTACGGCGAAGAGCTGCTGGAACTGGTGGCCGAATACGCCGCATAAAAAAATAATGAAGCGCTCTAAGAGATGGGTTAAAGTTACTTTAGGGTTGGTCGGTTAGGTAATTCGCTTGGGCGTTTGGCCTTAGCATGATGACCCCAGTACCCATGCTTTACCATCGTGTCGTTGTGTGGAGGAATGTGTGGACATCAATGCGGGCATCGTTGATCAACGGGTTTTGGGAATTGTCGAAACCTACGCCCATCTGCTACCAGCCAGTCAGGATGAGCTAAAGCTAAAGGCATCGGCCTTTGTGCTGTTGTCCATTGCCACCTGTCTTGATGTCTCTATAGAAAAGGCCGCCGAAATGTTTACCGATGGTGGTCAAGATATGGGGGTAGACGGGCTGGCCGTAGGAGAGATTGAAGAAAACGAATTTCAGATTACGCTCTTTTAAGCAAAATATAGAACGACACTAACGGGCGAAAAGGGATTTCCTGGGGCAGAAATTCAAAAATTGCTGGGTACTTTATCCATGCTCTTTGATCCTGGGGTGCCTATTGCCCTAAATCCGCGCCTAACCAGCCGTATTGAAGAGGTGCGCTCTTTGATCCGAGATGGCTATGTGCCCAATGTGCGGGTTGTGTTGTGCAACAATGGCAAAAAGTGGAATGCAGAGACCCAACAACGGATGGATCATGCGGGTTTCCCCGAAAACCAAGTTTCGTGGGTGCATTTCAATCATGAGAATATTGTTCAGGTGTTGCGCCGTAAACAGTCGGTGGATGAAACGCTGCAACTGACGGGCGCGGCGATTGTTGAAAATTATGATTTTCGCCGCGTGCTGATCGGCAAAGTAGCCGTTACCCAAATTGCTGAGTTGTTCGATCGACATGGCGACCTGCTCTTGGAACGAAATATTCGCCGCTACCTTGGACTGTCGGCCAATCGGGTCAATCAAGCCATTTCTCACACAGTGCTTGCAGGCGATAAACAGAAGGATTTCTATTTTTTTAATAATGGTATAACCATTATATGCAATGGGTTTAAGTATAATGCATTGCAGCGGGAGAGCCTTCAGGTTCGTTTAGAGAATATGCATATTATTAATGGTGGGCAAACCTGCAAGACATTACAACAAACCCTAATGACGCGGCCAGACCTATACGAAAATCTACGCGATGTTTTTGTTATGGTAAAAATTTATGAATTGGCTCAAGAGGATAATGCGTTTGTTCAAGAGATTACCTATGCGACCAACAGCCAAAACCCGGTTGATTTAAGAGATCTACGTTCCAATGATACCGCCCAAAAACAGTTAGCCTTGGGGTTGGACGCCTTGGGTTACAGCTATAAACCTCAGCGCGAAGAGGGGGTGCGTGGTGGAGCAAAAAATATTACCAGTCAGCAGTTGGCTGAGTCGGTACTGGCGATCTGGAGAAGGCGGCCACATCAGGCAAAATTTTTAAAAAAAGAACATTTCGGTAAACTCTATTCCATGATTTTTCATGAATTAAACCCTGCCCAGGCGCTCTTGGCGGTGCTCATATTTCGTTTTGTGGAACAGGCAAAACGGCGCACCGGGCGCACCGGTGTATCCGAGTTGTTGACCATAGAACTTCCTGGTTGGATTGCCTACGGCTCCTACTACATTGCGATGCTTATGGGCGAGCAGCTGTTGAAAAATCAAGGAAAGGGCTTAAAAGAGGTCAACCACCTCACGCTGGAGCAGCTGGTAGTCGATTTTAATGAAAACCGGGGGAGCTATTACCAAAGCGCTGTGGAGGAAATTCATAGGGCGTTGGTCTTCTGTTATGGGGATCGGGAGGTTTCATTGCAGCAACTTTCCGCCACGTTTAGACGCGGTGACCTGTTGGCTATGCTAAAACCCCTGGTCTCCCCTTTGTAAAGACAACCACGGGGAGGTTGGTCTATTCCAAACCTTATCCCCCTATCCCCCCCAGGCATTGCTGCTACTCCGCTAACGTTACCATAAGGGTGGTGCTTTTAACCGACGTCACCGTGACCACCGTACCCGCTGGACAATCCGCCCCCTGGGCCAGCCAGAGGGAATCCCCCACCCGCACCTTGCCACGGCCATGCACAATCGCTTCAGCCACCACATAGCTCTGCCCCACCATGCGCTGACCACGCTCATTTAAGGCGTCTGGGTCATCCGCTTGGGCAGGCTTAAACAGTTTGCGCCCCAAATAGATGGCGACCAGGGATAAAACCCCATAGAGCACCACCGACCACGCCCAAGGAAAATCTGGAGCAACGTAAAAAATGGCCCCCACTACAAAAGCCGAAAGACCCATCCACAGCAAAAAAGTGCTCCAGACAAACATCTCCAGCCCAATCAGCACCAACCCCACAATCGCCCACGCCCAATGGGGGGCAATATCAGCAAACAGTGTCATGCTTTACTCTCCCTTGGTAAGTCGAGCCAACTCGCTAATGCCCGCCAAAGAACCCAGAATAGAAGAGGCCTCCAATGGCATCATAATGACCTTGCTGTTTTGCGCACTGGCCATGTTCTGCAAAGCATCGGTATATTTGGTGGCGACAAAATAGTTCAGTGCCTGCACATTGCCATCCTTTACCGCATCCGAAACCATGCGGGTGGCGTTGGCCTCGGCCTCGGCCAAGCGCTCACGGGCCTCGGCTTGGCGAAAGGCTGCTTCGCGGTCGCCCTCGGCTTTTAAAATCGCCCCCTGTTTCTCCCCTTCTGCTTGCAAAATGGCCGCTTGACGGTAGCCTTCTGCCTCCAAAATCTGGGCACGCTTGGTCCGTTCAGCCTTCATCTGCATACTCATGGCCTCCACCAAATCCATGGGTGGTTCAAGATCCTTAATCTCCACACGGGTCACTTTGACCCCCCAGGGATCGGTGGCTTGGTCAATCACCCCAAGCAGTTTACTGTTGATCTCATCCCGGTTCGAGAGCATCTGGTCCAAAGACATGGCCCCCAACACCGAACGAATATTGGTCATGCAAAGGTTGCGCATGGCCAAGTGGAGATCGCTGATCTCGTAGCTGGAACGGGCGGCATCCACAATTTGATAAAAGACCACACCATCAGCCTGTACCACCGCATTGTCGCTGGAGATGACACTCTGTGCATCAATATCCAACACCTGCTCACGCATGTTGATCTTGTGGGTTACGGCATCCAAAAACGGTGTGATAAAATTAAGCCCCGGACGTAAAATTTTGGTAAACTTACCAAACCGTTCCACCGTATAGTGATACCCTTGGGGCACGGTCTTTACCCCCATGAAAATCAACAGCACAATGACCATTAATAAAACCAGACTAAAAAGGGAAAATCCGCCAATCATCTCTCTCTCCATGACCAAAAAGCATAAAATGTTTATAAAGGGTGGGGGGCGTGTTGCGCTGGGCTCAACCGTGGTTCAGCGCGGCTAACTCCTGTAGGTAGTGCTGCCCCAGTTTGATATAGTTTTGGGTGGTGGCGGTGATCTCCTGAGCCTCTGTCGCCCGTATGGGACGTGCCAGTTTTGCCGGCGACCCCATCCATAGCTCACCGGTGGCAATCTGTTTGCCCGGCGTGACCATGGCCCCCGCTGCCACCATGGCACCGCTCTCAATCACCACCCCATCCATGACCGTGGCCCCCATGCCCACCATGCAGCCGCTTTTCAGGGTGCAGGCGTGCAGCGTGACCCGGTGGCCGATGGTAATATCATCCCCTAAAATGAGTGGCAAACCGGCGGGTTTGTCGGGCTTGCCACGGGTCACGTGCAAAACAGAGCCATCCTGAATATTGGTGCGGGCACCAATGCGAATGTGGTTGACATCACCACGGATCACAACCCCCGGCCAGATCGAGCTCTCAGGGCCGATCGCCACATCCCCAATAATCACCGCATCGGGATGCACAAAGGCGCTTGGGTCAACGCTGGGCCAGCGGCCCGCAAAGGGGTAAAGGGGCATCTCAAAGGCTCCTACTGCCAAAGGGCTTGGCGATTATACTCAAAGCGGGTGCGACCATCCACAACCGGATAGAGCTGACGCTTTTGCCAAAACGCATCCTGTTGCAAGGTATCATAGGCTTGCTGGGCTGCGCCTTCATCATAAAAAGGACCAACTCGCACCAAAAACCAATCCCCATCGGCGGTGGGGGTCACATAGGCGGGCAACCCCACCGCCATTAATGCTGCCCGACTGCTCTCTGCCTGGCTGGGGCTACGGTCAGATTCCACCTGAATCGCCCAGCGTCGCTTCACTTCCACAGCTGGGGTGCGGATTGGCGCGGTCTCTGGCTCAACGGTTTCCCCCGTGGCCGCCGTGCTTGGGGTACTGGGGCGTTTGCCTAAGCGTCGATTGGCCTCTTCTTCCAAAGATTGTGGGCGACCCTTATCCAGGCCATTGGGGGTAAACGCAGCCTGCTCCAGGTGGGCTTCTCCTATAAAGGGGGTGTCGCGCCAAGCAAAGCGGGTAATGGGGTGGGCCTGTTCACTTAAGAATAGCTGGATCCAATTTAACGCCTGTTGGGTGGTTTGTGGGGCCTGTTGCAGGTTGGCGGGCATATTGCCCACCCACACCGTTTTGCCACTGTCGGAGACTCTTAAAATCATGGTCAACAGCGTGCCATCATGATTAAGCAGGCTGGTAAGTCGATATTGGACCACTTGATCGTTTACCGTAAGAGGTTCCGCCGCGCGATGTTGCTCGATGGCCTGCTGCCACGAGGCTTGCCAGGGGAACATATCCTCCCCAGCGGGCTCTCTCTCTTGTAGCCATACCTGGACATGCGCCGGGCGTTGCAGGTTGGCCTCGTCTCGGGTGTACCAGTTCAGCACCACCCGGTTGGCGGGGGGGGCGATCTCCGGCTGCGCGGCAATGGGTGGCGTGGGGGTGGTGGAGCAGCCAGCCAACAACATGGCCAACAGAGCCCAAACGAACGTAAAACGGCGGCGGTTTGGTTGCATGATTACAATAACTCCTTGAGCCTATAAAGGGCTTCCAACGCCTCTTTGGGCGTCAATTCGTCGGGATCGACACGCTTGAGTTCCAATAAGGCTGGCGAGGGTGGGGCATCCTCAAAAAGCGTGAGCTGATAGGGCTGGGAGGCAGGGGCGTGGCCTTGCCCCATGGAATCTGGATGGTGCACGGCATGTTCCTCTAAATCCGCCAAGACCTCCCGCGCACGGCGGGTGACGGCACGGGGTAGTCCCGCCAACTGGGCGACATGAATACCATAACTACGATCCGCCGCTCCCCGCACAATGGTGTGCAAAAAGAGAATTTGATCTTTCCACTCCTTAACCTCCACCGTGAGATTAAACACCCCATCCAATTGCGACTCCAACTGAGTAAGCTCATGATAGTGGGTGGCAAATAGGGTTCTGGCTTGGCACTGGGTGTGGATGTGTTCCGCAACCGCCCAGGCGATGGAGAGCCCATCGTAGGTGGATGTGCCTCGGCCAATTTCATCCAATATCACCAAAGATCGCTCGCTGGCATGGTGTAAAATGTGGGCGGTTTCGGTCATCTCCACCATAAAGGTGGAGCGCCCCCCCGCCAGATCGTCCGACGCCCCAACACGGGTGAAGATGCGATCCACCCGCCCAATTTTAGCCGAACCCGCCGGTACACACGCCCCGGTGTGGGCCAGCAGGACAATGAGCGCAACCTGACGCATGAGGGTGGATTTACCCGCCATATTGGGACCGGTAATCAAGCCGGTACGCTGGCGGTTATCCAAGCGTATATCGTTGGCAACAAAAGGGGTGTCGGAAAACTGTTCAACCACCGGATGCCGGCCCTGGTTAATTTCAATCACCGCCCCCTCATGCAACAGCGGGCGACAATAGTTGCGCTCCTCGGCAATGTGCGCAAAATTGGCTAAGACATCCAGGGTGGCAATGGCACGGGCGCTGGCTTGCAGTGTTTCGGCTTGGCGAGCAACCTGTTCGGCCAGTGCTTCAAACAGAAGCTGCTCTCGCTCTAACATGCGCTCTTCGGCGGTAAGCAGCTGCTCTTCATACTCTTTAAGCTCTTCGGTGACATAACGAACACCATTGGTCATGGTCTGACGCTGGATATAGCGCGGGGGAACCTTGTCCAAATGGGTTTTTGTCACCTCCATGCTGTAACCGAAGCTGCGATGGTATTTGATTTTAAGCGAGGGGATGCCGGTTTTCTCCCGCTCTTCTACCTCCAGCTTGGTAAGATAGCTTTTGCCATCGCGGCTGAGGCTGCGCAGGGTGTCTAAGGTTTGATCAAACCCCAGACGAATGGTCTCTCCCTCTTTAAGGTTTAACGGTAGCTCATCGGCCAACTGCTGCTCAAGCTGCTTGGTAAGCGCCTCGTGGCCATTAAAATGGTCGGCCAAGATGCGTAGTAGGCTGGGTACCGCGAGGCTGTGCCCGTCAGCTGGGGTAAGGATGGCGTAGAGCTGGGGCAGACATTGCAGCGTTTGGCGGAGTCCTCCCAGATCCCGAGGGCTGGCCCGGCGTAGCGCAATACGGCTTAAAAAGCGTTCCAGATCGTGGACCATGCGCAGCCGTTCACGCAGATCCTGGTAAGCAACCAAATTTTCCCGCAACCAGGAGACGCTCTCTTGACGGGTGGCAATGGCGTCCAGAGATTGCAATGGACGGTTGATCCACTGCGCCAGCAGACGGCTACCCATGGGGGTAATACAGCGATCCATCACCCCAAGCAGGCTGCTTTTGCGGCTGCCATCCTTAAGGTTATAGTTAAGCTCTAGGTTACGACGGCAGGTTTCATCCAGCACCATGCCCTCTTGCTGATGCAGGCGGGACAAGCCAGTGATATGGGAAAGCGCCTCTTTTTGGGTTTCGCGGCAATAGTGGAGGAGGGCACCACACACCCCTAAACAGGGGGGACTATCTGCCACGCCAAAACTTTCTAAACTGGTGACCTGAAAATGTTCTAAAAGGACCCGGGCCCCCTCTTTGCCATCAAAAGACCAGGAACCTCGACGCGACAGACAGCGTTTCCACCCCTTGAGCCATGGCTCTGGCTCCCAGTTGTCGGGGATCAGCAGTTCGGCGGGCTCTAGGCGGGACAGCTCAGCGGCGACTTGATCTTCTCTTTCCAAGGTCAGAGCAAAAAACTCACCGGTGGAAAGATCCAGGGCAGCCAAAGCGTGGGGGTGACGCTTGGCTGCGGGGAGATAACTGACCAGATAGTTGTTTTCGCGGGGGCTAAGCAGGCTCTCTTCGGTTAGGGTGCCAGGGGTGACAGTGCGCACCACCTCGCGGCGTACCGGCCCTTTAGAGGCGCCCGGTGGCTCCATCTGCTCACAAATGGCAACTTTAAAACCGGCTTCAATCAGCTTGTTTAAATAGGTTTGGCGCGCATGGACAGGGATTCCTGCCATGGGGATAGGCTCTCCCTCTGACTTGCCGCGAGAGGTAAGCGCAATGTTCAATGCCTCAGCTGCTTGTTTGGCATCGTCAAAAAACAGCTCGTAAAAATCCCCCATACGAAAAAACAGCAAGGTCTCCGGATGGGCGGCCTTGATGCTCAGATACTGGGCGATCATGGGGGTCTGTTTGGGGCTGCTCATAGGCTAGACAAATCATATCTCAGAGTATAAGAGCTTAAAGAATTCATCATAGCCCATTTAACCAAATGCGCCTAGCCTACAGATCTGCCCGCGCTGTTTTTCTCCAAAAAAAAGGGCCCCAAAGGGGTGTAAAACACTCCTGTGAGGCCGCTTTGCTCGGCAGGTTCATGTGCCGGTGGTCTGTCTAGCGTGCAGGCGGTGCAGGTTACCCCTGGACCATGTTTGTCGAGGCCCGTAGGGATAAAAAAGCGTCGACTAACCCACCTAGTTGACCGTGTAGACCAAGCCGGGGGGGATGATCAACTCTTTACGGTCGGTGAGCTCCAAACAGGCGCACTCCTTAGGTAAACGTATCTCGGTGACACCGGTAAATTGTGCCATTTTACCGTCGGAAGTCTCGATCCACTCTGGAATGGGTACCTCTTTAAAGCGTCCAACCTGGGTACCCATACGGCGAATAAAATCGGGCGTTACGTGCCATATGGTGGATTGCTGCCCTTTTAGGCGGTCCATTTGCAACTGTGCCATAAGCTGGGCGCGTAGGTCTCGGGGTCTTCCCTCTTCTCCAACGCCTTGGTTGATGTTGCCATGCTCGGCGGTGGTGGGATCTTCACGATGCCAATTAAGATAGGGGGTGGCTTGTTCACGGTCATTGCGGGCATCTTCTTCATCCGCTCCCATACGGAAGGGATTGTTGCGATCTTCCTGCCCGTCCTTGGGGTTGAAGGGGTTGTTTTTGATCAACTTCCATCCCACCCAAAAAAGGAAGCCCATAAACGCAAGATGCAGAATAGCCCCCCCCTGCATATTTTGCAGCAGGGGAGAGATCATAAAGACGGCGGCTAAAATCATCAGTAGATGACTAAGTTTCATGGCGATTTAATCCATCTCGACGGGCGATATGCTCATCTGTGTTTCAAACGTTGATAAGGGCAGATGCCCTTCAAACTCAGTATACTCTATGATTGCCCTTGGCACCTAAGGGTTCCCTCGGTGCTTGGGGGATTTCCCCTCTAGGGCATAACAAAATAAGAAATTTGGGCCGCAACCCCAAACGTTGGGTCGCCCGCATAGGCAGGTGAAGCCATGCCAACTTTCTCCCGCAAACGTTGTCTGCCAGCACCCTTGCAAAGGTTTAAGGCCGACAGGCCGGGCACCGTTGCCCGCAAATAGAACCGTAAAAGTGTGCCCAACCTAGGGTTCCCGCACCAAACGAAAGCCTGTTACGTCAAACCATTGGTCAGGTGTCAGCCACTCGCGGTCGGCACAGCGAGACTGCTTAGCACCGGTTAGCCAAGCACCGCCGCGTAAAATGCGGAGTTCCGTATCACTGTTCTGACTCACCGGATTACGCTCGGGGGCATTGGCATAAAAGTTGGGGTCATACCAATCATTGACCCACTCATAAACATTACCTGACATATCAAACAACCCAAAACCATTGGGTGCCTTACGCCCCACAGGTTGGGTGCCGGTGAGCTTTTCCCCCGGGCGACTAACCCAAGCGACACTATGGGGTACACTGCTACCTGACCACTGCTCATCCTTGCCGCCGCTGCGACAGGCATACTCCCACTCGGTCTCCGAGGGAAGACGGAACTTCTCACCCGACAGTTGGCTAAGCCTTTCAATAAATTCACGGGTGTCAAACCAGGAGATATTGTTCACCGGGTTTTCATTGCTCACTTTTTGTTTGGATGGGTTGCTCATGCTGCCCATGACCAATTTCCATTGGGCCTGGGTTATCTCAAACTGGCCCAGCCAAAAGCCATCGACACAGGCCCGGTGAATCGGTTTTTCATCATCATCCCCTTGATTACTGCCCATATTAAAGCATCCACCAGGAATGCGAATAAAACGCATATTGGTGTTTTTCTCTGTCCAACTCTCCAGCGCCTTGGCAGGGGTCGTCACGGGCTCTGGCGCAGGGCGCGCAGGCTCTACCAGAACGTGTGGCTCTGGCGTGGGGGAGGATGGTGCGACACGTTGCGTGTTTACCGGTGCTGGCGAAAGCGCTTGCTTGGCAGGGGGGAGCGGCGACATCCCTTTGTGAACCACCTCTTTTTCACCAATGACGGTGTAGATGGATTTTGCCTTATCCAACATCAATCCACGGGTTACGGTGTTGGTGCTGGGGCTGGAGGCTAATTCTACCAAGCGATCCGCCACACCACGCAAACCATCTACCCCGTCTGGGTTGGTGGGATCCAACTGCAAAAGGCGCGCAAAATAGTATTGGGCATTACGCCGGGGTGGCATGGTCAAACGATCATTGACCAGCGCTTCTCGCCCATCATTAAGCAGGCGTCCAATCTCATCCAGCGGTTCCGCCATCAAAGCGGTTGATGTGGATAGCGGGGCGGCCTCTACCTGTGCGGCTGGGGTAGGCATGCCCTCTAAGGGAGCCTCTCCCGACAGTTCAGGGAGCTGTGCGATGCGTTGGTAAAAGGCCACAATGGCTGGATTGTTGGGGTCCAACTGGTGGGCATTACGTAAATGCTCCAAGGCCCGTTGGGGATTGGTCAATACCTCTGCTTCAGCCAATTTAAGCAGGCGCGCGGCAACCTTCTGAATGCCCTCCTGCGCGGCTGGATTTTGCGGTTCCAACTCCAATACTTGGCGGAAACGGAACAGGGCATTTCTACCCTGAGGGCGAGTTAGACGGTCCTCTGCCAACAGGCTTTCAGCCTCTTCAAGTAGTTTGGGTATCCATTGATGGGCTTTGTTTTTTTCCCCCACCGTAGCGCGGCTGGAGTCATGGCGATTTTGTGCGGATGGTTCAGGGTTAAGCGCCTGCTGCACCACTGCATTTTGCGGTAAAATGGCCGCAGCGCGGCGCAGATAGATCTCTGCTGTGTGCTGATCCGTGCTCTCTTTAGCCAATTTGACAAGATGCGCCACTATGCGCTCAAGTCCCTGTTTAGCAACAGGCTGTTGGGGATCGACTTGAAGAACTTGGCGGTAAAAATAGAGGGCGCTTAAAGGATACGGTACCGTCATGCGCTCTCTCTGCATGGCCGCTTCGGCACGGTTGAGCAAACTGGTTATGAAATCTTTATCTACCTTCAACGGGGCGCTGACCATCTCGCGATCTTGGCCCTCGCTTGGTGACGGTTCCTCTGCCTCGGCAAGGAGTGGCTGAGGTGTGACAGCGTCTGTCATGCTAGGCGCTTGCGCCACGGGGCTTTTTTTGAGGGGTTGGGGGGCTGGTAGCTGACCAGCCAAGGATGCCTCAGGTTCGGCCACTTCAACAGGCGTTGTGGTAGAAATTACCTCCGATGGCACCGGGGCTGCGGCCATGCGCGGGCGGGGCTGGCTATCTGAGGTACGCGGTTGCGTGAAACTGGATGGCGGGATGTTGGGGTGCGTATGCTCAATCCAACGGGCCAGTTGCTCCAGTGTGGCTGCGGACCGATTATCGATCCCTTGTTCTTGGCTAAGCAGGGTTAAGCGATCAGCAACCTGACGCAAGCCTTTAAGTGCCCGATTGTTTTCCGGGTCTGCCTCCAACACTTGGCGGTAACGGTATAGCGCATTTCGCTCAGCCGGACGGGTCAGCCGGTCTTCGGCCAGATTAAGGTCCGCATTGGAGAGGGTTTCGGCAATCCAACTGTGCCGGAACTGGTTGAGCATCTCTTGATAAGAGGGGGACAGACCCGCCCCCAGGGCACGAATAGAGCGATCTTCGGGGAACAGTGTCTGGGCGTAAAAGAGATAACGCGCCGCCCCGTCTGGATCCCCCTGGGCCATGTACGATTTGGCCATTTCAGCATAAGTGAGGGCACAGCCACGCAGAAGCTCCAGGGCTTCATGATGGTCGGATTGAAAAGCCAAAACACGACGCAATTTGTATAAGGCGTTGTTGCCCGTGGGGCTAGAAATGCGTTGATTGGCAAGATCAATCCTGGCCTCTTCTACCAAGGCGCTGATCTCCGCCGGCTGGAGATCCATGGAGGCGTGTAATTCGCCCCAGATGCCCAGCACCCCACCGAATAGGATCATCCACCGAAGTGATCGGTTGAGCCAGGAATTCCAAAACCCATTTCGTTGCATGCGTTTATTCCAGTAAAGAAAGGGGAAACCTTTCTAAAATTGCGTTAACCTTTTCGCGGCACTGTCAAAAAGGAGATCATTCACCGCTAAAATAAGCGATAGAGGCAGAGCGCTGTCAAGGGTACAACATAGCGGATATGCGGACAAAGTTGGGTACCATGCTGGCCACGGGGTAGGCCAACGTCTGCCCAAGCTGTTTGATACCAGAGCGCCACCCAATAAGGGGTGGCGACCATGGGAAAAGTCCACGATAAGTGTTGATCGCTGCCTGCTTAACCGATCAATCGCGGCGTGGGATGCAACATCTTACCCCGTTGCAAGTCACGTCCCTGCTCCGATATGGTAATCCGGTAAGAGGCTGATTCGGCTTGAGTCGTTTTGGCCAGTTGCTGCCCGGTCTCTTGACCTGAGGTGCGAATCCGCTCACTCTGCACTTCAGAAGAAGCCTGTTTGGAGGATGCGTGCAACTTTTGTTCGCCACGACTAACAGCGTTATCCAGAATTTGTCCTGCGCCTTGAACGCTCATGGTGACACCTTTACATTTTTCTAAGAGGGGAGCCGCTTATCGAAAATTTACGATGCAATGGCAGAAATTGCAACGGACATTTTCGAAAAATTGGGTTGTTCTACTGTGGTTCATCGGAATTGTTCAAAAAATAGATAAGGCTTTTTCGCTGGCGCTTGTTGAACCCTAACCAACAGATCTCTACTATATTGCATTATTGGCGCGAAGTGGTCAATGTAGAGAACCGATGAATGGGGCCTAAAAGAGGTATGTGCAGAGGGTCGTTGCGACCCGTCAAGGGTGGGAGTGGAAGAGATGATGGCAACAATCTGGGATCTCATTGTCATTGGTGCCGGTCCGGGGGGGTATCCTGCGGCCATTCGAGCAGCCCAGCTAGGCTTATCGGTATTGTGTATAGAAAAAAGCCCCCATCCCGGTGGTACCTGTCTTAATGCCGGTTGCATCCCCACCAAAGCGCTGTTGGCTTCGACCCATCTCTACACCCAAATACGTGACCAAGCGGATCTGCACGGTATTGAGATAACCACCATGCAGGTTAACCTAGCCCGCATGCAGGGCCGTAAAGAGCGGGTCGTCAGCCAGTTGCGCAGCGGTATTTTGGGGCTGTTTAAAAAATATGGTGTCACCTTGTTGCATGACGAGGCCATCGTGAGCGGCCCTGGGCAGATTACCCTCGCCGCCAGTGGTGAAACCCTACAGGCGAAAGCCATTCTCTTAGCGACCGGGGGTCAGCCGCGCCGCCCTGCCAGCATGCCGGTGGATGGTCAGGTGGTGATCACCTCGGAACAAGCCATCGCTTTGACCCGGGTGCCCGAACATCTTATTGTGATTGGTTCCGGGGCGGTGGGGTTGGAGTTGGCCTCGATCTGGGTGCGCTTAGGCGCCCAGGTATCGGTGATCGAGGCCCAGCCAGAAATTTTGCCCGGTTGGGATGCCACCGTGGCCCGTACCGCCAAGCGCAGTTTGCGCCAACAGGGGATCACCTTTTTAACCGATCATCGGGTTGAGACCGTGGTACGCAGTGGTAGCCGCGCTGCGGTGACCTGCCTTAACAGTAAGGGGGAGACCCTGATGCTGGACGGTGATCAGGTGTTGGTGGCAGTGGGGCGGCAGGCCCAACTTTGTGTGGCAGGCATTCAAAATTTGGAGTTACAACAGGACGAGCAAGGACGGCTGTGGGTCGATGCGCATTATGCCACCTCACTGGCGGGGCTCTATGCGGTGGGGGACCTGATTGCCGGACCGCAACTGGCCCACCGCGCCACCGCCGAAGGATTAAGGGTGGCCGATTATTTGGCGGGTCGGCCTCTATCGCCTATGGGACCCATACCCTCGGTGGTCTACACCGATCCTGAGTTGGCCATGGTGGGCTTGACGGAACAGCAGGCCAAGGTTGCCGGGTATGCGGTCAAATGTGGTCAATTTCCTTTTATGGCCAGTGGCCGCGCCCGTGCCCAAGAGCAGACCGAAGGCTTGATTAAATTGGTGATGGATCAAACAACCGGTCAGTTACTTGGGGCACATGTGGTGGGCGGCGCGGGTGCGGAACACCTACAGCTCGCCATGGCCGCCATGCTCACTCAGGATCGTGGCCAGTTGCTGGAGCGGTTGGTCATGCCCCACCCCTCATTTGGTGAAGCCCTGCATGAAGCGTGGCTGGTGGCGACCCAAAAGCCCATTCACATCTAAGCGGTGTTATGGGCATGCCGCCTAAGCATGGTTTGGGTGAAAGGACGATCCTGCAAGCGGGTTTTTGCTGTTCAAAGGTCGGCCCATTTTGTCGCTCTAGCGTGGGTGCGCGTAACCTTGGTAAACGGTGTTTAAGCAGGGCGTTAGGGTTCGGTCTTTAAAGGGTGGGCAGGGCGCCACCATGATGGAGGAAAAGGGTGTGCTTGAACAACCGATTCAATTAAATTTGGGCTGTGGTGAACGCAAGTTGGCCGGTTACATTAACGTGGATTTACATGGTTCACCCGATGTGCGCCATGATCTGGAAAAAACACCCTGGCCCTGGCCGGATAACAGCGTTACAGCGGTCACTCTATCCCACGTGTTGGAACATTTGGGGAGAGATTCCGAGCTGTTTTTTAATATTATCCGTGAGCTCTATCGGGTCTGCCGTCACCAAGCTCAAATTGTGATTCGGGTTCCCCACCCCTGGCATAAAGACTATTTAGGGGATCCAACCCATGTGCGTCCCATTTTGCCCGAAGGGCTGGCACTGTTTTCTAAAAAACAGATTAATGCGTGGCAGGCACAAGGGTATGGTAACACCCCCTTGGCGCATATCCTGGATGTGGATTTTGAAATCATTCGTGTGGTTAACTATTACAGCCCAGAGTGGGATGCAAAGCTGCGTTCAGGGGTCTTGAGCGCCCAGCAGGTGCAGCAGGCCTCAGAACAGTATGTGAACGTTATTAAAGAGATGGAAATTCTTTGGCAGGTGGTCAAAGAAGATCGGTGAGACTTGCTTGCGCCAAGGCGCGTGGCTCATGAAGAGAATAAAGCGTCTGCGAGGCCGAACAAGGCTTAGCCAGTACGAGCCGTGCCCATGGCGGTTCTAACAAGGCGATGGGCAAAGAGGCGACAGGCGTTGTTTAACCAAACGCCAAGGCTTGAACACTTTTCGCGCGTATGAGCAACGATCAAGCGCAGCCATGGTTTCGTGAATGGTATACCCTAAATTTCAGGAGCCTAACGGCATGACATCACAAACAAATTTGGCAAACCAGACCAGGGGTGTGTTGTTCTGTGCCTATGGTAAACATTATATGGGGGAGGTGCTGTTTGCCGCGCAGCGTATCCGCATGCTCTACCCTGAGTTGCCCATTGTTTTTATTACAGACCACCAACAACCCGGTTTTCGGGATTTTCCGCTGGCCGCGATGTTTGATGATGTGATCCATATGCCCTACGAGTCGCTAGAGAGTACCTGTTATGGCAAAGATCCCGCTTGTGTCTATAATATCTCTGGCTATCTATTTAAAATTCGTGGGGTAAACCGTTCGCCATTTGATCGAACCCTCTTTATGGACACCGATACCTATGTGGTGGATCCTTGTCTGGATTCGCTGTTCGGTGTCTTGGATAAAGTCGATCTGGCCATTGCCCACCAGGTTTTGCACTTCGTCAATGTATCGGCGGTGGCCCCCGTTATGGAGATGAATACCGGCATGATCGTCTATAGCCGGGGGGCCGTACCAATCATGGAGGATTGGGAACAGGGGTTTCGGGAACTAAAATATGGGCTTTATGGTAGTGTGGATCAAACCTACTTTCAGCTTAGTTATGCCAAATATCTGGGTAAAATCCATACCTTGATTCTCTCTCCCGAATATAATGTGCGCCCTGAAACCACTGTGGTTAACCCCATACGGATCCTGCATGATCGCAGCTATCATGAGCGGTTGCCTGTGCAACACTATCCCCATTTTATTAATACGGTGTATGCCTTGCTCAGCCGTGGGGCGGCGACTGCCTCCTTTAAGGAGATGGGGATGGATGCCCTTAACCGCTATAACGCCTATCTGGCACAGCAGGCCCAACAAGGGTAATGTGGTCTACCCCTGAGCCCGTGGGGTGGTCAAGGGCTGTTGTTTTCGTGCTGTTTGGGCATGAATGAGCCCTTACTGGGCGGCTTGGCTGCCCAAGGCGCGGGGATGACCCCTTGAAAGGGAGGCGTCGCCAAATGGCGAGGCACAACCAACGAGGGCATATGGGTGCCCGCGTTGGTTTGGGCCTCTCAAGAGTTGGGTTTAATACTCCTCTTCCTGTTCGTGGAGCAGCATCTCCCGCAGTTTGCGCACCAACACCGAAAGGGGGAGTAGATCGTGCTTGCTCTGGGCCTTTAACTCGCTAAAGAGCGCCATATACTCTTTATTTGCCCCGCTTACCTCATTGATATAACTCTGAAAGGCATCCCCAACCGACTCATTTTGGCGTTTAAAAGAGATAATCTTTTTGACCAAGCGGGTACGGGTTTCCCACAGTTCTTTGCGCACATTCTCCAGGTTCATGCGGCCCCAAATATCCCGGTGGCGAATCTGCTGAAGATTTTCTTCAATCCATGAAATGCCAAAGAAATCATCCACCCGGATGTAGAGGTGCCCAACCGGTTCAAAGGGCACATGCAGGGCCTCTTTGATGTGCAAAATGGTCATGGCATCCTTCATGTAGGGGAGCAGAACCGTGTCTGTCGCCAAAGACTCGGGCAGCCCCATCTTGACCAACTGTTTGCGGCGTTTGATCAATTCATTGACCTGCTCCCCTGCGAGCAGTTCGGGTAGGGAGTCCCACAAGCGTCCCTGAAAAGCCCCAATCACTTTGCCATACAGGTTGATGACATCCACCGTAATACGGTCGCTGGACAGGTGGGTTAACATCCATGCGGCCAGATGCAGCAACACCCCCTCCATATCGGCTAAAACCTGGTACTTAACCGATGCCGATAATCTGCCGCCCAACCCGTGTACTTGGGCACGAAAGGCAGGTGCATCCACCATGTTTTCAGCAATCACATAGGCTTTGAACAAAATAGGCAGAGGCGGCACATCCAACCGACTGCGACGCACCTTGTTATAGGTGGCGAGCAGCGGCCCCACCCCGGTTTGGTTCACCACCCGATTGGTGACGCTGGTAGCGATCACCTCCCGCTTCAAAAAGTGCTTGGTGAGCTCTTGGGCATAATCCCTAGCCACCAGATCCGGGAAATAGTCCACCAGATAGCGCTCAAAGAAAAACAGATCCACCACATCACTTTTGAGCAGCTCACGATAGGCAAAAAGCTTGGTATAACCCAGCATAATGGCCAATAAAGGGCGTGGCATGGGGTGGTTCTCCAAATACTCCACCAGCTGCTCGCGTTGGGGCACATCCTCTTCGTCGGCGTCCAGCCCGGCGACCTCCTCCAAAATATCCAGCCCTTCAAGATAGATCTCGGGGCTTTGCCCGCTCAGCAGCTCATCGCGGCTCATGGCCATATGCTGCAAATGGTTGTCTTCAAGCACCTTCTCAGCCACCTGCTCGGTCAAGTGGGCCAACAGCTCATTACGCGCCTGACGGGAGGGCAGTTCACCAATCTGCTCTAGGTGGGCAAACAAAATTTTCAGGTTAACTTCATGGTCACTCAGGTCAACACCACCGGAGTTATCCACCGCATCGGTGTTGATGCGCCCCTTATTCATGGCAAACTCTAAACGACCCTTTTGGGTAACGCCCAGGTTGCCCCCCTCGCCGATGATGCGGCAACGCATCTGGTGGGCATCTACCCGTACCGAATCGTTGGCTTTGTCCGAGACATCAAGGTGGGTCTCATAGCGGGATTTAACATAGGTACCAATGCCGCCATTGTAGATAAGATCAACTTTGGCGAGCAGCAGTTTTTGGATCACCTGTTCCCCGGAGAGGGTCTCGGATTTGGTGTCCAGCAGGTTACGCAGGGTATCATTGAGGGGAATGGCCTTGGCCGAGCGGTTAAAAATCCCCCCACCTGTGGAGATGAGCGCCCCATTGTAGTCGTTCCAACCGGAGCGCCCCAGGTTAAACAGCCGTTGCCGCTCCTCAAAACTGCTGGCCGGGTCAGGATCGGGATCCAGAAAGATGTGCAGGTGGTTAAAGGCCCCGACCATCTTGATCTGGCGGCTGGCCAGCAGGCCATTGCCAAACACATCTCCGCTCATATCGCCGATGCCCACCACGGTAAAGGGTTGGCTGTCGATATCGTGACCCAATTCAGCAAAGTGTTGACGAATGCAGGTCCATGCGCCACGGGCTGTGATGCCCACTTTCTTATGGTCATACCCATAAGAACCACCAGAGGCAAAGGCATCCCCCAACCAAAAATGATACTCCTGCTCGGCCACACCGTTGGCAATATCCGAAAAAGTAGCGGTACCTTTATCGGCGGCGACCACCAGATAGGGGTCGGCCTCATCATAACGCACCACCTGCTCCGGGTAGACCAGCTCACCCTCGACACGGTTGTCGGTAATATCCAGCAAACCCCGGATCAAGGTTTTGTACTGGTTTTCTACCCACTCCTTACGCTGGTTGGCGGGGATATCGGCAATGCGGGGCACAATAAAACCGCCCTTGGCACCGATGGGCACAATGATGCTGTTTTTGACCATCTGAGTCTTCATCAAACCCAAAATCTCGGTACGGAAATCCTCTAACCGATCCGAGAATCGCAGTCCACCCCGAGCAACCCGTCCGCCCCGTAGATGGACCCCCTCCATATGCGGGCTGAGCACAAAAATCTCGCGCCAGGGGCGGGGTGAGGGCATTTGATCGATGGCGCTGCAATCCACCTTAAAGCTGATGCCATGGCAGCCCCGTTGCTGATAAAAATTGGTACGTAGGGCGCTGGTCACAACATTGGTCAAGGCGCGGATAACCTGGTCATCCTGTAGGTTGGCAACCCCTTGCAAGCCCTCTTCAAGGCCATCTAAAATCTCTTTGATACGCTTTTTACGGCCACGCTCCCCAACGGGATCAAAACGGGCGATAAAGAGGTTAAGAATGCGCTTGGTCAGGGGGTGATGCTCCAGCAGTACCCGGTTGAGCTTTTTGGTGGAGAGCTCCGGGCGGATCTGCAATAAATATTGGCGCAGGGCCTCCATCAACATCACTTCTTTGGGGTGAAAGCCCTGGATAAGTACCAACTTGTTGAGTTTATCATCAAGAATGGCATCTTCTTGCACCGCATTCAGTGCCTCACAAAAGAGCTCTGCCCGGTTAAGCAAGGCACTAATCTGGGCGCTGCTACCCCCCACCTCAAATCGTTGGATGGTCAATGGTTTGTTGGCTTCCAGCATGACCTCGGTAGAGAACTCATGCAGACAGCTAATGCCAAAATTGTCAAAAGTTTGTACAATCTTGGTGAGCATGGCCGGTTTGTGGGCATAGAGCTTGATATAGACTTGACCCTTGGGATAGTGGGCAATGCGGCTGGTAAAGGAGCTCCCCTCCACCAATTTTTCCAACATTTCAATATCCAGCACTGCCTGATCGGCGGGGGTGGCTTCCTTGTAGAGAATGTTAAAGGTCGAGCTGTAGCGGGTACAGAGCTGAAAAGCGAGGCGTGGGGCATATTTGGTTAAGAGCTCCTCCCGCAGATGGTCCTCCCAGGTCATGACAAGGCGGCGCACCTGGGCCTCTATGGCGGTGCGGTTAAAGCCAAAGGGTTTGTCTGGCTCATGGTTGGCGTAACAGACCACGGTATGGACCGTACCATTATCGGTGCTGTTGATCGAAGAGATGGGAAAATCTAGCTGCTTGGAGTAGAGCTCGGCAATCTGTGTTTGTAGCCGTGGGTGGTAACGGCTGCGGGCCAGGGTGGTGAGTACCGCGACATAGTTGCCATAGTGGCCCAAGCGGGCCAATACGCGCACATCATTATCCCCCTCCATTAGCAAAATCTCTTTGATCTGCTCGGTAATGACCGGACTGTTGGAGTAGAGCAGCTCCCGTAAGGGCATGCGGTCATACAGGCTGCGGAATTCATGGTGGAGATAGCTGCCTTCGGTAAAGCCAGACAGTTGAAGGGTTTTCTCAAGGCGTCGGGATAAAATAGGCACATTAGAAGCACGGCTTGCCAAACCGGTACGGGAGAAACGCCCCAAGATTAAGGTTAATACAAGCGTGGCTTGGTTCGGGTTTGCAGGGCGCAGCAGCACCACAAAATCCACCCCTTCAGCGGCGTAGATGATGGAGCGGCCATGTTCACAATACTCAATGGCCAGTTTGGGGTGGGGATCCTGTCCATGCCGTTTGACCAACAGATTTAAAATCTTTTCAATCTCCTGACGCATGCCGGGCATGATGCGATCCAATAGCGCGGTGGAGTCGTGGCCGCGCAGGACCCCAAACGAAGGCACCGCTTGATCCACAACCAGCTGCTCACCGCTGGCGATGATGGAACGGGTGCCCATAAAGACAAAGTTTTCATCGGCCATCCAGCGGAAAAAACTGGCCTCTTCGGTGAGTTTTTCGCCATCTAGCAGCAGCGCTTGGGCAAGCACCTGTTGCTGCATGGCTGCAAAATCATCCACCGAGCGTTTGACCGAGGTTAAAACCGCCTGAAGTTCGTCACGAATCTGCTCCAGGTGTTTGTCATCCACCGTCTCGCTGAGGATGAGAATGACCATCTCCCGCAGGTAGCCTTTGGTATCGGTCTGGGCCAGGGCCACGGGTTCACCGGTGCGGCTACGTTTAACATGTACCGTGGTATGGGCTTGGGCATAGATGGTCAGCTTGCTCTGTTTGAGGTAGTTGCGGACCGTATCCAACATAAAGGGGGTGTCGTGCAGGTGAATATAGATGCGCGTGCCCTCTTGGATGCAGGTGACCTCCTCAATGCTACAGGTATCGTGCTGCTGGTGGCTGACGTGCAGCTTAACAGCGTCGGATTTGGCCAATAGATGGGCTTGAAACAGCCCAAATAGATGGGCCATGGCGGTCACATCGCACCAAGCGGCCCGGTTGAGCGCATGGCTGACCAGTAGCTCGTTGAGTACCTGGACCAAAAAGGTTTTGGCTAAAGGGTGATCCTCTTTGGCCAGCAGCGGCAGCACGGAGGCCTCGACCCAGGATTCGGGATTAAAACCGGAAGATTTGCCTTCAGACATCGGGTTGCGCCTCCGTCACCTACAAGGTGGATTGGTACGATATTTCCTGGGCTATAGGGGTTCTATACACGCAAGCGAGGGTGTCATCCCTTCATGTGATAGAGCCTGCCAATAGGCCAATGGAATAAATTTGTGTTTGGATAGACAATTGAGCTCTATCATAGCGGGGCGGGTTTGAGAAGATAAAAAAAGGGGAGCGCTCTGCGCTCCCCTTTTTTTATCTTCGCCACTATTTGGTGTGGTTGGCTAAAATCGCGGCCATTTGGTCTTTAATCAGCAACTTCTCTTTTTTCATCTTTTCCAAGGTGAAATCATCAATGGGGCCTGTGCTCAGCTCCGAGACTTTTTCGTCCAGTTCATAATGTCTGTCGTGCAAGACTTTAAACTCGCTGTTGGTGGTGATCAACTCGTTTACCGCCTGCAACTGATCTTCAAACATGGGAACCTCCCGGTTGGCAGAGTGTTAGCGACCCACCCGGTGCCGAGGGGGTCGAAACGAAAAAATGCGTATGTTTAGCAGTGCGATGCACAAACGTATGGTGCGGCACCCCAAAACCCTATGCATAGGGTTTGATTTAACAAATAACCCGCCATGCATGCAAGCCCGTGTTGTGTTTGGGTAGACAGGTGACCCCCATAGCAACAATGCGTAGGCTGATGAAAAACCAGTAGGTCGGATGGTCCTATCTGGGCCTGTGCCGTGGGCGATGCCACGCAAAAAGCGCCCCTCGCGACTTTACCCCCGCGACCGTATAGGGCGGTGGGATGGCGGTGGGGTCTTGTTATCTTGCTGTCCATAATGACACTTATAGATGATACCGGGGCGGCGTGAGCCCATCAAGAGATTTTCCCCATAGATGGAGAATAATTACGGTGGGTAGGTGGGTATAAAAGGCATGCTTGGGGGGAATCTGTGCCATGAGGCCCGACAGAATAGAGGGTTATGACGATTATTCGGAGAAGTCAATAAGAGGGTATTCATGAGCGTGTGACACTTGGTTGGAATGGGCAGTAAAAACATCGCTATGGGGATGTTGTAAACCTTTTATCCTAAAATTAGGATAAGCTGATACATTGCATCAAGCTTATGAAAATTATAGAATGATACGGGTCGACTGGGCAAAGATATGGGCGTTGTTCTGGTGGCCCAATAAACAAGGTTGGTGTCTCCCGACCGGTCAAGCCTTGGCCAGCCACACGGCTTAACTCAGGCTGGGAAAACAGCTCGCTGTTCAATGGGGATTAATGGAGAGGGTATATGTCGTCGGTGCGTTCGAGCAAAGATTTCAGTTACCAAAGACTTATGGAGCATCCTCTATTATTTGAAACGCTACTGGGTTGCTCGGTGGAGGTGATGCAGAAGGAGGTTGAAGCGCTGCGCCCTGCGTGGAACCGCAGCATGAAAAATAAAAAGGTCACCGGTCGGCCCCATGCGCTGCCCGATCTGGAGAACCATCTGTTGGCGCTCATGCTCTACTATCGGGCCAGAGTGACCTACTATTTGATCGGCAACTGGCTTGGGGTGAACGAAACCACCGCCTTACGCCGCATTAAATGGATTGAACCGCTGGTCAAACAAAGGGGTAAGTTGATTCGCTATCGTTGCCTTAGCCGCGAACAAGTGCAAGCCATTATTGATGAAATGCGCGGCCAAGCGGGTGAGCCAGCTACGCCAACAGCAGAGCCGTCTCACCATGAGCGGCTTTGAACGCGGGGCTAATCCCCCTCATTCAGACGCTTGGCGCGACGAGGCAGGCTCCAATTGGCTAGTCGCATAACCTGCCAGACCGTCAAGCGTGCCAAAAGAGATGCCCCCCCTTGCAGCTGTTACTCTTGAGCAAATAAGCCACAGCTTTGTTGTTCGCTGTCGTAGCGTATGACCACCTCACCGCGCCGCAACTGCTGCATAACCTGGGCGACCTTGTGGGTCAGTTCAACCTCTTGCTCCCCATATTCGGTACCCTCTAGGGTGACATAGGCTTCAATAATGCCCTGAAGCGCCTCCGGGCTAAGCTGTTGATAGGGGATCTCCATAGCGTGGCGTTAGCCTCCTTGTTTTAACTTGGCAAAAGCGGCTGCCATGGCGTTATCGGGGGGCGCCTGCGGTGGGGCAGTGGGGCGTTTAGTGGGAGCGCCGCCCTTGTGTGGGGTGGCGCTCTGGGCCGTGGCTTGGCTGGCCTCCGCGCCGGGTTGATCCTCTAACCGCATGCTTAGGGCGATGCGCCGTCGATTAAGGTCAATCTCCATCACCTTGACCTGCACCACCGCCCCGGCGCGGGTCACTTGGTGGGGATCTTTGACAAATTGGTTGGACATGGCCGAGATATGCACCAAACCATCCTGATGCACACCAATATCCACAAAGGCCCCAAAATTGGTGACGTTACTCACCACCCCTTCCAGCACCATGCCCGGTTGAAGATCCTTAATATCCTCCACCCCCTCTTGGAAGGTGGCGGTTTTAAAACTAGGGCGGGGGTCGCGCCCCGGCTTTTCCAACTCTTTGAGAATATCCCGAATGGTGGGTTCCCCAAATTGAGTATCCACAAAATCCTTGGGGGTTAACTGCTTGAGCACCTCTGGATGGCCCATGAGCTGGGGCAGGGTGGTGCGGGTCTGCCGTACAATGCGCTCCACCAAAGGGTAGGCCTCGGGGTGTACCGCCGAGCCATCCAAGGGGGTGTCGCCATTTTGGATGCGTAAAAAGCCTGCGGCCAGCTCAAAGGTTTTGGCCCCAAAACGGGGCACCTTGTTAAGTCCTTTACGGTTGGCAAAAGGGCCGTTTTTATCACGAAAGGCCACAATGTTTTGGGCCAGCGTGCTGTTGAGCCCCGAAACCCGCTGGAGCAAGGGGATCGAGGCGGTATTGACATCCACCCCCACACTGTTCACCGCATCTTCCACCACTCCATCCAGGGCTTGATCCAACTGTTTGGGATCCACATCATGCTGATATTGTCCCACGCCAATGGATTTGGGATCAATCTTAACCAACTCCGCCAAGGGATCTTGCAAGCGCCGCGCAATCGAGACCGCACCACGTAAGGAGACATCCATCTCCGGGAGCTCCTGGGAGGCATAGGCCGAGGCCGAATAGACCGAGGCCCCCGCTTCGCTCACCACCACCGCCGTGACTTTTAAATCGGGGTGGCGTCGGTTTAACTCCGCCACCAGTCGGTCGGTCTCGCGGGAGGCGGTGCCATTACCAATGGCAATCAGTGGCACTTTGTACTTTTTAATGAGCAGGCTAAGGGCCTTAATAGACCCCTCCCAGTCATTGCGGGGTTGGTGGGGGTAGATCGTGGCGGTGGTCTGTACCTGACCAGTGGCATCCACCACCGCCACTTTAACCCCGGTGCGCAGACCCGGATCCAACCCCATAACCGGCACCATACCCGCCGGTGCCGAGAGCAGCAAATCCTTGAGATTGGCCGCAAAAACCCGTACCGCCTCTGCCTGAGCCAGCTCCGTCAGGCGTTTCAGCAGGTCGCTATCCAGGCTGGGTTTCAGGCGTTTTTTCCACGCTTCCACCCCACAGCTCTGCCGCCAAAGGTCCGCCGGACGGTTATGATTTTCCAGCTTAAAATGGCGGCAGATCAATAAAGCACCAAAGGGCATGGCCCCCTTTTGCGCCTGGGCATCCTGACGATGGCTTAGACTTAGGCGTAATATGCCCGCCTCTTTGCCCCGTAGCAGGGCCAAAATGCGGTGCGAAGGAAGCCGGTTAACCGGTTGTTCAAACTCAAAATAGTCCGCAAATTTCTCCCCCTCTAGCTCCTTGCCCTTTACCACTTTGGCGTGCAGCAGCCCACTCTCCCATAGACTTTCGCGGGCTTGTCCAACCAGGGAGGCCTCTTCGGTGAATTGCTCAATCAAAATTTGTTGGGCACCCTCCAGAGCAGCCTCTACATCGGTAATGCCCTGTTCAGGGTTAAGGTAGTTGGCCGCCAACCGGGCAGGGTGGTGCTCGGGCTGCTTGAACAGTGTTTCGGCCAGCGGTGCTAAGCCTGCTTCACGGGCAATCTGTGCTTTGGTGCGGCGCTTGGGGCGATAGGGTAGATAGAGATCTTCCAGCACGGTTTTGCTCTCGGCCTCTTGAATGGCGCGCTCCAACTGCGGGGTAAGCTTCTCCTGCTCCTGGATCGACTTTAAGACCACCTCGCGGCGGGCTTCAAGCTCTCGGAGCTGGGTGAGCAGGCCCAACAGATCCCGCAAGTGGATATCACTCAAGCCACCCGTTACCTCTTTGCGGTAGCGGGCAATAAAGGGCACCGTGGCCCCCTCATCCAGTAGGTTGATGGCCGCTACAACCTGATTTTCACGAACATCGAGGCTTAAGGCAATACGTTGAGCAATGCTTTTCATGGTCATCCTAAACGGGAGCAAAAGGGGCGATGCGCTATGATAGACCATTCCCACGGCATGGGCTATGGGTCGCTAGTGGGATGCTTTGATCCAATGGTCCCAAGGTTGCCCGTCAATAAAGAGCATCTTAACCTGGGCACGGCCATGGGGGTGAATGCGTAGGGTAATCTCCCCCCGCTGGGTGCGCACCGCCTGCTCTAGGTCAGGGGCCATCTCCTGGGGGATGTAAAATTTCTCAACCCCAGCGATGAGTTGCCCCCGTTCACAGAGACCCGTTAGCCAGACACCGCACTGGTTGGGGGTAGGTTGCTGAAAGCTAAAGCCCGGGGGATCCAGGCAGACAAACCCCTGCACAGCTGCTGCCGGTTTGGGCGCGGTTAGGGGGGGCGCACCACGGCGCGGTTGAGCTTGGCCGGGAGGGGATTGACACAGATTTTTGACCGGATAGCGAATGCGGTAGGTCAAATAGTGCCCAGCAAGCAGATCGCGGGGGTCAAAACCCTCAATGGGTAGGGTGACAACAGGGCTTTGGGAGAAGTAGGCCCCTTGTTGCAACACCATGCCAATGAGCACTAAAATCGGTAGGGCAAGGGCGATGCCCACTCTAAAATTTAAAATTTTCACCCTTCAAGCCCCCCAATCCAGCGTTTCAGAGGGGCGGCCAAGCGGTGCCATGCGCCGATTAACCCCAGCAGCAACAGGCCACCTAGGATTAACCCCACCCCGGTCTGGGCCAGCCCCCCAAAAGCCACAAAATAGACCAGCAGCAGGCGTACGCCAATAAGCCATAAGAGCAGGTTAAACAGGGTGCGCCACGACTCATGCAAGCCGGCATAAAGGGCCGCCGTGCTGCCCAGTAGCAGGGTGCAGATCGCCCCCATGGGTTCCCAGGGTAGCCAAACCAAGCAGAGGGGGTAGAGCAGCAGGTATCCCACGCCCAGGATCAGCAGCAAGCTTTTGCGCAAGCCGCTGAGCGGCTGGTAGAACAACAGCAGCAACAGCGCGGGCAGCAGAGTCACACCACCGTAGATAAGGGGTGGAGCGGCCTGGAAGGTGGGGCGTTCCCCCATGGTGGCGAGTAGATCCACCCAGATAACCCCTGTGATCCAGCTTAACAGCAACCAAAAATGCAGGGCTGCGGTCATGCCGGGCCAGCGCTGACGCAAGAGTAGGATAAACAGGCTGGTAACAGCGGGGAGCAGTAGCATGCTCAGTAGCAGTTGCTGCTCAAAATTCCAATGCATAAAGGGGGCAACGGAGCTGAGCAGTTTAACCAAGCCCGCACCGCCGGTTAGGGTAAGCCACAGCCAGGGTAATAGGCTTCTTTGCGAGAGCAGGGTCACACCAAGGGTCAGGCCACCCCACAGCAGCAGGGCCTCATCTAATGACCCATCACTGTGAAAAATTTGCGCAATTAAACCAATGCTGGCCATGCAGAGCAGGGCAAACAGCAACAGCAGCACCTCGTAGAGCAAACCGCCGCGCAGGCGCTGCGCAAAAACCCCCAGAGCCAACCCTAGCAGCAGCAAGAGATCGACAGCGAGTTTAATGCCATCGGCAATCTGCCACCAGTTGGCAGCGACGATGGAGAGGGTGCCAATGCCCACCGCCAGCGCCCCGAGCCCCATAAACCCTTGCAAGATAGGGCTGCTATGGGTTTGACCATGCGCCTCTTCAAAAAGGCTAATCGCGTGTGCTTGTTGGGGTTGCAATAACCCTTGGCTGACCCAAAGGTGCAGTTGTTTTTCCAGCTTGGTCATGCCAAAAATGCTCCCAACCGTGGGTTGCCAATGTCCAGCAAGGGGCTAACGACGACCGCATCGCCTGCACCATGGCGCTTAGGCGTGGCGTTGACGCTTTAACCAGCCAAACAGTGCGGTGCGTTTAAATTGGTGGTAGAGGGGTAGCCGCTCTAAGCCACGGAACAGGCTAGAGTTGGTGAGCAGATGGTTAAAGTCAAAACGGTAGATCCATTCAGCCAACTGTAGATCCCACAGGGCACGGTACCAGCCCAACCGAAAGCGCAGGCGAAACAGCAAGATCAACCCCAGCAACAGCAAACGGCGCAGGCCGGTAATCTGGGGGTCCAGCTTTTCAAAAGCGAGTTGGCGTAAGCGAAAGGCGTTCTGCACCAAAAAGCGATCTTGATCCCTTAACCAGGGTTGCGGCGCGTCTTTGTCATACTCTCCAGCAGAGATGCCCCGCTTGACATCATAGCGCTCAACCCACCCCTCAAAGTTAACGGGTAGGGCAAATTGGGGATTTTCATGCACGATTTCATCGAACAGTTCCCCACCGGGATAGATGCGGTAGGCATAGGGGCCTTTGGCCTGAATGTTCTCTCCCTGTCGGCTCATCCAGGCAATAAGATCTAGGGTGGCGTAATAATCTTTACGCTGTTCGGTGGGCAGGCCAATCATAAAGCCAGCTAACAGCTTGACCTTGGGATGTTTGGCGATAATTTCAGTGGTGCGCCGTACATTTTCCACCTTAATGCCCTTTTTAATATCCTTGAGGATCTCATCAGAGCCCGACTCGGCCCCAATGCGCAAAAAGCGGCAGCCGCACTGCTCCATGCGGGACATGAGGGCTTCGTCCACAAAGGTATCGCGAAAGTCGGTGGCCCGGACGCTGGCAATCCATTCAAAGTTACAGTTGCGGGAGGTATAAAGATCCAAAAATTCTAAGACACGCCCCTTGCTGTGAAAAAACAGCTCATCGCGAAAAAAAATGCGGCGTGTTTGGTAACGTTCAATAATTCTTTGAATCTCATCGAGAATATCTTTGGCTGAGCGTCCTTTCCACTTCTGCCCCGATACCACGTTGTAGCAAAAGGTACACTTAAAGGAGCAACCCCGCCCAGAGAGCACCTGCACCTCCTGCCCATAGGTGGCTTTAACCTTGGGGTCCAGCAGCTCATAATCAATATCGTAAAAACCCACATACTCCGTTGGGTTGCAGCGGTAGTGGTCCTGCTCGTCAATCCAGGCGAGCCCCGGGATTTGAGCCGGGTCAATGCGCCCTGCATGGCGCAGTGCCTCAATCAGCCGTTGGGCGGTGATCTCCCCTTCATTGGGCACCACATAATCAATGTGTTTATAGCGCACCGTACTTTCGGGGCAGAGTGCCGCGTGGGGGCCGCCCACCACCACCGTGCAGTGGGGGGCCAGGGTCTTAATGCGGTCGGTGGCCCTTTTAATAAAGGGGGCATCTAGGGACATGCTGGCCAGGCCAATCAGATTGAGCCCCCCGTGAAGATGCTGCTCGATCTGTTGTAGGGTCGCCTCAATACCATGGATGGAGGCGTCAATAATCTGCACATCATAGCCCGCCTGCTTTAGGTAGCTGCCCACACTGAGCACCCCCCAGGGAAAGATGCCCTCATGACCGCCGCCATGCTTGGGATTAACCAGCAGCATATCCATATCCGACTCCACGCATCATCGCACTGTGGGCGTTCATATAAACCGCCTCAGTGGGTTGTCCTGTTAAAAAACGTCCCTCACCCTTTGTCCCCGCTCTGCCGTAAAAGGTTGCCTCTAGGGGCAAGCTTGGGCGCAGGGCAGGGGATCGAAGGCCATCATGCGGCGGCCCCGGCCCGTGTCATCTCCAGGGCCGCCCTGAGCAGCTCCTGGGTATAGGGGTGCTCAGGGTGGTTAAACAGGCGTTCGGTGGGCCCCCGTTCCACACACACCCCGTGGTGCATTACCATCACCTCGTGGGCCAACATTCTTACCACCCGCAGATCGTGGGAGATAAAGAGATAGGCCAACTGATACTGTTGTTGCAAGCGCTGGAGCAGCGCCAATATTTGCGCCTGTACAGAAAGATCCAGGGCGCTGGTGGGTTCATCCAAAATCAGCACTTTGGGCTTGAGTACCATGGCCCTGGCAATGGCGATGCGTTGCCGTTGCCCCCCAGAAAATTGATGGGGATAGCGCGACATGACGGCGGCCTCTAAACCCACCTCCTGCAACGCCTCTTGGGCCTGTTGTAGGTGGGTCTGCTTGCTTAATTGGGGGGCGTGCAGGGCCAGCCCCTCCACCAGCGTTTCGCCAATGGTCATGCGCGGGGAGAGCGAGGCGTAGGGGTCCTGAAACACCACCTGCACCTGGCGACGGAAAGGGCCAAGCTGGTTATCCTTAAGGGGGTGCTGAGCAAAGATAAGCTCACCTTGGCCACGGTTAAGGCGCAACAGGGTCTCCCCCAAAGTGGTCTTGCCACTGCCTGACTCCCCAACCACGCCGATGGTCTCTCCGGGACGCAAGGCCAAATCAATGCCATCCACCGCCTTAACGTAGCCGACGGTGCGTTTAAACAGCCCCTTTTTGATGGGAAAATGGCACTGCACCCGGTTGGCGGTGTAAAGCGGGGCTATGCGGGGCTGGGGTAGGCATGGGGCCGCCTGATTGGGTAGGCTATCAATGAGCATGCGGGTGTAAGGGTGCTGAGGGTTCGCAAACAGGGGGGCGGTGGGGCCGCTCTCCACCACCTGCCCATGGCGCATCACATAAATGCGCTGGGCCATGCGTTCTACCATCGGCAGATCGTGGGAGATCATCAAGAGCGCCATGCCCAGATCTCGTTGCAGTTGTCGCAATAGATCCAGAATTTGGGCTTGAATGGTGACATCCAGGGCGGTGGTCGGTTCGTCGGCCACCAACAATTTTGGGTCACACATAAGCGCCATAGCGATCATCACCCGCTGGCGCTGCCCGCCAGAGAGCTGGTGGGGGTAGCCCGCCATGATACGCCTGGGTTCGGGCAGGCCGCACAGCTCCAGCAACGCCAGGGCGCGGCTTAGTTGCGCCTTGGCGGTAGGTCTGCCATGAATGCGCAAGGGCTCGGTGAGCTGTGCCTCAACCGTCTGGACCGGATTAAGGGAGGTCATGGGCTCCTGAAACACCATACCGATGTCGCGGCCCCGAATGGTGCGCAGTTGCGACTCGCCCCAGTGGGTTAGATCTTGGTTATCAAAGCGAATATGCTCAACGTGGCGGCGTGCCCCTGGGGGCAATAGACCCAAGGCGGAGAGGGCGGAGAGGGTTTTGCCACTGCCCGATTCCCCCACCAGCGCCACCACCTCACTACGGTGGCAATAAAAATCCACCCCCTTGACCGCCGTGGTGCCATGGTTGGGAAAATCAATCTGCAAACCTTTGACTTCCAGCAGTGGTGTTGGCGTAGCCATGGGCATCACTCCTTGCGTGGGTCCATGGCGTCGCGCAACGCTTCGCCAATAAAATTGAGCAGCATCAACATGACCACCAGCACCAAAAAGGTGGTCAGGGAGAGCCACCACGCCTCAATATTGCCCTTGCCTTGACGTAACAGCTCCCCCAAGCTAGGGGTGGTGGGGGGCACACCCAGACCCAAAAAATCGAGGCTGGTAAGGGAGAGAATGGCCGCCGTAATGCGAAAGGGCAGAAACGTGATCACCGGGGTCATGGCGTTGGGCAGCAGATGGCGAAACATGATGGTGCGGTTGCTGGCCCCCATGGCGCGGGCTGCTTTAACATAGGTCATGCCGCGTCCCCGCAAAAATTCGGCACGCACATAGTCCGAGAGACCCATCCAACCAAACAGAGAGAGCAGCAGCAGCAGCAGCAAAATGCTGGGATCAAAAATACTAGCAAAAATGATCAGCAAATAGAGCTCTGGCATGCCCCCCCAGATTTCGATAAAGCGCTGGGCAATTAGGTCAACCTTCCCCACAAAATAGCCCTGGATCGCCCCAGCCAAAATCCCCAGCACCACCCCCACCAGGGTGAGTGCCAAGGCAAACAGTACCGAAACACGAAACCCATAGATCAGACGGGCCAGCACATCCCGCGCCCGGTCATCGGTGCCCAGTCGGTTGACCGCGTCTGGCGGTGATGGGGCAGGGTGGCTAAGCTGTAGATTGATGGATTGGTAACTGTGGGGATTGGGGGGAAAGAGCACCCAATTGCCCGGTGCGGTCAATTTTTCCAGAATAAAAGGGTCTTTATAGTCTGCCTCGGTCTCAAAATCCCCGCCGAAGCTGGTCTCGGCATAGGTGACAAAGACCGGCGTGTAGTAGCGCCCCTCATAGAAGAGCAACAGCGGTTTGTCGTTGGAGATCAACTCCGCACCCAGGCTTAGCGCAAACAACAGGCTAAAAATCCACAGGGACCAATAGCCCCGGCGATGCTGTTTAAAGCGCAGCCAGCGTTGACGTGTGTAGGGGGTTGGGTGCCAAAAACCCATCGTTAGACCCGCTCCTGGAATGGTATTGCAGAGGGTATGGAACAAGATAAAACAAACGGTTAAAAAAATATCCGCAAGGGTACCGCACCGCGCGAGCGCTGGCCCGTAGCTTGCAATTTAAACCCTGCACGGGGCTGCCAGGGTGGTCTCTGGCTCGGAGAGCAAAAGAGCCGTGCAGCCGCGCGTATTGGGGCCGTTAAGTGTCTCGCTAAGAAGACCAGTCCGCCCACAATGACGCGCTTTGCGTTGGAGTTCAACCATGGATCTAAAACAAAACACCCGCTCAATGCAAGGTGCAGAGTGTGCGCCTGCCCACGCCCACGGTAAAGGGTTTTCGGACAATCATGCTTCATCCAACTACGATAAGCCGTTGAAGGTGCTGTCGATGGATACAGTACTAACAGAGGCCGAAATTGAGCGATTGATTAAAATTTTAGCCCCCACGCTGCCTTAAAGCCGCACCTTGGCTGGTAAAAAAAACCGGGTCAACCCGACGTGAGCGGTGGACCCGCATCCCTTGCGTATCTTATATTTGTAAAAGTAACAAAAAAGGATGCTCTAAAGGCATCTATTTGCCCTCTTTTACAGGTCTTTGTTGATGCCCCAGCAACTGCACATCCTGATTGTTGACGATCAGCCATCCAACTTAAAGGTGGCCCGTGGCCTACTGGCCAATATCTGTGGTGAGGGTGTGCAAATTGATACCGCAGAGGGGGGCGAGCAGGGGGTGCTCATGGCCAGCCAACAGCGCTATGATCTTATTTTTATGGACTGTCGCATGCCAGGTGTGGATGGTGGTGAGGCAACTCGGCGCATCCGTGCCGCTGAACAGAGCAACCATTACCAGCGGGTGCCGGTGATCGCCTTAACGGCTGAGGCGCAAGATCAAGCCCAAAGCACCTGCGATCAGGCTGAGCTGGATGATGTGCTGCACAAACCGGTGGATCTGCATGCCATGCTAGCGGTTCTGCGTATTCACCTGCCCCAACACCCTTGGGGTGTGGCGATACGCCCCCAGGAGCGTATCACGCCATTAACCCCCATACAGCCTGCCCAGATTGATGTGGACGATGCTATGCGTCAAATGGGCTTGCCTGAAGAGGCCTTTGCCGAGGTGGCTCTGGTCATTTTAGAGCAGGTACCAGAACTTTTATCACCGCTGGCGCGAGCGATTCAGCAGGGGCACTTTGAACAGGCCCGCGAGCTGTCGCATATTCTTAAAGGGAGTATGGTCAACGTGCTGTTTCCCTCATTGGCCGGTCTGGCGCTGAGCATGCACGAGGCGATTCGGGCTGAGGACGCAGAACGGGCCTGGAGCCGTTATCAGCGGCTGGCCGATGCCTACGCCCCCATTCTTCAAACCCTGCGTCAGCGTCTGCATTAACCCTGCTGGAGCGTCGGTAGGCTGCCGTCTAAACCAAATTGCAGTTCACACAACTTACGATAGAGCCCAGGCTGAGTGACCAGTGTTTGGTGTGAGCCCCCCTGGATGATCTCTCCCCCATGCATCACAATGACACGATCTGCTCCAATAATGGTGTTCAGCCGGTGTGCAATCACAATGGCGGTACGCCCGACCATCAGCTCCTGTAAGGCGTTTTGGATCAAGCGTTCGCTGATGGTATCCACCGAGCTGGTGGCTTCATCCAAGATCAGCAAGGCAGGGTTAAACACAAACGCACGGGTAATGCCCAACAACTGCCGCTGCCCACTAGAAAGATTGCCCCCCCGTTCGGTCAATCGGGTATTCAGGCCTTCAGGCAGGTCGGCGATAAAAGCCATGGCGCCGGTTTTGTGGGCGGCCTCCTCCACCGCCGCTTGTGGGATAGAAGGGTCGCGCAAGTGAATGTTCTCAGCAATGGTACCGCTAAATAAAAAGGTCTCTTGAGGGACCACCCCCACCGTACGACGCAGAGTAGCCATGGGAATATTTTGCAGATCTTGACCGCCCAGTTGAATGATCCCCTGTTGGGGTTCGTAGGTACGGTTGAGCAGTTTAATGAGGGTGCTTTTACCGGCCCCGGTGGGGCCAACCACTGCGACCTGTTCACCGGGTTCCACGGTCAGCGAGAGATTTTTTAATATGGGCTGCTCGCCATAGGCAAAGCCGACCTCCTGCATCACCAAGCGGGGGCGGGCGGGCAGGGTGAAGGCATGGTTAACTTGGGCGTCCGTGATCTGTGGTTTGCTGTCCAAAAGGCCAAAAATACGTTCCAACGCGGTCATGGCTGCCTGCATGGTGGTAAATTTCCCCGATAGATCCCGTACCGGTTGAAAAACCCGGCGCACATAATCAATAAAAGCCACCAGGGTGCCAATGGTCACGCCGTCGGCGCTGCTCATGCTGGCGCCAATCCAAAATAGCGCTGCGATAACCACGGTAGAGAGTGCATCAATAAAGCTAAATTGGAAGGCTTCCCAAGTGTTGCTCACCAGTGATGAGGTAAAATAAACCTGATTTTGCTGCTCAAATTCCGCATGGTTGCGCTGCTGCCGATGAAACAGTCGTACCTCTTGCTGTCCTTCAATCTCTTCTGTCAGGCGGCTGGCCATGCGGGCCAGCATCAAGCGGTTTTCCCGTTGCGCGAGGCGGCTTTTTTTGGCGGCCAGCAGGGTTCCCCCCACAATCAGGGGCAGTGCCACAACCAGCGTGAGAGAAAGGGTTGGGGCTAACAGCGCCATGCTGATGAGAATGCCCGTCAGCAGCACCACATCGCCAATAAGGTGGATTAAACCCGCGGAGACCATCTGGCTAACCGCCTCCACATCATTGGTAACGCGATTGGTGGTACGACCCGAGGCGTGTTTATTAAAATAGCTGGCATCCAAGCGTAATAAATGGCCAAACAGGTCGCGCCGCAGATCTCGCACCACCCGCTGCCCCAGGGTGGCATTAACCACCGACATGCCATAGCCCGCCAAGGCTTGTAGCAACAACAAAACGCCCAATGCAACCAGCAATCCAGCAAAGCCATCCAGCGTGCCGGGGATGAGGTGTTCATCCACCGCTTGCCTTAACAGTAGGGGTTGCCCTAACTGAATAAGGGTGTTCAAGGGCAAAATGGCGAGGGCCAACAAGACCCAGCGTGTATGGGGTTTGGCGTAACGGAAAAAACGCCGTAACAGATGCAGATCCAAAAAGGCACCATAACGGGTCTCTTCGGTAACGGCTTCGATGGGCGGGGGACTCATGGTTGCACCTCGGGTTGCTCCATCTCTTCCAACTGCTCTTTGCGTTGCATCTCCGTATGCAACGCTTGATAGAGGCTGCTGCTCTGCATAAGCGACTGGTGGTTGCCTGTTTCGCAGATGCGCCCTTGATCCATCAGGTAGATGGTGTCGGCCCGGTGCAGGGCGGCTACCCGCTGACACACCATGACCATGGTGGGACGGTCGGGGCGGTCCAGCAGGGCATTAAGAATGTGTGCTTCAGTACGGGCATCCACCGAACTAAAAATATCATCCAGCAGTAAAATGCGCGGGTTAACCACCAAGGCGCGGGCCAGTGCGGCCCGCTGGCGCTGGCCGCCCGAAAGGGTGATGCCCCGTTCACCGATTAAGGTCTCCATACCTTGGGGCATGCCCTCGACCTCTTCATCAAAAGCAGCATTGCGGGCAGCTTCCCAGGCGCACGCTTCATCTTCGTCGGGCTGACCATAGAGCAGGTTTTCCAGCAGTGGCCGGGAGAACAGCAGGCTCTCCTGCGGGGTCATGGTAAGGTGTTGGCGCAGTTGGGCTTCGGGTACATGGGCCAGATCCACACCATCCAAAAACAGGCTGCCTTGTGGAATGGGATAGGTGCGGCTCAAGCAGCGCAGTAGGGTGGATTTACCACTGCCAATGCGCCCGGCCAAGCCCACAAAGTGACCATGGGGGACCGTTAGGGTAATATCATGCAGGGTCTGTACGGCGGCGGGTTCTGTGCCATCCCCCGCAGCGGTGGTCACCGCGTGGGAGGGTGCGGCCTCTTTACTGCGGGGGGCAATGCGTCGATCCTGCTGGTAGAAAAAATTGAGATGGCGGATCTCAATGGCATAGGGGGTGGTGGGCTCTGGGTGCAGTGCCTGCTGGGGGTGATCGGCGTTGCTGGGGGTGATATCCAGCACCTCGCTCAGGCGGTCGATGGCGGCCAAGCCCCGCTGCATGACGGTAAGGATCCACCCCAGCGCTACGGTGGGTTGAATCATCAGGGTCAGATAGCCGGTAAAGGCCACAAAATCCCCCACCGTCAAGTTGCCCTGTACCACGCCAGGACCACCCACGGCTAAGATTATCCAGGCACCCAAACCGCCGCTAAAGAGCATGAGCGGTTGAAACATGCCTTGCAGTCTGGCGTGATCCTGTTGGGTGGCATAAAGTTTATCGGTCTCTTCGTAAAAGCGTTGGTTCCAAGCATCCTCACGGGCATAGGTGCGAATAACCCCCATGCCCGCCACCGACTCTTGCACAAAGGCGGTTAACCCACCAAAGCGGTCTGCAACCATACGGCTATAACGGTAGAGTCGCTTGGTCAATTGACGGGCGGCTATGACCACAAAGGGCAGGGGGAGTAGCGCCATAAGGGTCAACCAGGGGTTGAGCCAAAGCATGGCAGGCAGCACCAAAATATAGACCAGCGAGGCGTTGGTAAGCTGTAGAAAACCCGGACCCATAAACATGCGCAGGGCCGTAATATCGCCGATGCCCCGGGAGACCAGATCACCGGTACGGGCATGGTCGAAGAGGGGGGCCTCTAGATCTTGCAACTGAGCATGGTAGAGGTTGCGCATATCCCGCTCGACTTCACGGCCAATGCGAAACACATGGGTGCGGGCGCGTATCCGCAACAGCGCCGTGAGCACCGCCAGCAGAGCCAGCAACAGGGCATAGGTTTTGACATCCGTCATCCCCTCGCCGCGCTGAAGGGTGTCGATGGCAAGCTTCATTAAATAGGGGATCAGCGCGGCACTGGCATTGGTGGCAATAAGCAGCAGAAAGCCCCATACAAAGGCGCGTCGGTAGCGCTGATAGTGGGGCAGTAAATGGCGTATCCGATGTAAAAATCGCCCAATGGGCGTTAGTATAAGATTCATGACGCTTTAGGACCTCGCGTAGGGCGACAGGTTCCCTGAGTATAGGCAGAGAGCGGCAGATAGGTAAATGGAAGGCAAAAAAAGGCGGGGGTGGTTTGATGCCAGCCGTTGAAACCTAACGTGCCTACCGGCATGATGGGCGAGTGGGTCAACCGGTGGACTCTGTGGGGCAGGCATGTTTGGTATACTCAATCGACGCGAAATGCTACGGGGTACAGCGGCTACGCTGTTGCTGCCGGGCATCCTAACCTCCGCCCATGCAGGGCAGGTAGCCGAGGATCCCTTGCTGCGTTATCCCTGGCTGGCACAGTGGGCCGGGGCCGATGGGCTAGACGCCCCTTGGTTGCGAGGGGTGTTTCAAAATCTGAAGAAGTATCCCCGGGTGATCCGGGCCATGAATCATCAAGCTGAAGCCAAACCCTTTTATCTTTATCGAGAGCACGTTACCTCGCCTTGGCTCTACAAAAAGGGGCGGGAAGCGTGGCAGCAGCACCGCGCTATGCTGGAAGCCGCAGGGGCACGTTATGGGGTGGATGCCCCCTTTGTCCTAGCGTTGTGGGGGATGGAGAGCCGTTTTGGTCGTAACCAAGGGGAGCATCCGGTGTTGCGCACCCTGTTTACCTTGGCCGTGGACTATCCCCGCCGACAAACCTTCTTTCGCCAAGAGCTGCGCCATTTTCTTATCCTCTGTCGGCAACAGGGCTGGGACCCGATGCTGTTGAAAGGCTCTTATGCTGGTGCCATGGGGCATGTGCAGATGATCCCCAGTTCCCTACGTTATTATGCAGTGGATGGTGATGGCGATGGTCGCTTGGATGTATTTAATAACCCCATGGACGCCACCGCATCCATTGCCCATTATCTGGGTAAACATGGCTGGGAATTAGGGGGGCCTTACCTTATCCCGGTGTACGGCATCACCGATCTAAGTGCCATCAAGTCAGCAAAGGTCAAAGAGATGCAACCTTGGTCAAGCTGGTATGCGCTTGGTGTGCGCACCCGTGGTGAGCCACCGCCAGCGGAACGAGCAATGGCCTTGATCGCCCTAGAGGAGCAGGATGGCCTGCGTTATTATGGGGTTTTTAATAATTTTCGGGTGATATTGGATTGGAACCGCTCCACCCGCTTTGCCAAAGTGGTGGGTGAGTTGGCGGAAGGATTTGTGCTGTGAGCCCAAGCGCGGCCAGCCCACGAATGAGGGAGTTTAGCCGGATGTTAAGAACGCTGTTAGTGGGGGTGTTTTTGTTGGTGCTGGCGGGTTGTAGTGTGACGCCGCCCCCGCCCCCCCCCGTAAGCCAACCTTCGTTACCTGTTCCTCACGTTAAGGTTGGGGAGCCCTATAGTATTGAGGGCATTACCTACCGCCCCGTGCCCACGGCTAGGGGTTATGATGCGGTGGGGGTCGCCTCTTGGTATGGTTCGCAATTTCATGGTAAACCCACTGCCAACGGTGAAATTTTTGATATGCATGCCATGACGGCGGCACATAAAACCTTGCCGTTGCCCTCGATTGCGCAAGTGACCAACTTAAGCAATGGGCGGCGGGTTATTGTGCGCATTAATGATCGGGGGCCCTTTGTCGGGGATCGGTTGATTGACATGTCCTACGAAGCGGCGCGGCGTTTGGGTTTTGCGGTGCAGGGTACCACTAAGGTACGCATTCAAGCCTTGAGTGGCGAGCCCAAGCTACAGCATGAGCCGCAGGATATGCAGGTACCGACAGAGGCCGCCCATCCCGCTACACGAGAGGTGAAGGCACCCATAGTGCAACGCAATGAGGAGCCCCCCATCTCGGTGGCTGAAAATAGACGGCGCACCCAGGCACTGCCTACCCGTCAGGTACTGGTGCAAGTTGGGGCGTTTTCTAATCAAGGAAATGCCCATCGGGTTGTTAAGCGCATTGATCATCTTGGGGCCGCCCGCATAGAACCGGTTCCCAATCAGCAGCCGCCGTTGTATCGTGTCAGGCTGGGTCCGTTGAATGCGGATGGGTCGCTGGATGAGTTGTTAAAAAAATTGGTGGCTTTGGGCTTTCCGAGTAGTCGTCTTATTGACCCCTAGGGTGGGGTCAGATGGCTAGAGTAAAAACCGATCTTTCATCAGATGGAATGGATGAAAACTATGTCTTTTAAGTTGTTGCGTAACACGATGTTGGCTCTAATGGTCACTATTCTGGCTGGAAGTCAGGCCTGGGCCGAAGGGCTACCTTTTCACGTGCGCGCCAAAGCGGCGATCATGGGGGATATTGACAGTGGTGCCATCCTGTTTGATCAAAACAGTGATATGCCGTTGCCACCGGCCTCTTTGACCAAGGTAATGACCCTCTATTTGCTCTATGAAGCGCTGCAAAAAGGGGATATTACCTTGGAGACCTCCATGCCGGTCAGCCGCAACGCTTGGCAGCGGGAAGGCTCTAAAACCTTCGTCAAAGTGGGGGATAAGATCCGGGTTGAGGATCTTATTCGTGGCATCGCCGTGCAGAGCGGTAATGATGCCTGTGTGGTGGTAGCGGAGTATCTGGGGGGCTCTGAAAAGGGTTTTGCTGATATGATGAACGCCAAAGCCGCCGCATTGGGTATGGAGGCCTCTCACTTTGCCAATGCATCGGGCTTGCCCGCGCCGGGTCATCAGAGTAGCGCACGGGATTTTTTTATCTTAACAGCGGCCTTGATGAAGCATTTCCCCGAGTATGCCCACTATGTGCAGCAGAAGGAGTATACCTTTAATGGTATCCGCCAAGTAAACCGCAACCATTTGCTGTGGAAGGATAAATACATTACTGGCCTGAAGACGGGTCATACCAGCGAGGCGGGCTATTGTTTGATCGCCGTGCGGGAAAAAGATGGCCAGCGGCTCTGCTCGGTGGTGATGGGATCCAGCAGTACCGAGGTACGGGAAGAGGAGTCTATGCGTTTGCTGCACTATGGTAATCGCTCGTTTGAAACGGTTAACCTGTTTGAAGCTGGCGCCACAGTACGCACCCTGCGGGTATGGAAGGGCAGCCAGAAAGAGGTGGATGGGGTGATCTATAACCCCATGCGTATTACCGTGCCTAAGCGTCAGCGGGGTGCCTTGGAGGCCGGCATTGTGTTTAATGAGCCGCTGGTTGCTCCGGTGCGGCAGGGTCAAGCGCTGGGTTCTTTGGTGGTTAAGTTAGAGGGGCAAGAGGTCATGCGGCAGCCGGTTGTGGCCAAGAATGAGGTGCCAGAGGGTAATCTTATGGTGGTTTTGTTGGACGCGATCCGTTTGCAGTTGGGCTGGTAGAGCGAGATCTTATTTTCACGGGCCAAATGGTTTTTTTGTTAAGGGGGAGAGGCATGCTTGGGTTATCCTTAACATTTTCTGTTGGTCAGACGGCGAGAACTGGGTTTAGGAGAGTGAATGGTGTTGGAAATTGGAGCGAGCATACCGAGTCTAAGCCTACCTGATCAAAGCGGCGAAGAGCGGTCGTTAAAAGAATTGCTGGGGGAAAAGGGGGCCGTGATCTATTTTTACCCCAAAGATAACACCCCTGGCTGCACCACCGAGGCACAGGATTTTGAGGCTCTCAAGGGTGAATTCGCCGCTAAGGGATATACTATTATTGGCATCTCTAAGGATTCGGTCAAATCCCACACCAATTTCATTAGTAAGTATGATCTAAGCTTCACCCTGCTGGCCGATGTTGAGGTAAAGGGGTGCGAGGCGTTTGGGGTGTGGCAAGAGAAGAAAAACTATGGCAAAACCTACATGGGTATTGTGCGTTCGACCTTTGTGGTGGATGGTGACGGGGTGGTAAGTCACGTTTACAAAAAAGTGCAGGTTAAAGAGCATGCCCAGAAAGTCTTGGCAGCGCTGGGGTGAGTGTGGTTTAAAAAACGGATCACAGGTGCGGGTCGGTTGGGTTTGCTTTGGTAAGAAAGGGTGGCGCGGTGTCTGAAGGAAAAGGTCCATCGATGGAGGAGATCCTCGCTTCTCTGGAAGAGATTCTTGACGAGGCAGAGGATGATCAACACGGCTTGGAGGCTCTGCGTGCCAAGCCTTACCCGAGTATGGCGGTGGGTGGGGAGCCTACTCCCCGTTTTGAGTGGGCCGATGAAGACGATACCAGCGAACAAAATAGGCTTTATATGGCCGATCCGTTTGCCCCCGACCAGGCTGAAGAAGCGGGAGATGGGGCGGTAGCGTCTGAGGATGAGATTGTCGATCTCTCGGGTATGGAGACCGTTGCTGTTGTCGAGGAAGCCGTCGAGGAAGCCGCCGAAGAAGTCGCCGAAGAAGAGGCCGAGGAAGTCGCCGAAGAAGAGGCCGAGGAAGTCGCCGAAGAAGAGGCCGAGGAAGTCGCCGAAGAAGAGGCTGAGCAAGCCGTCGAGGAAGAGGCTGAGGAAGTCGCCGAAGAAGAGGCTGAGGAAGAGGCCGAAGAAGAGGCCGAGGAAGTCGCCGAAGAAGAGGCCGAGGAAGTCGCCGAAAAAGAGGCCGAGGAAGTCGCCGAAGAAGAGGCCGAGGAAGTCGCCGAAGAAGAGGCCGAGGAAGTCGCCGAAGAAGAGGCCGAGGAAGTCGCCGAAGAAGAGGCCGAGGAAGTCGCCGAAGAAGAGGCCGAGGAAGTCGCCGAAGAAGAGGCCGAGGAAGTCGCCGAAGAAGAGGCTGAGGAAGTCGCCGAAGAAGAGGCTGAGGAAGTCGCCGAAGAAGAGGCTGAGGAAGTCGCCGAAGAAGAGGCCGAGGAAGTCGCCGAAGAAGAGGCCGAGGAAGTCGCCGAAGAAGAGGCCGAGGAAGTCGCCGAAGAAGAGGGCGAGGAAGTCGCCGAAGAAGAGGCCGAAGAAGAGGCCGAAGAAGAGGCCGAAGAAGAGGCCGAAGAAGAGGCCGAGGAAGTCGCCGAGGAAGTCGCCGAAGAAGAGGCTGAGCAAGCCGCCGAAGAAGAGGCTGAGCAAGCCGCCGAAGAAGAGGCTGAGGAAGTCGCCGAAGAAGAGGCTGAGCAAGCCGCCGAAGAAGAGGCTGAGGAAATCGCCGAAGAAGAGGCTGAGGAAATCGCCGAAGAAGAGGCTGAGGAAATCGCCGAAGAAGAGGCTGAGGAAGTCGCCGAAGAAGAGGCTGAGGAAGCCGCCGAAGAAGAGGCTGAGGAAGCCGCCGAAGAAGAGGCTGAGGAAGCCGCCGAAGAAGAGGCTGAGCAAGCCGCCGAAGAAGAGGCTGAGCAAGCCGCCGAAGAAGAGGCCGAGGAAGTCGCCGAAGAAGAGGCTGAGCAAGTCGCCGAAGAAGAGGCTGAGCAAGTCGCCGAAGAAGAGGCCGAGGAAGTCGCCGAAGAAGAGGCCGAGGAAGCCGCCGAAGAAGAGGCTGAGCAAGCCGCCGAAGAGGAGGCAGAGGAAGTCGCCGAAGAAGATGCCGAGGAAGTCGCCGAAGAAGAGGCCGAGGAAGTCGCCGAAGAAGATGCCGAGGAAGTCGCCGAAGAAGAGGCCGAGGAAGTCGCCGAAGAAGAGGCCGAGGAAGTCGCCGAAGAAGAGGCTGAGGAAGTCGTCGAAGAAGAGGCCGAGGAAGTCGCCGAAGAAGAGGCCGAGGAAGTCGCCGAAGAAGAGGCCGAGGAAGTCGCCGAAGAAGAGGCCGAGGAAGTCGCCGAAGAAGAGGCCGAGGAAGTCGCCGAAGAAGAGGCCGAGGAAGTCGCCGAAGAAGAGGCCGAGGAAGTCGCCGAAGAAGAGGCTGAGGAAGCCGCCGAAGAAGAGGCTGAGGAAGCCGCCGAAGAAGAGGCTGAGGAAGCCGCCGAAGAAGAGGCTGAGGAAGCCGCCGAAGAAGAGGCTGAGCAAGCCGCCGAAGAAGAGGCTGAGCAAGCCGCCGAAGAAGAGGCTGAGCAAGCCGCCGAAGAAGAGGCTGAGCAAGCGGATGAAAAAGGGACGGTGCCGGATTCAGTCAACGCCGAGGCTATTTTGGCGCTTGCCCGGGAGATTGCCGAGCAGATGATTCGCGAGCAGCTTCCGGAACTTCTGGAGAAAATTATCCGGGAAGAGGTGGAGCGCGTGCGTCGCGGTCAATAGTCCAAACCACCGGTAAATTAAGGCAAAGGGCGCTGATGCCACAGCGCCCTTTGTTGTCGAACTAGGTATCACCTACAGGGCCTATGCCCTTGCCAGAGAAGAGAAGATCCCATGCAGGAAACATCGTTGCCAAAATCCTATGACCCCACCGGTGTGGAACAGCGCTGGTATCAAACCTGGGAAGAGCAGGGGTGTTTTAAACCCAGTGGTCTAAGTGCGGCCAACGCCTACTGCATCATGATCCCCCCCCCCAATGTGACCGGCAGCCTGCATATGGGGCACGCTTTTCAAGATACCATCATGGATGCCCTGATCCGCTACAACCGCATGCAGGGGCATAATACCCTGTGGCAGTGTGGGACCGATCATGCCGGCATCGCCACCCAAATGGTGGTGGAACGGCAACTCGAAGCCGAGGGTAAAAGCCGCCACGATCTTGGCCGCGATGCCTTTATTGAACGGGTTTGGGAGTGGAAAGCCAGCAGTGGTAACACCATTACCAAACAGCTCCGCCGAATGGGGGCTTCCTGCGATTGGAGCCGTGAACGCTTTACCATGGATGACGGACTCTCCGAGGCGGTCAAAGAGGTGTTTGTTCGCCTCTATGAAGAAGATTTAATCTACCGTGGTAAGCGCTTGGTCAACTGGGACCCGGTGTTGCACACGGCGGTTTCGGATCTGGAAGTAATCAGCGAGGAAGAGCAGGGCCACATGTGGCACATGCGCTACCCCATGGTCGAGGGCGATGGCTTTTTGGTGGTGGCAACCACTCGACCAGAAACCATGCTGGGGGATAGCGCCGTGGCGGTGCATCCCGAAGACGCGCGCTACCAGCATCTGATCGGCAAGCAGGTGGTGTTGCCCTTGACGGGTCGCACCATTCCTGTGATCGGGGATGACTATGTTGATCCTGAGTTTGGTTCTGGCTGTGTCAAGATCACACCAGCCCACGATTTTAATGACTATGAGGTAGGCAAACGGCACAATCTGCCCCAAATGAGCATCTTTACCGTGGATGCCTGCATCAATGAGGATGCCCCAGCCCGCTACCGGGGAATGGATCGCTACGAGGCGCGTAAACGCATTGTGGAGGATCTGCAAGAGGCAGGTTTGCTGGAAAAAATAGTCGACCACAAACTCATGGTGCCCCGTGGTGACCGTACCAAGGCAGTCATTGAGCCGTTGTTGACCGATCAATGGTTTGTGACCACCGCCCCCTTGGCCGCTGAGGCGATTAAGGTGGTGGAAGAGGGGCGCATTAAATTTGTACCGGAAAACTGGTCCAAAACCTATTTTGAATGGATGCGGAATATTCAAGATTGGTGCATCAGTCGCCAGATATGGTGGGGCCACCGCATTCCCGCTTGGTATGGTCCCGATGGTCAGGTGTTTGTCTGCCGCACCCAAGAGGAAGCGTCCCAAAAAGCCAGCCAGCACTACGGTAAGCCGGTGGCGCTAACCCAAGATAATGATGTGCTGGATACCTGGTTCTCATCGGCACTATGGACCTTTTCGACCCTGGGTTGGCCAGAAAAAAGCCAAGAATTGGCCTCTTTTCACCCCACAAACGTGCTGGTTACAGGTTTTGACATTATCTTTTTTTGGGTAGCCCGCATGATTATGATGGGGCTGAAATTTACCGATGAAGTGCCCTTTCATACCGTCTATGTGCATGGTCTGGTGCGCGATGGCGAGGGGCATAAAATGAGCAAATCCAAGGGTAATGTCTTGGACCCGTTGGATCTGATCGACGGTATTAGCTTGGAGGATCTGGTGGCCAAGCGTACGCGGGATATGATGCAGCCCCATCTGGCCAAAAAGATTGAAAAACAGACCCGTAAAGAGTTCCCCGATGGCATCGCCGCCGCAGGTACGGATGCCTTGCGCTTTACCTTGGCATCGTTGGCGACCCAGGGGCGGGATATCAAGTTTGACCTGGGACGGATGGAGGGCTACCGTAATTTTTGCAATAAGTTATGGAATGCCTCGCGCTTTGTGCTCATGAATGCAGAGGGCCAGGATTGCGGGCTGGAACGGGTGGATCTGCCCCTATCGGTGACCGATCAGTGGATTGTGAGCAAATTTCAGCGCACCGCCCGGGATGTTACACAGGATATTGAAAATTATCGCTTTAGCGATGCGGCCAATACGCTCTATCAATTTTTGTGGGGCAGTTATTGCGACTGGTACTTAGAGATGGTGAAAACCACGCTCTATGATGAGAACGCCGCAGAGGCGGCCAAAGCGGCGGTACGGCACACCATGGTTGGGGTGTTGGAGGCCTCCTTGCGGCTGCTCCATCCGTTGATGCCCTTTATTACCGAAGAGTTGTGGCAAAAGCTGGCCCCTCTGGCGGGCAAGCCCGCAGGTAGCATTATGCTGGCCCCTTGGCCCGAGGCCGATGAAGGCCGTATTTTAGACCAAATTGAGAGCGAAATTGACTGGGTGCAGCGCTTTACCAGCACCATTCGTGGTATCCGTAGTGAAATGGATATCCCTCCCAGCAAAAAGATCCAGGTCTTGGTGCGTGGTGACGACAGTGCGGTGGCCCGTCTGCGGCGCCATGTGAGTACCGTTACCGCCCTGGCCAAATTGGAGGGGTGGGCGGTGTTGCAGGATGAGGCTCCGCAAGGCTGCGCCACGGGGGTGTTGGAGGATATGCAGCTGTATATCCCCATGAAGGGCCTCATTGATGTGGCCGCCGAGAGCGCCCGTTTGCAAAAAAGCTTGGATAAGCTGGATGCCGATTGGCAGCAAGTCACAAGAAAACTGAGCAACGAAAATTTTATTGCCAAGGCCAATCCCGAAGTGGTTGCCAAAGAGCGGGATAAAGCCAATGAACTGATGGAAAAAAAGCGTGCCGTGCAGGAGGCTCTAACACGCATTCAGGCCATGGCATAGGGCGTGCTGTTTAAAGCAATTGCCCAGGGGCTAGGGCTTGTGTCACAATTGGTGCGTGGCTTTTATCAACCAACCCAGGTCTTAAGAGTTTGGAAATATGACCCCTATCTGGTCCGATATTGTACGCAGTGCCTTGGCCGAGGATATTGGCCGTGGTGACATTACCACCAACACTTTAATCCCAGCGGGTAAAGAGGCCGAGGCGGTGCTTATTGCCCGTGAAGAGCTGGTGGTTTGTGGTCTACCGGTGGTCTCTGAGGTGTTTAAGCAGGTTGACTCCCGCATTGGTATTCTGCCGGAGGCCTCGGATGGTGCGGGGGTGATGGCAGGTAATACCATTTTTACTCTGCGTGGTCCGGCCCGAGGCATTTTAACCGGGGAGCGAGTGGCACTGAACTTTTTTCAGAATCTCTCGGCAGTGGCCAGCCTTACCTCGCAGTTTGTGGAGAAGGTGGCGGGCACGGGATGCCGCATTGTGGATACCCGTAAAACGGTTCCGGGTATGCGGTTGCTGCAAAAATACGCGGTTAGGGTAGGGGGTGGGCACAACCATCGCATGGGGTTGGATGATGGTGTGTTGATCAAGGAGAACCATATTGCCATGGCAGGCAGCATTCGTGAAGCGGTGGCAGCCATGCACTCCTCCTTGACCCATTTGCACCGTATTGAGGTCGAGTGTGAAACCTTGGATCAGGTGGTCGAGGCGTTGGAAGCCGGTGCCCATATTCTACTGCTGGACAATATGACCCTGGAACAGATGCGCGAAGCGGTTAAGATAAATGCTGGGCGTACCATGCTAGAGGCCAGTGGTAATGTAACCCTAGAGACCGTGCGTGACATTGCCGAAACCGGGGTGGATATGATCTCATCCGGTGCTCTGACCCACAGTGCGGGCAATAAGGATGTCTCGCTTTTGGTGCGTTTCTAAACGGGCCGCGTAGGTCGTTTACCAAGCCCCACCGGTTTGACCTGTGGGGCTTTTTTGTGCAAGGGTGGAAAGGTTGGACCTGTTGCGTGAGGGGATGGTAGAGTAATGCGCCGCTTGGGTTTTTAGGGGTTGGGGGCTGAGCACATGGTGGAAAAAATGGCTAAGGGAGCCCTTTCGTCGTTGGATGAAAAACTGGTGGCTTTATTGGTGGCCCATGGCGAAATTCCCTGTAGTGGTGCGGCCATCGGTGCGGGGCTGGGTATCTCACGGGCTGCGGTGTGGAAGCATATTCAAGGTTTGCGGCAGAGAGGATATCGCATTGAGGCGCTGCATCGTCGGGGTTATCGGTTGTTGGGTGAGCCAGATTTTCCATCGCTGGAGCGCATGCAGCCCTATTTAACGGCGCTCTCCCTGCTGCACCCTAAACAGGCCTATTTTTTTGCTGAGACGGACTCCACCAATGCCCGTGCGTCACAGTTGGCGCGGGATGGCGCCCCAGAAGGAACCCTCTGCTGTGCCGATGCCCAGAGCGGTGGGCGGGGTCGTATGCAGCGGGTGTGGGTTTCGCCAGCGGGTGAAAATCTCTATTTTTCTGTGGTGCTTAAACCGGCCATTGCGCCCAACGATGCCGCGCAAATTACCCTTCTAGCGGGGCTAGCTTTGGCACAAACCCTGCGGGATGATCTCCACATTGAGGATCTCTATCTGAAATGGCCCAACGATATTTTGATTGGTGGGCGTAAGGTGGCGGGCATCCTGACCGAGATGATGGCCGAACCCGAGCGGGTGCGCTATATCGTGGTGGGGGTTGGTGTTAATGTTAATGGTCGCGTGGGGGATATGCCGGCTGATTTACAGTGCATCGCCACCACGCTGCGGGAGAGCAGTGGTAGAAGTTTTGACCGCAGTCAATTGCTGGCACGCTTTTTAGACCGCTTAGGTTATTGGTATCGGCAGTTTTTGCAGGGAGGTTTTGCCCCCCTGCGGGAGTCATGGTTGCAGTATGGTGATATCCAGGGCCGACGGGTGAGGGTGAATTTTTACGCGGAATCCTTTACGGGCGTTGCAGAGAGCATGGATCAAAACGGTTGCCTGCTGGTGACGCGGGATGATACGGGTGCCCTAACCACGGTGGTGGCGGGTGATGTCAATCTATTATAGGGTTTTGCTCATGTGGGTGGGGATCATGCCCGGTTGGGGAGGACGCCATGCTATTGGTGATGGATGTTGGTAATACCAATATTGTCTTAGGGCTGTATGAAGGGGATCAACTGGCCCACTCGTGGCGCATTGCCAGCCGCATAGAGCGTACCGGTGATGAGTATGGAATACTTCTTGCGAACCTGCTTCAATTAAAGCAGGTGGATGCACACGGCATTAACGGGGTGATCTTGGCCAGTGTGGTGCCTCCCATCGGTTCAGCCTTGGTGCGCGCAGTGCGGCGCTATTTAGGGTTGGAGACGTTGGTGGTGGGGGCAAGTATGAAATATGGTTTGCCCTTGTCCGAGGAGAGCCCTAGCGGGGTTGGTGCGGACCGGCTGGTCAATGCGGTGGCGGTGTTTGACAAGGTTGCTCATGCGGCCATTGTGGTGGATTTTGGCACGGCCACCACCTTTGATTTAATTGGCGAACAGGGTATTTATCTGGGCGGGGCCATTGCGCCGGGATTAAATTCATCGTTGGATGCGCTGTTTGAAAAGACGGCCAAGTTACCCCGCATTGAGCTGTTTCATCCAGAGCGGGTGATCGGTAAAACCACTGAAGAGGCCATGCGTTCGGGTCTTTATTGGGGTTATGTTGGGCTGGTCGATGGTATTATTGAGCGCATGAGAGTCGAGTCGGGCTTTGCCAATATCCATGTTACCGCCACGGGCGGATTGGCTAAGTTAATTGCCCGGGATAGTCGTTGCATTGATGATGTGGATGATATGTTGACCTTGACGGGTCTGCGGCTGCTGTATCAACGAAACCGGTAAGCGAAATGGGTATCACTCTACCGATGGACAATCTTTCTAACATGCTAGGCCGGGTTCTACCTTGGTTTGTGGCAGCCATCTTAGCGGTGACGGCGGTGGCCTTCTTATGGAATGGCATGCATGCTCGCCAGGATGATGGGCCAGATGCCGTGTGGAAAGGTCCAAACCCGGTTGTGGCGCGTGCCATGGCACTACCTGAACGTATGCTGGTGGAACTTGAGGGTATGGGGGAGCGTCCTAAGCGGGCTGATAAGCCTGTGGAGGCTAAACCGCCAGTGGTTGAGTCAAAACCCGTTGAGCCACGGATGCCTCCGCCAAGCATGGTTAATAGCATGCCCAAGACGCCACCGAAACCGTTGGTGCCGGTGGCGGGTAGCCAATATATTGTGCAGGTGGGCAGCTTTGTCTATGAATTTGGTGCTGGGCAGTTGCTTGAGCGCTTGCAAAGCCGTGGTTATGAATCCACAGTGCTCGAAGCGGTGGAGATGGTTACGCTTAATCAAGTACAAGCGGGACCTTATGACGACCTGGAAGCGGCCAAGGAGAGTGAGGTAAAGCTCATGGCGGGTGGTTTTCGGGTAACGATTGAAAAAAACTGGCAGGGCTTAATTATTCCCGTTGGTGAGTCGATGCAATTGGGCGATGCCATTAGTATTATGGATAAGGCGGAACAGCTCTATGTGCGACCTTTGCGGGTGGTTAAGATAGAATCCACTCAAAAGCTTTATAAAGTGGTGATGGGGCCTTACAAGGACGAGGCCGAGGCAAAGGGTGTGGCCTCGCGCTTGGCTGATCTAGGAATGACCTCTCCTTTGATTAAAATTTGGTATGGTGGTACGGATTTAAAAGAGGGTTGGCGAGCCACGCAGCCCAAATCGTGAATTCGCATAATGCTTAAAAAACATTCACATAGCGGTATGGCGTTTTTTTTTACACAAAAACGTTGACTTCCCGCCACCCATTTGTAAAATAGCATCTTCTCAACGATGGCGAGGTAGCTCAGCTGGTTAGAGCACAGGATTCATAATCCTGGGGTCGGGAGTTCAAGTCTCCCTCTCGCTACCAAATAAAAACAAGGGGTTGGCCTTTCAGGCTGGCCCCTTTTTTTATGAAAAAGGGGGGGGTGTAAGCCCTTTGTCAGCGGTAAGTTGTTACGTGAAATCGGCAGATAATGGGTGAGTGCGGGTTATGGCCCGCAAAACCAAGCGCATCTGTAACGGCTCATCTCCTAAAGGACAGGGGGAGAGTCCGCTTCAATCCACGCAGCATATCCACGATGCGAAAAAGGTATTCTGTTGGCGAATGCCCCGCCTGTTTTATTGTCAAGGTTGGGCCAAAAGCGTCCGCCTTAAGCAGGGTAGCTGCTTTAAAATCAAAATATGAAGAGAAAAACCGCGTTTTTATTTAATCTATTTTACACACACCATCTCTGCTTTGTGGCGTGCCAATGTGGGACATAAGCAATCGTTAGCATGTTGACCAGCGTTATACCCTGTTGCAGGATGGGCGTACCTTTCTCACTCTATTGCCCCAGAACCTTCGATGAAGGAGCTGCGGGCGCCACTTTCCCACGTCGGACCTCTTCTCATAAACCATGGATGTTTCAAAGGGTTGTCTTGGCATAAAGAGGTGTCGCGAGCAACGGGTCGTGGAGGTCGCGCGTTGCATGTTGATCTTAATGTCATACATACCCAGCAAAATTGTGATCAAGCAAAAGAGTGAGGAGGTCGCATGTTGTCCGAGCCAACACTCCCTAGTCCCAAAATCAAATGTAAAAGAGCAGGGGTGATTATTGGTGATAAATGCTCGTCTTACTTTAAAGATGTCTTTTACACAGGACAGCGACCAAAACCACTGTTATCCTGCTTAACTGGGAGAAGACGCTTGGTCGGGTTGTTTTCACTAAATTTACGTAGTAACGACCAGTTTATGTTTAAGAAATAGCCCTGTACGACGCTTAGCTCCTGTAGGATAGGGCATCTTTTGTACCGATGCCCAATCGCTTTTAAGAACGGCTGGGCGTATAACACATGTAGGATTGTGGTAGCGCTATCTAGTAAATGCCTTAACGTTTTGCTATATTCGGGCACGGTTTGCCCGTACAATTTCACACTTTCAGGTGCTAAAGAGAAGGTCGGACCATGTTTAACAATTTACGACTGTGGGCCAACATTATGATTGGCATGGGGTTCGCCATCGCCTTTGTGGTGATTGGGCTGATCGTGACCGGTCTAAACAACCTGGAAGGGGTGATTTTGCGTTCAGAAGAGGCTCAACTGCGGGAACGTGCCGAATCTGTCATTACTCAAGTCCAAAGTGAAACCCGCTTGGCTCAGGCGCTCAGCGCCTTGGTTGCCCATATCCCTTTGGTGCAGGAAAAATTTGAACAGGGAGATCGCGCTTGGTTGGCTCAGCAGTTGGAACCCGCTTATCAAGTGATCGCCCGAGATTTTGGCGCAAAACAGTTTCAATTCCATACCCCCCCAGCGTTCTCCTTCTTGCGGCTGCATAAGCCAGAGAAATTTGGCGATGACCTCTCATCATTTCGTCATATGGTGGTAAATACCAATGAAAAAAAGAGCGCTAGCCAAGGGTTAGAGAGCGGTGTGGCCGGTTTAGGGGCGCGGGGCATTGTGCCAGTTTTCCATGGGGAAAAACATCTGGGTTCGGTAGAGTTTGGCATGTCCTTTGGCCCAGCTTTTTTCACCGCATTTAAGCAAAAACATGGGGCCGATGCCGCCCTTTATCTGTTTAAAGAGGGAAAATTTATTACCTTCGCCTCAACCATGCCCGAGGCGCTGTTGCAGCCGCAGGAGCTTAAACAAGCCTACGCAGGCAAACGGGTCTATACCCGCCGAGCCTTCAATGCTACCCCCTATGCCATTTATGGCACCATGGTGAAGGATTACTCGGGCACGCCACTGGGGGTGGTCGAAATCGCGATGAACCGTTCGGCACATGTGGCCGCCTTTGCCAAAGCGCGCAATCAAGCCTGGATCATTGGGGGTTTGGCGCTGCTGGTGGGGCTCTTGCTGGCGTTGTTGACGGCGCGGGCGTTGGGGCGGCGTATCCGGGCGTTGGTGCAGGGCGTCAACCTGTTGGCCGAAGGCAACCTCACCGTTTCACTGCCCAGCGATGGCCAAAATGAGATTGCCGAGCTGGGCCGCGCCACCGAAGAGATGCGCAGCTATCTGCATGATCTGGTATCAAAAGTTGAGCATAATGCATCGGCTGTAAACCATGCCAGCCGTGAGATCGCCACCTCCGTGGAGCGCCAAGCGGCAACCTCTAGCGGTATGTCGGCCTCGGTCGCGGAAATTACCTCCACCATGGAAGAGTTGTCGGCGTCATCCTCACAAATCGCTGAGTATTCTGAAAAGGTGGTGGTTATTGCCAACCAAACCTGGGAAAGTAGTAAAGAGGGCTCCCTTGCGATGCAGTCCATCGTCACCAAGATGGAGGATATTAAGAGCGATAACGAGAAAAGTTTGGCCGAAATTGTTGATCTGGGAAGTAAATCCAAAGAGATCAGCAAGGTTATGGAAATTATCAATAACATTGCCGATCAGACCAAATTAATCGCCTTTAATGCCGCGCTGGAGGCCTCCAGTGCCGGTGAATCGGGGCAACGCTTTGGCGTGGTGGCTGCTGAGATCCGCCGTCTGGCCGATAGCGTGACCGAGTCCACCAGCGAAATTGAGCGAAAAACCCGTGAGATCCAGGACTCCATCAGCCGTTTGGTGATTACCTCAGAAAAGGGTGCATTGGGTATTACTGAGGGCATGCGTGAATCTTTTCAGACCGCCACACGACTCAATGAATTGGTGGATGCTGCCAGCCGTTCAACCAAATCGGCCAAGCAGATCTCTCTTTCGACCCAGCAGCAGAAGACCGCCAGCAGTCAGGTGGTGGTGGCCTTGCGGGAAATAGTGACCGCCAGTAGCAACACGGCAGATGCGGTGGAGCATATCGCCCAGATCGCTAACCAGATGACCGATGTTTCTAGTGAACTTAAAGCACAAGTCGGTCGTTTCATTTTACATGAGGATCAACATAGCCATTAAAATGGCATGGCTATTTTGCCAGGGGGCATTCATAACCTATGGAAACAGTCCGCGTACTTGTCGTAGATGATAGTCCCTCAATACGGGCATTGATTAAGGCGCTGCTGGCAGACGAGGTAGGTGTCGAAGTGGTGGCTGAAGCTTGCAATGGTCAGCAGGCTGTAGAGCTGAATGCAACTTTATTACCCGATATTATTACCATGGATCTGGAAATGCCGGTCATGACAGGCATTCAGGCGATTGGTGAAATCATGCGTACCCGGGCGGTGCCTATTTTGGTGGTGAGCAGTGTAAGTGATGCTGAGATTGCCTATCAAGCGGTGCGGCACGGTGCCTTGGAGGTAACGGGTAAACCAACCCTGCATGATGGAGAAGAGCTGGCGGAAAAGCTGCGTTTATTGGCGGGTGTGCCGGTGATCCGCCATATTGGCATAGGGCAACAGCTCCCGAGCAGCGTGGATAAGCTCTTGCTGCCCCAAGAGGATCTCCCGGCCCCGACGTGGCTGCCCGTGGCAGAGCACCATGAGAGTGAAGTCCCGCAGCCGGTTTATGTTATTGCCTCATCCACCGGTGGGCCAAATGCTTTGGCGTTGCTTATTGCCGCATTGCCCCAGGGTTTTCCCTATACCGTGCTCATTGCCCAGCATATCTCCGATGGTTTTGCCGCTGGCATGGTGGAGTGGTTGGGGCAGCTTAGTGCGGTCCCTGTGCGTTTGGGTAAGCATGGTGAGCCGATCTTGCCCGGCGTGGTTTATATCGCCCCCTCGGAATTTCACATGACGGTTACGGCAGATGGACGCATTGCCATGCTGACGCCAGCGGAAGGTGACATTTACCATCCCAGTTGTGATGCGTTGTTAAGGTCAGCTGCCGCCGTTTATGGCAGCCGGGTGGTTGGGGTTATCCTCACCGGCATGGGGCGCGATGGGGTACAGGGTTTGGCGGCTGTTTGTCAGGCTGGTGGTAAAACATTGGCCCAGGATGAGGCCAGTTCTGTCATTTTTGGTATGAATAAACTGGCGATTGAGGCCGGTGTTGCCCAGGAGGTGGTGTCGCTGGATAACATGCTGCCAGCCATGCTCAAACACGCCCAGCAGAGCTCTGCGGAGGCGTTATAATGGATCACGCTGTATTGCATCCGCTTATGGCGTTGATTAAACAACGTACCGGCCTACAGTTGGACAATGACAGCCTGCTGTTTAAGCTCGTTCAGCAAGGCTGTTTGGCGCACCGTTGTACGGTACCAGCGTTTCTGCTACGGCTAGAGCAGGATCGTGAAATTTTTTATGAATTGATCAATCGTTTGACCATTAATGAAACCTATTTTTATCGTGAATCTGAACATTTACAGCTTCTTATAGAGCATCTTTTGCCGCCGTTGCTCAACCAGCAGAGATCCGAGCCTATTCGTATTTTAAGCGTGGGCTGCTCCAGCGGTGAAGAGCCTTACTCCATTGCGATGGCCTTGACGGAACGCTTTGGGCCGGATCAGGCACACCTGTTTCGGTTACAGGGTTGTGATATTGATACAACGGTTTTGCAGCGAGCTCGGCAAGGGCAATACGGCAGTTTTTCGTTTCGGTTATTAGATCCACAGCTTAAAGCGCGCTATTTTGAGCCACTGCCTGAGCAGCAATTTCAAATAAAACCGGTCATTGCCCAACAAGTGAACTTTAGCCTGCTTAATCTTATGGATGCGAACTATCCTAGCATGTTGCATGGGCAGGATATTATCTTTTTTAGAAACGTTTCCATCTACTTTGATCAACAGCATCGCCGTGAAATTCAGTCAAAATTACGGGATCTGTTAAATTTTGGCGGTGCTTTGGTAGCTGGCTCGGCGGAGACCTTGCCCAACGATTTTGGCTTGTTGACCCTGGAGCAGTGGGGAGGGTGTTTCTTTTTCCGTAAGGGTAAAAGCCAAGCTGCCGAAGAGGCCGTTGAGTTATGGCACGGGCTGTCGCTCTCTTCTCCCAGTCACTCGTGGAGGCCGCAGGATGAAGCGCTCAGTTGGCGTGGTTTGACAGAAATTGCAGAGGAAGATGAGCCCTTGCCCCCCCTTTTTAGCTTGGATGATGAACTCTTGCTGAGGGAAGAAACCTTGTTACCGGAGGGTAACGGGGAACCTGAGCGGATAGCCGTTCCCAGCATGGATCAGCTCGTGGCCTTACTCAAGGAAAAACGCTATGGCGAAGCCCTCGCTGGGGTAGAGCTGGCCTGCGCCCAGGGCGGGGGGCAGATCCAGGCGGAGCTGCTGCGTCTAAAAGGGGCTGTTTTGCTTAATCAGCGTCAGTTTGTGCAGGCTGAGCTCGCCCTTAAAGGGGCCTTGCAGCAAGATGAGTGGTCTTTGGATGCCCTGCTGCTATTGGGACAAACCGCGCGTTGGCAGGGGCAGACAAAGCAGGCCATTGCTTGGTTTCAGAAGGCGGTCTATCTGGATCCCAGTCACTGGTTGGCGCACTATTTTTTGGCGGAGCTGTACGCAATCGAGCAACAGTCGAGTTTAGCGCAACGGGAGTACCGTCTGGTGTTGCGACAACTGGATGAAAGGCGTCCAGTCGAGGGTACGCTGCTGGCGCTGTTGGCCCTTGCGGTTCCACCTAAGCAGATTAGCTTTCTCTGTCAGCAGAAGCTGGCAAAGTTAGCGGTTCATTCCTGAAAGGAACCCTTTTATGGCCTTGGATATGAGCCGTTTTTTAACCCGCTTTGTGGATGAGGCGCGGGAGCATTTGCAAAGTTTGGAAGAGGGGTTGGCACGGCTGGAGAGCCACCCGGGGGATGCGCAAAACATCGCAGCAATTTTTCGTTCGGCCCATACCATTAAAGGGTCGTCCCGCATGTTAAAACTCACCACCATCAGTGATACCGCCCATAAATTAGAAGATCTGCTTGGTGTGCTGCGCGAAGGGCAGGTGAGCCACACCGCCGAGATGGGCCGCTTGATGGATCGTTGTGTGGATACCCTGGCTGTGCTGGTGGATCTGGTGGCGGCGGGACAACCTTTGCCCCCACCCGATACGGCACTTTGTGCGGCGCTGAGCAAGGCGGCTACGGTTGCTCCCGCAGAGACAGCGGCGCCTGGAGTAACGGAATCGGCGGCAGCCCCTCCCGTTGCGCTGTCGCCCCCTGAAACAGCGGTTGTGGCTGATACCACCCCCCCCGTCAGCGATGCCACGACCTCCACGCCTCTAAAGAGTCCAGATAGCGTGCGGGTGCGCATCGCCAAGTTGGATGAGTTGATTAAACTCATGGGGGAGATGGTTTCTAGCCAAGCCTATTTGCGGCAGCGTTTGGCCGAGAGCCGTCTGCTGGATCTGCAAGCCCGCGAGCTGGCCCAAAGCCATGGCGAAACGGTTGCCCACAGTCAAGCGTTACACCAGCTTTATCTGGCGTTTCGCGATGATATGGCCAACCAGGAGTTGCTGATGCAGGCGCTCAAGGATAAGGCGCTGGTCATGCGTATGTTGCCGCTCTCCATGGTGTTGGATCCTACCGCGCGCATGGTGCGAGAGCTGGGGCGGGATCTGGGTAAACAGGTGCAGTGTGTGGTCAGTGGGGGTGAGGTTGAGCTGGATCGACAGATCATCGACCAGCTGGGCGACCCGTTGGTGCATATGCTGCGCAACGCCATTGACCACGGTATTGAATCGCCAGAGCAGCGGCTGGCAGCGGGCAAGTCGGCCCATGGGCGCATCACCCTCAAGGCGCGTCAGGATAGCGGTTCGGTGGTGATTGAGGTTGAGGATGATGGGCAAGGCTTGCAGGTGGAGAAAATCCGTCAGAAGGCCCTGCAAAAGGGGTTGCTGGAACCGCACCAAGCAGAATCGCTGGAGCCGGCGCAAATTTTGGATCTCATTTTTATGCCGGGTTTTAGTACCAGCGCCATTGTGACCGATCTCTCCGGGCGCGGTGTGGGTATGGATGTGGTGCGAAAGACCATTGTGGAGGGGCTGCATGGTGAGATCAACGTGCAGGCCAGCGCGGGTAAAGGCACAAAATTTTCCATACGCTTGCCACTCTCTTTGGCCTTGATGCGGATTTTGTTGTGCGAGGTGGCGGGGCACCCGTTTGCCTTTAGTGCCCAGCATATTCATGAGCTGGTACGTATTCCCCAGAGTGCCATTTTGACCATGGCCGAGCGTAAGGTGTTTGTCCTGCGCAATATGTTTATACCCTTGGTTGGTTTGGCGCAACTGCTCAACCTGCCTGCGGTGGAGGGGCGTGAGGCGCGGGCTTTGCCCAACAGCCAAGCCGATGTGCTGGTGGTGATTGTGCGGGGGCGTCAGGAGAAGCTGGGTCTGATTGTGGATCAGTTGCTGGATGAGCGAGATATGGTGGTTAAGCCCATGCCGGAGCATATGCGGCGGTTGGCTTTGGTGAGTGGCATGGTGATGACCGGTAAAAACCGATTGGTCAGCGTGCTGCAAGCCCCTGCATTGATGGACCTGGTGCGCAGTGGGCGGGGTGAACGGTTGGTGGCGGTTGAGCGTAGTGGGGCACCGGAGCGGCATAATCGCCATGTGTTGGTGGTGGATGACTCGCTTAATACGCGTGAGATTGAAAAAGAGGTGCTGGAAGCCTATGGCTACCGTGTCACCTTGGCCGATGATGGTTTGGATGGCCTGCAAAAAGCGCGGGCGCAACGCTTTGATGCGGTGTTAACCGATGTGGAGATGCCACGCATGGATGGTTTCTCTTTGACCGAGCAGCTGCGTCAGAGTGCCGATTATCAGGGGGTACCGATTATTATCATCACCTCCCGGCAGAAGGAGCAGGACAAGCGGCGGGGTATTCAGGTTGGGGCCAGTGCCTATATTGTCAAAGGTGATTTTGACCAGAGCAATTTAATTGAGATTTTGGATAATTTGTTGGATTAAACAGATGAATAATAGTGCCAATTGTGGTCAAACAAGAGTGGAGAACCCATGAAAGTTTTGGTGGTGGATGATGATGCCTTGGCGGGTGAGATGACCTCGGCGGTGTTGGAGATGGCGGGGTATGTATGCCTGTTGGCCGAAAATGGCGTCGAGGCACTGGAGTTGATCAGCCAGCATGAGGATTTGATGGCGGTGATTTCTGACCAAAATATGCCCTTGATTACCGGGCTTGAGCTCTATAAAACATTGCAAGAACAAAATGTTACATTGCCATTTATCCTGTTAAGTGGGGATGATTCGACACGCTTGATAGCAGAAAATCCGGGATTAAGTGGTTGTGTTATGAAAGATGCCGATTTAGAGCAACAGCTTGTCGCCGCACTACAGCGGGCGTTGGCCTAAATCGCTTAAGCGGTCTACCCATGGGGTGAAAAAAATGCATGATAAACAGCTTGCCTTTCACAAAAAAATGGCCCATTTGCGCAGCTCCTTTTTACGCGGGCTGCCTGAACGTTTGGAACGGGGGCGTGTTTTGTTGCAAGGGGTACACAGTGGCGAAGGATTATCGGCGGTCAAAGAGCTGCACTTGCTGTTTCACTCCATCAAGGGCACCAGTGCATCGTTTCAACTGTATGAGATCAATCTTTCGGCCAAAGCGGCCGAAGCGATGTTGATGATCGCGCTGGAGCATAAGAAGCTACCCGAGTCTGCCCAACTGGAGCTGCTCACGCAACAGTTGGAGAACATTGTAAATATGGCGGATGCAACCACGTTGGCTTATAGCACCCCCCCCTGTTTTGAGCTCCCCAAACAGGCGCCCGATGCAAGCAATGTCGCCAATATTGCCAGTGAGAGTGAGATCTATATTTGTGATGATGACCCGATTTTACTGGCGCAATTGGTTTCGCAATTGGCCTGTTTTGGCTACCATGCCAGCGCGTTCCACACCCTGGATGATCTGGAGCAGGCGGTGCGTCAGCGGCTACCCAGCGCATTGGTGATGGATGTGGTGTTTCCCGAGGGGAAAGAGGCCGGCTTGGAGCGGGTGGAGAGCCTTAAAACCTATCTGAATGGGCATGTGCCCATTGTGTTTATCTCATCGCGCAATGATTTTGAGTCACGCATGCGGGCGGTTCAGGCGGGGGGGCGTGCCTACTGTCACAAACCGATTCGCTCCACCGAGCTGTTGGATGTACTGGATGGGTTAACCATGACCCACCCTCCGGAACCCTTTCATATTTTGGTGGTGGATGATGAACCCGATACGGCCAACTATCACGCCTTGGTGTTGCAAGAGGCGGGCATGTTGACGCGAATCGTCTCTGATCCGGCCCATGTGCTGGAGGCGCTGACGGGCTTTAATGCCGATCTGGTGCTGATGGATATGTATCTGCCCCAGTGTAGCGGGGCCGAGTTGGCGACTTTGTTGCGGCAGACCCCAGGTTATTTAAGTTTGCCCATTGTGTTTCTATCGAGCGAGACCAATACGGGCCGCCAGTACCAAGCGATGAAGGTCGGAGTAGATGGTTTTTTAAACAAGCCAATTCAGGCAGATACTCTGATTGCCGAGGTGTCTATGCGGGCCGAGCGGATGCGCACTTTACGTTCGCTGATGATCCGCGACAGCTTGACCGGCTTGTATAACCACACCACCACCAAGCATTTTTTGGATTCGGAAATTGCCAGCGCCTCACGGCGGAACAGTACCACCTGTTTTGCCATGATTGATTTAGACTATTTCAAAAAAGTGAACGATACCTATGGCCATGCCATGGGGGATCAAGTGTTGGTGGCTCTCTCTAGGCTGTTGCAGCAGCGGGTACGTCAATCGGATGTGGTGGGACGCTACGGTGGTGAGGAGTTTGCGGTGGTCCTGACGGATATTGATCTGGAGCGTGCTAAGGCCATTCTGGATCAGCTGCGGGAGGATTTTGCGCGGGTTAAGTTTTTTGCGAATGGAATTGAGTTTACATGCAGCTTTAGCTGTGGTGTTGCCGCTTTCCCACGCTTAGAGACGGCTTTGGAAATTGGGGAGGCTGCGGATAAAGCGCTCTATCAAGCCAAACGTGAAGGGCGGAATCAGGTGGTTGCTTTTCAATCTTAAGGATTCAATGCAGCAGGTGGGTGGTGCGGGATGAGCGATTTAGAACAGCTATTGGAAAGCAAAGGGCATGACCACACAGAGATTGTAAATGTGGAGGATCCCCAAGTAAAATTGGTGATTTTTGCCCTGCATGATCAGATCTTTGCCTTTCCGGGTGAGCAAATTCGGGAAATCGTTACCGATCTTGAGATTTTTTATGTACCGGGTTGCCCCCGTTCCATGGCCGGCGTGGTCAATATTCGGGGCAATATTGAGTCGGTTCTTAACTTGGACCATCTGTTGGGCATTCAGCGGGAGCCGCCGCCGCGTCTCACACTGCTGATTGGCGAAGGGGATGGTTTGCGCAGCGGGTTGCGGGTTGATCAGGTGTTGGATGTGCTGGATCAGCCCATAAGCGGCATTCAACCCCCGTTAGAGACGGTTTCAGAGCAGATACGCCCCTTTGTGACGGGTATTCTGCACTATCGGCAACAGCCGGTGATGGTGTTGAGTTTGGTGCCGCTGTTTGCCCACTACCGGCACACCATGAAATATCCGGGCTAAATCCACAGCTGGCAAAGTGGCCAGACAGGTGCGTTTAGCCCGCAGTGTCGCCCATTAGAAAGAGCGGATCAGTATGGAAGCTCAATCGTTTAAAGCAGCCGCCACACTGCCCCGCCATGTGAACATGGTGCTGTTTAGTGCCGGTGGGCAAAAATTTGCGATGGAGTCCTTGCATATTCGGGGGGCGCAGAGCAGCCCGGCCGCAGGTGTGTTGGATCTGGAGCGGCTCTTGGGTTTACCCCAAGAGAACACGCCCCCCCACTATCTGGTTTTGCAGCAGGCGGTGGCGGGATGTACGTTGCTGGCGGTGCGGGAACCGATCCATATCCAGAGGGTGGCTGCCCAGCACATTAAACCATTGCCCCCTTTGTTGGCGCTTCACCGAGATCTGTTGGCTCTGCGTGGCTTGATGGTGGATGGGCCGGGGCTACGCGCCATTATAAGCCCCCATGGATTGGTGCCCCTCATGGCCGACTAAAAGCCCCGATCGCATGCCCTATTATGGTTTGAACCCATCGGTTGCCTGTGCTTCGACATGGGTTTGGCCACCTTACAAGGGGCTTCTACCATGCTCGATCCTCTCCTGCATTGTCGATCTATTGGCTGACACCGCACAGACCCTGCTGAGATGGTTACCTTGGTGTGTCCCCCTCGCGTTTTCCTTGATCAGCATGGTCTGCTTGCTTTTGGGCGGCGCAAAGATCCGCCGCAGGAGCGGTTTGCGCGTGCCTTAACCTCGCCTACCCAGGTACATGAGCGATTTGGCGGTTGTGGGCGCCTTGAAAGGGCAGATTGCTCTGCTAAATTATGCTATACAAAGCGTGTCAATTAAGTTTTCATAGACGAATAAGGGTCCACCCTCAGAGGGACTCTTTTTTTTTAGATCCACTTTTGATTTGGGATGGTGCAGGTGAGCAGTTATTCAGACGAAGCCTATGATGAACTCCATGCCACCATGCAAGGTTGGCTGAGGGATTTTAATGAGAGCGACGCTTTTGCCGCTTTGGATGAGGCCATTAAGCCTGATAGCTCCTTGGTAATCTCGCTGTTTGTGGATCTTATGTACACCTACCATGAGCGTCTGCCCGCCAAGTGGAGCGCGGCCAGTGTCGAGCAGTGTTGTATTGAGACGATTCCCCATAAAGCGATGGCAGGGGAGGGCTTTTTTTTGTCGGTTAATCCTGTGTTAAAAGCCTTTTTTGTCTTTTTAGAAGAGCAAGGCGCGATTAAAAACGCTCGCGTATTGGCGCGCACCATGGATAAACTTGCCAAAAAAATGGTCGCTCAAGTAGAAAATAGAAGCCACTGGGACATTGCCAAACAGGCTCCCGCCTCCAATGCGGAGCACACGGTTGCTTCAACAGCGTCGATGAAACCACGCAGCAGCGAGTGGGTGCCACGGGTCAAACCGGAAGAACTGGATGAGGGGTTATCCTTGTTTGAGGCGATGGATGACGATTCAACCATCCCAGATAATGACCCGAAGGTGGTCCAATATCTGAACCGTCAAGCCAAGCGCATCGCCAAAGCGGTGGAGTCCAATAAAAAACTACCGTTGGACGATAAACTTATCCAGATGCTGGATGAACACCCCTATCTGCTGTTTGATATGCTGGATGAATTAAGCGAAGAGCGCGACGATGGGGGCAGCCTCCCGCCGAGCTTGGCGATGGCTTATTTGATTTTAGTAAGTACCCAACTGCAACAGATACGGGCCTATTTAGAGGCGGGTTATGACTGGGCGGTGAGTGTGGTTGCGGAGTTCCAAGAGGCGGTGATTGAAGCGGTCTCCTTAGAGCTGATCTCCCCCAGCGTATTAGAGTCCCTGCTGCATGTGTTGGAAGACGCCGGCATCGACCCCATGCCAGAGTTGATTAAGGTGCATGATCAACTGTTGGCGGCCTATGTGGCAGAGATGGATCCCTCAGAAGAGAGCGTGCAGGGGTTGATCGAGGAGCTGTTGGAGCACCATGAGGGGAATCCGTTTGGTGTGTGTGAAACCCTGATTCACACCACCCGCTCCATGGATATGGAGTCGCAGGATATGGCGATTGGTACCTTTATCAACAGCACCCTGCCGGAGGTAAGGGATGCGGTCTCGCTGTTGGTGCTTAGTCCCAATGTGCATACCCGCCGCAGTGTGCTGTTGTGGCTGCACAGCAATGCCGAAAACCTGACCCCCACGGCTTTACGTCGGTTGATTGTGGTACGCAATTGGCTACCCAAGGATGAGCGTAAGCAGGTGGATGAGGTGACGCGCAAGGCTCGTAGAAAAGGGGTGCAGTGTGCGCAGTGGTCAGCGGGAAATCCCGTCACTCAGCGCATTGCCACCACCGTGGATGGGGCAGGAGCGCAGGCCTTTTTGGTGATCACCCAGTATGAGAAAAAATGGTTCCGGGCGGTTTCGCTGTTGATTAAGCAAGGCAAAGGGGTTGCCGATGTCTGGCATAGTGAGCCGATGCCCCAGAGTGAGGTGGATCGGTTAATCCGTGAAAATGCCCAGGTCTCTTTGGTGGGTAAGGTTTCAGAAGCCTTTTTAAACCGTTTGGTGAGTTATGCGATTGAGGTTGGTTTGCAGCAAAATACCCCACCCCCCCTCCAATTGCTGGAGGTAGCGGAGCTATTGGGGGCCCAAAAATGGGTGCCGGTGCCCCTTGATCTCGCGGCCCGCATGGATGAGATTTTAACCTCGGCAGAGACCCCGAGTGATCAGCTGTTTGATGAGGAGATCGATCTAGATCTGCTGATGAATGCCAACTATTTTCGCCCGGTGAAAGGGGTGACCGATAGCTGGTTTGTGGAGGGGCAGGCCCTCATGGATTTTTTAAACCACACCCGCATTCGCAAGCAGGAGCGCTTGGTTGACCGGGTGTTAAAGGATTTTGTCGAGCCGCAACGGGCATGGTGGGCCGAAAAAGTGGGCATGACCGCTTTGGTGATGGCCGAGCAGGGTAAACAGGCCATCGCCTATCGCTGTGCCTTGTTAAGTAAAGCTCTGCTCGAAGGCTACCCTCTGCACAAAATCGCTTTTATGCGCTACGTGGCAGAGCGCTCGTGTGATTGGATGAGCGCCCCCTAGGCCGTGGTGTTTGTGTGGTTACAGACGAATGGGGGTTGGGGATCGCTCGTTAGGCGCGTACAGGTTGCGCCTAGGGGTCTGTGGGGTTGGTTGAAGAGCACTCAGATGATGGGGATTGCATGGGACGTTGGTTGACCGTAAAGATGGTAGGCTTGGCACTGTTGCTCTCGCCCCCCGTATGGGGGGTGCCGTTGATTAATGAGCCTATTCAACCCATACCGTTGACCCAGGCTGAGTTGAATAAGCAACAGGTGGCATTGGGGGAGCTGCTCTACCACGATACCCGCCTTTCGGGTGACGGCACGTTAAGCTGTGCGAGCTGCCACCCCGTTAATGCGGGGGGGATGGATGGTCTGCCGGTTTCTGTAGGCATACGGCAGCAAAAGGGGGGCATCAATGCCCCAACGGTGCTTAATGCGCGCTATAATTTGGCGCAGTTTTGGGATGGCCGGGCCGACTCTTTAGAGAGTCAGGCGTTGGGACCTGTGACCAACCCTATTGAGATGGGGGCACGTTGGGAGGGGGTGTTGGAGCGGCTTAATCGAGATAAAAAGATGCGCCGTCGTTTTAGTGAGCTGTTTCCCCATTTAGGTATCACCAAGGAGAGCATTAGTCTTGCTATTGCCACCTATGAGCGTAGCTTGACCACCCCTAACGCCCCCTTTGATCGCTATTTAAGAGGGGATCTAAAGGCGGTGGAGCGGGAGGTGGTCGAGGGTTATGAGCTCTTTAAATCTTACGGCTGTGTGGCGTGTCACCAGGGGGTCAATGTGGGCGGTAATATGTACCAAACCTTTGGCCTGTTTGGTAACTATTTTAAAGACCGCCAGATACCAATCACCAAGAGTGATTATGGCCGCTTTAATGTAACCGCGCAGGAGGAGGACCGTTTTGCCTTTAAAGTACCTTCGCTGCGCAATGTGGCCCTAACCGCGCCCTATTTTCACGATGGGCGTGTTAAGAGCCTGTCGCAGGCGGTGCAATTAATGGCCCACTATCAGCTAGGCCGCCAGCTAAGTGCAGAACATATAGAAAAAATTGTCGCTTTTTTGCATAGCCTAACCGGTACCCAGCCGGAGGCCCCATGATGCGATTAACCTCAAATAATATATGGGTGTTTATTGCTGTTGTGGCGATGGGGGTTGTCTCCCTTGTGACCCTGTTGACTTTTACCCGCCAAATTGACCAATCCCAGCATCGGCAGGTGCAGGGCCATTTACAACAGCTCTATCGCTTGGATGCGGCGATGGATCAATCCCTTGGCTTGGTGCAGCACGGCATGCTCACCCATTATGATAGCTTTGTTCAATATAGTTTAGAAATAAATCAAATTCTTAAAGCGCTAGATCCTGCTCAAGCACGCAGTGGGTTAAGCCGTAGCGATGAGATGGTGTCACTCTATCAAGGGCTACTAAAAAGTTGGCAAGAGAAGCTTTGGTTGGTGGAGCGGTTTAAATCGGACCAAGCGGTTTTGCGCAACTCATTGCGCTATTTTCCGCAGGCTCTGATGGAGATTACCGAGCAGCTTGACCACAATAAGCCGGAATTGACTGGCTTCGATGCCAACCAAGCGCGCGTTATGAGCCGGCAGCTAACCTTATTGCTGCGTTTGACCTTGGTCAGTAACAACCGGGGTCCGGAGCAGGATTTGTGGGCATTGGGGCAGTCCCAAGAGCTCATCCTAACTCTATTGGAACAGCATCAGGGAACACTGGTTCAGCAGGTGCGTAACCTGATGGAGCATGGCGCGTTGATCCATAAATTTCAAATGAAGGTGAACCGTTGGAGCCAAGACGCGGTTGCGCAACCCACCGAGCGGCAATTGGATCGCTTGGCTGAGAGCTACTATGCTGCATTTGAGGGGGATTTGCGACGGGCTGATCAATTGCGCTTGTGGATGTACCTGTTGACTCTGGTGCTGATCGGTGTGGGGATGTTGGTAGCGCGCAAGGTGATGCTGTTGCGTTTGGCCCATGCCCAGCAGGAGGCCTTGGTGGCACAGCGGACGACTGAGTTACGACGGGAGCTGTTGGAGCGTCGTAAGGCCGAAGAGCGGTTTCGCTCGGTGGCGGAATCGGCGGGGGATGCCATTCTAGCGGTGGACCGTCATGGTCGTATTAGTTTTTGGAACCGCAGTGCAACCACCATTTTTGGTTATGAGTATGCCCAGGTAAAAGGGCGCAGTCTGGAGATGTTGGTGCCAGAGCATCAACAGAGCTTTTACCAACATATTTTGCAAGCGTCGTTAAAGGCGGATGCCTTGCTCAAGCCCCGCGAGGTGCAAACCTTGGAGGCCCAGCGAGCCGATGGTACGATTTTTCCCGTAGAGGCTTCATTAGCCAGTTGGAAAACCGGCGGAAAGCGATTTTTTACGCTGGTTATCCGGGATATTACTGAACGTAAGGCGATGGAAGATCGCCTGCACGCCACTCTGAACTCGTTGGATGCCAAGGTGGCGGAGCGTACCTCGGAGTTGCAAAGCCGGATGGATGAGCTTAACCGTACCCGTGACCAGTTGGTCAGTAGTGAAAAGATGGCCTCTATTGGTCGGTTGGCGGCGGGGGTGGCCCATGAGATCAACACACCCATTGGCATTGCGGTGGGGGCGGCTTCGCAAAATCGTGAAACCACCAACCGTATTCTGGCGATGCTAGAGCAGGAAGAGGTGGATGAAGAGTCGTTGGTCGAAGAGCTCAAGAGCTTGGATAAACTGGCCCATTTAATCAGCAATAGCATGGAGAAAGCGGCCAAACTTATTCGGGTTATGCGGCGTTTTACCCATATCTCGACCGATTGGCAGTTGGAGCCATTGGATATGGAAAGTGCCTTGCTGGAGATTGTCGATCCGTTGCGTCCAATGTTTGACCAGCAACATGTGGTGTTGCAGATTAAGGTTGAGCAAGCCTTGCAGGTGATGAGTCGGAAAGATCTGGTGCAGGAGATCTTTTCAGACCTGCTTAATAATACCCTGGTCCATGCTTTTCCCCAGCCGGGCGGGGGGGAGGTGAAGATTGTCATAAGCTATGTCGAGGGGGAGGTTTTACTCAACTATCAGGATGACGGGATCGGCATGGATGAGGTCGTGCAACAGCAGATGTTCGAGCCTTTTTTTACCACGGCCCATCCTGAGGGGCGCTACGGTTTGGGCCTCTATTTTTTACAAACCCTGGTGCAAGGGCAGCTACAGGGCCGAGTGCTTTGCCAAAGTGGCACAGGTGAAGGGGTACGCTTTGAGATCTGTTGGCCCTGTGAAAGGGTGTTGGTGCAGCCCTAAAGGCGTAGCGGGTCATGTGCGTTCAGTGTCGGTGTGTGGGGAGGGTCGCGTAAGCATTGCCGTGTTGGAGGGGCGCGGTAGGTTGAGGTAGAGCAGGGGGGTAGGGGCATCGTCTCGGTGGAGCCAAGGATAGCCTGCTTGGGGTGGGGGTGTTTAGCGTGAAGGTGGCTTGTTAGGCAACATGGGTTTGCCTGTGCGGGGCGGGGGGAAGGGCTAAAACCCAAAAAAACGGTCAAAAGCATGATTGTAAGCTTGCACCAGAGCGGGGAGTGGGTAAGAATGCGCTGCAACCAAGGGGCGCGGCGGGTTGGTGTTATGTCAAACGTCCGCAAAGATCGTTCAAGGTCTGTTTTTAAAATGCGGCACCCCCCGGGGTAAGCGCCGCGCGGCTTTTGGAATCGCTTATCTCTTGAGATCTTCGCCAACCTTCGGTCTGGTGAGGATGAGAGGCATGGAGTATGGGACTTACAGGCGTAGACCAGCACTGTTCCACTCAGTCTAAACATGCTGAGCAAACCCTTCTCCCCATGGGTACCACCGACTCTTTTTTCTCTGCGTCCAATATCCATAGGATCATTAAAGGGGATTTAATCCCTACTTGTTCTTGTCTTTGGAACCTGCGTAATATCCACAATAACCTATTGGCGCAATCTGTTACTGCGTCAGCCATCGTCTGTTAACGGAGCGGCTATGTCTGTCAACATCCTCATTGTCGAAGACGAACGGGATCTGGCTAATACCCTGGAGTATAGCTTGAAACAAGAGGGCTTTAATGCTCGTGTCGCCCTAACCGGTGAAGAGGGGATGCGAATTGCAACGGTGGAACGCTGGCCCGATCTGGTGCTGCTGGATCTTATGTTGCCCGGTGTGTCGGGCATTGAGGTGTGTCGACGTATGCGTGAGGAGGATGGTACCCGTACCATGCCGGTGATCATGCTCACGGCGCGGGGGGAGGAGATTGACAAAGTGATGGGCTTTGAGGCCGGAGCCGATGACTATGTGGTTAAACCGTTTAAGGTTAGGGAGTTGGTCTTGCGTATACGCGCCATTTTACGGCGGGTACAACCAGAGCAGGCCGAGAGTGCCGCCCTGGTCACCTTTGGTCGTTTAAAGGTGGATCTAGAGGGGCACCGGGTGTGGGTTGACGGTGAAGAGAGCAGCTTGACCGCGATGGAGTTTAAGTTACTGACCACCTTTTTATCGCGCAAGGGGCGGGTGCAAAACCGGGATACCCTGCTCAACGATGTATGGGGGGTAAATGCCTTTGTGCAGACCCGCACGGTGGATGCCCACGTTAAACGATTGCGGGAAAAACTTGGCCCAGCGGGTAAATATATGGAGACCATCCGCGGGGTAGGTTACCGTTTTCGTGATCGCCCGGATGGGGAAGATATGTCGTGAATTTAGGTATTCGTGGCAAGCTGTTCCTGCTCTCCTTTATCCTGATTTTGCTGGTGGGTGCCTCGGTGGGCATGCTGCTGGAACTTGCGCTGGGCAACTGGTTGCAAGCGCAAATTCGCGGTGAATTAGAGAGCTATGCGCGGTTGGGGGTGGCGAGCCTGATGGATCAACGGCTCGACTATACCATGACCGGGTTGGATGCGCTGGCCGATCATTTGGGGGAGATTACCCAGTCGCGTGTCACCATTGTGGATGTGGATGGTCGCGTGCTGGGGGATGGACGGGTGGCTCTGGCAGCTTTACCGAGTGTTGACAATCACGCCAAACGTCCCGAAATTGTGCAAGCCTATAAAGAGGGGAGCGGGGCTTCCATTCGCTACTCGGCAACCCTAAAGACCGATATGTTCTATGTAGCCCGGACTTATCATCTCAAAGATGGGCAGATGGGTGTGTTGCGGGTTGCCAAGCCGATGTCGCAGTTGGCTCCCATTCGTGAGCGTCTGCGCTTAATGTTGGTCTTGGCGGGCATTTTGGCGGTGTTGGCGGCTATGGGGGTCAGTTCCCTAGCGGCCCATTTTAGTACCCGCCGTTTCCGTAAATTGATGGCCCAGGTTCACGCCATTTCCAGTGAAGCCCTGAGCAGTTCGGTCGCTCCGGTAGAGATGCAGCCGGGTGATGAGTTGGGTCTATTGGGGGCCTCTTTCCGAAGTATGGCGATGGAGCTGCGGCGCAATGTCTCGTCGGTTACACGGGAGCGACGTCTGTTGCAAGGGGTGCTTCAGGGGATGGCCGATGGCCTGTTGGTGGTGGATGATCACAGCCGGGTAGTCTTGAGTAACCCTCCGGCGGAGACACTGCTGGGGGTGGGCGAAGAGCATGTGGGTGAGACCCTGCAAAGTGTGCTGAGCTCACAATGTTACCAGCAGCTTAGTCAGGTGTTGCAGGTGGAAAACAATCTGCCGGGTAGTGTGGAACTCACGCTGACTTTTGGTGACGAAAGCCGTTTTGTGCAGGCGCAGTGGACGCCGATGGAGGGCGAGCGCGGCTATATTATTGTGTTTCATGATAATACCATACTGCGTAGGCAGGAGCAGATTCGGCGGGATTTTGTGGCCAATGTCTCCCACGAATTACGTACCCCCATTAGCATTCTTCAGGCGAATGCGGAAACACTGCTCAATGGTGCCCTTAATGATAAAGCCTATGGGGTGCAGCTGGTCAATGCCATTGAGCGGCATGCTATTCGGCTGTCGCAAATTATCTCCAAACTACTGGATCTGGCCCGTCTGGAGTCCAACGAGCTTATCTTTAAGAATGAACCGCTGAATATAAGCTCCATTGTCAACAGTGTGCAGGAGCATATTACCCCGCTGGCCCAGGAAAAAAATATTACCTGCTGGTCTATGATTAAGCCCGAAGTGGTCTGTATGGGGGATCGTGAGGCGGTCGAGGAGGTGCTTAGCAATCTGGTTTCCAACGCGGTGAAGTATATACCGGCGGGGGAGCAGATCTCCATTACCTGTAGCGAGTTGCAAGGGTTTAACCGGATTGAGGTAAGCGATACCGGTGCAGGGATTGATGCCAGCCACCATAGCCGCGTATTTGAACGTTTTTACCGGGTGGATAAGGGGCGTTCTCGGGATATGGGCGGCACAGGGTTGGGGCTCTCGATTGTTAAGCAGATGGTGCGTAAGATGGGCGGGGATGTGGGGGTGGAGTCGGTCAATCCCCATGGTTGCCGTTTTTGGTTTACGCTACCTAAAAAGATGGAAGGACAACGTGTTACCCGCCCCGCAACCGGCCATCCTGCGATTTTGCCGGACGATGCGCCGTTGGATCTTAAAGGACATGAAGTGGGTCGCCACCCCTAGCCCCTAACAACGAGGTTGGACCCAGAGCGGCCCCCCGTGTTATGCGTGGGGCCGCTTGTCAATGTATTACAGGCGTTGGTCGCTCTGCTCTTTGGCAAACAGCGATTTTAGGTCGTAGAAAACCGAAATCTCTTTGCGCAGGGCTTGGACCCACTCAATGCCCGCCTCGATAAATTGGCGATGGGGTACCGCCAAAATTACCGCGTCATAGTGGGCATGGGGAACCTCGGTCAGCAAATTTAGGCCATACTCATGGTGCGCCTCTTGGGCATCCACCCAGGGGTCGTAAATGGCCACTTCGGCCCCATATTCCAGAAGCTCTTGAGCAATATCCACCACCCGAGTGTTGCGCAGATCGGGGCAGTTCTCCTTAAAGGTTAGGCCCAAGATTAAAATGGTCGAACTGGCGACACACAAATGTTTGCGGGTCATCAGCTTAATCACTTCACTGGCGACATAGGTGCCCATGCTGTCATTGACGCGGCGGCCAGCAAGAATCATATCCGGGTGGTAGCCAATCTCTTGGGCTTTATGGGTCAGATAGTAGGGATCAACCCCAATACAGTGCCCCCCCACCAAGCCGGGCCTAAAGGGCAGAAAATTCCACTTGGTACCTGCCGCCTGCAACACCTCTAAGGTGTCGATCTCCAAGCGGTTAAAGAGCAGGGCCAACTCGTTAATCAAGCCAATGTTGACATCCCGTTGGGTGTTTTCAATCACCTTGGCGGCCTCGGCCACCCGGATGCAAGAGGTTAGGTGGGTGCCCGCCTGAATGATGGATTGATAGAGTTGATCAACCCACTGAGCAGCCTCGGCTGTTGAGCCAGAGGTGACTTTGGTGATGGTCTCCAGGCGATGCACCTTATCCCCTGGGTTGATGCGCTCAGGGCTATAGCCTGCGAAAAAGGTCTCGTTAAAGACCAAACCGGAGTGCTTGGCCAAAATAGGTACGCACACCTCTTCGGTGGCACCGGGGTAGACCGTGGATTCATAAATCACCACGTCCCCCGCTTTAAGAACCTTGCCGACGGTTTCTGAGGCACTTATCAGCGGGCTCAGATCCGGGCGGCGGTAGTTGTCAATGGGGGTGGGTACGGTGACAATGTAGGTGTTGCAGTGGGCAATTTCTTGTAAATCAGCGGTAAAACTAAGCTGGCTGGCTTGCGCTAGCTCGACGCTGCTACACTCTAGGGTGGTGTCTTGACCCTGTTGCAGTTGGGTAATGCGTTGGCTGCGGATATCAAAGCCCACTGTGGGATATTTTTTCCCAAAGGCAACAGCTAGGGGCAAACCCACATAACCGAGGCCGATGATGGCAATTTTGGGATTTTTATTCACATGGCACCTGCTTTTCGTCTAATAATGGGTCATTATCATCACGCCCTGCCGTGGCAGGGTGCCCATCGCGCGACAGTTAAGTTAAAAAACGTGCGACAGGAAAGGCATACTATGCAGGTTCCAAGCCGTTCTGTACCAGTAGGAAAGCAGTTTTTCCCACAAATGTAATGGGAACACCATCACGCTGTTATAGGGGTGGGGTAAAAGGGTGGGTGCCTAACAAATTAGGCGTGGATGACCATGAGTGCTTGCAAGGAGTGGCACGATTATGACAGTTGGTATTGGGCTTATCGGCTTTGGTCCCTGGGGTGAGGTTCTTTATAAGGAGGTAGGGAACCATCCTGCCTTTTCGATTGCGGCCATTTATGACCGTAATCGGGAGCACCAGCTCAAGTTGCAGGAGCAGGGTTTAGGGCACATGCTCACGGAAAGTGCCGACGCTTTGATTAGCCATCGTAAAGTAGATATGGTGATGGTGGCAACGCAGGTCACGGAACATGCCAATTTGGTCTTTAAATCGTTACAGGCGGGTCGCCATGTTTGGGTTGAAAAGCCCATTTGTGAGCATCGTGACGAAGCCAATGCCATGCGCAAACTGGCCAAAAAAGAGCAGCGTGTGCTGTTTGTGGACCATACTCAGCTCTACTGCCCCGCTTTTGATCGCATTCGGCAGATGGTGCGGGGGGGGGAACTGGGGCGTATTCGACAGGTGCGTACCTGGCGGGCCAACTTTGGCCGCTTTGCCAAGGATAGCGATGTACTGGGGCAGTTGCTCTACCATGATATCTATCTGGTGCAGGCGCTTTTTCCGCAAGTGGAGCTGCTGCGCCTCTCTAGCTCCGGCAGCGATTTAATGATCCATGGACAGTGGGATACGGTCAACTGCTCGGTGATGCTGGCCAATGGGGTGATGGTGGATATGATGGCCAGCCTCACCCATCCAGAAAAAGCCCGCAGCATGAGCATCATGGGGGAAAAGGGCGCGTTGGTGTGGGAGGATTCCCCCAACTCCGAGGTGCGCCTCTATCGCCATAAGGTGGAGCGCCATGATTACGGTGAGGCGCTGACGGTGACGTTGGATAAAGAGCCTCTCTGCATTGATCCCCCTTCAACCCCCACCCCGTTGCAGCGGGCTTTAGACCACATGCTCTCCTCCATACACCGAGGGGAGCAGCCTGAGTCTAGTGTGCCAGAGGCGGTGGAGGTGCTTAACTGGATGCGCCGTATTCGCGGTATCTGTGCCCACAGTGGCTTTTGAGCCCTACGCTGGGATAGGTGAAACGAGAGGGGCCTGGGGCAATGCCGGGCCCCTTTTTCTTATGGGATGGGGTGAACAAGCCTTTCCCGGCCTGCTTACTTCCTTTACGCTTGATCCGGATCAGGTGCAAACCCCACCATTATGGGTAATGTAGTGAGGTTGACCGCATACTCTAGCGAGATCTTGGCCATGGATAGCATACGCATACAGACAGAGGATTTTTCGGCGCAGGATGAAGTGGATGCCCTGCTCAAAGCCAATCCTAAAATTGGTGGGGTGGTCACTTTTTTGGGTACCGTGCGCGATTTTACCTCATCCGACGCTGTGACCGCGCTGGAGCTGGAACACTACCCAGGTATGACCGAACGGGAGCTTGAGCGCATTGTGGCAGCCGCCCACGCCCAGTTTCCTGTCGAGGCGATTCGGGTGATTCACCGGGTTGGTTATCTGGAGGTGGGACAAAATATTGTTCTGGTGATTGCCGCTGGGCGTCACCGGGCCGAATCGTTTGAAGCCTGCCGCTATGTGATCGACCATTTAAAGGTACGTGCAACCTTGTGGAAAAAAGAGATCTCCCCCAGTGGTTCGCGCTGGGTAGAGAGCTGCCCCGGTTGCGAGGCCGCAGCCAGCCAATGGGCCGATCTTAAACAAGGGGCCAAACATACCCACGCCGTAAGCGCGGTTGAGGCAGACCATCACCACCACGGCGACCATCAGCACGGCGACCATCAGCACGGCGGCGGCCCGCAACATGGCCATGCTGAGCATCGGGATCATGGGGCGGCGGTGGCCAGTTGGCCTGGATTGCGGGTGGGGATCGTTACCCTGTCGGATAGCCGTACCCTGGCAACGGATAAAAGCGGTGATGCCCTTGAGGGCGCGGTGTTGAGCTATGGGGGGCGGGTGGTGCAACGCACCCTGTTGGCCGATGATCAGGCGGTGCTGGCGGCTTGTCTCTGTACATGGGCCGATGAGCAGGGGGTGGATGTGATTTTGACCACCGGGGGCACCGGTCCCAGCCCTCGGGATATTACCCCAGAAGCCACCCGTCAGGTGTGCAATCGGGAACTCCCTGGATTTGCGGAACTCATACGTGCAGCGGGTATGCAGCAGACCCGCAATGCAGTGTTTACCCGGGGGGTAACGGCGCTGCGTGGGCAGACCTTGGTGGTGAACTTGCCCGGCAGCACCCGTGGCGCACTGCACAGTTTGCAAGCGGTTGCGGATCTTATTCCCCATGCCCTAAGAATGGCCGCTGGGGCAGGCCACTAAGCCCACAAGGAGAGCCAATGATTGCCTTTGAAGAGGCCCGTGCCCGGGTTTTACAGAGTGTTACCCCCATGCTGCAAAGCGAGATGGTGCCGGTGCATGAGGCGCTGGGGCGGGTATTGGGGCAAGGGGCGGTGGCTGAATTTGCCGTGCCCAACCATGATAACTCCGCCATGGATGGTTACGGTATTCGCCATGCCGATTTGCACCCGCAAGATGCGGTAACACTGCATGTGTGTGCCGATCTGCCCGCAGGCGATCGCTTGAGCCAAGCCATCGGCGCGGGCCAAGCGGTGCGCATTATGACCGGTGCCCCGATCCCGGCGGGGGTGGATTGTGTGGTCATGCAAGAGGTGGTGCAGCGGGTTGGCGATCAGGTAACGATCCCCGCTGGGCAGGCTCTGGGCCAGAATATTCGTCCTGCGGGTGAGGATATTGCCAAGGGCGCTCTCTATTTAAACAAGGGGGTGCGCCTAACCCCTGCCCAACTCGGTTTGTTGACCTCAATGGGACAGACCAGCGTGGCGGTGTTCAAACGGCCCCGCGTGGCGGTGTTGAGCACCGGTAATGAGGTGGTTCGTGTGGGGAACCCTCTACGACCGGGACAGGTCTACGATAGCAACCGGACCACCCTGCTTACCGCGCTTCAGGCGTTAGGGGTGGAGGTGGTGGATTTGGGCTTGGTCCGAGATGACCGGGCGGCCATCCGTGAGGCCCTGGAGCGTGGCGCGAGCCAAGCCGATGCGGTGATTAGCTCGGGCGGCGTATCGGTGGGGGATTATGATCTGGTCAAGGCGGTGCTGCAAGAGCTGGGGCAGATCGACTTTTGGAAGGTCAATATGAAACCGGGTAAACCCCAGGCTTACGGTACCCTGGGGCAAGCCCGTTTTTTTGGTCTGCCGGGTAATCCTGTCTCGGCGCTGGCGGTGTTTTTGTTGGTGGTGCGACCGGCACTCTTAAAAATGATGGGGGTGGCCGAGTATGTGCCGCCCCTGCTCAGACTGCCGCTGTTGGAGGGGCGTTTGCGCAAAAAAAATAATCGGGTCGATTTTCAGCGCGGCCTTATCCGCTATGATGCCCAGCAGCCGGGGGTTGTCTCCACCGGTGGGCAGGGCTCGGGCATGCTCTCCAGCATGGCCGCCGCGGACTGTTTTATCGTTCTACCTGCCGAGGCGGTTGATTATGCCCCTGGAGAGCTGGTCACGGTTCAACGCATCGACTATTAAGGAAACGCTATGGGCAACCTGACCCATTTTGATGAAAACGGGGCCTCCCGTATGGTGGATGTCACCGAAAAACCGGCCACCGAGCGGGTCGCTGTGGCGGCAGGAGAGATCACCATGCGCCCACAAACCCTAGATCGCATTCTGCGTAAAGGGTTTGAAAAGGGGGATGTGCTGGAGGTTGCCCGTCTGGCAGGGATCATGGCCGCTAAAAAGGTGGATGGCTTGATCCCCTTGTGCCATCAAATCAACCTAACGTCGGTCAAGCTCGCCTTTCAACCCGACGAGGCCCACAGCCGCGTGGTTATTACCGCCCAGGTTAAGTGTACCGCCCCAACTGGGGTAGAGATGGAGGCACTTACGGCGGTAAGTGTAGCCGCATTGACCATCTACGATATGTGTAAGGCGATGGATCGGGAGATGGTGATTGGGGCGGTGCGCTTGCTGGAAAAATCGGGTGGGCGCAGTGGTCACTTTGTGCGTGATGCTCAGGATAGGGAATAACCGCCATGCCCTTGGTGGACCGTTTTAACCGCACCATCTCCTATCTGCGCGTCTCTGTGAGTGAGCAGTGCAATATGCGCTGCAACTACTGTCGCGTGCCCGAACAAGAGAGCCAGTTACGGGAACAGTGGCTGAGCTTTGCCGAACTGAGCCGACTGCTGGCACGCTTTGCCCAGTTGGGTATAGGCCGCTTTCGTTTGACCGGTGGTGAGCCCCTGGTGCGTAAAGATTTGGCGCAACTGGTAGCCGGGCTGCACCAATTGGCGGGGGTCGAGGAGATCTCCCTCTCCACCAACGGTCTGCTTTTGCCTCGCTTTGCCAAGGCTTTAAAAGAGGCTGGCATTGCGCGGGTCAATATCTCTCTGGATAGCTTGGACCCGAGCGGGTTTCAAAAAATTTGTGGGGATGTGGGTTCGCCAGATGAGGTCAAGGCGGGCATCTTGGCTGCCCTTGAGGCAGGTTTGACCCCCGTTAAGGTCAATATGGTGGTGATGGGCGGGGTCAACGATCATGAGATCCCCCACATGGTCACCTTTGCCCGCGAGCATGGTTTAACCCTGCGTTTTATTGAAACCATGCCCATTGGCAAGGCTGGGCAGCAGGTGATGGGCAGCTATCTCTCCAGTGATGCCATTTTGGAGCGGGTGCGGCAGGCGGTGGGGGCGCAAGCCTTAATCCCCATCACCGGTTTTAAGGGGCCAGGGCCGGCCTGCTACTACCGTATTGGGGATGCTGAGGTAGGGGTGATCTCGGCCATGTCCCGCCACTTTTGCGACACCTGTAACCGCATGCGGCTTACCGCCGACGGTCACTTGGTGCTCTGCTTGGGGCAGCAGGATCGGGTGGATCTTAAAACGCCCCTGCGGGAGGGGGCAAGCGATGCCCAATTGGATGAAATCATTCTGACCGCCGTGCAGGCCAAGCCCAAAGCGCACGACTTTTTACAGAGTGCCTCGCCCCATGCCATGACGGCCCTGGGGGGGTAAGCAGGGGTGCCGCATACGCTGTGTGGAGGCTCAGCCACCACAGACCGGGCAGTGTGCCTGGGCACGCATGGTCATGCTGTAAAAGCGCCAACTGTGTAGATCGACAAAGGTGACACGCTGAAGATTTTCCTCAGAGAGCCCCACCAACTGACGAATGACCTCGGCTGCTTGCAGGGTGCCGATCACCCCAGCGGCAGGACCCAACACACCGCTACGGGCGCAGGGTTGCAGCGCATCCATCGCCTCGGTTGGCGGGTAGAGGCAGCGATAGCAGGGCAGACCGGGGCGAAAACCGGCAAAGGCCGCCACTTGCCCTTCCCAACCCATCACCGCACCACTGACCAATTTTTTCTGTTTTTCCACGCATAGGGCGTTAATGGCGTAGCGGCTGGTAAAATTATCGGTGGCATCCACCACCAGATCGGCAGCTTCAATGGCCAGGGCCAGGGCTTCGCCCTCCAGCCGTAGGGGCAGGGGGGTGATGTTAATATCGGGGTTGATGGCCCTCAGGGTGGTGGCTGCCGATTCACTTTTATTCTCTCCGCAACGGGCGGTGGTGTGGATAACCTGCCGTTGTAAATTGGAGAGTTCTACCGTGTCGGCATCGGCCAGGGTGAGTTGTCCAACCCCACTGGCGGCCAAATAGAGTGCTACCGGTGAACCCAAGCCACCGGCCCCCACAATTAATACATGAGCCGCTAATAGCGCCTGTTGACCATGACCGCCAACATCTTTGAGCAGAAAATTACGGGCATAGCGTTGCAGTTGCTCATCGCGAAACATGGTAAATTCCCGTTAGCAAAAGGCCGCCATGTAGGGCGTTACATGGCGGCCTTTTGGTGTCGATAGGGGCGGGGCGGCGTGAAACCGCCCTCAAGCTAAGGCATGCAACGCCCTAGGAGAGCCCTTGCCCTATTATATCAAGGCGTCCAGATGCCTTGGTGCAGCCCTGATGCGCAGGGTAAACCCTTATTCGTACTCTTTATACTTGCTCACCACCACGCCACAGATCTTAGCGGCTTCTTCCATAGGCATAATGGGATAGCGTGGGTTAACGGGCTTGAGATAGCGGCGTCCGCCATCCACCGCCAGTTGTTTAAAGGTGACATCGTTCTCCATGGGCAAAAAGACCACCACATAGTGGTTATTTTTAGGCTCCATTTCGGGGTCCACTACAATGATATCCCCTTCGGAGAACTCCGTGGACATGGAATCCCCTTGCACCTTCAACGCAAAAGAGCGGTTGCTGGCAAAGTGAGGCACTGGCGCGTGTCCCAATGGGGTGTCGGTCTCCATGGACTCTTTATCATCGGGCCAAAATTTGGCGTCGCCCCAAGAAATGACCGGTGCTTGCAGGAAATCCATAGCACCAGTGTAGTAAGGAGCACCAATATCCGAGGCTTGATGGGCGCCACGGGAGCCGCCTAAAATCATATCCCCTTCGCCGGTTTCCAGCCAGATGGGATTGACGCCACAAGCGAGTGCAATGGCGACGGTACGACGTGATGAACGGGAACGCCCGCACTCCAATTTATGGATGGCGGTTTGGCTGATGTCCACCCGATCAGCCAGCTCTTTTTGAGTAAAACCCGCATATTCACGGGCGGTACGGATACGATCTTTGAGTGTCATGGCTTCTACTACATAATTGGAGTTAGCTCTGTAGGCCCGTATGGAGAGGTTTATCCCTCATGGCAGACGGGCCTGGCGGAATGGGTCAACTTGCCTTAGAAAGGGATTTGACCGCAGCAAGTTTATGCTTCAACGTCTCAACCCCCTGATGTTTTCAGGGTATAAACAAATCATAGGTGCATGGGTTGGGCTCCAGAGGTACCCCCCCTTTGCACCCATTCAACAACCAACTTTTTGGCACGCAACGCGTGTTGTTACCCTTGTTTGTCCGTCAAGGTAGCGCCGTTTATCCCAAACTGCGCCAGTTGAAGCCGCAGTGCAGGGGTTGAGAAAGTCATTAAAACGACAAAAAAAAGCGACATTTTCTATATGCGTTGATGTGTGACTAAAGAGGTTAGTGCAGCGTGCCAATGTCTTAGAGTGTAAAAAGTTACGCAGAACACCCTAAAGCATTTACACGATATTGTGTCATATGATTGCGTAAGGGTCTGCTTAAATAACATCATGGTGGAAAGTATCGCATAAAATCCCGATTTAAAATATAAAAAAAAAGACTTAACAGATAGTTTTATGCCATTTCACGGGGAGCAGCACGGCTTTTTGTCGTATTTTGTATGAATTGTAAGAAAGAATTACCTTTAAGATGTTCTCATTTTGTCCGTCTATAGGGCGTTCGCGCTGGTTGTTTGCCGGGCAGTTTTGGTTGTTACTCTGTTGTCGAGCGTGGTAATTAACCAAGGGCTGCGAAGCATCACCTTAATCCCTGTTGCGGCACTGCGTGTTTGCCACGTTTTTTTGGATGGCTGTTTATCAAAAAAATTAGAGTCACGATAAAAAGAGATAGAGTGAATGTGAAACGATAGCGTGATGGATGAAGTATGCAAGCAAGGTGAGAATATTTTCTTTTTTACCCTAAAGGCTTAGATATATATCAGCGATTACGAACCGTTACACATGCTGCCTGAAACTTTATTTGATGTCGAGCCAAAAAATTAGATTATATTGAAAAAGTGTATTAAGGATGCCGCGCTTTGCGCGGGCAGATTCTTGGCTTATGGATTGGTACGCGCTCCAGAACAAGGTCGAAGATTGCCAGTCGAGAGGGTCGTGTATGGTAACTTTACGGGGACACATGCAGAGAGGAAGGCGCACTGGAAAAGGTAGATAAACAAACCTGTGTAGGGTGAGGCTGTAAACAATAGGGCCATAAACAACAAAAAATGGGTCGGGGGTGCTGTGCAAGGGTTGTCTGAGGGTGAACTATTTTTGGGGTTGGGTTTCCTGCTGTTTGGGCTTGTGGTGGGGTTGTTGATTGTGTGGTATACCCTGCGAACGGGGGCGCCGCCCATGCCCTCTACCCGCACCATGCGGCGGATGTTGGCGGATTTGCTGCCTGCCTATCCGAGTGGATCCATCATTGAGTTGGGTAGTGGGTGGGGGGGGTTGGCCCAGCAACTGGCCCTTCATTATCCGCAACATCGTGTTTTTGGGTTAGAGCTCTCCCCCCTGCCGTGGCTGTTCAGTTGGGCAAAGAGGCGCGCGCTGGGGCCGCCAAATTTACGTTTTGTGCGGTGTGATTTCCGCGACCACCCCCTGCATGAGGTGGGTTTGGTCGTCTGTTATCTTAATCCAGAGGTGATGCGCCGTGTCGAGCCATGGTTACGACAAGGGCTTGCTGCTTCGGCTTGGGTGGTCTGTATCGGGTTTGCGTTGCCCGGCCATAAGCCCGTTAAAACCATAAAAGTGCCAGATATGCACGCCACCACCCTGTTTCTCTATCAACCCACATCCGGCACGGTATCTGTGGCGTAAGGTACCGTTGCGAGTTGATGACGTATTTTTCGGAGCTTTTTGGTGTCTTGTGCCAGCCATTCATCCTCACAATGGGTGGAGAAAAGACCTTGGATGCACTGTTGTTTCCAATCTGCCAAACTGCCGGACAAAGAGTAGTAGATCCAAACCCCTTGGCGGCGACGCTCAAGCCAGCCGCTCTTATAGAGCGCGCCTAAATGCCGAGAAACCGTGCTTTGGGGGTGTTTAGTGACCAGCATGCACTCGTGAACACACATCTCACCGGCGTGGAGCATGAGTAAAAGAAGTCGAACCCGGAGTGGCTCAGAGAGAGCCTTGAAAGATTCTGCAAGGTTGGTTAATGGATGCGGCATCTTCTCTCCAAAAGTATGTTTTGAGCAATCATTAAAATGATTTGCATCGCATACATAGGTTGGTTGTATTTTATGGCACACGCCAGCCTTGCCTTATTTTACCATGAAGGGCTAAAGGCAATGGCACTTCTCGTGTACATCGTGGCCTGTTCGCGTACTTAAAGACGATGGTAAGTCTAAAAAAAATCGCTATCTGCTTTTATCCATGCGAAGAGGCAAAAAAAAATAGGCAAACAGCATTGGTGCGATATTAGGGCTTTATGCCAACTTAAAGCACACTAAAAACGCCCTATAGGGTGCCAACGCCGCTCATAATACATGATATGTGTCAAGGTTGCAAAAGGATGTAACAAAAAAATGGTAAAAAATTCAGATGAGCATGACTGTAGATGAAAAATGGGTAGGGCAGCGCGCGCTGTAAGGCAGCAAGCCTTAAGGGCATTCTGTGGTTTGCTGTAACCGTTCAGAGACCCCTCGTTCAGTGAGGATGTTCACCGTTTGAGAAGGAGTCAACTGCCGGGAATAGCGCCAATTTTGTTTGACCATGGCAAAGAATATCCTTGACACGATTTTCGTCGAAAATGTGAAATTTCAGAAGGAGAGTGCGATCCGATCTGTTTTTGCCTATCAAAGCCTTGAGGAGAGTTCTGGCGGGTTTTCAGCTGTGGCGCCCACCCCCGGGTACGAGCGAATTTTTGCGCTGGATCCAATGGGGCGCAGAAGCGCAAAAATCTCTTCCTGGAAACCCGTGTTATCATGTGTGCGAGGATTCATTCACCGGCGATGATGTGGTGCGCGAACCATGAAGCTTTCAGATCACGACCTGCTCCAGATTGATGAGGAATATCTCTCCTCACTATCGTCTGCAGAGTTACTGGCCGTCAGCCGGAAAATGTTGGAGGATCTCAAGGAATCTCGTGAGCGTTTGAACCGAACACCCGACAACAGTTCCCAGCCGCCCAGCAGTCGTCCGGCGTACCTTGGGATTCCAGTTGAGCAAGACGAAACGCTTTCGGATGAGGATGAAGAGGACGTTTCGCCGGTGGAGAAGAAGGGAACCGATGATGCGGATGGAGATGATTCACCAGGGCCATCCGGCAGTTCTACTCCCTCTGCTCCAGGAAATGGTAAGTCGGATTCCTCAGGCAAGAAGCCGAAAGGCAGGGCTGGGAAGCCAGTTGGGGCCAAGGGATTCGGCAGAACGCAGATAATTCCGATTCGGAGTACCGTGGTTCATCGAGCGGAAACGTGTGCTGCCTGCGATGCTGCCCTTCCCTTGGATGCTCGATTTACAGCTCGAATCGGCTATGTGACCATCGATCTGATAAGGGGTGCCCCGGATCAGCCTGGATTGAGGCTAGAGGGGACCAAGCACCTTTTTGGGGAAGTTGCCTGTAGATGCGGCCATATTTCATGTACCGGTCCCGGCACAGGGGATAGACTTGAGATTGCAGGACGCAAAACCGCAACCAGTTTGAGTGAATGGCGTATTGTCGGCCCCATGTTGGCTGCTTTCATTGTTGCGCTCGCAAAACGGATGCGGTTGTCTCGCTCCAAGGTTCAGGAGTTTTTGATCGATTGGTTCGGCCTGGAGTTGAGTGTCGGGACCATCGACAATTGCATACGTGAGGTCGGACTGGCTGCCGCCCCTGTTCAGGATGAACTGATTGCCGAACTTCGTGCATCCGCTCTGGCTCATGTAGACGAAACGCCTTGGAAGCAAAAAGGTCAAGCTTTGTGGCTCTGGGTTTTCGCGACGGCAAATACGGTCTTGTTTTGCGTGGGACGCCGGACTCGACAAATGGTCCTTGATATCCTGACCGAGGAATATGCAGGCTGGCTAATGAGCGATGGACTCATGAACTACCGGATTTTCTCCAGGCGGCTGCGCTGCTGGGCGCACTTGATCCGAAAAGCCAAGGGGTTGTCGACAAGCCTGGATAAAGAGAGCAAACGATTCGGCTCCAGGGTATTGGAGGTCCTGGAATACATGGTCGAAGAGGTCAAAGATGGATCGGATCCGCCAGCTGCCGAGTCGATTTTGGAAGAATTCCAGGGATACTGCGAATTGTACAGAGATTATCCCCCGTCCGAGAAAGTTCGCAGCCTTGCCGTTGAGCTTCTCAATGACTGGGATGTTATCTGGCAACCTGTGAGAGTTCCAGGGCTGCCGCTGACCAACAACGATGCGGAGCGGGCTCTGCGCCACTGGGTCATTGCGCGTCTGATCAGCCACGGAACTCGTACGGCAGAAGGGAGTCGGGTATTGGGTGTGCTGGCTAGCGTCATCGAAACTTGCCGATTGCGGAACGTGTCTCCCTGGGACTATCTTGCTGAGGTGATTGCTGAACGGAGAAAGGGAAACCTCGTACCGCCGTTACCGGCTCCAGTAGCCGCTTGATATCGGGGTCTCTGAACGGTTACGGTTTGCTAGGTTTCCCCAGCGCGTTGGGGGAGGGTGCATATAGGCTACAGCATCTTTTAAAGCTTTAAAAAAACAGGGATTGCTTGCCCTTGTCCGCAAAGTATCAGTGCTCTCTGATAGGCGGGGTTGGTTGTCAATTGCGGCACAGAACGCATATGTGCGCCACCTTCTTTCAGGCTGCTCTCTTTAGCGCGCAATTGCGGGAAAAAGAGTACCCAAAAAATGGCTTAGTGTTAAAAAAGGTCGAAGAGTTAACTGATCTGACCAATTATTTGGCAATCCGTCAAATCCCTATAGTATGGTGTGAGAGGGTGTTTGGACGGGCTCCAACCTTGTGGCTGTGAATGCTCGCAATGAGGGGTGTGGCTGGGGTGGACTTTTTTTATTGCATTAGGGCACTATAGAGGCGGCGTCGGTCGAGAAGGTGTTCGGTGGACGGACGAGGGGGGTGTTGAGCGGTGTGTCGGCTAATAGCGTCAGGCGATGGCTCAAAATGCCTCAGGGTAGATAGAAATTGGCACCCCAAGGTGTCGAGGTTATAAGCTAAGGAAAGCGCCTTATGTCGTTGCGAAATGCCAACTGTCGCCTCTCTGTTGAGTTGGTGCCACGAGATGTTGAAGTGTTAAAAGATGAGATAAAACGGGTACACCAACACTTTCCCCAGATCACCACCATTAACATACCAGATTTGGTTCGTTACCCAATCCGCAGTTGGGACGGTTGTGTGTTGGCGAAAGATCATTTTTCCAGTGCCATTCCTCATTTGCGCGCCATGGATATGCCCGAGCAACCGATACTGCCCATGCTTGATGTGCTGGATGCCAATGGCATTACAGAGGTGCTGGTTATTAGTGGTGATGAACCGGTGGCGGGTGAAGTGCATCGCGGCCCCGACTCGTTGGAAATTATCCAGCGGTTTAAAACGCTGGCACCGCATATTAAAGTTTATGCTGCGCTGGACCCCTACCGTACCAACATCCAGCATGAGTTGGCGTATGCCCAACAAAAATTGGAAGCGGGCGCGGCGGGCCTTTTTACCCAGCCCTTTTTTGACCATCGCTTAATGCAGATCTATGCGGATCAGCTGCAAGGGTGTGCGGTGTGGTGGGGGCTATCACCGGTGGTGACAGAGGCTTCTAAAAATTACTGGTCACGGGTGAATCGGGTGGTTTTTCCCGCCTCATTTCAAGCCGATTTAGCCTGGAACCAGGCTTTCGCGCGGGATGTGTTGGATATGATCCATGAGATGGGTCACCATATCTACTTTATGCCGATCCGGGTTCCGGTAGAAGATTATCTGGCGGGTGTGCTGGCCGAGTAAGGTACGCCAATCCCCCTAAACAGTAAGCGGCTCGTGGGGCTGGCCGCTTGTTGTTTGGGGGAGCAAATTAGTCAATGGCCTGGAGATTTGCCGAGATGGGCTGGTGAGCAATGCGAATTAAAACCACGCCGATGGCCGTATCTTCTTGAGTGTCAGCCCACAATCCACGCTCCTGCAAGCGGGGGTAGAGCAGGGCAGGCATGCGGTTGTGGTAAACAATAAGCTGTTTTCCAACAGGCAAGCCAACCACCGCCTCTAAAATCACTGACAGCGGCTGCGGGGGTGGCAGTTCACGTACATCCACAACCTGATGCACGGTTGGGTTTTCGTACCAAGCTGGGTCTATGTCGGCAGATCCACGCAATGGGGAGGGCAGCGGTTTACAAGGGTGGTTACAGGCCACTTGCTTGGGGAGATGCTGGTCGGTCTGGCGTGACATGGATAACCCTCCTTAAATAGAACCCCCATTATGCAAAAAAAAGCTGATTCATTCAACACCTCGTCGCCCTAACGGTTGTAAAACGGCTTGGTGGGTCTGCCGCCACATGCAAGCTTGGTTGCTCTCTACAAAGGGATATCTTTGATGACAAATTGCAGTGATTCACCGCTTTTGACCAAGCCACAGCCCTTTTTTATGCAGTTACAGGGGCGACGTTGTTTGGTGGTCGGGGCCGATGGTGAAGCGGCTGAAAAGTGTGAACAGCTGCTGCAAGCAGGCGCGCAGGTGATCTGGTTAGCACCCGAGCCCACCGCCGCCATGCAACGTTTGATGGATGCATACCCCATCGAGTGGGTCACAGAAGCGTTTACTGAAAAATGGTTGCAAGGGGTGTGGTTGGTGCTCTGTAGTGGTACCGATACGGCGTTGTTACCCAATCTGTTTGCTGCGTGTGAAGCGCGCCAAATTTTTTTAAATGTGGTGGATAAGCCTCGCTATTGCTCTCTGATTTGGCCGGCCCAAATCCAGCGAGGAGTGGTTTCAGTGGCGATTTCAACAGGGGGCGCCAGCCCCGCTTTAGCGCGCTGGGTGCGGGAGCAGATTGAAGCGCTGTTGCCTGCCCAGTTAGGTGCTCTGGCACTTTGGTTGTGCGGGCAGCGTGAACAGGTAAAAACGCGCTTGACGGGTGGCTTTGCGCAGCGGGCAACATTTTGGTCGACACTCTTTAAAGAAGGCTTGGTCGAGTGTTATGTGCAACAGGGTGAGCAAGCGGCATTGGGGCGTGTTCAGCAGGCGCTTGAAGAGGTGACAAACATGCAGGAAAAAGGGTAAAGGGAAAGGCTTTTTACAAAGCGGTAGCCACATCCTTGTTGCCTTCTGGAAAAGGGGAGGATGGTCGGTGTGTTTACGCCATTTTGTTAGGGGCGGGCGAGGGCTTTACGGATTTTGCGTCTCCTTATCCAAGGTGGCCACGCAGAAACGGTTACGCCCCTCTTGCTTGGCGCGGTACATGGCCGTATCGGCAGATTTAAGCAGTTTGGTGATACTGTTGCCGTGGATCGGATAGAGGCTAATACCAATACTACAGCCGACCTGGAAACTTTCGTTGCCAAAGTTGACGGGCTTTTGAATGGCGTGGATAAGCTTTTGCGCCACCCCCATAACCAAATGTTCTTCACGTATTTCGGTAAGCACGGCCACAAATTCATCCCCACCTACCCGCGCGGCAGTGTCCGATTGGCGCAACTCATAGCGGATGCGTGCTGAGATCTCCCGTAAGACGGCATCTCCTGCTTCATGTCCATAGTTATCATTGACCGGTTTAAAATGGTCAAGATCAATATAGAGCACTGCAATTTTGCCCTCATAGCGTCTGGCCTTAGAGACCGCTTGTTGCAAACGGTCCTCTAACAACGAACGGTTGGGCAAGCCCGTTAACGGGTCGTGATGGGCTTGGTGTTTAAGCTTTTCTTCGGCAATTTTACGGGTGGTAATGTCGGAAAACAGGCCAATATAGTGACTGATCTGCTGGTTTTCACCACGAATGATGCTTAAAGAGAGCCACTCGGGAAATTCCTCGCCATTTTTACGGCGCCGCCAGATCTCGCCTTGCCAATTTCCCTGATTCTCCGCCTGCTGCCAGATAGATTGGTAAAAAGCGGCATCATGACGTTGTGAGCGTAGCAGTTCAGGCGAGCGGCCAATGACCTCTTCGCGGGTGTAACCGGTGATATAGCTAAAGGCCGGGTTGACATCCACGATTATGCGCTCAGCATCCAGCACCACCAGCCCTTCCTGGCTGTGGTTGAAGATTTTGGCGGCCAGCTTGAGCCGCTCCTCTTTTTCGCGTTGATCGCGAATATCCCGAAAAGAGAGCACACCGCCGCTCAAAAAATGGCCATCCAGGATGGGTGCGGCATTAAAAGAGATGGGTATAAGCTTACCCGTGCGGGTGCGAAACAGGGTTTCGCCACTGATCTGTTCGGTTTCACCACGCAGGGCGGCCAGCATGTGATCGGCGCTCTGCTGGTCGTGCAAACTGCCACAAGTGTGGGGAATCAATTGCTCGTTTAATGTGGTTAGGTGGAGGGCAGACTCGCTATATTCCAGCAACTTTTCCCCAGCGGGGTTAAGAAAGATGATGCGCTGGGCATTATCCACGCTCAACAAACCTTCTCCCAACGAAGCCGTAAGATCTCTAAGCCGTTTTTCACTGCTGCGTACCTGCTGCATGGCCCGCTCTAACTTAATGATGGAACGCAGACGTGCCAGCAGTTCAACCCGGCGAATCGGCTTGGTAATATAGTCGGTGGCCCCCTCTTCAAAGGCGTGGGCCAGATCACGCGGGCGATCATTGCCCGTGACCATAATGACCGGAATATTCTGGGTGGGCGGGTTGGCTTTGAGCTGCCGTAGCACCGATAAGCCATCCATATCCGGCATCATAACATCCATAAAAATGATGTCTGGCAGGCTGGTATGGGGGGGGTTAAACGGCGCAATGCTCGCTGTATCCGTTGGTGTTAACCCCAAGGTTTGTAAAAAGGCTTCGCCAGAGTCGTGCAGCTGTAATGTGCTATAACCCGCTTTGCTAAGGATACGCATCAAGAGCAAACGATCATCTGGAGAGTCATCAACAATGGCAATATGCACGGGACCCCAACTTCAAGGCTTATAAGGTTATTCGTAACGGATTTCTACGCGTTCCAGATAATCCTTTAATTGGGTAACACCGACAGCAATGCCCTCTTTGTTAGAATTTTTGGCAGCGATTTCGATGTCTCGACCAATTTCGGTGATTTGGTCAAAGCCGTACCCCGCACCAGAACCTTTCATGCGGTGTCCTAAAATGCTTGCGGTTTCAAAATCATCATCCAGTAAAGATTTCTCAAGGTCTTGAATGTCTTTGCGACGATTCTCCAGATAACCGGGCACAATATCTTCAAGATCTTCATCAATGACAACTTTGATGGGGTCGGACATGTAATCCTCCGTCATACGAGCTGCACAAGGCAGCTAACAGAATTAAAAGGTAAAGCGCTTCCGTTGGTACCGTCTGCGTAACGCAGTAATCAGGCGAAACAAAAGGCCATCTGACGCCATCCATATCATGTATGCACCTTGATTGCCACCCACATAGAATAGCCAAAACCTCCATTTTTCGCTAAGAAAAACTTGTTGCAAGGGTCGGAAAAGCGTGGTTTCGTTAAATTTTGCAAGGGGAACAAAATTTTGGGTTAAGTTTTTTTATCGCTCTTCCACAGCCTCGATGGTTGATACAGAGGGGGAGAATGATTCTGTTGAGTTACGCAATGTTACGCATTTGAAGGCTGGAAAAAATGGATAATAGGTGTATGATTTGCGTGTAGGGATTGTCATCGGGGGTGTCGAGTTTTTGTATACGGTGGTTTTCCTCTATTCTCGCATGGTCTATACAAACCCTCTTTAAGCTGGTGCCAAGGGTGAATGGGCTGGGGTCATAACGGAATGGTTTTTTCTTGGATAAGGTGTTTGAGATACCATGTCAAGTGAAGGGCAGATTCTTGTCTGTGATGATGATCCAGATATTTTGCGGCTGGTCGGTGACTATCTAGAGCAGCGTGATTTTCGCGTGAGGTTGGCCGACAGTGGCGGCGCGATGAAACAAATTTTGGAACAGACCCAGATTGATGTCGTGGTGCTGGATCTGATTTTACCCGACGAAGATGGTTTGCAGCTTTGCCGCGAACTGCGGGCGCGCTCTAACTTACCGATTATTATTCTGAGCTCCAAAGGGGAGCAGATGGACCGTATCATCGGTCTCGAAATGGGGGCTGACGACTATGTGTCCAAACCGTTTCATCCCCGTGAGCTGCTGGCGCGCATCAAAAGTGTATTGCGTCGCGCCCGCTCTCTGCCTGAGACCATTTTAGATAATCCTGAACAGTTTAGTTACCATTTTTCGGGTTGGACAGTCGATGGTCCTTCGCGCACTCTGTTTGCCCCCAGCGGCAATAAGGTGGTGTTGACCGGCGGTGAACACGCTCTACTGCGGGTCTTTTTGCACCATCCCAATCGGGTGCTCAGCCGGGACCAAATTTTAGATCTTACCTATGGTAAAGACCAAGAGCCCTTTGGGCGCACCATTGATATGCAGGTTAGTCGTCTGCGTAAACGTTTGGTGGACAATGCCAAAGATCCTTCATTGATTAAAACGGTCCGCAATGCGGGCTATGTTTTTTGCTCGCGGGTCACGATTGAAGCGGTTGCAGAGTCGCCAAATATCGCCGAATAAGCCCGAGATATTAAGATGTTTGTCGCAGACAGGGCCACCCGGTAACGGGTGGCCCTGTGCGTTAACATGGGCGTTACTTTTTACCTGTAGGAAAGCGTTATGCGTGCATTGGTGCAGCGGGTGTCAGAAGCCTCGGTGGTGGTGGAGGGGCAGGTGGTGGGGGCGGTAGAGCGGGGTCTGTTGGTCTTGCTGGCGGTGGAGCGCGGGGATGGCGAAAAACAGCTTGAAGAGATGGTGCGCAAGGTGGCCCGTTTACGTATTTTCCCCGATGAAGCGGGTAAAATGAACCTCTCCGTAAAAGATATTGAAGGGGAGGTGTTGGTGGTTTCACAATTCACCCTGGCCGCGGATATGCGCAAAGGCTATCGTCCCTCGTTTTCGTTGGCGGAGGAGCCTAAACGGGCTGAGGCGCTCTATCTTGACTATTGCCAGCGGCTAAACCAGCATGAGGGGGTTGTGGTGGCGCAGGGTCTGTTTGGTGCGGATATGCAGGTTAAACTGATCAATGATGGCCCGGTAACCATTTGGTTAGACCTGCCACCCCAGGAGGGTTGATTGTGGGCGCTGCGCCAACACAAGGGGACGCATCGGCGGTAGCATGGCGCTTTGCCGTGGATCGTGGGGGTACCTTTACCGATGTGGTGGGCATCGACCCGCAGGGGGAGATGGTGCCCATCAAACTGCTCTCCGAATCGCCCCTCTATGCCGATGCCGCCATTGAGGGCATGCGTCGTTTGCTGGGCTTGCCCGCCCAAGCGGCCCTACCCGAGGCACAGATCCAATGGATACGCCTAGGCACCACCGTGGCCACCAATGCGCTGTTGGAGCGTAAAGGGGCCGCTGTTGGGCTGTTGATTACCCAAGGTTTTCGGGATTTGCTCGCCATAGGGGATCAGCGCCGCCCCCATCTGTTTGAGCTGACGATTCGCCAGCCTGAGCAGATCTATCAAGCGGTTGCTGAGGTGCCTGAGCGGATGTTGGCCGACGGCACGCCCGCGCTCCAACCCGATGGCTCGGTGGTACGTGAGGCTTTGAACGGTTTTTTGGCGCAAGGCATTACTGCGGTTGCGGTGGTCTTGCTGCATGCTTGGTGCAATCCCGCCCATGAAGAGCAGGTGGCCCAGATGGCTCGGGAGATGGGCTTTGCCCAAGTGACCACCTCCCATGCTGCCTTGGCGGTCATTCAAATCACCGGGCGCGGGCAGACCACGCTGGTGGATGCCTATCTCTCCCCGGTCTTGCTCCATTATGCCCGTCAATTACAGCGCTGGACGGGGGCGATTCCGCTGCATTTTATGAGCAGTGCCGGTACCCTGTTGCCGCCAGCGCATTTTACCGGTAAAGATGCCACCCTCTCTGGGCCGGCGGGTGGGGTGTTGGGGGTGGCCCATGTGGCGCAGCAGCAGGGTGAAGCGCAGGTGATTGGCTTCGATATGGGGGGGACCTCCACCGATGTTTGCCACTATGCCGGTAACCTGGAACGGGTGTTGGAGGTGGAGACGGCGGGCATCCGCTATCAAGCCCCTATGCTGCATGTGGAGACGGTGGCCGCCGGGGGTGGCTCGCTGTTGCGTTTTGATGGCCGCCAGTTACGGGTGGGGCCCCACTCGGCTGGGGCTGAGCCGGGACCGGCCTGCTATGGGCGGGGTGGCCCCTTGGCCATTACCGATGCCAATCTGGTTTTAGGGCGCATTCAGCCCGATCATATGCCCAAGCTGTTTGGCCCCCATGGCGATGCCCCCCTGGATGGCGCAGCGGCCCGAGCCGGTTTTGCGCGCTTATTGGCAGAGATCCAACAGGCGGGTGGGCAAGTGAGCTCGGTGGAGGCGCTGGCCTTGGGTTTTATTCAGGTTGCCAATGAGAGCATGTGCCAACCCATCCGTACCCTCGCCATTGCCCAGGGGTTGGATCTGCCCCAGCATGCCCTGGTGGCGTTTGGCGGGGCTGGTGGGCAGCACGCTTGTGGAATTGCCCGTAACCTGGGTATGGCACGGGTACATCTGCATCCACTGGCGGGGTTGTTGTCGGCCTATGGGATTGCCCACACCCCGCATCGACGCACCCAGGTAGAGAGTCTGCTACTACCCTTGGATGGCGCAGGTTTGGCACAGACTCGGGAACGGGGTGATCAGTGGGTGGCCCAGTTAAGTAAGCTGTTGTTTGCCGAGGGGCGGGAGCAGACCAGCGGGGTGGAGGCTACCCTGCGGGTAGCCGTGCGGGTGGTGGGCAGTGATGCCACCCTTACCCTGCCATTAGAGGAGACGGTGGCGGCGGTGCAGCACGCATTTGCCCAGGCGCATCGTGCGCGCTTTGGTTTTGCCCCAGAAGCGGCTCCGCTGGAGGTGGTGCATCTGGAGGTGTCGGTGAGCCTGCCGGCTCCGCGCTATGCACGGCCCAAAGTCACCACGCGGGCGGTTGCAACGCGGCCGCCGCCGATGGTGCCGGTCTGGTTTTCCGCAGCGGGGCCAGAAATGACTCCGCTCTATCAGCGGGATGAACTGCCGGTGGCGCAGCGTGTGCGGGGTCCGGCGCTGGTGGTGGAAGCGAACACGGTGTTTGTGTTAGAGCCTGGGTTTTCCATGCAGCAGGATGAGCAAGGCATGCTGCAATTTAGTCGTGTGGCCGAGCCTCAGGTGGCGGTCCCGGCAAATCCTGGCGAGCCCGCCCCCAGCGAGGGGGCTGATCCTGCCCGGTTGGCGCTATTTAACCACCGTTTTCAGTATATTGCCACCCGTATGGGAGAGACCTTGGCACGCACCGCCCACTCGGTCAACATCAAAGAACGGCGGGATTTTTCCTGTGCCATATTTGATGGGGCTGGGCGCTTGGTGGCCAATGCCCCCCATGTGCCGGTGCATCTAGGGGCGATGGGCGAGAGTGTGCGACACCTGCTGGCCCAGGTGGGGAACAACCTGGAAGCGGGGGATCTGTATGCCAGTAATGATCCCATGTGCGGGGGCTCGCATCTCCCGGATATTACCGTGATGGCCCCGCTGTTTGGGGCGGTCCAGGGAGAACCCCCCCAGTTTTTTGTGGCTGCCCGTGGGCACCATGCCGACATCGGCGGTACGGTACCCGGTTCAATGCCCCCCTTTGCCACAAGTTTGGTGGAGGAGGGGGTGGTGTTGCGCCAACTGCGCATGGTGCGTGCAGGGGTGTTACAGCGGCAGGCGATTGTGGAGGCACTGAGTCAAGGCCCCTATCCGGCCCGTAATATAAGTGAGCGCATGGCCGATCTACAGGCGCAGATGGCTGCCTGTGTGGCAGGGCTTGAGAGCTTGCAGCAGCTTTGCGAGCAATTTGGTGTCGCGCAGGTAAAGTTCTATATGGAGCAGATGCGCCACAGTGCCCGCTACGCCATGGAACAGGCCTTGGAACCCTTTTTGGCGGGTGCGGCGAGCCGTCGTTATCGCTTTAGCGATGCCATGGATGATGGTTCGGTGGTGGCGGTCTGTATTGATCTCTGCCGAGAGCGGGGGCGGGTGCGGGCGCATATTGATTTTAGCGGCACAGCGGGCTGTCATAGCGGGAACCTAAATGCGCCCCCGGCGGTGACACGGGCTGCGGTGCTGTATAGCATGCGACTGCTGATTGATGAGGATATTCCCCTGAATGATGGCTGTATGGAGCCCATAAGCATGGTGCTGCCCTTGGGGAGTATGCTTAATCCCCAAGGCAGCCCGGCGGTCTCGGGGGGGAATGTGGAGACCAGTCAGCGGGTGGTGGATGTGTTGTTGGGTGCCTTGGGGGTTGCGGCGGCTTCGCAGGGGACCATGAATAACCTGCTGTTTGGTCGTCAGGATGGGCAGGGTGGGCAATATTATGAAACCATCGGTGGGGGCAGTGGTGCCACCGCGCAAGGGGCGGGGGCCAGCGGGGTGCAGGTGCACATGACCAATACCCGTATGACCGATCCTGAGGTGATGGAGCATCGTTTTCCTTGGGTGCAGGTATTGGGTTTTTTCCGGCGTTCTGGCTCGGGTGGTGCGGGTCAACAGCGAGGGGGGGATGGGCTGGTGCGGGGCTTGCGTTTTTTGCAGCCGGTGGTGTTGTCGCTGGTGAGCGAGCGGCGTCGCTTGGCCCCGTTTGGCTTGCATGGGGGAGAGGCGGGTAGGCCGGGGCGGCAGTGGATTGAGCATGCCCAAGGCCAGCGCGTACCCTTGGATGGCCGCGCCCAGGTAAACTTGGCAGCGGGGCAGGCCATCTGGATTGAAACACCCGGTGGGGGGGGCTATGGTAAGCCAGAGTAAACCGATGGTTATTGGTCGCTAAAAGAAAAAACCCTATGAAAAGCTTTTCTTGTGTGGCCTCAGGTCGTACACTTAGGCGGTTTGCTCCACGGTGGAGTAGGGTGTTTTGAATTGTGATGTTTGCGTAAGGGGCAGTGCTTGTGAGCCGATCTTCTATCCGGGTGTGGCCCGGGAATCCGTTTCCTCTAGGTGCAACGTGGGATGGCCGTGGGGTCAATTTTGCCATCTTTTCTGAGCATGCCGAGCGGGTGGAACTCTGCCTGTTTGGTCCCGATGGCTTTCGTGAAACGGCACGCATCTCCCTCTCGGAGTATACCAACCAAGTGTGGCACGGCTACCTGCCGGATGTGCGTCCTGGGCAGCTCTATGGGTATCGGGTTTATGGCCCTTATCAGCCGGAACATGGCCACCGTTTTAACCATAATAAACTGCTGTTGGATCCTTACGCCAAATTGCTTAACGGACAGTTGCAGTGGCATGAAGCGCTGTTTGGTTATCGTTATGATGATCCCTTGGGGGATCTAAGCTTTAGTGATCTGGATAGCGCCCCCTATGTGCCCAAATGCGTGGTGGTGGATACCGCCTTTACCTGGGGTGGTGAGCAACCCCCCAATGTGAATTGGCTGGATTCGATTATCTACGAGATGCACGTACGTGGTTTTACCATGCAACACCCCAAGGTGCCGCAAAACCAGCGGGGGACCTTTGCCGGCCTGTGTGCGCCAGAGGTGATTAGCTATCTGCAAGATTTGGGGATCTCTTCGGTGGAGTTGCTGCCGGTGCATGCCTCGGTGGATGAGTGGCATCTGGCGCAAAAAGGGCTTTCAAACTATTGGGGTTATAATACGTTGGCCTTTTTTGTGGCCAATCCTCGGTTTGCCAGCGGGCCAGACGCCATCCGCGAATTTAAAACCATGGTGCAGGTGTTCCATGAGGCGGGTATCGAGGTGCTGTTGGATGTGGTCTACAACCACACCGCAGAGGGCAACCATGAAGGGCCAACTCTGAGCTTTAAGGGCATTGATAATAAAGCCTATTATAAATTAGAGCCGGGCTATAACCGTTACTATCGCGATTTTACCGGTTGCGGCAACTCGTTTAATCTGCGTCATCCCAAGGTATTGCAGTTGGTGATGGACTCGCTGCGCTACTGGGCAGGCGAGATGCATGTGGACGGTTTCCGGTTTGACTTGACCACCACCTTGGCGCGGGAGGCCGATGGCCACTTTGACCGCCACTCCGGTTTTCTGGATGCCATTGCCCAGGATCCGCTGTTGTCACGCAAAAAGATGATTGCCGAGGCGTGGGATATTGGTGATGGGGGGTATCAGGTAGGGAACTTTCCCCCAGGCTGGGGCGAGTGGAACGACCGCTACCGCGATGCCATACGCCGGTATTGGAAAGGGGATAAGGGCATGGCAGGGGAGTTGGCTTCACGGTTGACGGGCTCCAGCGATATCTTTAACCACAATGGTCGGCGGCCTTGGTCCAGCATCAATTTTGTCACCGCCCACGACGGGTTTACCCTGCGCGATTTGGTCTCCTATAACCATAAGCACAACAGCGATAATCTGGAAGATAACCGGGATGGCCGTGATGCCAATGATAGCTGGAATTGTGGTGTAGAGGGGGCCTCCGAGGAGCCCGCCATACGGATTTTGCGCCTGCGTCAAATGCGTAATTTTTTGACCAGTTTGCTGCTCTCGCAAGGTTTGCCCATGTTGGTGGCGGGGGATGAGCGCGGGCGCAGTCAGAACGGCAATAACAATCCTTACTGCCAGGACAATGATATTAGCTGGGTCAATTGGGATGAGCACGATGAAGAGGCCAAAGAGCTGCTCTCTTTTACCCGTTTTCTGATTAAATTGCGTCGTGAGCATGGGGTTTTTCACCGTCATAGCTTTTTTAATGGTCAAAAAATCACCGGTCTTGAGGTTAAAGATGTGGTGTGGTTGCGCCCCGATGGCCGGGAGATGGAGCGGTGTGATTGGGATAATGTGCACACCCTCTGTTTGGGCATGCTGCTGTCGGGTGAGGCGGGGGAAAAATTTCTCTCCCGCTACGGGGATGCGCAGGTGGATGATACCTTTCTGCTGCTGCTTAATAGCCACCATGAGCCGCTACCGTTCCATCTACCAGAGGTTGAGGATGGCAGCGGTTGGACCCGGCTGTTGGATACCATGGAGAGGGGTGGCGGTTGTGATGAGCCACAGCCAGGCATTGTCAACAGCTATCAAATGGGTGGGCGCAGTGCGGTGCTGTTTGTCTTGCAACGCCGTGAGCGGGCGGTGGAGGTTAAACCCAAGCCCGCTACCAGCGGGGATGAGCATGAACTGCTCAGGCAGTTGGCCGAGGCTGCCGGTATTGATAGAGGTTACTGGACCGTCTTTGGAGAGTGGTTTGACCTGCCGGATGCCTCGTTAAGGAGCTTTTTGGGGGCGATGGATCTGGCTGCGGACAATCAAGGGCAGATCCGGGCCAGCCTGACTCGCTTAGAAGAGGAGCCTTGGCGACGCGCTATGCCACCGGTGGTGATGTGCCGTTATCCTTGCACAGGGGTGGATATCGCCATTGTGGTGGGCGCCGAGATGGTGGATGAGGCGTTGGAGTGGGTGTTGGTGGATGAAGCGGGGCATATCATTCCTGGCAAAGTGGTGCCCAGTGATATGCCGTTGGATGGTGAGCGCTTGGTGGATGGGCAGCATCTGGAGCGGCGTATATTCCATCTCTATCAAAAGCTTGAGGTTGGCTATTATCGGTTTGAATTGCATGGGGCGGGTCTGCCCGATGGCGATTTTGCCAGCATGCGCTTGGTGGTGGCTCCGTCGCGCTGTTATCTACCCAAAGCGTTGGAGAAAAATGATGGGCGCATCTGGGGCTTTAGTCCCCAACTCTATGCACTGCGCTCTCAGCGTAACTGGGGCATTGGTGATTTTGAGGATCTCAAGCAGTTGGTGGAGATAACCGCCAGTCATGGGGGCGGGATTATTGGTTTGAACCCGCTGCACACCCTGTTTTTGACCCGACCGGAGCAGGTTAGTCCTTATTCGCCCAACAGTCGGCACTATGTTAATCCACTCTATATTGCACCCGAGCAGGTGCCGGAAATGGAGTCGTGTGAAGAGGCCCAGATCCGCCTTAACTCGCCTGGGGTGCGGCGCCTGCTGAACAAGTTACGTGAGTCGGAGATGGTGGATTATGTCGAGGTGTCGGCATTGAAGCTCTCGATCATGCGGCTGCTTTATGGGGTGTTTCGTGATAAGCATATGACCCCGGATAAGAGCTGTGTAACCAGCCCCCGGGGTTTGCAGTTCAGAGCCTTTGTCAAGGCGGGGGGTGACGCCCTTATGCGGTTGGCGGTGTTTAACGCATTATCGGTCCAGTTCGCCCAAACCGGCGAGGATGTCGGAGGCTGGCGCTCCTGGCCCACCCCCTACCGCCGTCCGGATTCCCCCGAGGTCAGGCGTTTTATGCAAGAGCAAGAGGAGGAGGTGTTTTTCTACCTCTACCTCTACTGGATTGCTGACACCCAGTTACAAGAGGCCAAAGCGAGCGCACAACAGCAGGGCATGCCGGTAGGTCTCTACGCCGATATGGCGCTGGGGGTTGACCCGGATGGGGCCGATTTCTGGAATGAACAGAGCGCCTATGCGGGGGATATGCGCATCGGTGCGCCAGCGGATCTGTTTAATCCCAAGGGGCAAAACTGGGGGCTGCCACCCTTTGACCCCCGTGCGTTGCGTGCGCAGGGCTATCAACCCTTTATTGATGCCCTGCGTAATACCATGCGCCACGCGGGGGCCATTCGTCTGGATCATGTGATGAGTCTGGCCAGACTATTTTGGGTACCGGTGGGGGCTCCGGCCACAGAGGGTGGTTATGTGCGCTATCCGGTAGAGGATCTGCTAGGGTTGGTAGCCTTAGAGAGCCAGCGCAACCAATGTACGGTGATTGGTGAGGCGCTGGGTACGGTACCTGAAGGGTTCCGGGAAAAGTTGGCTGAAAATGGTATTCTCTCCTACCGTTTGCTCTATTTTGAACGGGCTGAGGAGGGGCGTTTTCTACAGCCGCACGAATTTAATACCCGCTCGTTGGTTGCGGCGACCACCCATGATTTGCCAACCTTTAGCGGTTTTTGGGAAGGGGTGGATCTGGCGGTTAAAGAACAGCTGGATCTCTACCCCAATGAGGAAATGGCTGTGCGATTCCGTGGTGAGCGGGTGCATGATAAAATGAAGTTAAGGGAGGCGTTGCAGCAGGTGGGCATTCCCCTGACCGAGCAGTTTGAACAGGCCGATGCCACCCCCGAGTTGATCGAAGCGGTCTACCGTATGTTGGCCCGTACCCCAGCGCATTTGCTCATGGTACAGCTGGAGGATGTGTTGCAGCAAAAAGAGCAGGTTAACCTGCCTGGAACCGTTAATGAGCACCCCAATTGGCGCCGTAAATTGCCTGCGGATCTGGAAGCGTTGGTGCAAGATCCACGCTTTAAGGGCTTGACTAAAATGTTAAATAGCGAACGCCCACCCCTATAAGTCGCGTGTAAATTAGGGTGAAAGAGAAGCGGGGCTTGCCCACAGGGCGGGCCCCGTTTTTAATAGCGGTGGAGGTAGGATTTAAACCCTATGTGCGACAACGGTGTGGCATTTGGCTGAAAAAACACCACAGAGGATACTGTTTGCTTGTCATTACGCAAATTTTGGCCTACAAACAGAGGCAGGGATATGGGGAAAAGGTTCTTACTTCCACACTAATTAAAGTGTTTAATGGGGCGATTAATTATAGTGGCCTTCTCCTAGGGGGTGCTCTGCGCGGATAGGATGGGCGATAAAACTCTGCAAACAACATGGTTTGCGGGGTTGCTTTCCTGAAATTGGCAGATTTCAAGAAGGCGTTTTAACGGTTTAGGATCCTGTAGAGATCTGATTTTAAAAGGGCTGGTTTCCCTTATTGGGCAAACCGCTATGCGTGCATGCGAATGGGAGTTTTAGAATGATGAGCCAGTATAAACCGAGTAATGTTGAACAGTTAGCCTATCAAATCTGGGAGGAACGTGGTTGTCCTCAGGGTGAAGATATGGCCCATTGGTTAGAAGCCGAGCAGCTGCTTCAGTCCGAGGCCCAAGAGGGTGAGGCGTCGGGCGAGGGCGATGTGTCGGGTGAGGGCGAGGCCAAAAAATCTGCCGCCAAAAAAGCCGCCAGCACCCCTAAAAAATCTGCCGCTGCCAAGCCTGCCGCAGCCAAGAGCGCCACGGCCAAGCCTGCCGCAGCCAAGAGCGCCACGGCCAAGCCTGCCGCAGCCAAGAGCGCCACGGCCAAGCCTGCCGCAGCCAAGAGCGCCACGGCCAAGCCTGCCGCAGCCAAGAGCGCCACGGCCAAAAAGCCAGCAACGAAGAGCGAGACCCAGGCCGGTTGATGCCCGTCTTGGTCTGATTTTACAAAGCCCCTTCTTTATTGACACGAAGAAGGGGCTTTTTGCTGCGAACGTGTGATTGTTACCTTGCGGTCATAAAAAACATGGCACGGTACGGGCTCCGTCAACCTCAGGGTTTATCGTATGCGATTGGCGTGCTCTGTGGTGGGGTGTACACTCTTTTTAGTTAAGGGTTGGTTGTATGAAGATCTTGATGGTGGCATCGGAGTGTGCCCCGGTCGCTAAAGTGGGTGGGCTGGGGGATGTGGTGCATGGGCTGAGTCGTGAGTTGCACCAGCGTGGTCACGATGTTGCGGTTATTTTACCCAAGTACGACTGTATGCGTTATGATCATATCTGGGATCTGGCCATTAGCTATGAAAATTTGTGGGTGCCCTGGAACGGTGGGGTGATCAACTGCACCATCTGGTTTGGTCATGTGGATGGTTTGGCGAGCTACTTTATTGAACCCCATGCAGAAGAGCAGTTTTTTAACCGGGGTACCTACTACGGGTTTTGGGACGACGCCCACCGTTTTGGCTTTTTCTCTCGGGCGGCGCTGGAGTTTATGCTTAAGGCTAATCTGCGCCCAGACATCATCCATACCCATGATTGGCAGACGGCGTTGATCCCCGTTATGCTTTATGAAATCTATGAATCTCTAGGATTGGATCGACAACGGGTGTGTCACACCATCCATAATTTTAAACACCAGGGCACCACAGGACGGGATCTCCTGTATGCCACAGGGCTGCACCGTGCCGACTATTTTGGGGATGTTCACTGTATGGGGGATGATTTCACCCCTGGGGCCATCAACCATACCAAAGGGGCGATAACCTACGCCAATTTTGTCACCACGGTTTCGCCCAAGCATGCCTTTGAAGCCCGCCACAGCGACCAAGGCTATGGATTGGGACACACCCTCTACCGTTTTCAGGATAAATTTGGCGGTATCCTGAACGGTTTGGATTATGACACCTGGAACCCCATGACCGACCCCTATCTTAGGGTCCACTATGATCGCGATACGTTGGAACGCAAGAGCGACAATAAACAGGCTCTGCGTGAACGGCTGATGCTACAACAGGTGTATAAACCCATGGTCGCCTATGTGGGGCGCTTGGATACCCAAAAAGGGGTGCATCTCATCCGTCATGCGCTGTTCCGCACCTTGGAGATGGGCGGGCAGTTTGTGCTGCTTGGGGCGGCCTCGGAACGGGGTATAAACGACGATTTTTGGCATTTAAAAAACGATCTTAATGACAATCCCGACTGTCATTTGGAAATTGGGTTTGATGAAGCTTTGGCCCATCAAATCTATGCTGGGGTCGATCTGTTTGTGGTGCCCAGCCTGTTTGAACCGTGCGGTCTCACCCAAATGATCGCGCTACGCTACGGTACGGTACCGGTGGTGCGTCAAGTCGGGGGATTGGCCGATACCGTTTTTGATTGGAACCATAGTGATCTGCCACTCTCCAAGCGCAATGGCTTTGTGTTTGAAGAGGCCTCCTTTGCGGGGTTAGAATCCGCACTGGATCGAGGGATTGCGTTGTGGAAACAGGATCCCCATGGGTTCCAAATGCTTATGCAGGCGGGTATGCGCTACGATTATTCGTGGCGGTTGCCCGTGGAACACTATCTGAACATCTACCGCTACATCCGCTGTTGAGCGGCTCTTTTGGCCCAACCCAGTGTTTAAGGTGAAAACCATGAATCAGCCCCTTTCTGAACCGATGCAACGTCTGGTTGAAGCGCGTCACCATGACCCCTTTGAACTACTAGGGCGGCATCCTGATGGCAAGGGTGGTGTGCTGGTCAGGGTCTATATGCCCTATGCCGAGCAGGTGCGCATTCTGGAGCGGGGTACCCAGCAGGTACTCAACATGCAGCGCATCGATGGCAGCGACTTTTTTGAGTGGCAAGGCCAGCTCGAACAGGTGGCCGACGACTATCGTTTGATGTGGAAAGATAAGTGGGGTTACGAACATCTTAACCGTGACCCCTACGCCCAGTTGCCCATGGTGAGTGATTTTGACCTCTATCTATTTAATCAGGGTAACCATACTCAGATTCAAAATTTCCTTGGCAGCCATGTCATGCAGGATGCCCATGGGGCAGGGGTGCGCTTTTCGGTTTGGGCACCCAACGCCGAGCGGGTCAGTGTGGTGGGGGACTTTAACCACTGGGATGGCCGCTGTCACCCCATGCGGGTGCTGCCCAACAGTGGGGTGTGGGAGCTGTTTATTCCTGACCTAGAGCCCGGCGGCTACTATAAATTTGAAGTGCGTGATCGCCTGGGTGTGATCCATCTTAAAACCGATCCCATGGCACGGCAGAACCAGTTACGCCCTGAGACCGCCTCGGTGATTACCCCACCATCTTCCTTTGAATGGACCGATGCCGCCTGGCTGGAGCGTCGTAAAGATTGGGACTGGCAGAGTGCCCCCATCTCCATTTACGAAATGCACCCTGGCTCCTGGCAGCGTGGCTGTGAGGGAGAGTTCCTAAACTATCGCGAGATGGCCCATCAACTGGTGCCCTATCTGCAAGAGTTGGGCTTTACCCATGTTGAGTTGATGCCCATTACCGAACACCCCTTTGATCTCTCTTGGGGCTATCAGGCAACCGGCTATTTTGCCCCCACCCGGCGCTTTGGCCGTCCCGACGATTTTCGCTACTTTGTGGACTATCTACACAGCCACCATATTGGGGTTTTGCTGGATTGGGTGCCAGCGCACTTTCCCAAAGATGCCCACGGTCTCGCCCGCTTTGATGGCACCCCCCTCTATGAACATGCCGATCCCCGCCTAGGTGAGCATCTGGACTGGAACACCTACATCTTCAATTTTGGTCGTAATGAGGTAAAAAGCTTCCTCATCTCCAGTGCCATGTTTTGGCTCAATGAGTTCCACCTGGATGGTCTGCGGGTGGATGCCGTGGCCTCCATGCTCTATCTGGATTATTCCCGTGAGGAGTGGATACCCAATATCTATGGGGGGCGTGAAAATATTGAGGCGGTCGAGTTCATGCGCCACCTTAACTCACTGGTGGGACGTGAGTGCCCCGGTGCGCTCATGATTGCTGAAGAGTCGACCTCCTGGCCCAGTGTAACCCGCCCACCCGAGAATGGTGGTCTGGGTTTTCATATGAAATGGAATATGGGTTGGATGAATGACTCGCTCAGTTACATCGCCGAGGATCCCATCCACCGCAAATACCACCATGACAAGTTGACCTTCAGCCTCTATTACGCCTTTAGCGAAAACTTTTTGTTGCCTTTCTCCCATGATGAGGTGGTCCACGGTAAGGGTTCCATGATCGGTAAAATGCCAGGGGATGAGTGGCAACGCTTTGCAAATCTGCGCGCGCTCTACCTCTATCAATTTACCCATCCGGGTAAAAAGCTGCTGTTCATGGGCACGGAATTTGGTCAGGGTAATGAGTGGAACTCGACCACGGTCATGGAGTGGTCCCTGCTACAATACCCCTTGCATAGCGGTATGAAGCAGTTGGTGGCCGATCTTAACCATCTTTATGCCCGCCTGCCCGCCTTGCACAAAGTGGATTTTAGCTGGCAAGGTTTCCAATGGTTAGATGCCAATGATGGGGAGCAATCCATTGCGGCCTACCTGCGTCTGGATGGCGAAACACATGTGGTGGTGGTGATCAACTTTACTCCAGTGGTGCGGCGTAACTATCGGTTGGGGGTTCCTGCGCTGAGTGGTTATCGCGAGGTGCTCAATAGCGACTCATCCTACTATGCCGGTTCTAACGTGGGTAATGGCCAAGCCTTGATTATGGCCGAAGAGAAACCCTGGCATGAGCAAAGCTACTCCATTGAGTTAACCCTACCGCCTTTGGGTGGGGTGGTGTTAATGCCCGATCAGGCAGAATAACCTCCCCATATACAAAGCCCCAACAGAAAGCCCCGCTGGTGGTCGACACCAGCGGGGCTTTCTGTTGGGAAACCAAGAAGATAATCTTATAACCGGTAAGGGCGTATTTTTTCGAGCAGCAGCGGCAGTAGGGTTAGGTTGGCCAGCAGCGCCACCAGCATGGAACAGGCGGTGAGAAAGCCAAAATAGATGGTGGGTACAAACTGCGACAGGGTAAGTACCGAAAATCCTATGGCAATGGTCACGGTGGTGTAATAGAGCGCCCGGCCAATGCTACTGTGGGCACGCCTTACAGCCGCAGGATAGTCACCATCCTTGCGGATCTCATGCCCAAAACGGTAGATGTAGTGAATGGTATCATCCACCCCAATGCCAATACTGATGGCGGCGATGGTAATGGTCATAATATCCAGGGGTATCCCCAACGCCCCCATGCTACCCAATACCAGGGGTATGGAGACAAGATTGGGGATAATGGCAATAATCGCCAGTTTAACCGATCGAAACAGCGCCATAAACATAAGTAAAATGGCCACCATCACCGCGCCCAGGGTGGTGATTTGCGAATGAAACAGTGACTGCAACATGTTGTTGTAGAGCACCAGCATGCCGTTAACATGAATCTGCTCGGGTTTTAAGCCCAGATCTTCAACCAAGCCATGGCGAATTTTTTTCAAAAGCAGATCGCGCTTTAGGGTTGGGTCAGATTCATAGACCCGTACCGAAAAGCGTAGTTGGTTGCCATCTTCTGACAGGAAGGGGGTAAAGAGCGCCTCTTTTACCTCTGGCGTAAGCTTTTTATGGATAATAGAGAGGGTAATGTCATCGGGTAGTTGGCCTGCATTGAGGGCAGAAAGCACCTCCAGCGTGGAGGCCAATGAGATGACCTTGCCCGTCTCTTTAAGTTGGTCCAACCAACGATGAATTTTAATCACCTCAGGGGCCATCATGGAGTTGTACCAGTGGCTACGTCCGGTGATGCCTGCATCCTGGCTTAAACCGGTGCTCGCCCACAGGCTATCCCCGGTGTCATCCCCCCATAAATTATTGATCTCCCCCTTGAGCATATCCTCCATACCCGCAACAGTATTGGAGACCATATCAGGGATCAATGTGGGCATGCTGTCGGCTTTGGCCACCGGTGCAGGTGGAGCCGCCGGGGGGTCAATAATGACATCCAGCGACATGGTGCCCCCCAGGGCACGGTCAATGACCAGCATCCCCTGGTGAATCTCGGTATCGGCCTTAAAATGGTCGATAAAGCGGTTTTCCACAGAGAGTTGACTGACCCCCACCATGCCCAGCCCTACTAAAATTAAAAACCCCAACATCAATCCCCATCCCATACGTTCGATGATGCTGGGGATTATGGCCATAATGCCACCGGTGACATCGCTACGCTTTTTGGAGGGCAGCAGCGGAAAACGCATGAGCAAAGCGGGAAATAGGGTAAAATTTAATATCAGTGCGACGGTTAGGCTTAGACACATCATCCAACCAAAATCAATAACCGGGCGTATGCCGCTGACCACCAAAGAGCCAAAGGCGACCATGGTGGTGATCACCATATAAAAGGATGGGGTGGCCTTGCTACGCATGGTCTGTTGCACCAACCAGCGTTGATTTTGTTGGGGGTTTTCGCGGTGTAGCTCTTGAAATCGCACAATAAGGTGAATGGTCAAAGAGAGCACAAAAATAAGCAGCAACGCGATGAAGTTTGAAGAGACCACCGTAATGGGCCAATGTACAAGGGTCATAAAGCCGGTGGTAATGGCCGCCGTGGCAAGGGCGGTGATCACCGAAATGACAACCCAGCGTAAACGGCCAAAAGCCACCGCCAGGATTAAGGCCATTACCACCAGCACGGCAACGCCAAAAACACGCAGATCACTACGCACATAGTGCATAATGTCGGTGACGATCATGGGCACCCCACCAAGGTGCATCTGGGCAGCACCACGGTGGCGTTCAAGCAGAGCGCGGATATGCGCGATATCCTGCTGCTCTTGCTGGGTCAACTTCTCTTTGTGGGCATTAAACGCCGCCGCAATTTTTTCTAACTCTAGGCTCTCTTTGTCGGTTAGGCCGCCATCCATCTTTTTCATGCGCAACGCTTTGCGTTGCTCTTGCAGCCGTTGGTAAGTGGCATCGCGTAAAAAATTGACCTGAATGGCGGTGGTTTCCCCTGTGGCCCCAACCAAGCGGTCTCGGTAGAGGGGGCTGTTGCGCAGCTCCTTCTCGGCCAATTGCAGGTTGGTGCGTGGGTCGTCTAGGGTACGAATGCCGGTATCTAGCTCTGCAAAGGTAATGGGGGGGGATTGGATCAGGGGCACATCCAAAATAGAGACCACCGATTTGACCCGCTCCATGCTATCGACTTCATTTCGCAGGGTGCGCAGATCAGCCAAACTTTCCGGATGAAAAAGCTTACGTCCATTGGGGGTGTAGGTGATGACTAAAAAATCATCGCCACTGTAGCGGGCGGTCATGGCTTCGTAATAGGCCAAATCCGCATCATTCTCCAGCAGTAGGGAGTCAGTGGAAATATCAATTTCTAAATTTTTAGCAAACCATCCCAACAGCAAAGAGAGCGTAAGAATGAGTGCCAAGGTGATGGGGGTGCGATCTAAAACCGCTTTTTCATAGAATTTTAGCAATAAAGACATGCAGGGGGGCCTCCCCACCGGTTATGCTGGGAATTTATGGATCAAAACATCGAATTATCGGTCATGCCCAACAGCTAATGCAATGGTTTGTCTCACGATAAAGGCGAAAACGACGCAAAAAAAGGGGGTGGTTACCTAACCACCCCCTGGATACTTTATGGGTGTGTCGTAACGCGATTAGCGTTTAAGCTGCATGGGTTTGACTTTCCAAACATTTTCCGCATAGGTGCGCACGGTACGGTCAATGGAAAATTTACCCATATTGGCGGTATTGAGCACAGCCATGCGGTTCCACCGATCCTGGTTGCTATAGGTGGCCTCCACCTGTTTTTGACAGGCAATGTAGGCTTCATAGTCGGCTAAGAGCAAAAAGTGGTCACCACCAAACAGCAGGTTGTTGTACAGATCGCTATAACGACCGGGATCGTCCGGGCAGAAGAAACCATCGCGGATCATCTCTAACACCCGGCGCAGCTCGGCATTTTTCTCAAAATAGAGGGTGGGATCATAGCCGCCAGCGCGAAGATCGTGGGCCTCATCTGCCGTCATACCAAAGATGAAGATGTTATCATCCCCCACCTCTTCCAAGATCTCAATGTTTGCCCCATCCAGGGTGCCAATGGTTAGCGCACCGTTTAGGGCAAACTTCATATTGCCCGTGCCCGAGGCTTCCATGCCCGGTGTGGAAATCTGCTCAGAAAGTTCTGAGCCAGGCATGATGATCTCGGCTTTGGAGACATTGTAGTTGGGCAAAAAGACCAGCTTAAGCAGGCCCTTGATCGCCGGATCATTGTTGATGGTGCTGGCGACATCATTGATTAAGCGGATAATCTGCTTGGCAATGTGGTAGCCCGGTGCCGCCTTGCCACCAATAATGACCGAACGGGGCACCATATCATTCTCGACCCCATCCCGGATACGAATGTAGCGGGTTACCACATGCATAAGGTTAAGCAACTGGCGCTTATACTCGTGAATACGTTTGACCTGGACATCAAACATGGAGGAAGGGTCAAGCTCTACCCCAGTTTTACGGGCCACCAATTGGGCCAGACGCACTTTGTTGGCCCGCTTAATATCATGGAACTGGCGACGGAACCCCGCATCATCGGCCAAGGGGGCCAGTTCAACCAAGGCGGGTAGATCCGAAACCCATTTGTCGCCAATGCTCTCCTTGATCAAAGCAGAGAGCCCGGGGTTGGACATGTTGAGCCAGCGATGCTGATCAATACCGTTGGTGACGTTGGTAAAGACACCAGGACGCATCTCTTTGAAGTCTTTGAACATGCCCGCCTGCATAAGACGCGAGTGCAGCTCCGCCACACCATTGACCGAATAGCTACCCACAATACAGACGTGGGCCATGCGTACCCGCTTGCTCACATCATCAATGAGTGACATGCGGCTCAGGATGGTGCTATTCCCTGGGTAGCGGTGTTTGACCTCTTTAAGATGCTGATGGTTGATCTTGTAGAGAATCTGTAAATGGCGGGGCAGTACATGCTCCATAATGGCGATGGGCCACGTCTCCAACGCCTCGGGCAGCAGGGTGTGGTTGGTATAGGTAAAGGTTTGACGGCAGAGGTCCCAGGCTTCGTCAAACTCCAAACCGTACTCATCGCAGAACAGACGCAGCAGTTCGGGTACCGCCAGCGAGGGGTGGGTGTCGTTAAGGTGGATGACCACGCGCTTAGGGAACTGGCGAATATCGCCATTCTCTAGCTTAAAGCGCTCCATAATGTCTTGTAAGGAGGAGCTGACAAAGAAATACTCCTGCTTGAGCCGTAACTCCTGCCCGCGCAAGGTGGAGTCATTGGGGTAGAGCACTTTGGAAAGGTTCTCAGAAACCGCTTTATCCTTAACCGCCTCAACATAGTTGCCTTCGTTGAAGTAGCTTAGATCAAAGTCACGGGTAGCCCGCGCCGACCAAAGTCGCAAGTTGGTAATGCTGGGGGTTTTATGGCCGGAGAGGGGCACGTCAAAGGCCAAGGCCACCACATCTTTGGTGTCTACCCACTGGCAGGTGTCGTTGCCATCGGCATCTTTAAAACAGAGAATCTTACCGTTAAAGCGGACCCGATATTTTACGTTGGGCTGCTCAAACTCCCAGGGGTTGCCATGACGCAGCCAATGTTCGGGGTGTTCAACCTGCATACCCTCTTCAATGGACTGGCTAAACATGCCAAACTCATAGCGAATGCCGTAGCCCATGCCAGGGAAGCTTTGGTTGGCAATGGAGTCTAAAATACAAGCAGCCAGACGTCCTAGACCACCGTTGCCCAAGGCTGCATCAACCTCGCAAGCGACAATGGTGTCCAGATCCTGCTCAAATTCTGACAGGGCTTCACGTAACAAGATGTTTAAATCTAAATCCAATACCGTGCGCATGAGGTTGCGCCCGATCAAATATTCCATGGAAAGATAATAAACACGGCGCCCTTTTTCATCACGCAGGTAGCGGTTTTGGCGAATGCGTCGCTCGCTTAATACACCACGTACAAAATAGACAACGGCGTAGTACCAGTCGCGTTCGCTGGCAATATCGGGATCTTTACCGACATCATGGACCATGTAGTTGACCAACTTCTCTTTGATGAAGGTGGCGTTCCAGTCGGGGCGGTCATGCTCGTGTACCGAGGATTCGGAAAGTTGCTCGTCCAGTGTCATGGGGTTCTCTCTCAAACCGGGTTGCGGTTAGTTTATACGGTTAAGTTAAGCCATTATAGCCCTGTCAATGCAGGGGTTACATGACCGGTGGTGCCCCAGATTCATATAGATGCATGTAGGCACGTGCGGATTTGCGCCAGCCAAAATCCATGGACATGGCACGTTGCTGGGCATTGCGCCACAGGGTGGGGTTGCGCAGGCAACCCATGGCTTGCAACATGACGGTAAGTAGGCTGATGGTGTCGGGTCGATCAAACAGAAAACCGGTGCCGTGGTTTTCGGAATGGATGGGCGTAACACTATCGGCCAAACCGCCGGTGCGTCTGACCAAGGGTAGGGTGCCATAGCGCATGGCATAGAGTTGGGTCAGGCCGCACGGTTCAAAGCGTGATGGCACCAACAGAATATCGACCCCTGCTTGGATGCGGTGGGAGTGAATCTCGTCATAACCAATATGTACCGCGACTTGTAGCGGGTTTTGCGCGGCGAGTTGGCGCAGCTGATCCTCAAAAGCGCGGTGGCCGCTGCCCAACACAACCAATTGGGCCCCGGCACTGAGCACCGCTGGAATGGCCTCCAAAATAAGATCAATGCCCTTTTGTTCGGTCAAGCGGCTGACCAGACCAAACAGGGGCCGATCATCCTCCACCAACAGCCCCATCTCCTGCTGCAAAGCCCGTTTGTTGAGAAGCTTGTTCTCTAGGGTATCACGGCTATAAGGGTGGGGAATTAAAGGATCGGTCTCGGGGTTCCAGGCATGGTAATCAATGCCATTAAGAATGCCGTGTAGCTGGTGTACGCGATCTTGCAACAGGCCATCCATACCAAAGCTATAGGCAGGGGTGCAGATCTCATTGGCATAAGTGGGGCTGACGGTCGTGAGCCAGTTGCTGTAAAAAAGGCCCGCTTTCAAAAAGCTAAACTGTCCGTAAAATTCGGCACCATAAACATGCATGGCGCTGGCAGGTAAGCCAACCTCGTGCACCACACGGGCGGGAAAATTGCCCTGAAATTGGATATTGTGCACGGTGATGATGCTTTTACAGTGACGGTTGCCAGAAAAATGCAGATAAGCCGAGGCCAAGCCCGCTTGCCAATCGTTGGCGTGCAGCACATCGGGACGCCAACCTAAAAAACCACCCGCTTCGGCAATCAATGCCGCTACCCGCGAGAGGGCGGCAAAGCGAATGGCATTGTCCCCCCAATCCCGGCCATCGTGGCTTAAGTAGGGGTTGCCCGGACGGTTGTAGAGGGTAGGAATGTCCAGTGCCCACAAAAAAACATCGCTATCGGGCAGGCGGCCGGGTATGAGTCGGGCATCACCATGACCAAAAACCTCACCCAGCACAATAGCATCACCTTGGCGCTGCATGCCTTCTAGCACACTAGGGTAGCCGGGCACCAAAACGCGTATATCAACGCCTTGTTCAATCAACGCTGCGGGCAGAGCAGCGGCGACATCGCCAAGACCACCGGTTTTTATGAGTGGGTAGATCTCTGATGTTACAAATAGCACACGCATCAATTTTGGTTTCCATGGGCGTAAACAGCACGTTGAACATGCTAGATCTACTAGAGGTGTTCAAACACCGTCCAGTCTGATATACGGATGAATCGCTCGCCAAACCGCACCATCTTAATCCCCATTGACAGTTGTGTAAATGATCCAGTGCAAGAAGATGCCATAACGACCCGGTCGATGCTCAAAACACGTGCCCATTATCCAGACGAGAGAATCAATCCTGCTGTATACGACATGGGCTATTTAGTGCTAGTCTGTGCAGAAACAGGAAAATTGGGTGGGCTTGACCGTTGACGACGGGCTATTGATACGCGCCTTTTATGAAAGGGGCGTGACAATGGTTTGTCCCTCAGGCAAAAAAGCGCGGGTGTGGGGGTTGGTGATTGCAATTATACGGTGATGAGGAGATAACTCTCCTGTGTTGTAATGGATCATCTTGGCTGGAATTGGATAGGGTCGACGGGCATGCCTGCCAACAGGCGCTTACCCGCGACCTAAGATGACCCGTGACCTTTTTTGATGGGAGCTTAGCATGGCAGACAAAAGCAAAAACGGTGTGGCCAACTTAAATGAAGCGATTCGGCAGAGTTTAATCTTGGTCTTAGCGGGTGGTCGTGGCAGTCGTTTGAAAAATCTAACCGACACAGAAGCAAAACCAGCGGTTCCCTTTGCGGGCAAATTTCGCATTATTGACTTTGCGCTCTCCAACTGCGTCAATTCGGGCATGCGCCGGGTGGGGGTGTTGACCCAATATCGTGCCCATAACCTTATCCAACATGTGCAACGTGGCTGGGGTTCGTTCCGCGCCGAGTTTGATGAGTTTGTCGAGGTATGGCCCGCCCAGCAGCAGACCGCCGCCGAATCCTGGTACTCAGGCACCGCCGATGCCGTCTATCAAAATATTGATCTAATCGAAAGCCATCACCCCAAATATGTGGTTATTTTGGGGGGAGACCACATCTATAAACAAGACTACAGCGTTATGCTGGATCATCACATTACCAGTGGTGCCCAGGTGACAGTGGCGTGCCTGGAGGTCCCGGTGGCCGAGGCCCGTGAGTTTGGTGTTATGGATGTGGACGAGCAAGACCAGATTGTCAAATTTTTAGAGAAACCTCAGACCCCTCCAGAGCTACCCAACCGTCCGGGTTGGGCGTTGGCAAGCATGGGGATCTATATCTTCGATCATGAACTGCTGGTGGAGCAGTTGGAGCGGGATGCCTTGTTGGAGGACTCCTCTCACGATTTTGGCAAAGATCTTATTCCCTATCTGGTGCCCAAAGTGAAAGTTATGGCGCACCGTTTCTCCCACAGTTGTGTGGGCTTGGATGGTAAAAAAGAGCCCTATTGGCGGGATGTGGGTACCCTGGATGCCTACTGGGAAGCCAATATGGACCTAACCCATGTTACCCCAGAGTTGGATCTGTACGATCCAAAATGGCCCATTTGGACCTACCAAGTGCAGCGCCCAGCCGCCAAATTTGTGTTTAATGATGACTCACGGCGGGGCTATGCGGTGGATAGTTTGGTCTCGGCGGGGTGCGTTGTTTCGGGTTCTGCCGTGGAGCGCTCCTTACTGTTTACCGATGTGCGGGTCAACTCTTACAGCTTTGTGAGCGATTCTGTCATTCTGTCTCATGCGGATATTGGGCGTAAATGTACCCTGATTAAGTGCATTGTTGGCCCCAATACGGTGATTCCCGATGGTATGGTGATTGGTAAGGACCCTCAACTGGATGCTCAACGCTTTTATCGTACCGAGGGTGGAGTGACGCTGGTCACGCAGGAACATATCGACAAGCTTAAGTAAAATTGGCATAACTGTTTGAAATTAAAAAAAGCCTGACCGAATGGTCAGGCTTTTTTAGGTGGTGCCGTAAAATAGGGGCTATTCATGCCAGTAGTGGGGTGGTGAAAAAGGTGACATCATGGCGACGAATTTTCTTTGAAGCGACCCCCACGATAGGGAATAATAAGAAAAGGGCCTCTTCAAACGCGGCCCTTTTGTGTGTTATAAGCCAGACGGAAATAAGACCAAAGGGGGTCTTTTGGTCCAATTGGGTTGCCGTGGATCCTCTGCGGTGCAGACAGATATCGTTGCCTGGGGGACTGGGTAGGGGTGTTGTTGAGAGAGAGCGGTCAGAAAATCATGTCAAATGTAGTGATTGTCGGCACCCAATGGGGTGATGAGGGTAAGGGTAAAATTGTGGATCTGCTCACGGAGCAGGCCGATATGGTGGTGCGTTTCCAAGGAGGGCACAATGCAGGCCATACACTGGTGGTGGATGGCAAAAAATATATTCTGCATCTCATCCCATCGGGTATCATCCGTCCAGGTAAGCAGTGTGCCATCGGCAATGGGGTGGTGTTGGACCCTGCGGCACTGCTGGCCGAAATGGCCAAATTGGCCGAAGTCGGCGTAGCGATCTCCCCGGAGAACTTAAAGATCGCTGATCGTACCAACCTGATTTTGCCCTACCATAATGCGCTGGATCAGGCGCGGGAAAAGAAAAAGGGCGAAGAGAAAAAAATTGGCACCACAGGCCGAGGTATCGGCCCCTGTTACGAAGATAAATCAGCCCGTCGGGGTATTCGATTGGTGGATCTGTATAACCCGGCACTGTTTGAAGAGAAACTGCGGGAAAATCTCGATCTGGTGAACTTTCTGCTCAAAAATTATTATCACGAAGAGGGCTTTCAACTGGCCGATATTCGTGATGACTATCTACGCATGGGGGATCAACTGGCCCCCTATTGTGAAGATTTGGCACCTTGGCTGGAGCAGGCCCAGGCCGAGGGTAAAAATATTCTGTTCGAGGGCGCTCAAGGTGCGTTGCTGGATGTGGATTTTGGGACCTATCCCTTTGTAACTTCGTCCACCACCAACGCATCAGGGGCCTGTAGCGGCAGTGGTGTAGCACCGGGTAAGTTAGACTATGTGTTAGGTATTGTGAAAGCCTATACGACCCGCGTGGGCAGTGGTCCATTCCCTACAGAACTTGAGTGCGCCGACGGTCAATATTTGGCCAAAAAAGGGCATGAGTTTGGCGCAACTACCGGACGTCCTCGCCGCTGTGGCTGGTTTGATGCCGTGGTGGTGCGTCACTCGGCACGGGTAAGCGGCCTCAATGGCATCTGCATTACCAAATTGGATGTGATGGATGGTATGTCAGAGGTGCGGCTCTGCACGGGCTACCGTATTGATGGTAAAGAGACGGCCTATGTGCCAGCCGATACGGCTAAGTTGGATCGGGTTGAACCGATCTATGAAACCATGCCTGGTTGGCGTGAGTCCACTGTGGGTTGTAAAAATTGGCAAGATCTGCCTGCCGCAGCCCAGGCTTATCTCAACCGTTTGGTGCAGGTGGTTGGGGTGCCGATCAGCATTCTTTCTACAGGTCCAGACCGGAGTGAAACGCTGATCGTGCAGAACCCCTTTCATGCCTAGGGGAGCCAGGATCATCTGGGGGGCGGTTTTGCGTTCCAGCCAAGTAGGTTACGATGGCGGTACCGCGGTGTTGAGTGGTTTTCAATAAAGTTTGGCTTTATGGCGCGCCTTAAGTAACACATGAGGCGCTTGATTTGTCGGGCTTTCTGCCTGTTCCTCTAGGACGCAGGCGATTGCAAAAACGCCGTTATTAAGTGAGTAATCATAGGTTAAACGGTGGTTGTGATGGGATAAAAAGCTGCATGCCTGCCGGGCATGCAGCTTTTTTTGCAACCTAGGGCTAAATTTTTTGTGAGGAACGGTTTAAAGTGTTACGTAAACCAACGTGTCATTGAAAAGCTACTTGAATAATGGGTGAAAAGAAGCCTATTTCTATGTGGAAACAGAGTAGCTTCTGCGTTATGCTTTATCGAAGAGCGGTTTCATTACACAAAAAATAAGGGGTGTTCGATGATGCTACAGGTGGGTATGAAACAATGGATGGGGATGATGGCGCTGGTGGTGGCTTTGATGGTGTCGGTACCTGCTCAGGCAGGCGGTAATCCCGAAGTGCCAGCTGCCGTTGATGGGGTAACCATTGTTGACTCCGAGCAGGTGATGGCTGCTATGGAGAGTGGTAGCGCCTTTTTGTTGGATTGCCGTAAGGCTTCTGGTTTTAGTGGCGGCACTGTTCCCGGTTCGGTGAACTGTCAGGTGGCGACCGGCGATGCAACGTTGGATGATGCTGACGTTGCGGCGACGATGGAAAAATTGAAAGCAGAGTGTGCAGGTTTGATGGATCAGCCTAAGGATAAGGCGATTATCACCTTTTGCAACGGTTTGACCTGCTGGCGTAGCCCTAAGGCGGCTCTGGCGCTGACCAAATTAGGCTTTAGCAACGTGCAGTGGTACCGCTTGGGTATGAACGACTGGAAAGCACAATCCCTACCCATAGAGTGACCGTTTTGGCGGAACCGAGGGGCTGCTGAGCGTATCTCTTCAGTCCCCTCGATTTTGCACTGGGGGTATATGCTGGCTTAACAGGTGTTGAGCAGGGGACAGGGTCGGTGCGGTTGATCGGGCGTTCTGTGGTTGATGGGATGGGTTCATAGGTTGGCTGGACCTGACTTGGCGTCTCTGAGAGTCAGGTCGTTTTTTTTGTGGTTCTACAGCACTCATTAGGATAGGAACTCCATGCAATTTTTCAAAAATCTCTCTCTGCGCGTCAAATTATTGATGACCATTTTGCTGCCACTGGTGGTGATTTTGTTTATTTCATTGATGTTCCTGCAAAATATGCAGGATGATGCCATTGAGCGCATGCTGAGCAGTAAGCATGATGCCTACGCGAAAAACCTACAAAGTCTGATTACCGCACGGGGGGATACCCTAATGCGGATTGCAGATGTCCCACGAACCGATAAAAAGCTTATTGCGGCGCTTAAAAAAGCGGACTCTGAGTTGGTTAGAAAGCAGGCCGATAGTGTATGGAACCTGTTAGCCAATGAAAAACGTGGGGCGTTGTTTTTTTGGAACAGTCGTCTTACGCCCAGTGTGATGACCTCTTATTATGAGCAGAAAAACGGTCAGGATGAGGCCAATTATAACGCACCACTGCTGGACCAACTAGATCGAGCCGATAAAAAAATTATGACCTATGGTATTGAACGTTTTCCCGATGGCAAGGTGCGTTTAATGCAAATTTCCCCCTATTACAACAAGCGCAATGCGGATAAAAACGACAAGCGCGGCACCTATAATATGGTGGTGTTGGGGAGTGATCTGGAATTAATTTTGGAAGAGTTACAGGTACTGCTCGGCGTTCAAAAAATCTCTTTGGTCGAAGTAAAAAATAAAGATCAAGAGGACAGCGCCCGGTTACAGAAAAGCACAGCAGTATTTGACTTGGTGTTAAAAGATGTCAATAAACACGCGGTAATTATGGTTCGTGTTGAGGAAGATGTATCCCACATTTTAAACAATTATAAGCGCGTCATGATAAAAATTGATGGCGTTATTTTAGGGGTTGCCATGGTGGCTGCCCTGTTTGCTTTATTTTTTACCAAAAGTTTGGTGGTGCGTATTGGCGCCATCAATGCCTTATTGGAGCGTGTGGGGCAAGGCCATGTCAGTGGTTCGGTGCCGGTGCGTTGTCAAGATGAGGTGGATGCCATTGGAGGCGGTGTCAACCAGATGGTTGAGGGGTTGCGCAGTAGCATTGGTACCTTGAGCGTACAAGCTGAAACCATAGCTGCGTGTGCCGATGGCTTGGTAACACTGCGGGATCAGTTAGAGGGTGACGCGGGCACGCAGAGCACGATGATGGCTGACGTGGTGGGACACAACAGTAAATTAGTGGAGGCTTTTGCGCGTATTGAGGTCGCCATGGATAAGGTGGAACAGCGCGCTATAGAGACCTCAGAGGCCGCCGTGTTGTTATCGGGAAATGTGCAAGATATCGCCGAGACTTCGGAGATGGTGAGCCAGAATATTAACACGGTGGCCGCTGCTTCGGAGCAGATGCACAGCAACATGTCCGAGGTAAAGAGCAACCTGCATTTGGTCAATCAGTCGGTGGGAGAGACTGGGGAGAACCTGCAAGGCATGGCCAATGCCGTGTTCCAGGTGCGCCATCTCTGTCATGAGGCTGGTGAACAGGCCAAGAGTGCCAATGTGCGGGCTAAAAACACCCATCAGGTTGTGGATCAGCTCAACAGTTCGGCAGATGAAATTGGCAAGGTGGTTGGGATTATTAAAAATATTGCGGATCAAACCAACATGTTGGCTTTGAACGCCTCCATTGAGGCTGCGGGGGCAGGGGAGGCGGGTAAAGGGTTCGCCGTGGTGGCTAATGAGGTTAAAGAGTTGGCTAGGCAGACAGCCGATGCGACGGCGATGATCTCGAAACAAATTAGCACGATCCAAGGTCATACCGAGCAGGCTTCGACAGCGGTTATGGAGATCGCCACGGCGGTCAATGATATCCACCAATCGCTGAACAATGTGACGGAGGCTGTGGAGGCACAGGAAACCCTGAGCAAAAATGTGGTGGACCATATGCGCCATCTTTCGGAGGCCTCGGATGCGGTGATGCGCAATACGGATGAGTTGGACTTTGCTGCCCGTGAGATTGCCCGTTCGACGGCCGAGGCTGCGGCGGGTGCCACGCAAATTGCCACCACTTCATCGGAGGCGGCGACCTTTGCGCAAAAGGTGGCCCAGCAAAGTGAGGATACGCAACAGGTCACCAGTGAGGCAAAAGGGGTGGTGCAGCAGACCACTGAATCGTCCAAAACGGTTGCCCGGGTAGTGGCTGATGCACAGGGCATCAATCGCTGTGTTACCAACGCGATTTATAGTTTTGCCAAAATGACCGGTGCCATTGAAGAGGCGACCGCCACCCTACACCAGGCACAGTCACGTTTTGATCTAGGCCCGGTGCCCTTTGATTTGCGACGGGTTAAAAGTGGCGTCATGCAGTGGCAGTGCTATGGTCAAAAACTGGCAGAAGGCCGTATGAAACTCTCTGCCAATGAGCAAGCTGGGGATCGCTTTCAGCAGGAAAGTATGAGCGAAACGTTATCGGGTCAGGTGCGCGAGGGGTTGGATGGGGATTCCTTAAAAAAACTGGATGAGCAGTTGGCGCTGTTGGTGAGCTTGTTACAGGCGGCGCAGCAGAGTGCGGTTTCGAGTAAGGAGTTTGTTGACCGTTATAATCAGGGTCGAGCAGAGCTGTTTAAACGGTTGGACATCTTATATGAGCGTGATGTAACTCCGCGCTAGTTGGGGCGTTCCCCGCAAACGGGAAGTCGGGTTTGGGCTTGTCACAACTGCGGTGCAAAAGAAGACGCTTTCCTTAAGCAGGTAGGCGTCTTTTTTGTGCGTGGCTTGAGGGCCGTTGGCCGCTCTAAAAGCCCCTGGATGGGTGAATAACCTTAACGGGGGCGATTTTTTAGGCAGCTTGGGGGGTGATATTTGATGAAAGCGGGGGCTCTTAACCCATGTTTAACAGGCTATTGTAGAAGATCTTAAAATACAGAATCTTACGATGTGTATTTTTTTCGAGTGGCACTACAAACTGTGCATTCTTTGGAAAATGTGCTCAGACGACCATCTTTTTCACCCCGCCTGGGTTTGCATGGATTCCAAGCGCCTGGAAGATTTTCTGTTGTTCAGGCTCAGGTCTGGTGGCTTTGCGCACCTGCAAGGAATGTCCATCGGGTCGTCGAAATGAAGCGGTAATCCGGCACTGGCTGGAGAGGATGTCTCGCAGCGTGCTCCAGCGACCGTGGATACCTTTTTCCGCCAATTGTTGACGTATTATCTGTACGATCTGGTAGGTCAGCACGGTGATAAACAGATGACCATCGCTGCGTTCCTCTTTCCGATGGAAGAGTGGACGCAAGCCCAATTCCGATTTGAGAGAGCGAAACACCGATTCCAGATCCGTGAGGGTGATGTAGGTGCGCCATAAGCGCTCCTCATCCCAGCCGGTCTCGTTGCTACGCAGGCAGTAGACCCCAGGGTGGGTCAGCGAGGTGCCATCGAGCGGTTTTTGTTTCCAATGGATGGCTTGGGCCTGCAAACCACTGTCGTCCGGGATGATTTCGATGTGGTAGTGCTGGCCTATACCACGATTTTTTTCTTTCAGCCGTCCAATGCGCTCCCAAAGTTTATCGATATTCTTTGTGGTGCGGGGCTTGGAAAGCCCCTCGGAGAGCTTAGTCAGACCGGCTTCAAAGCGCTCGGCAAAACGCCGGGAGATCCCCTTTTCCTTTTCCGCACGGCGTTGGGAATGACAGTAAAGCCTCACCTCCTGGCCATCGTCGCTGAGAACTTTTTGGATGTGGATCTGTTCCTTTGCGGCCGTTTCGATACATGCAGCACCGTTGAAATCGAATTGCCGCTCGCGTTCTCGGCTGACCACCAGATAACGATAGCCTTTGTCGCGTAACCAGACAAGATTGGCCTCAGTGGCTACCCCCCGATCCATAACCACCAAGGCACCATTGGGAGCATTCAAGCCTTTGAGCATCCCTTCCAGGGTGCTCCCTTCGGAGACATTGCCGGGGAAAATCTGCGAACGGCGCACAAACCCGCTACCGTCGAGTACCAGACCCAAGGTCAACAGGGGAGAGTCGCAACGCTTCTCCTTTGAGCGCCCCCGCTGAGCTTTGCTGTTTCCTTCTGCCTCTCCCTCAAAATAGGTATTGGTCAAATCGTATAAGGTGACGGTGCCCGGCAGGTTGAATAGATCGTTAATCTTGGAAAACAATCTGTTTTCGATAGCCTCGCGGTTTCTGATCAATAGGTCTGAAACTCGGTAAAATTGCATCAGGCTCATGGTCTCGAAGTCCACATCAAGCAACTCCCCTAGGCCGCTTTGGGCGCTGAGCCATCTATGCAGCGCCCGTTCGGAACCAGGTGCGGCCATGCGTCCAATAATGGCGCCGATGGCTGCGGCTCGCTGAGGGCCGGTTAGTCCGACATCGGCCAACAGTTCTGTAAACCCTGCCTTACCCATGGCCCATAGTCCCACCTGCTCCACCCCCACACTCCGGGGGCGGCTCATTTCAAGAGAGTCCACCAATACTGTTTGCACATCCTCTGGGGAAAGGCCGGTTTCCGTCTCCTTGGCAGACGGGATTGCTTCCGGCTGACGGGTCAACAATTGCGCGACAATACGCTGGGCCTCCCGCTCCACTTGCGAAGGACAATCAAGAGAAATCAGTGTCTTCTGAGGGCTTAGCAGTTGATCGATACGTGAACACAAGGTGGGCCAGTGATTCTGGCCTATGGCGAAATGACGGCCAAGATTCAAGAGTGTCACCTGCCTGACCTTCGTGCCGACACGAAGGGATTGAACCAGGCGATGCGTGTAGTAAGATTCGCCTGTGGCTGTATTGCGGGTTTGTGTGCGTCGTATATACATACTCGGAATGATACCAAAAGCACCATGGTGGCGCAAGACATAATAATTTATTATGGCACTACAAAACATGTTTGAATTTGTGAGTACATATAAATCAATATGTTAAAATCTCAAGTTTCGCAGTTCGTTGACCGATCAATTGGACTGATATTTGCCAACCAAGTCAAGGGCAAAGCTGCCTCGTGTATGCTATAATTCTGGTGTCGAATCAGTCAGATAGCTCAGGGACGAGGCCAGCTTCATGAATCAGCATAACAGGGAACAGGCTACTGTGCCTACCCCCATGATTGACGAGATCAAAACCCAATCCTTTGGAGTATTCGGCGTAGATAACGCTATCGTCGATTTTCTCCAGGAAATTGGCTTCCAGGCGATATTCAATCGGCGCGGATGGAGCAAACGAACGGGGAAGGATCTTCCGACGCTGATCATGTTACTGATCCTGCATCCTCTGTTGAAGGTGCCATCCATTCACCTTTTTTGCCGCGACCACTTTCTGTCGGTCTTCGCGGTAGGCAAGGATACCTTCTACCGGTTGCTCCAACGCCAATTTCCATGGCGGAATGCGCATTGGGCGCTAATCAAAAAGTTACTACCCCAGTGGCGAACGCTGGATCTCGGCCCCGGCTACCTTGTTGCCGATACCACCGTCAAAGAGAAGCGTGGTGATCGTATTGAAGGTGTTTGCTGGCATCATGACCACAATACCGGCCGCTCAGTTGCAGGTTTTGAAGCAGCCCACTTGGTCTGGGTTAACAAGCAGGGAACCTTGCCACTGGATGCCGCTTTGCGTTTTTCAAAGCGGCCTCTGATCAGCAATCTGCTCCACATCCTCAGTTACCGGTTCGATTGTCGCTCACATCTTGGACGGCGTTACCGTGAGGCGGCCAAGATGTCTAAGCTTGATCAGACTGTCGACATGGTTGCCAGAGCCATTCAAGCTGGGATTCCGGCCCAGTATTTTCTCGCCGATGCTTGGTACTCATCGGTTAAGTTCGTCAAGAAAATCCTGGATCTGGGCGTGGTCCCCCTGATCCGATGGAAGCGCAACAACACCAAGTTCCTATTCCAGGGCGAGAGACTGACCAGTGCCGAACTTTACACCCGGTTTGCCAAGGGCAAGATCAGGAAAGCTAAGGGGTCCAAGCGCTTCAAAGGAACCTTCCTAGATGCAGAGCACCCCGAAATCGGCCTTATACGTCTGTTCTTCGTCCGGCTGATCGATCCGAAAACCGGCTCGAAGGAGTGGGCCGTCTTTCTGACCACAGACCGGTCAATGGGGCTGTCAAATATGATCGAGCACTACGCCAACCGCTGGGGAATCGAAGTTTTCTACAAGGAATCCAAACAGCACCTTGGTTTCCTTAATGAATCCGTCCGATCCTTCGAAGCAGTCATCGCCTGCCTACACCTAGCTGCCATGCGCCATGCTGTTCTCTCCAGCATGGTGGCGATCAAAGGCAGCCAGCGGGATCAACTCGCCCACAATCTGGCCGCTTTGACCTATGCCCGAAAGCTCTGGCATACCTTCCGCGCCATCTTCAATGATGCCCTTGGCCGAACATCCATTCTTGAAAATCACCAAAAAAACGAGGTAATTGAACTCTTTGAACAGGAGGTCGAGGCTTGGCTCAGCAAGGCATTGATGCTCGATCCCCTTGGTTCACAACGTCAAATTCTGGCCGAAACGAACTGCGAAACTTGAGTTAAAATATATCAATAGGCCAAACATGCCTAAATTCGGTAGAGAAATGTTAAACATGGGTTAACAAGATGCCGTTTTTTCTATCAAGATTGTCTTGCAATTGTACCAATAAATTTTGAATAATTGGAAATGTCGTTATGTAAATGAGGGATATTTGGAACGCCGTTTTGTTAATCGCTGGGGATTGTCGAAAGTCAGCATGCATGTTGACTTTTGACATGATTGCTAGGGGGGAGCACCGCAGATGGGTCTTAAAGTCACCAAGGTTCTATTAATTACGGACACACCCATGATTAACAAAATGATCATGGGTGCGCTAGCAGATGGCGAACGTTTTGCGGTTGAGGAACTCACATCGGATAGTGAGGGTTTTTTTGAGCAAATCATTGAGACGGCTCCAGACTTGGTGTTTCTGCGAACAGAACTCAAAAGTGCCAATGGCATCCAGGTTTGCGAAGCGATCAAACGTCACAAGATGCTAGGTAAACGGACCAAAGTGGTTTTTCTCTCCGGCAATCCTCAAATTCGTGAACAGGCGATCCAGCATAGAGCGGATCAATTTTTGACCTTACCGTTCCAAAAAGAGGATGTGCATAAGCTGATGGATCTGCTGGTGCCCCCTATACCCACTGTGCTTTATGTGGAGGATAGCGACCTTTTCCATAGGGTGGTGGTACCGGCTCTGCGTGAAGAAGGGTTCCATGTGGTGGAGGCGTGGGATGGACGTGAGGCGCTCACGCTGGTGGATACCGCAGATGTGGATATCATTGTCACCGATGTGGAGATGCCGGTGATGGATGGTTTGACGCTGTGTCACAATGTGCGTTCAACCATGGTTAAAGATATTCCGATCTTGTTGCTAACCTCGCAAACCTCAGAGGAGGCTGTGGCTAAGGGGTTTGATGCAGGTGCAGACGACTATTTGGCTAAACCGGTGGTGGTGCCAGAGTTGGTGTCGCGCATTCGTCGTCTGCTGAGCTCCAATGCTGAGGCTGAGCGCCCCGAGCGCATTTTGGTGGTGGATGATTCTGAGCTTATTCGGACCACCCTGCGCAATGCTTTGACCGCCCAGGGTTTTCGCGTGGATGAGGCGAAAGATGGCTTGCAGGGTTTGGGCATGTCCATGAAAACGCACTATAACTTGGTTATTTCTGACTACGAAATGCCAAACCTAGACGGGTTGGAAATGTGCGTGCGCATTCGCGCGAGTGAGAATAAACAACGCGCCAATGTACCCATTATTTTTGTGACTACCCGCGACTCTAAAGCGGATATGGTGAAAATGCGTTCCATTGGCATCCATGCCTTTATCTCTAAGCCTTTTGTGGGAGATCGGGTGGTGGCGGAGGTAGAGCGGGTGTTGGCGGATCGTCGTTTGGATCAACAGCGTGCCTCGTTTAGAAACTATTTAAGCCACCTTTCGCAGCATAAAATTGTTGATTTGTACGATGATCAGGGCGGGGTTTCGGACGACCAGTTTCGTACCATGCTGTTTATGAACATTGTCGGCTTTGGCAAAATTTGTCGTAGTTTAGACGCCAAGCAGTTGGTGACCTTTTTGAACCGCTACTTTGATATGGCCTGTGAGATCATGGTGCGATACCACGCAACCGTGGATAAATTGATTAACGATGGTTTATATGTCTCCTTTGACCGGCAGGATGATGGCGCTCACCGTGCCGTAGCGGCAGCCTGTCGGTTGGTTGAGAGCCTGCCTAAAATTCATGGGGAGACCGGCCAGAGCTTTAAGGTACGTATTGGGATCAATGCTGGGCGTATTGTACTGGGTAATATCGGTAGTCACTATCGGGACCGTAATTTCACGGTGATTGGTGACAATGTGGAGTTGGCCCACCAAGCGGCCCGCTCCGACCAGCAGGGTAATTTGGTTGTGATAACCGACTCTGTACGCAAGCTCTTGGAAGACAAGTTAGAGGTGCGTGAGCATGCGGTATTGGAAAGTGCTGGAGAAACTTCTGTACCGTTGTTTAGTGTGGTTAAGTTAAAAGAGCCCTACAGCCTGTAAGCGCATTTCATCGCCGGTTCTTGGAAAAGGGCGCTGCCATGCAGCGCCCTTTCTGCTAGGATGGGGCAAGCTTAGTGGCCGCAAGATGGGTAAGAGGAACCGTAGGTAATGCAGCAAGAGCGTTGGATGGAACAGTGGCAGCAGCAGGTCAAGCCGCCCATGGTGGATCGTTGTCCACTGGGTTGGCGAGAGCATTTATGGGTTGTTTTTGCAGATGTTTGCCATACCCTTAAGCTAACAGAGCTGGAGTCAGCAGCCTATCTGGAGCATATGATCCTCGCGATAAATGAGTGGTGTGGCCCCTATCCCGATCCCTCATTGTTGCCATGGGTGGTTGGTGTTCAGCGCTACCGTCCAGCCATCTATCGCCATTTTTCGCAGCAAAGGCCCGACCAGTTGCCCCTGGATTGGTCGATTAATGGAGAAACCTTTGGCCTAACCCAGGCGATTTACGCTGCCTTGTCCGGTGATGCGAACCCCATGCGTATGCGTGAGCGCATGTGGGAGGCCGAAGAGCTCATCGAGCACTATTATGAAACCCATGGGGGGCGTTGTATTGGTCCGTTTGATGGGCGTAGTACCGAAGAGATTTACCAGATGTGTGGCCATATTGAGGATATGTTGCATTGTTTGAATGGACTGCTCCAGCGTCACCCGCTTGTGGTGGCTGGGGGCGTGACTGAGCCCATTGGGTAACGTTAGTGTGGCACATGGCAAAGGGTAGGGGTTAAAAGGTGCAGGGGGGAGCTGCTGGCTGTTGAGCGGCTGGGTGGAACTGAGCCTCCTGTTCCCAGCGTGGGGATTAAACCGCTGCCCACCAGTAGGCTGGGCTCTCTTGCGCACGGGTGGGTTAAAGGAGGTAACGGATCATTTTTTGGAGCGCTAGGCACGCGGTTTATTCAAGCGAGAAAAATACACAAGTTGTCAAGAATGAGGTTTAAAAGAAAGATATTATTTTAAATTTCGTAAGGCGTGCTTTTCAAGACACCCATACGTTGCAGGTGTAGGGTGGTGGATACGCGCTTTATTCGTGGAAAAAATTGGGGCGATGTGGGTCGTGGACAAAATCTTCGTGGATGGAGATATAAAAGGGTTTTTGTTGAGGGGAAAACTGGTTAAGCTTGTATTGATCCCTATTACGCGCGGACCCCTTGAACCACAAAATGGTGGGGAGGTGTGGGGCTATTTGCTGTCTGTAAGATGCAGGCTAGAATGAAATGAGCACAACTAAGTAGAAAAAGGTAAGGTTAAATGGAGAATGCCCCTGTCGTAGAGAGTACCAGTAATGTGCGTTCCACAACGCGGCTGGATATTGCTGTACCTGCGGTATTGATGTTGGGTAGTCTTCATCAAATGCAAGGGGTTACCAAAAATATCAGTTTTTCCAGCGTTCACATTGAGTATCGGCAAAGCTTGGCTGCGCACCACTTGGGTGAAGCGTGTCAAGTTCAACTGCAACTGCCCACGGATGATGGTGAGGCTTGGGTCGAGTTAGAGGGGCGCATTACCCGTCAGGATGAATTTGGATTAGGGGTGCAGTTTACCCATACGGATACATCAAATTATCGTAAATTTAAGTGTTTTCTTTCAAAACACGCGGAAAACCCCAACCAACTTATTCAGGAAATGGTACGCCATCCTGAGCTCTCCATGAATGTTGTGCACATTGGATTTATGAAAGAGGAGCTTTCTGGTTTTATTACCGATGCGGTGAACGAAATTTTCATCGCCTTTTTGGCCCAGGATGTCCATAAGGGCCCAACGGTGATCAAACAGGATTTTGAAGATTATGTGCCGCCAGAAGCCGAGGCCACGGCAGTGGTTAACTTTAATGGTGCTTTGACGGGTGGCATCCATCTATCAGCCCCCATGCATGTGGTTATTGCACTGGCGAATAGCTTTAGCGGGGAAGAGGCCAACAGCTTTACTGACCCTATGGTGGTCGATGCCTTTGGGGAAATGGCAAACTTAATTACGGGTGGCGTGCAAACCCGTCTATCTGGAGAGTTTGAAAATATTCAATTAACGCCACCGACGGTCGTGTATGGAAAACAGTATGGTATTGTCTATCAACGTGACTTAAACAGCGTTAAACAATATTTTCTAGCCCCGTTTGGACCCTTTTTTGTGGAGTGTTTTTTCGCTTCTCAATGAGACGGCGATGCTTGACTTATGTCAATGACGTTGCCATCGACTCTCTTCACCATGCCCCTTAAACTGCTTGGCCCCTTAAACCCTTGGGTTGTTGTACGTGCGATGTGTCGCCAAAGGGACGACACGTTGTGTGTGGTCACGGTTGAATACTAAAAATAGGGGGTGGTTATGCAAGCGTGGCGGCAGCAGGTTTTTCAAGATCCGGTTTTTTCGCAAAGCCCCCTTTTTACGGCGCTGACTTTACCGCAACGGTCGTTTCTTGAACCAACGGTGGAGCGCTTAAAGCTGAATAAAAAAGAGGTGCTGTTCCATGAAGGGCAACCCGCGAGCCATTTTTTTATTGTGCGCAAGGGTTTGATCAAACTTTTGCGCCTTTCTCAAAATGGCCGTGAAAAGGTGCTTGAGATTATTCGCCCAGGGGACTATATCGCTTTGCCGCTGATGTTTTTAAACCACCCCAGCTACCCTGTCACCGCAGAAGCCCTGCAAACCAGCGAGATCTACCAACTGCCCAATGCCCCTTTTATGGAGATGTTGTACCAATCTCAGGAGACCTGCTTTCGTATCATGGCCGCGCTCTCAATGCGGATGCACGTGTTGGTGGCAGAGATTGAAAGTTTAAGCCTGAAAAATGCGCCACAGCGATTTATTGATTATCTGTTGGAGCGTTTAGATGAGGATATGCTGGTACGCAATCAAGGTGTGGTATCGCTGGGTATGCCTAAGCACGTGCTGGCTTCTAAACTCTCTATTAAGCCTGAGTCTCTCTCACGCCTAATGCGGCGTTTGAGTGATGATGGGTTAATCCTCGTGCAGCACACCGATATCCACATTCTTGATTGCCGCACCTTGCGTGATGCCAGCTATAGCTTAGGTGATACGCACTAATCTTGTGTTTTCGCTGTTTTTCTTCCAGAAAATTGGACTTTGTGCACCAGCATCTCTGGCGCTCATCCTAGATGTGCGCCACAATGGTCGCTTTGGTGTGTGGATGGGTTTCTTGACCGTAGGGCGAGCCCGCAAGCGGGCGCTTGCGTTTTGGTTTTTGTCTGCCATGGGGTAAAAAAAAGGTAGGCCGGGCGAAAGTAAAAGGTGGCAAGCCTGCCCGGCCTACCCGAAAGTAGGTACCTCGGTCGGGAGCAACTCCAAGGTACCGTCCTCCGGCTCAACCAGTCTGGCAGGACCGGTTCGTCACGGGAGCCGAAGGAATCCGTGAACACTCCACTCGTTGGCCAATTTCTCGTGGCTGAAGAGAGGGGTGATAATCTCGTCGTGTTACTGAGACGCTGTACTAAAAGCAACAGCTGGGCCATAAATGTAAAAGATTGAAAAAATGGAAAAATATACCCGTAAGATGGTTTTTTTGCGCTGGCGATTAGCCCTTTGTCAAAACGGTGACAAAAGGCTGATTGCGTTGGGCTTGGTGCGTGCAGGGGTGGGGCTGGTGTTTTCCCTGCTGGTGCTGTTGCCCCATGGCTTGAATGCGGCCCCTTTGGTTGATTTGGGTGACGCGCAACTGTTGGCAGGTAAACATGCTGGTTCAGGTAAAACTGGTCCTGTCCCGCAGTATGAGCAAGCATTGCAGGGTACCCCCCAGCAACGGGCAGCGGCCTTGATGCGGTTGGGACATCTTAGTTGGATTGCGGATGGTGACGGGGGTCATGTTGAAAAAGCGATTGACTATTGGCAGCAGGCGTACGCTCTGGGGCGTTGGGATGCGGCCTATTTAATCGGTAAACATTTTCAACATCTACCCAACCAAAAAGGTGCAAACATACCGCTGGCACGCCTGTGGTATCAACGGGCCGCGCTGGGGGGGCATGGCTTGGCGATGTATGGTTTATGGCAGTTGGACAGGGATCAGCACGGAGGGATGGGGGCAGAAGCCAAACAGTGGTTAATTCGTAGTGGTGAGGCTGGAGAGCCGTTGGCCATCAGCCGTCTGGCTGCCATGGCCAAAATGTCGTTTGATGGCAAGATGGGGGGCAAGCGTGCTGTGGAGTGGTTGAATGTGGGCTCCGCCTTGGGGGATCCCTTGGCACGCATGGCGCTGGTTGCCGAACCCACCACTACCGGTGTTCCTGATCAAGCGCAACTTGCCGCCTGGGCCGATGAAGCCGTCCGTTTGGGTGAGTGGCAGGCCCAGGAATTACGTGCCAAATTATTGGAAAAACGGACCACCGCCACATCGCCGATGGTAAGTGCCCCGCAAATAACCCAAGCGCCGAGATCGGCTGGTCAACCCCAGGTTGAACAGAAACAGGTCATCCACGCAGCGCCTAAGCCGGTGCCAGATGCTGAGCAAAAAGAGCTTGAAAAAGCACAATTAAACCTAGAGCATGAGGAAAAACAAAAGGTTCGTTCAGACGCCGCTTCGGTCTCTACACCGCCAAGTGGCGTTGCCGTGCAGGATTCATCTTCCCCCCAAACTGTGGATGAGGTCCAACTGGATGCAAAGGCAGGTTTTGGCTCCAGCACGGCGGAGCGCTTGGAGCCAGCCGAGCCCATGGAGGACCGTAGCGCCGTGCTGGTGGCCCAGCAACCCCCGGCACAGGATGAAACGACCACAACCGCTCGGCCAGAGCCGGAAGCTCGTCATGCCTATCCGTCGAGGGCTGTACCCGAGCCTTCACCGAAATCCCAGCTAAAGAGAGCCGCAGAGCAGAGTGCTCCGCTTGAGCAAGCCCCAGGGCGCGAAGCTGTGCCAATGGCGCATGTCAAAGAGGATATCGCTAAAAGTGTCGTGGCCCCACTGCAACGGCCTGCCGCGAAGGGTAGCGTAGATGAGAAGCGTGGGATCTTGCCTGCAAACCAGCTGGGTGGGGAGGGCGCGCCGACGCCAACAGAGCGACAGCCGAAAACCGTGGATGGTAAGCGCTATGACACGCTTACTTGGCCCCAATTGATGCGATTAGCGCGGCGGGGAGATGCGGAGGCCCAGTATCGTATGGGTCAGTCTTTGCGCGACGAAACCGCATTGGGAAATGGTTTGGACGACGGTTTTAAGTGGCTTAAAAAGGCCGCTGATCAGGGGCACGTGCAAGCGCAGAATAGTCTGGGTTATATGTATTCGCAGGGGATTGGCACGCGGGTTGATTTTTTAAAGGCACTCAAGTGGTATGGTGAGGCTGCGAAACACGGGGATGCCTTGGCCCAGTTTAATGTGGGACATATGCACTATCGTGGCAAAGGGGTGCAGGCTAATCCAGGTAGCGCCTATGGTTGGTATGTGCGTTCGGCCAAACAGGGGTTTGCTCCGGCACAAACAGCGGTTGGCTATCTGCTGGAAAATGGCTTGGGGGTGGATAAAAATTTGGCCGAGGCCCTCAACTGGTATACTCAGGCGGCGCGTCAGAACTATGGTGCGGCGCATAATGCCATTGGGCGGTTTTTGCTTGGTCATAGTGATGGTGGGGGTGATACTCAACGACGCGCCATTATGCACTTTCGGCTAGGGGCATGGGCTGGGGATGAGATATCGCGGATCAATTATGAGTCATCCACAAAAGCCATGAATGCAACGCAGCAAGCACGAATTGACGCATTGGCTAAAACATGGTTAGAACAACCGTGATAGATTTTGCAATAAGGCCCTTTTACAATGGGTTGTAAGGCCGTTAGTATGGCCCTTTGAGGGAGCAATCTGTGTGAGCGTCACCTTGGCTTGGAATGCAAGGGCGGGCAGGCAATGCCAAGGATGGGAATCGTTGTCATTATGGTAAAATGTAGACACAGCAGGGTAGGTGTGAGCAGACGCGCTGCCCTGTTTTTAGCGCTCATCGTGGTGATGTCGTCCGGCCTATCTGCTGGCTTGGCAGCGCCCAATCTGGCCGAGGATGTTCTGTTGGCTGGCCCGCAGCGTACCGCGTTGTGGCCTCATGGGGTCGCGCTTCCAACAGACCGTGGGAGCCTGTTACAACTGGCCAATCAAGGCTACCGTCGAGCCCAGTTTTTTATGGGGCTTTATCTGGATTATGGTATCGGCGGAGAGGCTCAACCTTTTGAGGCCTTTCAATGGTATAGCCGCGCAGCGGGGCAGGGCAGTCGTTGGGCTTGGATTAAATTGGGTGATCTCTATTTCCGTGGCCGTGGCACCGCACGGGATGCCAAAAAAGCGCTGCAATGGTACCTGCATGCCGGGGAAAATGGCGAGCCTAGTGGCTATCTGGCTGCCGCAATGGTACAGATTCGTGGTACGGGCGATAGCATTGATTGGCCAACCGTTTTACAGCGTGTGCACAAGGCTGTGCAAGCGGGGGTATTGGAGGGGCACACAGCACTCTGTCTCTTAGGGGTGCGACATGTGGTGGCGACGCAGCTACCCCCAGAGCAGACCCGCCAACAGTGCCAAATGAGTGCGGATGGGGGGCAGCCCTTTGCCGCGATTTTGATGGCCCAATGGCTGGCTGAGCAGCATAACGAGAACAATCCCCAACTGCAAAAACAGGTCGAACAGTGGTACGAGCGGGCTGCTGCCATGGAGGTAGGTAACTTGGCCGTTCTGCCCGAGGCACCACTGGTGATGGCCGAGCATTTCCCCGTTGTTTGGATAGAGGCTCTAGAACCACTGGTCAGTGCCAACCGCGCCAGCGTGCCGCGTGCGGCCTATCGTGCTGGGGTGGCGCTGCTCAAGTCGGGGCAGGGTTTTGTGGCGCGTAGTCGCGGCGTGCGCTGGTTACAGAAGGGCGCGGAGTTGGGCGATGCCAATGCTCAATTTAGACTGGGGCTTGCCTATGCCCAGGGTGAAGGGGTGGTGGTTAATCCAGAACGCGCCATTTACTGGTATACCCTTGCGTCGGAGCAGGGTGAAGTTTCGGCACAGTTTAATTTGGCCTTGCTCTACTACCAAGGGCGTTTGGTTGAGCAGGATTTTACCAAGGCCCGTTTTTGGTTTGAGCATGCCTCGGAACAGGGTGACGTGCAGGCGCGGGATCATCTGGGGGATATTTATCGTCATGGCCGGGGCATACCGGTCAATATAGCCGAGGCCATGAAGTGGTACCGCCACGCTGCCGAGCAGAAAAATGTCTACGCGCTTACCTCAATGGGGGATATCTACCAAGCGGGTGAGGGGGTTGCCGAGGATGCCGCAGAGGCCGCAAAATGGTACCGCAAAGCGGCGCTGCTGGGTCATGCCCCGGCGCAGGGTAACTTGGCCGACCTTTATCGACAGGGTAAAGGGGTAGAAAAGGATCTTAATCAGGCCGCACAGTGGTATACAAAAGCTGCTGAACAGGGGGACATGGTCTCTCAAAACTGGCTGGGCACGCTCTACCTGGATGGGGACGGTGTTGAAAAAAATCCCCAGTTGGCGCAGCAATGGTACGAAAAATCAGCGGCTCAAGGGTACGCTTTTGCCCAGAACAATTTGGCGGTTATGTTGCGGGATGGCTTGGCGGGCAAGGCTGATTATAAGCGAGCCAGACAGCTCTTTTTGTTAGCTGCTCGGCAAAACAGTGGTGATGCGCAAAATAGTCTTGGCGTGCTTTATGAAAAGGGGTTAGGGGGCGAAACCGATCCCATTGAGGCTGCTGCGTGGTATCGTAAGGCCATCCAATATGGCAATGACAGTGCCCGTTATAACCTTGGCATGCTCTATTATGCCAACCGTCAATTTGGTAGTATAGAAGAGGCCCTGCGGCTGTTGCAAGATGCCCAAAGTGCCGGGGTAGCCCAGGCTCAAACCGCACTGGCTCGGATCTATCTTAGTAAAGAAAACAGCCACTATAATCCTGAGTTGGGCGAGCGCTTTTTGCGTGAAGCCGCAGAACAGGGTGGGGCGGATGCACAGGCTTTATTAGGGGTTTTATTAACCTTTAAAACCCCTCTTAAACAGGATTATGAGCAGGCTCTAAGGTGGTTAAAAAAGGGTGCTGAAGGGGGGAGTCCGGAGGCGCAGTTTCACTTGGGCTATATGTTACATTTGGGGGTAGGGCTGGCCCCCAATGCTCACCGTGCGGTGCATTGGTACCGCAAAGCCGCAGAACAGGGCTTTGCTGAAGCGGCCAACAATTTGGGGACCCTCTATTTCCAGGGTAATGGGGTTGATCGAGACGTTTTTAAAGCGGTGGAATGGTACACGCGCGGTGCCAAACTTGGCCATGTGCCCGCCTTACATAACTTGGGCAACCACTACCGCCATGGGTTGGGGGTGGCCGTCGATGCCCGACTGGCAAGGCACTATTTTGAAAAAGCGCAGGCCGCCGGCTTTATGCCGTCTAAATTAGCCCTCGGTGAGATGCTGGAGAAGGGTGAAGGCGGGGTGGCCTCCCTTAAACGGGCAGAAGGGCTGTTTGGTGAGGTGGCCCGGTCGGGCAATATGGATGGTAAATACCGGCTTGCCCGACTCTACTTAACCCATGGCCCAGAGGGTAAACAAGTTTATGCCATGCGTCTGCTCCAACAGACGGCTAAATTGGGGCATCCCGCAGCGCAGTATGGTTTAGCGGCCCTCTACCTAAAAGAGGCCGATCTTGAAGCCCCGTTGACGGATCGGGTTAAACAGGCTTATTCACTGCTGTTGGCCAGCCGCCACGGCGGTATGAGCGAAGCCGAATCCCTGCTAGAGCGGCTGGAAAAACATTTGCCTGAAGGCGTGCGTCAAGAACTACAGCACGCTTTTGAAAAAACGAAGGCAAAGCTGTAGAGATGAGAGCTAAGGGGTTAAACACAATCCGGTTTGCCGCATGATGAGCACTGTTTGTTGAGATGTTCAAGGAGATTGAAGCATGAAATGGCACTGTCCGATATGCAGCTATGTCTATGACGAAGACGAGGGTATCCCCGACATGGGTATTCCTGCGGGTACCCTATTTAAAGATCTACCTGCCGATTGGAGTTGCCCTGAGTGCCCAGCGACAAAAGATCAATTTGTCCCTTATGGCGACGATGACCATTATGAAGGTGATGTGGTGGATCTGGATGGCGATGCGTGGTAGTAAGGGTGGGGGTGCATTCCTTGCTTGGGGTTGAGCTCAATCATTTTTAACCATTATAAATGAGGGTTTTTTGCGTGCGTGGACATAAACGGAAGCATATTTTGGTGACGGGTGGTGCCGGTTTTTTAGGCTCACATTTATGTGAACGCTTGCTGAACGCTGGGCATGAAGTCATTTGTGTGGACAATTTTTTTACCGGGGATCGGGATAATATCCTGGCCATTAGTGGGCACCCTCGGTTTGAGTTTATTCGCCACGATATTACCTTGCCGATCTATTTGGAGGTGGATGAGATCTACAACTTGGCCTGTCCGGCCTCACCCATTCACTACCAGTTGGATCCTGTGCAGACCACCAAAACCAGCGTGCATGGTGCGATCAACATGTTGGGGCTCGCCAAACGCACTGGGGCGAAAATTTTTCAAGCCTCTACCAGTGAAGTGTATGGCGACCCGGCCATGCACCCACAGCAGGAAAGCTATTGGGGTAATGTTAATCCCATTGGTCCACGGGCCTGTTATGACGAAGGTAAACGCTGCGCTGAAACGCTGTTTTTTGATTATAATCGCCAGCATAAAACGCGCATTCGGGTTGCGCGTATTTTTAATACCTACGGTCCCCGCATGCACCCAAATGATGGGCGGGTGGTCTCTAACTTTATTGTACAGGCTTTAAGGGGAGAGCCTATCACCCTGTTTGGTGAGGGACAACAGACTCGATCATTTTGTTATGTGGATGATTTGATTGAAGGATTTGTAAAATTGATGGATGCGCCAGATGATGTGACGGGTCCCATTAATCTTGGTAATCCGGTGGAATTTACCATTCAACAGCTGGCCGAGTTGGTGATTGAACTGACCGGTGCAGGCTCAATATTGGTACACAAACCACTGCCACAAGATGATCCTCGGCAACGCAAGCCTGATATTACGTTGGCACAACAGCATTTAAATTGGCAGCCTACCATCCCCTTACGGGAGGGCTTGGGAAAAACCATTGCCTATTTTGAGGGATTACTTCAGCGTGGAGAGCTGTAACATATTGTGATAAAGCGTATTTTTACTACGATGCTGCTCGCGCTAACGCGACAGACGAGGCGGTGACAGCTGGAAATGGGTCCAATGGCACTCTACATAGGTCAACCGTAACCGTATGGGGTTAAAGTGACCTTTTAACACGCTGGGGGGAGAGAAAGGGGAATGTGTGAATGTCGTTATTGTGGAGACAGCAGGTTCAGCACTTTTTGATCAGCTAAGTGAACTGAATTGTCAACAAGATCTTAGTCTTACGTTAACACTTTTGCCTGATTTTAACGCCTTAGCAGCAATACACATGCAGGGTCAGGCGCAGCTGTTACTCTATTCCGCAGCATCCCTTGAAACAGGTCTTGAACCGCTTATACGGTGGCGCAACAATAATCCTGAGCAACGTTTGCTCTGTCATGCGCTGCCCCCCGGGCCTGCACAACAAGAGCGTGTTGAACGGTTGAATATGGCGGAGCTGTTGCTCTACCCCTGTCAAGCTGAAGATGTTCTTACACGCCTATTAAGCCATTTACTTAACCGTACCCTCAGCGAGCAAGCCTCTTCTAATGAAACCCGTGGCTCTTTTACCACCGGCAGCGAACCCAGTGAACGTCTATTGGCGGGCATGCATGTGGGTATGTTGGTGGTTAAATTGGAGGGTGAGCCCCAGCATCCTAGCTGTGTGGTCGAGCGTTGGAACCCCGCTTGGGCAAAGCTGCTCTCTGCTATGATGCAGGTGGAAGAAGGGCGTCGTGCCGAACAGTTGATGCCAACGCTATGGAACAACCATTTACAAGCGTTGGTTACGGATCTTTGGCGTCAGGGGCAGGCTTCAGTTGAGCCCGATCTGTTATACCAACATGGTTTGGCTTGGTTACATTTTAGCCTGTTTGCGATGGACGGCGACCGGGTAGGCATTACGGTGGTTGATGTCTCACGCTTTGAACAGTCGGTATTGCAACGTAATGCACAACTACAAGCAAAATTAGATCGCTATGAACAAACTGAGAAAGCGTTGCGTCTAAAGATTAAGGAAGTGGAAAAGGGTAGACGTTTACAAGAGGTGATTTTTAATATCACCCAGCTCTCGTTGACGCCGCGCCCGCTGGAAGAAATTTTAGAACGTTCTTTGCAGATGTTGTTGGTATTGCCTGAGTTTAATGTGCTGGAAAAAGGTGTGATTCTGCTGGCTAATGATGACAAGCAGCGGCTGCACATGGTGGCATCCCATGGCATAACCAACTCGCCCGTTATGATAAAATGTGCACAAGTTCCTTATGGGACCTGTCTGTGTGGACGCATTGCCCAATCGGATCAGGATGTGTTGGTTACAACCAACAGTTCATTGAAGTCAGGTCATGACGTGCAGTTTGCACAGATGGAGCTACATGGTCATGTGCATGTCAAGATTCTTGGTCGCGGTGGAAAGATGTTAGGGGTTATGACCCTCTATTTGCAGCCCAATCATACCCCCAACGAGCAAGAGATCTCTATGTTGCGCACCATGGCCAATACCATGGCTGGTGTGGTGGAGCGTCGCCAAGCAGAACAAGCCGCCCATGCGGCCGCTCAAGCGAAGCAAGAGTTTTTGGCCAATATTGGTCATGAATTACGCACCCCTCTCCATGGTATTTTGGGGTTTGCTGAGCGGGGGCTTAAACGATTACAGCGTGGTGAGCCTACGGTGGATCACCTGAACCGCTATTTTAATAATATTGTGAAAGGTGGGCAGCGTCTGCTGCTGTTATTAAATGACCTGTTGGATCTCTCTAAACTGGAGGCAGGTCGTATGCAATTCACCATGAATTGGCACGACCTAAACCGCTTGATTGAAGAGGTGTGTGAATCTTTTCACCCGCTTATTGAAGAGAAGAGGTTAACCGTAAAGTGCGGCGTACCCTTGCAAGATGGGCAAATTATGATGGATGCGGTGCGTATTCAGCAGGTATTGAGTAATCTACTGTCAAATGCCATCAAATTTACCCCAGAGCAGGGTGAGGTTTGGATTCATCTGCGGGATATTGAAATGCGCGGTGGACGGCGAGCCAATGATCCCGAAATGGTAGATGGAGTGGAGTTGGTGGTTGAGGATAGTGGTATGGGGATACCCGAGGGTGAGTTGGAGGAGATCTTTGATCAATTCGCCCAGTCAACCCGTACCAAGACCGGGGCTGGGGGTACAGGACTTGGCTTGGCGATCTGTCGAGAAATTATGCACAACCATGTAGGCACGATATATGCTGAAAACCGAATAGGTGGTGGTGCTCGACTGATTGTGACTCTACCAAGAGGGGGTGAACGCTAGAGTGTCACCGCAGCTCCGATTAAGGAATAGAGATCAATCGTATCGCGGCGTCGGCCATCAAGGGGGGATGGTGATCCTGTACGTATCTGTGTGGGTCGTTTTTGGGTATAAACGAGGGTAATCCATAATCATTGCCTATGGATGACGTGCTGGCTAAGGGTAAGAAGATGGGCAGTAAAGGTGTGGTTTTAGCGGTGGATGACGATCCCCTCAACCTAGAGCTTATTGAAGAGCTGTTGGATGAGGTGGGCTATGAGGTCCATTTAGCAAAAGATGGAACAGAGGCGCTGGCTTGGCTGGAAAAAAATCCTACCCTACCTGATGTGGTGTTGCTTGACCGTATGATGCCTGGGCTTGATGGCATTGAAGTGCTCAAACAGATGAAACAGTCTGCCCAACTGGACCGTATTCCTGTCATTTTTCAAACAGCAAAATCCAGTGAAGATGCTGTGCGTGAAGGGTTGGAGGCCGGGGCCTTTTACTACATTACCAAACCTTTTAATGAAGATGCTCTATTAGCCGTGGTGGCCACCGCGTGTGAGGAGCACCGCGCCTATTCAAATCTCTTAAATGAGGTGCGTAAGACGGTTTCTGGGTTAAAATTAATGCAACAAGGCGTATTTGAACTACGCACCTTGGAACAAATGGTTGATCTGACGGGGCTGCTCTCTACCCTGTGCCCACATCCTGAATCGGTGGTAGTGGGTCTCTACGAACTGCTGATCAATGCTGTGGAGCATGGTAATTTAGGTATAACCTATCGGGAAAAAAGCCAGCTTAATCTAGAAGGTCGTTGGCATGAAGAGGTCGAACGGCGGCTGAACCTACCCCAATTCGCGGAACGTAAGGTGCGTATCGAGTATGGACGCGATACGCAACACTGCTACTTTATCATTCAAGATGAAGGGAATGGCTTTGATTGGGAACAGTATCTGGAGTTTAGTCCAGAGCGTGCCTTTGATACCCATGGGCGGGGGATTGCGATGTCTAAATTAATGAGTTTTAGCAAGCTGACCTATATGGGGAATGGCAACACCGTCCGTGCAGAAATCGCCCTAGACCATGAGGCTTGATAAGTCTGAAAGGTATAGAGCGTGTCCGCCATTGCCAAGAGAGCCGCGTGCGTGCGCTGCCATTGGGCGCTTTGGTTGGCACGGCGTTTTATAAAACCACCAACAAACAGGCCCCCCCAAGGTGGCCTGTTTGTTGGTGGTACGGTGGAATAAGCATCATGCATCCAGATAGGGCCTGATGTCCACATCATCCATCTGGAAATCCAGCAGGTACTCTTCGCCGTATTCGTGATAGAGGCCACTTGATAAAAACAGCTGAAACAGCTCTTTATCAATATGCTGGTCCTTGACCATAAAGCTCATGATTTTTATGGCTTCACTCATTTTTTTGGGCTTTTTGTAGGGTCGGTCTGCGGCTGTGAGCGCCTCAAAAACATCCGCGATGGCCATGATACGAGCCTGAACCGACATCTGATCTTTCTTCAAACCACGGGGGTAGCCTGTACCGATCATCGTTTCGTGATGGGCACCGGCAAATTCGGGTACATTTTTCATCCCTTCTGGAAAGGGTAGCTTCTCCAGCATAAGGATACTTTGCACCACATGCTCATTGATCTTGAAACGTTCTTCATTGCTTAGGGTTCCCTTGGCAATGCAGAGGTTATAGATCTCCCCAAAGTTATATTGGTTCTCGGGTACCGGCATGGTAATACCCAGTGCCTCCAACTCTGCCACCTCTTTATCCCGATCAAGGCGTGGCAGAATATGATCAGCACGATCAGAGAGCAAAGATTCCCGAGCTGGTATGGCGACCTTCTCTAAATCCTTTACGCGCAACAGCTCGGCTTCTGAAAGGCCCAAACGATCATCAAAATAACGCATCCAGGGAATTTGCGCAATTTGACGGATACGCTCTTGTTTTTCAGGGGCCATATACTCCCCGCCCACATTGGATGTAGCAAGAAATTCAAAATCATTATCCAACTGAGCCTTCTTCTCTTTCAGACTCTTTTCCAACGCATCGAGCATGCCGTTGCCCTGTGCCACATCCTGCCAAAACTGAATTTGGGCATCTCGGTAGAGCACTTCAAAACGCATGCGTACTTCGTGGATACGGTTATAGGTGGTTTCCAGTTTGGTCGCTTTGTCCACCACATATTCCGGGGTTGTTACCTTTCCACAATCATGCAACCAAGCCGCAACACGCATCTCTTCGGCCTGCGTTTCGTTCATGGTAAAACCGGCAAAGGGGCCATCCGTTGCGCGGTTGGCCAAATCCGCCAAACGCTGTCCCAAAATGGGTACCCGTTCACAATGTCCACCGGTATAGGCGGACTTGGCGTCAATGGCACCGGCCATAAGGCGGATAAAGGAGTCAAAAAGCGCTTTTTGGGCTTCTAACAGCGTTTTATTCTCCAATGTTACCGCAGCCTGGGCAGACAGTGCCTCAATGATGGAGACTGTATCTGCCTCAAAGGGCACAGTGGCACCTGTAACGGGGTCTTGGGCATTAAGGAGTTGCAAAACACCCAACACCTTGCCGCCGCGTGGCACCAGCGGGACGTTGAGAAACGATTGAGAACGGTAGCCGGTGGCGGCATCAAACTTACGGGTTCCAGAAAAATCAAATGTGGTGTTGTCATAGGCATCGACAATATTGACCGTTTTGGCCGTAAGTGCCGTATAGGTCGCCACATTGGAGTGGTTGGGCTCACCGGTCTCTGGATGATGAAGATTCATGGGGGGGAGGGTCACGGGCTGACCACTCTTGCCGCCCATGGACATCCCCAAGGAGTTGGTACGCAAAATTTTAAAGTGAAGTTTGTCATCTTCGAGCATATAGAGGGTACCGGCATCAGCCCGGGTTAACTCAATTCCCCCCAATAAAATCTTTTCAAGTAACACTTCATGATCATTCTCCACCCCTAGGGATATGGAGATATCAAGTACCTTCTGCAACTTGGCTTGGGAGCGTTGCATCGCTTCGGTACGTGCGAGGATGGTCTCTTTCAAAGCCGCAAAACCAGAGGTTAATTGATTGACCTCGGTAATCATAGATCCTTCTGGAGACTTTCCATCAAAATCCAGACGCTGGATTCTCTCGGCGTCCTCAGCAAGCAGCACCAACACTTTACTAAGCTTGCGGATACTCCATATGATTAAGGGAACCAATACCAGCATCAGCAGCAGCACGGAAACCAAAATGGTCTGACGCATGTTGCGTACATGGCCGGTGAAATCGGAAAGCGGTGAGATCACCGCTACATTGAGCGTATGTTCAGGAATCGGCGTGTAGGCGTGCTGGACCAATAAGTAAGGATCCCCTTTAAAAGGATGGACCTCAACCTGTTCTCTCGCTGGGTTAAGATTCTCCAACAGCGTCACCTGGGGTATCCCCAGAGCATCCATTGGGGTCAAAGATTGGATGGGGGTTTGGCCGTTGAATCCCTGGTAAGCCAACACCCTTTTTTGTTGATCAAAAATTAACAAATGGCTGTGTTTGGAAATCTGTTTTTCTTGCAAAAGTCGATTGAGCTGGCGCAATGTCAGGTCAACCCCAACCACGCCCGCCCCCCCTTTTAGGGCATGAGAGACGGTGATACCCAACTCTGGAGAGGAGTTGAACACATAAGCATCGGTCACCGAAAAAGTTTTGCTGGTCAACGCCTTGCCATACCAAGGGCGACTAACCGGGTTGTAGCTGGGGTTATCCGTTTGGCGATGCTCGAGTACTTTGCCTTGATGATCCAAAAATTGCAGGTAGGTTTTGCGGGGCGTACCGTGGATGATACGGGCAATCACGGCGGTCTGTTCTGGCGCTTCATAGAGGGCTCGGACGCCTGGGTTTTCTACAGCGGCAATGGCTTGAATAAAGTCTCCGTTGGCCAAACCAACATAGACGGCATATAGGTTTTTATCCACCTGAAGGGATTCGATCAACTGTGCCATAAAGGGATGGTTCATACCATCCCCCACCAGGGGTGCGTTGATCGAAGGAGCGCTGGCATGCACACGGCTGAGCACCATGGCTGGCCGGAGAACCCCTTTTAATTGGTGGGTGATATCCGCTGTTGTGGATTGAAAGAGGTTGATCGCATCCTTTTGCGCCGTAAGAACGCTCTGCCGGTGAACAATGAAGAAAATCATGACCGTGAGCAGAAGCACAACAGCCAAAAGATAGAGGCTCATACCAATATGAAAGGGGAACTGTTTTTTTGTAGGACTCTTCATGATCGCCTCAAATTTCTATAATTGTTCACTGATCTAGGGGAGAGCCGTGGCAGGTATTCCTTGAGTATCAGAAACAAGGGGGTGTAACTGCCCGCATCACGCTTGAAAAGGGGCTCATACATCCATGGATGAGCGTGATAGAATCTGTAATAGGTCACTGCCCGATTGTTTCCCCCGCCCAGCACCAGACCGATTCATTCTTTGGTTCGCGATCGTACTTGATTGAATACGATTCAATAGATTCACTATGGAGATTGGAAATAGATCTTCCTAAGTTGATATAGTGGATGCGGTTCCATATTTTTTCAAGAACTCCTTCTGTTACCGGATATTTTTTTTGAACATCATTGCTTAGTGATGGCTAAGTTTCGCGTAAAACACCGATAATAAAGGTTATTTTCCGATATATAGGGGAATGTATTGTCGAAGAGCATTGGCGTAAAAATCGCTGTTGTAGGGTTAAAAGATGGTGCAGAGCGTGGCCTTCTGCCGCTGTTATGTCGACTAGGCGCCATAAAAAGGCTTAATGAGCTTCCAGGGTTCACGCCAGAGCATGCCCATACCAATGGATTAGCCAAAACCGTCAGCTGCGTATGGGGTGATGTGAAAATTCAGATGGAGTTTACGCCTGCTAAGGTTTCTGATTCGCATTTAAAGGGTTATGAAGGCTGCATGGTAAAGCGGCAGGATTTGACCAACGATTTGGGGGAATGCCGAGGATATTGGAGACGGTCAGCTGGTGACCACGTTCTAATCGAGTAACCGCTGATGGCCGCCTAGCGCGCAACTCGGCTGCTGATGCGCGTCGCTAGAAAAAAGGGGAAAGGGGCAGAAACATTAAACTGCAAGATAAATGTTACCAAGCTGTCATGAGAATGCCCTTCAAAACGATATTTTGCACATTATGCTCTGGGCGTTCTGTATGGGCAGGACTTTCATTTATGCGTGGATGCCCATAGGGAATATAGGGTTAAAGCACTATTTGGTTAGCTGCTTTGTGGGTTCTCTTTGTTTTTTTGGGAAAGGCCAAACGCCGTCATGACTCTTTCGGCACTCACCCTCGTCATTGTACTGCTCGCAATGGGCACCTACATGGGACGCCGTCACGCCTTTAAAATACTGGAGGGTAGACATCCTAGTGAGCTCCACTCACGACCCAACTACCACGGTGCTTTTGTGGGGTTGTATGCGGCCCTGCCAGGTGCCGTAATTTTGATGGGTTGGTTGATCTTTGAACCTGACCTTATCCAATCTATGGTCATGGCGCATTTTAACATACCAGAAGGGCCAACCATGACCGAACAGGTCATGGTGATCATGAATAAGATCAAAATTGTTGCGGCTGGTGGTCAGCTCATGGGTGGTGTGAGTGAGCAGATTACAATCGCATCTCAACAATATAATGAATTGAAATCTGTAAGCTTTTATACGCTTATGGGCAGTTTGTTCGTGGTGCTTAGCGGGGCCATGAGTTTTGCCTATATGCAGTTGGGTATCGAAAGCCGGGTACGCAATAAAGTCGAAAAAGTCGTACGGGTTATCCTCATTGGCAGTTCGACACTCTCCATTTTGGTAACGTTGGGTATTGTTCTGTCGCTTATGTTTGAAGCGATCCTGTTTTTTGGCCAAATCCCCCCCACGGATTTTCTGTTTGGTTTGCAGTGGAGCCCCCAAACGGCGCTACGGGCCGATCAAGTGGGCGGATCAGGATCATTTGGTGCCATACCACTGTTCGCGGGCACCTTGATGATTACCCTGATTGCCATGCTGGTCGCGGCACCCATCGGTTTGCTCGCTGCCGTGTTTATGTCGGAGTATGCTACCCCGTTGGTGCGTGCCTGGGTTAAGCCCGTGCTGGAGATCTTGGCGGGGGTGCCAACGGTGGTCTATGGGTTCTTTGCGGCCTTGACCGTTGCCCCCTTTCTCTCCAATACAGGTCAGGCCATAGGGTTGCATGTGGCATCGGAAAGCGCCTTGGCGGCGGGTTTGGTCATGGGTATCATGATCATCCCCTTTGTCTCTTCCCTCTCCGATGATGTGATCAATGCGGTTCCTCAATCTCTGCGCGATGGCTCATACGGTTTAGGGGCGACTAAGGCAGAGACCATTAAACAGGTCATTTTACCCGCAGCACTGCCCGGGATTGTGGGGGCTCTGCTGCTGGCGGTCTCACGCGCCATTGGTGAAACCATGATTGTGGTCATGGCGGCGGGGGCCGCAGCGAAGCTTTCGGCCAATCCGTTGGAATCCATGACCACCGTAACGGTGCAAATTGTCACCTTGTTGGTGGGAGACCAAGAGTTTGATAGTGCCAAAACCTTATCAGCCTTTGCCCTGGGTCTGACGCTGTTTGGCGTAACCTTGATCTTGAACTTTATCGCCCTGCGGGTGGTGCAGAAATATCGAGAGCAATATGACTGAGCACGCGAACACATCTTTCACTAACCCCACAGCATTGAGCTTGTTAAAAAAGCGGCGTGCCTCAGAAACACGTTTTAGGCTGTTGGGTATAAGCGGTATCGTGGTGGCATTGGCTGCGCTGGTGATCTTGTTGACCACCATGCTGGGCAATGGCTTAACGGCTTTTCAACAGACCCAGATCAAGCTGAAGATCCACTTTGACGAGCAGGTTATCGACCCTGAAGGCAAACGCGATCCTAAGGTGCTCTCGCATGCGGACTATCGTAAGCTTTATACCAATGGGCTCTATGCGCTGTTTCCGGATGTCAAAAGCCGTAGAGACAAGTCTGAATTGCGCAAAACTTTGATTAGCAGCAGTGCGCAATACGCCTTGCGGGACGTGGTGCTGGAGCAGCCTGAACTGGTGGGCACCACCCGCGAGCTATGGTTGGTGGCCAGTGATGATGTGGATATGTATCTGAAAGGCTACTTTACCAAGGATGTGCCCGAGAGTGATCGTCCCATTAAGGACATCACCATAAGCTGGATAGAACAGTTACAACACGAAGGGCGCATTGATAAAAAGTTTAACCGTGATTTCTTCACCAATGGTAGTTCTCAAGATCCAGAACAAGCGGGTATTTTGGGGGCGTTGGTTGGCTCTGGCTTGACCTTGTTGGTGACGTTTTTGGCCTCGTTCCCAGTGGGCTTGGCCACGGCGGTCTATCTGGAAGAGTTTGCTCCCAAAAATGGTTGGACAGATTTGATTGAGGTCAACATTAACAACCTGGCTGCGGTGCCCTCGATTGTCTTTGGTCTATTGGGGTTGGCGGTGTTTTTAAATGTTATGCATATGCCCCGCTCGGCACCAGTGGTGGGTGGTTTGACCTTGGCGTTGATGACGTTGCCCACCATTATCATCGCGACCCGCGCGGCGCTCAAAGCGGTACCCCCTTCATTGCGGGATGCCGCCCGTGGATTGGGTGCATCGCCCTTACAGGTGGTGTTGCATCACGTCGTACCCTTGGCGATGCCGGGAATCTTGACCGGTACGATCATTGGCATGGCGCAGGCTTTGGGTGAAACAGCCCCGCTGTTGATGATTGGTATGGTCGCGTTTTTGGTGGATATTCCCCACAGTGCCACGGATGCCGCAACGGTCATGCCGGTACAGATCTATCTGTGGGCGGACAGCGCCGAACGGGGCTTTGTGGAGAAGACCGCCGCAGCGACATTGGTATTGCTGGGTTTTCTGGTCTTGATGAATCTGCTGGCTGTGCTGCTCAGAAAGAAATTTGAGCGCCGTTGGTAGGGCACGACCTACGCAACACAACACTGTTTTCAAACGATAGGAAAGCGATAATAACCATGGTCGCAGAGATGTTACATAACGGTGATTCCTCACTCATTATCCCCAAAATGCAGGCGCGAGATTGCGGGGTTTTTTATGGGGAAAACAACGCATTGCGTGGTATTAACCTGGATATTCCCCCCCGTCAGGTCACCGCGCTGATCGGGCCTTCGGGCTGTGGAAAAAGTACCTTTTTGCGCTGCCTAAACCGCATGAACGATACCATTGAAGGGTGTCGTGTGGTGGGTTCTTTGACCCTGGATGGTGCCGATATTTACGATAAAAATGTGGATGTTGTGCAATTGCGGGCAAGGGTGGGCATGGTCTTTCAAAAGCCGAACCCCTTTCCCAAATCCATCTATGACAATGTGGCGTATGGGCCGCGTATTCATGGCTTGGCTAAGGATAAAGATGAGTTGGATCAAATCGTGATCAACTCATTGGAAAAAGCCGGCCTGCTAAAAGAGGTTAAAGACCGCATGGATTCGCCGGGGAATGGTCTTTCCGGTGGTCAGCAGCAGCGTTTGTGCATTGCCCGCGCCATTGCGGTAAGCCCTGAGGTTATCCTAATGGACGAGCCTTGCTCGGCTTTGGATCCCATTGCAACGGCAAAAATTGAAGAGCTCATTGATGAGCTGCGCGATAACTATACCATTATTATCGTAACCCACTCCATGCAGCAGGCGGCACGTGTTTCCCAATACACCGCCTTTTTCCACCTTGGAGATCTGGTTGAGGTTGATGATACGGAAAAGATCTTTACCAACCCCTCCGATGAGCGGACTCAGGGGTATATTACAGGCCGCTTTGGATGAGTCTTAGGACAAAGGAGGGAACCATGCCCAATCAACATACCATGCAAGCCTTTGACAAAGAGTTAAGAGATGTCAACGCGTTGGTCTTGCAGATGGCTGAAAATGTGCTCTCTCAACTATCGTTAGCCATTGAGTCGGTGGCGAGCTTAGATGCAGAAGATGCCCTAAAGGTCATTGAGCAGGACCAACAGATTGATCAGCTAGAGTGGGAGGTCGAAAATCAGGTTATTCGGATTTTGGCGTTACGTGAGCCCAAGGCGGATGATCTACGCCGGGTGGTCTCCATCATGAAAACCGCGACAGACCTGGAGCGGATGGGTGATTTGAGTGCCAACATCAGCAAACGGGCGCTGGCTTTGGTGCAAAATCCTCCTGGTTCAGGTATTAGTGCTTTAAATATGATGGTCAAATCGGTGCAAGCGATGGTGAAGACCGTGATGACAGCTTTTCAAGAGAATGACTCCGCGATGGCGATGAGTGTATGGCGTCAAGATCTAGAGGTAGATGAGCTGTTTAATAGCGTTTTCCGTGAATATTTGACCTATATGATGGAGAACCCACGGAACATATCGCCCTATACCCACCTGCTGTTTATTGCCAAAAATGTGGAGCGTATTGGGGATCATGTCACCAATATTGCCGAGAATGTTTATTACATCATCGAAGGTAAGCAGATGCACGGCAAACGACCCAAAGGGGACTTGACCAGCTCCACGGTGGTTGTTTAAGTGCCATAGTTTGCTGTAGGCCAAGCCGTAAAGGTGGCGTGAGTGTGATTGAAAAGGCTGTTTTCCATCCTGGAAGGCAGCCTTTTTTTATGGTGCGCCAGGCTGTGGCTAAGGAGGGCAACATCTGCGGATGTTCTGTGGCCGTTGCGAGCCCGTTTTGAGTTCCCCCAATGTAAGCGTCTACCCTTGCTGATGGCCCTTTGAGGGTTGGGCATGGCCTACACTACCCGCTGCGCTGGGGTACGCTGCGCGCTTTCTCATACAAAAACCTTTGCCTTTGTAAAATGGCAGAGTGCATGATGAATGTGACTCAACTTAAAAAATAACCCAGTAAAGAGTAGGGGATAGCCAGGCGTCATGGGAGCGTTGCTGTGTTTATGGGAAATGGCTCGACACCCTACACCGCACAATCCCAACACCTGTGATGGCAAGTAATCTTACCCCAGCAAAAGGATGGATAGCAAAATGATGAAGCGCGTGGTGAGCGGGTGCATGGCTTTATGTGTGGCCCTAACGGCCCTAACGGCCATAGCGGGGGATGGTGAAGAAGGGGGGGCGGGCAATACGGCCCCTCTGGAGGTTAATATAACTCGCACGGTAGGGTCGTTTGAGGTCAAGCATGGCCGTGGCATGGTTCAGGTGATCCGCAATCAGGATCCCAACGGCGTTATTGATGAGGGGTTTGATAAAACTTCCCGCAAATGCCCCCCCTTCTGTGCGGTGCCCATGACGGTAGCCGATGGGGTGCGGACCATTGGTGAGGTGGAGTTGATGGAATTTATGACCACCCATTTGGCCGATGGCAGCGGGGTGTTGGTGGATGCCCGCTCCCCAGACTGGCACGCCAAAGGGACCATTCCAGGCTCCATCAATGTACCCTATATTGAGGTGTCTCCTCAACTTGGCGCCGATGAGCTCTCTATTGAAGCGGCGTTGTCCCATTTTGGGGTGGTGGATAAAGATTTTTCCAAGGCCAAGTATCTGGTGCTTTGGTGCAATGGTCCTTGGTGTGGCCAATCGCCCACAGCGATCCGTGGCTTAATTGAGCTTGGTTATCCCAAAGAAAAATTGCTCTATTACCGGGGTGGCATGCAACTGTGGAAAATATTTGGTCTGCCGGTGGTGCCCCCTGCTGCGGAATAGCTGTTTAAAAGAGACCCGTGGGTTTAAGCAAAAGCTCCTTTATGGGGCTTTTTTTTAGCATCCCTGGGGGATCCGAAATTCACCCCACGTCGTTGTGGGCAAAGGGTCATCTTGCCGGTGCAGGTGCTGCGGGCTTAGCTGGAGAGGGAAGGGATGTTGGGTCAAGCTGAGAGGCCTCGCGGGCACCCTCGGCTTAAGTCAGGGCAAGGGGGGCGCTAAACAGCCCTCTTGCCTTGGCCTAGGCTGGATATATTCAGCTCCCCTTTTGCTGGAGCCCAGAGTCGCGGACAACAAAAAAGGGGGTGATCGTAAGATCACCCCCTTTATGAGGCCAAGCTTTATCCGCTTACTCTAGGGTAAGAGGAGCCAGCTCTTTGATATCCATCGAAAACTTTTTGCGCTCAGCCGCAGGCATAGGGATCAAGCCTTTATCGGCCAAGTAACCATCGTCACCCCAAGCTTTGTCACTGGAGAACTCGGCAAGATACTCTTTGATGCCGGGGACCAGACCCACATGCTTTTTCTTCACATAGAAGTAGAGCGAGCGGGAGACAGGATATTTGCCCGAAGCAATGTTTTCAAAGGTAGGCGTGGTTTCCATAACCAAGCTACCCTGCACCTTGTCGGCGTTTTGCTCCAAAAAGCTGTAACCAAAGATACCCATGGAGATGGGGTTGGCAACCAGCTTTTGCACGATCAGGTTATCGTTTTCACCCGCTTCGACATAGGCACCATCTTCACGCACACCGTGGCAGAGGGCCTTGTACTTTTTCTTATCGGTCTTTTTCATATCTTTGATGGCGGGGAAGGTTTTGCAACCGCCTTCCATGGCCAACTCAGCAAAGGCGTCCCGGGTCCCCGAGGTGGGAGGGGGGCCAAAGATGATGATGGGGGTCTTGGGCAGCTTGGGGTTGACTTGATCCCAGGTCATGTTGGGGTTGGCAATCAAGTTACCATTGGCGTCTGGCACCATCTTGGCGGTGGCCATAAAGATGTCACGCAGGCTCAGGCTCATTAATGGGGCAGATTTAGAGTTGGCCAACACGATACCGTCATAACCAACTTTGACTTCAACGATCTCTTTAATATCGTTTTTGGCGCACAGCTCAACTTCAGACTTTTTGATGCGACGGGAAGCGTTGGTAATGTCGGGATGATCAAAACCCAGACCCGCACAGAAAAGCTTTAAACCACCGCCGGAGCCAGTGGACTCAATAACGGGGGTTTTGAAAGAGGTGGAGCGTCCAAACTGCTCCGCCACGGTGGTGGCAAAGGGGAAGACGGTGGAAGAACCGACAATGCGGATCTGATCCCGAGCTTCGGCCTGTGGAGCCGCCATGGCCATACTCACCATAGCAGCAGCAACAAACAGCTTTTTCATGTAGAACTCCCTGGTTCGAAAAAGAACAAAATGGCATGATCAACTGCCCTAGAAAATAGGCTATATATGTGATGTTAACATCCTATCGTTGTAACGTTTTGGTTAAGTGAGCCGGGATAGTATGTGACGATGAAGAGATATTCATATAGATGATTTTTTGGTGAAAAATTATCGCCATTAGACCGAATATTAGGTGGCAATAGCATACAAATGAAGGGGATGCTGAGGCATGCGCTTTTTCGTGGTTCCGTGATAGACGGCCATCTGTTGCGTAACAAGCAGGAAACCAAACCGAAAGGGGTGAGCATGCTGGCACAACGCCCTCTGACGCTTCGGCGGTTCCATGGCTGGTGTGTACCATGGGCGGTGGGGGCAATAATGGCAAAGGAGGGAGAAACGCGGAATGTAAAAAAGAGCGGCCACAGGGGGCCGCTCTTTGCAGGGTAGAGAATGTCAATGAGGTTTATTGAGCCTTTTTAGACGAGCGCTTACGCTCATGCTCTTTTAAAAACCGCTTACGTAGACGGATGCTTTTGGGCGTTACTTCAACCAACTCGTCGTCATCAATGAATTCCAACGCCTCTTCCAGGTTAAAGCGAATGGGCGGCACCAGATTGATGTTTTCGTCACAACCAGCGGCGCGAATGTTGGTCAGTTGCTTAGCCCGCATGGGGTTCACCACCAGATCCTGGCCACGGCTGTGAATGCCGATCAGCATGCCTTCATAGCATTTATCCCCCGGTGAGGAGAACAGACGGCCACGCTCCTGTAAGTTGAACAGAGCAAAGGCTACGGTCTCCCCTAGGTCTTTGGCAATCAACACACCGTTGATGCGCTGCCCAATAGGCTCCTTGATATAGGGGCCAAAATGGTCAAACACGTGGTACATCAAACCAGTACCAGAGGTCATGGTGCGGAATTCCGTCAGAAAACCGATTAAACCCCGCGCGGGGATCATATAGTCCAAGCGCACGCGGCCACGGCCATCGGGCACCATGTTGACCAACTCACCCTTACGCTCACCAAGGGCTTCCATCACCTTGCCCTGGCTGGTTTCGTCAATATCGACGGTCAGCTGTTCATAGGGTTCGCGTCTTTCACCATCAATCTCTTTGACGATGACCTCAGGACGGGAGACCCCTAACTCGTAACCTTCGCGACGCATGTTCTCAATGAGAATTCCCAAGTGCAGTTCACCACGGCCCGAGACCCGAAATTTATCGGGATCATCCAACTCTTCGACCCGTAGGGCTACGTTGGTCTCCAACTCGCGCATCAAACGGTCCCGCAGTTGGCGGCTGGTAACAAATTTACCCTCACGGCCAGCCAAGGGTGAATCGTTGACCTGAAAGGTCATGCTAACCGTGGGCTCGTCCACCGACAATAGGGGCAGAGGCTCCACCGCATCGGGGTGGCAGATGGTCTCGGAGATACGCAACTTTTCAATGCCGGTGAAGGCGATAATATCGCCAGCTTTGGCATCGGGCACTTCCACCTTATCCAGCCCCAAAAAGCCGAACAGTTGCAACATGCGGCCATTACGTTGGCTGCCGTCGGCGTCAACGAGCACCACCGGGCTATTGCTCTTAATGCGACCACGGGCAATACGACCAATCCCAATGATGCCCACGTAGCTGTTATAATCCAGCGCTGTAACCTGCATACGGAAGGGGCCTTCTTGGTCCACATCCGGTGGAGAGACATGCTTGATAATGGTCTCAAACAGGGCATCCATGTTGGTGGTCACTTGGGTGTGGTCCAGGGTGGCAAAGCCGCGCAGGGCCGAGGTGTAGATAATCGGAAAATCCAACTGTTCGTCGGTGGCATCCAGTTTATCAAACAGATCAAAGGTTTGATCTTGCACCCAATCGGGGCGGGCCCCATCACGGTCGATTTTGTTGACCACCACAATGGGGCGCAACCCTTGAGCAAACGCCTTTTGCGTGACAAACCGGGTTTGAGGCATGGGGCCTTCTACCGCATCCACCAACAGCAGCACCGAATCCACCATGGAGAGTACCCGCTCAACCTCACCGCCAAAATCGGCGTGTCCGGGGGTGTCCACAATGTTAATACGATAGCCGTTCCAATAAATGGCCGTATTTTTTGCTAAAATGGTGATGCCGCGCTCTTTTTCCAGGTCATTGGAGTCCATCACCCGTTCTGTCGCCTCTCCGCGCTGTTTGAGGGTGCCAGACTGCTGCAACAGCTTATCCACCAAGGTGGTTTTGCCATGGTCCACGTGGGCAATAATGGCAATATTACGCAGTTTTTCGATGGGGTAAACGTCCTGAGACATGGGATGGAGCTCCGCCAGAGAAAGCGTTGAGTTATAGAAAAACCCACACTTGTACTCTGATTTATAGGTTTGGTCAAAGAGAAAGCGCAGCCTCTAAAGTTTTCCAGCTTATGGAAGGGGAGAATCCAGCAGCGAGGTGTAAAGGCTCTCCATTCTGGTGGCCATGGCATCCAATGTAAGGGGTAAGACTGTTTGGCGGGCCGCTTGACCCATGGGTACCGCCATGTGAGGGTCGCACAGGGCATCCAACTGGGTCGCCATGGTGTGGTGGTCTAGGGCATCGCATAGCCAGCCATTGTACCCCGATTCCACCAAATCCACGGCCCCACATTTGGTGGAACTGAGCAAGGGCAAGCCGCACGCCATGGCCTCTAAGGCCACATTGGGAAAGGGGTCGTAAAGGGTGGGTAAAACGACCCCGTCAGCGGCTCCATAGAAGGGCAATACACTCTGTTGTGGCCCGCAAAAACGTACCCGCTGGGCTAGGCCCAACTGTTTGGCGCGGCGCTGAAAACGGGCTTGCTGCTTATCCTTGCCCACAATCAAGAGATAGGCGCTCTGCCGCATAAGGGTCATCGCTTGCAGCAGGGCATTGACCCCCTTGCGGGCAAAACCTGAGCCGACAAATAGGAGCAGGGGGGCCTCTAAGGGGATCTGCCACTGCTGCCGTACGGCGCTGCGATGGGCTTTGAGATCGGGATGAAACCGCGCACAATCAATGCCTGAATAGATGACATGGAGCTTTTGCGCAGGTAGTCTAAAATGGTCCATCAACTCCTGCTTGACCATGGCGGAGTTGCACACCACCGCTTTGAGCTGGGGTGAATGAAAGAGGCGCTCTTCAGCCTGCAAAATATAACGGTGGTAGGGCATTTGATCGGCCACTTTGGCCTGCCAGCCTAAGATCCTAGCCCGCTGGATTAGCCACTCTCGGTGTACCCCATCACCGGCCCGGTATAGATCACAGCAGGCAATGCGCTCGTGGGATTGCACAAGGTCAAAGGACTCTTGCTGCAGGTGGGCGCAGACCGCAGCGGCAAAACCACGATCCCTTTCAGTGCGGCTCCAATAGCGGGGGTTGATAATGCGGCGGTCAGCCGCAGGGGGCCACGCTCGGGCCAGCATGGTGATGGCTACCCCGCGTTGGGAAAGGGCATCTACCGCCCGTTTGAGAAAACGCTCCGCGCCCCCAAAATCGGTATATTTTTGTCGAATTATGGCCACACGCATGGGTAAGTTTCCTCTGGGGTCACAGGTGTGCCTAGAGTAGCATAGCCCGGTTGGGAGGCAAGGTGTTATGCCGTAGACCATGGCGGTGCGTCCCTGTGTGGGGCAGGGCTCTGTTGGGCGATTGGTTGGATAGGGTGGGGTCGAAAAAGGGCTAGGTGGTGTATGGCCGACTGGGTTACATTAATATCAGCCAAGCCACGTTGGGCGATGTCGGTCTGTGTGGCGGCAATGCTGAGTTGGCTGGTTGGATGATGAATGCGGGACGGTGCGGCGGCTTTAGCCTGTATTGATGAGGCCGATCACGGCATGTAGTTATGCGGGATATCGTTCATATTGCGTTAAAAATAAAAGATAAAGTTAGAAGTGTAAGGGGTTTTTGGGTGATTTGTAATGTTACGATAGGATGACTATATTTTGATGGTGACGTGAAAAGCATGGTGTTTTTGCCTATGCTTTGGTGTAAAGTGGCCCTTTGTTGCGGGCGCGGTATTTATAAGACGCCGCCAATTTTTGCTGCCTTGGCCTTTCTGGGGTAGGTTTGGTGCCTACCGTTTAGAAGGTGATGGTTCAACGTTTTATCGTCTATTGTGAGAGCTGAAAGAATGGGACGTGAGTTAATCCTGCTTCGCCATGCCAAATCTGCATGGGATACCGATGCCCCTACCGATTTTGAGCGCCCCCTTGCCAAGCGTGGCCGCCGAGATGCCCCCCGTATGGGGCGTTGGATGGCCAAACAGGGTATTCAACCCGATTTGGTTATCTGTTCCCCCGCCGAGCGCACCAAACAGACCATGGTGTTTATTGCTAAAGAGATGGGTATTAAGAAAAAAATCCTGCTTTGGGATGATCGTGTCTATGGGGCCTCGTTAGAAGATCTCTTGCTGGTCCTCAATGGGGTGAGCAAAAGTGCGATGCGGGTGATGTTGGTGGGGCATAATCCCGGTTTAGAGTTGCTGCTCTCCTTTTTAGTCGGACCCGATAAACAGGGTAGCATCTATGGTTTTGGGCTGATAAAAACCTCCACCCTGGTGCAGTTGAGCATGCCGGATCAGTGGCAGGATCTGGCCGTCGGCTGTGCCCAAGTGCAACAAATTATGAGCCCGAAAGATTTTAAAGATAAGAAAGACAAAAAGTGAGTGGTTTTGCGCAACGGCCCCCCCTGCCGGATGCCCACAAACGCCAAGATTATCTGGCGCGTTTGATCGAATATCTTAAAATACCCTCCATCTCAGCAGATCCAGCCTATGCCGCCGATCTAGACCGGTGTGCCAACTACACCGCTGATTTGCTGCGCTGGGCCGGTATGCCAGAGGTCGAGCTACTGCCCATTGTGGGGGCCCCCGCCTATGTGGTGGCACGGCGCATGGTTAACCCCCAAGCGCCTACCCTGCTGATCTATGGCCACTATGATGTGCAACCTGAAATCCCTGTAGAGCGATGGACCACCCCCCCCTTCACGCCGCATGTGCGCCAAGATCGGCTGTTTGCGCGGGGGGCCACCGACGATAAAGGGCAGGTGATGATGCACATCGCCGCCATCGCCCAACTGTTGCAGCAGGGGGGCGAGATCCCCTACAACCTGATCTTTTTGGTGGAGGGTGAAGAGGAGATCGGTAGCCCCCATCTGCAACAGTTTCTCGCCAGTTATGGGGCGTCGTTGCCGTGCGATCTGCTGCTGCTCTCCGATACAGCCATGTGGGATATTGGCAAGCCTGCCATTACCACCAGCATTCGGGGTATGGCGCTTATGGAGCTCACCCTCAGCAGTGCCAGCCGCGATCTGCACTCAGGTACCTATGGCGGGGCGGTTGCCAACCCCTTAGAGATGCTCAGCCGCTTGCTCACCACCCTTAAAGATGACGAGGGGCGCATTTTGGTCGAGGGCTTTCATGACGGTGTGCTGCCCATTAGCCCCGCCATGTCTGACGAGTTGCAAGCCATCCCTTTTAACGAAACAGTATGGCGGCAGGGCATTGGCCTTTCACAAAGCTGGGGCGATCCCGATTATGCACTGCTGGAGCGGCTGTGGATGCGCCCTACGCTAGAAATAAATGGTCTCTGGGGGGGGTATTGCGGGCAGGGTATGAAAACGGTGCTACCCGCCCAAGCCCACGCCAAACTTTCCATGCGCTTGGTGCCTAATCAAGATCCCGCCCATGTGAGCCGGGTGGTCGAGCAGCATCTTTACAAACATCTGCCCCCTCACGCCCATTTGCAGATTGAGCATGCGCCCGGCTCAGGTTTTGGTTTGCGGGTGGATGGCGCACACCCCCTTTTACACGCCGTGCGGCGTGGCTTGGAAGAGGCCTTTGGTGAAGCCCCTCTCTTGATCGGTGAGGGGGCGACCATCCCCGCTGTGGCCGCCTTGAAAGAGCGCTTAGGCGCGATGCCCATCCTCATCGGCTTCGCGTTGCCCGATGCAAAATGTCACGCACCGGATGAAAATATTCACTTGCCCACTTTTTATGCAGGAATTGAGGCTTTAATACGCATCTATAGTTATTATAGTGCAGATTTGATGCAAGAGTAGGCGGTTGTATGGGCGTGGATCTTTTTTCAGGAAAAAGTGGTAAGATACACATGAGATTGAAATCTTTTTAATGGTGAGAGGACTCTTTTTTTGTTAGTTTTAGGGGGCATTGTGAAAGCATGACGGCTGTTATGCTGGGTTGGGAAAAAACTTGGTAATGCACCGTACACGCTGCTTTTCGCTTGCATTGATCTATGAAATAGTGGTAAAAAAGCCACTGAAATAGCTCATAGCGGCACCTTGCGAAAATGCGGTTTAATAATAAAAACAGTAACTAACCGTAAAAAACAATCATGCAGGGGCCGATAAAGAACCCGCCGAGAGAAACCGGGTCAGTAAGAGTTGCACATACTCTATTCTTTAAGGCAATATGCCGAACAGAGGGCCTTCCTACGGAAGGCCCTCTTTATTTCAGGCAAGGCACCCGTTCTTTGGTGTGTTTCTATCCAGTGGTCCCGTGTTTTATCACTAAAAATATCATTGTCACAAAACTTAAGACCGTAACTTGCCAACTCGCCATCTCGCCATCTCTGTGGCGTGGGCGTTACGGCATAGATGCATAAAATTTACTCAATGCGTCGGGTTTTGCTGATGATGGTAAGCCTTGGCATATTTAATCATGCTGTTAAAACAGCCAATAAGGATGTGCAATAGACCGGGTAGGCCGTCCAAAAACCCCCGTCGTAGCAGGTAGAATTTTATAAAACGAAACAGGGGGCTTAGGTAAATTTTGTGGGGTGAAATTGCCTTACCTTGAGCCAGCTTTTCAGCTTGCAGGCTGGTATAGCGGTTTTGTTTGTTCAGATAGCACTCCAACCCCTCTTCTGAGTGGTGCAAAATATCCCCCGCCAAGTTGCCTACAGCACCAAGGGCCACCACATGCTCATGCACGGGGTCTTGGCTCCAATGGGCATAATCCCGATGAAACAGGCGTAAATTGGGGTCTGGGTAGCCCTCACCATGGCGCAACCAGCGGCCCATAAAGCGGTTGCAGCGGGGCATCTGATAGGCATGTTGCGCGGGGGGCTGTGTGCTAAAAAGCTCTACGATGCTCTGTTGTAAAGGGGCTGAGAGGCGTTCGTCGGCATCCAAACAGAGTACCCAGGGGTAGCTGGCTTGTTGGGTGGCAAACTGTTTTTGTGGGCCAAAGCCGAGCCACGGCTGCTCAATAATCCGTGCGCCATAGCGGGCCGCTAGCGCTTGAGTGCCATCGCTGGAGCCGGAATCCACCACCACAATCTCCGCGCACAAGGCCAGCGATTGCAGGCACTCTTCCAGTTGATGGGCGGCGTTGAGGGTGATAATCACCCCACTTATGGGCAGCTTGGGGCTCATCAATGGCGCTCCAGCAGTTGGGTTAGGGCGGTAGCGATGTGGGCGGGGGGCAGCGACGTAAAGCAGGGCGGGGCGAGCGCCCCTTGCTCTTCAAGCGACAGGGGGCAGCGCCGCTGCATGCATGGGGCGCAGGCCCGGCTGGAGCGTAGCAGCGCACCGCGCTGCGCGGCAACCCCGGAGTAGTCGGGATTGGTGGCCCCATAAAGGGTGATGTGGGGGGTGTTGAGGGCGGCGGCTAAATGGGCAAAGCCCGAATCCAACCCCACCACGGCGGCGGCATCGGCAATCAAGGCGGCCACCTGGGCCATGCTGAGTTGGGGCAGTACCTGACACATGGGGGCCTGGGCGGCGATGCGCTGGGCGCGGTTAAACTCCTCGACAGAACCCCAGGGTAAGAGGATGGGCAGGGGGTGTTGTTGGCCCATCTGGCGGGCCAGTTCGACCCAATAGGGCTCGGGCCATGCTTTGCTGCTCCAACCGGCGCCATGTAAAAAAATCAGATAAGGTGTGGTGGCTTGTGCCCCCTCATGATCCTGCCACCAGGGGGGGCAGGCGGGCAAGCGGCTGCGCTCAATCCCAAAATCCGCCGGGGTGGTGGGCATGCTGTAGCCCAGGGACGCGGCCATCAATTGACGCAGTTGAGTGATCACATGTCCCGGTTTTGCCACACCATGGCGATGGTGGTAGAGGTGGCAGGCGAGGGGCTCCCTGGCCCACTGTTTGGAAGGGCCGTGTAGGGGCGTGCCCGGTGCGCACAACCGTGCGGTCAAAGCGCTTTTCATCAAGCCTTGCGCGTCGATTACACAATCATAGGGGGTCTGCCGTACCGAGGCGATAAAGTGTGCCATCTGCTGGCGGTTTTCCCTGGCAAAAAACGCCTTTTTCCAGCGCCGGAGCCCTATGATATGGCGCTGTCCAACCCCAGGGTGCCAGCTTGGAATGGCCTGAAAAGCCTCCTCCACCAACCAATCCAACTGAAGGTGGGGGATGGCCCGTAGGCTGTCTGTAACGGCGGGCAGCATGTGGATTAAATCGCCCATGGAGGAGAATTTAACCAGCAGCAGGCGACTCATGCAATCAACTCCAGCACCCGTGGCGATGGGGTGAGATAGGGTGTGGTGCGGGCTTTAAGGATCTCTGTAAGGGGGGTGTAGCGGTTCCACACCGTGCCATCGGGGCGTGCCCGCCAGCGGCCATGCAGCCAGTTATACTGTTCCGCATACTCTAAAATATAGGGTTCTAAACTGGCCACAACGCGGGTCATCAGTTGGCTGTCGCTCTCATCCGGCTGCGCCATAATGGGGGGTTGAATGATCAGCTTGGCCACACCCGGTGCCGTGCGCACGGCCACCATGGGCAACAAAGGCGCGGCAAATTTACGCGCCAATTTTATGGGGCCAGGGGGGTGCTGGGCCACTACCCCCATAAAAGGGGCGGCCACACCATGGTGCAGGGTGTTGATGTCCACCATCAAGCCCACCATCTGTTTATCTTTGACGGCTTGCAGGGTGGGGCGCGGATGATCGCGGCGCACCATGTGTAAACCATTCTGCTGGCGAATCTGGCCAAACAGCGCCTCTACGTGAGGATTGTTGGCATGCCGGTAGAGTACCGTTAAAGGCAGCGGTTGGCGGGCCATCTGCACCAAGCCCGGTTCCCACGCCCCCAGGTGCATGCTACACGCTAATATGCCGCGATCATAGGCCATCGCTTGTTGCAATGGGGTAAAATCGGTGGCCTGAAAATGGATCTCAGAGGCCCGCAACGCCTCAATATGACTAAGAAAGATATTCTCAAAGGCGAGGGTTATCAAGCGTTGCCGCTGGGGGGCAGTTAGGTTAGGCCCATAGACCAGTTGCAGGTTGCACTCCGCCCAGTGGCGGCTGCTGGCTAACAGAGGCATCGCCAGCCGTGCCAGCCGCCGGGTCCGTGCTAAGCTCTGCGCCAGGGTGCCCCGCTGTAGGCCATTGAGCAGCGTGGAGAGCGTCCACCACTCCAGCTTGTGGCGGAGACGTTGGTGCAGGGGCAGGGGGCTAGCGGCCATGGTTTAGGCGTTCACGCTGGGCCTGCCACCGCTCCAGCACCTGCTGGGGGGTGATCTGCTGCAAGCAGTTAAGGTGAGCTTCAGGACATACCCGCTTAAAACAGGGGCTACAAGGTAGCCCTAGCCAGAGGGGGTCGGCCTGCTCGGTTAGGGGGGGTGTGTGACCTGGGTCCGACGAGCCATACAGGGCGATCACATGGCGTTCAACCGCTGTGGCAACATGCATCAGGCCGCTATCGTTGGTAATGACCGTTTGCGCCACCGCCAGCAGATCCACCGCTTCATCCAAGCTGGTCTGCCCGGCCAGATCCAACAGGTGAGGCGAGGGGGGCAGTTGGGCGCAAATGTGCGCGGTAAGCGCAGCATCCTTGCGGGAACCCAGCAGCATAACCCCATACCCTTCGCCCAAAATCGCTTGCGCGGTGCGGGCAAAATGGTGGGCAGGCCACTGCTTGGCCGGGCCATACTCGGCCCCTGGACAGAGTGCCACCCAAGGGCGTTGTTGGGGTGCCTCTGGGGTGAAACGGGCCAGTACCTTGAGCCCCGCTTGGGCGCTGTATCGTAAAGCCAACTGGGGCAGGGCGGGTGGTGTAAACGGTTGATGGGCCGGGGTACCCAACGCCATAAAACGATCCACCGTGCGGGGTAGCAGGGCTTTGTTTAGAGGGCGAATATCATTGAGCAAGCCATAGCGCAGTTCGCCCAAAAAACCGGTACGCTGAGGAATGCGTGCGGCATAGGGGAGCAGAGCGCTCTTCCAGGCGCGGGGTAGGATAATGGCCTGACCATAAGATTGATCACGCAATGCAACACCCAGACGCCAGCGATGGCGCGGGGCAAAAGCGCCATGCCCCAAGGGCATCTCCAAGGCATGCCGCACATGGGGCAGACGCCGCACGATGGGCAGTGTCCAGGCGGGTGCCAACAGATCCACGGGTCGGGCTGGAAACTGCCGTTGCAGATGGCAGGTTAAAGCGCTGACCATGACCATATCCCCCACCCAGGCTGGGGCGATAATCAGGATCGGCGATTCTGTGGCGCTTATGCTCACGGGGTTTCCTGTAAGGCCGTCATATATTTTTTCACCCCATCTTCTAGCTCGGTGAAAGGCGCGGTATAACCGGTTTGCGCCCGGAACAGGGTCATGTCGGCTTGGGTAAAGTTTTGATATTTGTCTTTTAAGCCTGCGGGCATGGGGAAGTAGCCAATACGGCCTTGGCCAAGGCTATGGATCACCGCTTGGGCGACGGCATTAAAGCTGCGGCTTTTACCTGTACCCAGGTTAAACACCCCTTTGATCGGCTGGCTGCTGTGGGCCAGATGCAGATTGACCTGGGCCACATCTTCAACAAAGATAAAATCGCGTGATTGCTCGCCGTTGGCATAGCCATTGGTGCCCTCAAACAGCTTCGCCTCACCATCGGCAAGCACCTTGTTGCGCAATTGAAAAGCTTGCGAGGCCATTTTACCTTTGTGCCCTTCACGGGGGCCGTACACATTAAAATAGCGCAGTCCCACCACGGTGCTCTCAATTTTGCTCATATTGCGCTGTACATAGCGGTCAAACAGCAGCTTGGAGTAGCCATACACATTGAGGGGGCGCTCATTTTCCGGTGACTCGACAAAGCGGGCGCTGGCTCCGTAGGTTGCCGCGCTGGAGGCATACACAAAAGGCACTTTCCACTCCACCGCCCGGTGCAGCAGCACCTTGGAGTAGGTAAAGTTATTGTCCATCATATAGCGACCATCATACTCCATGGTATCGGAGCAGGCGCCTTGATGGAAAATGGCCTGAATGGGCATGTTGACAAACATGTCCCGCTCCAGATGCTCGCGGAACTCCCGTTTATCCATAAAATCGGCGATCTCTAAATCGCGTAGGTTAAGAAATTTATCCGCTTTTTCCAGATTGTCCACCACCAGGATTTCACGAATACCTTGGGCATTGAGCTGGGCCACAATGTTGGCTCCAATAAAACCCGCACCACCTGTTACAATATACATGCTCGTCAGCCTCTCTATTTTTGCGCGGAGATGCGCTGCACAATACCGGTGGTGCTTCTGCCTTGCACCAGTTGCACCAGGGCCACACGGCCCCCCCAACGACGGACCAAATCCCCCCCCACCACCTGATCTTCGCGATAGTCCGCCCCTTTGGCCAGTATGTCCGGGCGTAGTTGTTCAATCAACTCCAGCGGAGTATCTTGCTCAAACAGTACCACCAAATCCACCGCAGCCAAAGCGGCCAACACGCGGGCCCGATCCTGTTCTTGAATCAAGGGGCGTTCCGGCCCCTTGAGGCGGCTCACCGAGGCATCGGTATTAAGCCCCAACACCAAGCGCTGACCCAAGCGGCGGGCATGCTCCAAATAGGTGACATGCCCAGCATGCAGAAGATCAAAACAGCCATTGGTAAAGACCACCTTCTCCCCTTGGGCGTGCCAGCGCGCGATCTGCTGTTTGGCGTGGGCCCAGTTGGCGATTTTGTCCGACTGCTCATAGGTTGCATCGGTGAGTAGGGCGCCACGCAGCTCATTAAGATCAATGGCAGCGGTGCCCAACTTACCTACCACCACCCCGGCGGCCAAGTTGGCAAGATGCAGGGCATCCAAGCGGGTTAAGCCTGCCGCCAAGCCCGCCCCAAGGGTCGCGATGACGGTATCCCCCGCACCGGAGACATCATAGACCTCTTGCGCCATGGCGGGGATACGGCGGGGATGCTCCGAACCATCCACCAAGGCGATGCCTTGCTCGGAGAGGGTCACGGCTAGAAAGGCCACATCCAGGGATTGACGCAAGGACTCTCCTGCATCCAACAGGGTGTTTAGGTCGCCATCCTCAACCCCGGTCACGCCACGCAGTTCACCCCGGTTGGGGGAGAGGGCGGTGGCGTGGCGGTAGCGGGCATAATCACGCCCCTTGGGGTCCACCAATACCGGAATGCCCAAGTTGCGCGCCCGCACAATCAGCGCTTGGCACAACTCAAAGGAGAGTACCCCCTTGGCATAGTCGGAGAGAATGATCACGTGGGGGCGCTGCTCTCCCTCCAACATGGGCATTACTTGCTGGTGGAGCAATTGACTGGCGTGGGCAGTGTCAGCCAGAGGGGTCTCGCGGTCCATGCGCAAAATTTGCTGGTGGCCACCGATGACACGGGTTTTGGTGATGGTTGACCACCCCGCCAAGGGCAGGATGCCGTGGGTGTCAATACCGCTCTCTTGCAGGGCAGAGATGAGCACTTGGCCGTCGCTGTCCTCACCAACAAACCCTACAATGCTGGTGTGTAGCCCCAGTTTGGCTAAATTGCTGGCAACGTTGGCCGCCCCCCCGCAGCGGTGGCTTTCGCGCTGCATATGTACCACCGGTACCGGTGCCTCGGGCGAGATGCGGGTAACATCCCCCCAAAGATAGCGGTCCAACATGAGATCCCCGACCACCAGAACATGTTTTTGGTAGAAGGCGGTTTCTACCGCGTGTAGCACATCGCTACGTTTATCAAACATTGCCGTGTACTCCTATCCTATGGGGCGGCTGGGCCGGCGGTGTAAGTAGGCATCCACAAAAGCAGCAAGATCAGCATAGGCAGGCAGATCGGGCCGCTGCTGCTGCGAAGCCTGCCCGTGTCCGGTACCCACCAAAGCACAGGGCTGCCCGGCGGCCTCGGCGGCTTGCATATCGGTCACTGAGTCGCCGACCATCCAGGTTTGCGCCGGGTCAAAGCCAAATTGAGCTTGGGCTTGTAATAACATGCCCGGTTTAGGCTTGCGACAGGTGCAGTTTTCCTGTTTATCATGGGGGCAATAAAAAATGGCGTCAATGTGGGCACCCTGTTGTGCCAGCCGTTGCTCTAAGCGCTGGTGAATCTGTTGTAACAGCGGTTCTGTGAGCAGGCCACGGCCAACGCAGCGTTGGTTGGTAATGACCACCACCTTAATCTGGGCTTGGTTGAGGGCCGCGATGGCTTGGGCTGCACCAGGTAGCAGCTTAAGTTGATCTGGCTGCAAAACATAATAGAGATCGGTATCGTCGTTGATCACGCCATCGCGATCCAGGCAGATGGTGTGCATGACCAGGCTCCTGGGTTAAATAAGATTTTGAGCTTGTACCGCTGGTGCGGCTCTGTAAAACTTGCTACGCTTACCCTGAGCAGTTTCTTTACCATGCTCATAGGTCAAAAAACAATGTCTTCTCCTTCCTTTTTAAGTGGTTTGCCTGAATGAAACAGCTCTTTATCCCTTTTATGGCGGCTTTGCTGGGCGGCTGGCTGGTGACCGTGGCAGGGGCTGCGGAGCCTGCTCCAGGGGCCGCGATGGGCGAGTCCCTACAGTATAATATCCACTGGACGGGTCTGCCCGGTGGAAGCTCCACACTCTCTTTGCAGGGCAACCCCCAGGGCTATACCATTGAGGTGGCTTTAAAATCCATCGGTATGGTGGCCTTTTTCTACCCCGTCAAAGATTTTGTGCGGGTTGAAGGGATACAGCAAAAGCAGGCGTATCTGGCTAAAAGTTACCTTAAAAATCAAGATGAAGGTGGCAAAAGACGCACGACGCTGGTAACGTTTAATCGGGCAAAACAACAAGCGGTACAGGCACGTAATAAAGAGCCCCCCAAAACCATCACAGATCTGCCTGGGGATGTAACCGACCCGCTTTCGGCCTTTTACGCCTTTCGCGCCATCCCCGATCTCATCCCGGGTGCCCACCATTTGATCCCGGTGTTGGATAGCCATAAAAGCTATGTCGCGCGCATTGATATCATCAAAAAAGAGCGCCTAAACACACCGCTAGGTTGGTTCGATACGGTGTTGGTGCATACTCACCTGAAGAGCTCGGAAATTTTTCGTCAAAAAGCGCCGATAAAAATTTGGTTCAGCGACGATATCCGCCGCCTGCCGGTGCGGGTGGAGACCAGCATCCCCATCGGCTTTGTGGCCGCCGATCTGGTGGCTTACCAGGATGGCCGGGGCGCTTCGCAAGAGATTGCCCATTAAGGGTTGAACAAGCGCTGTTTGAAAAACTTAGCACTAATATTATAGGCTGTTATCGAATATCTGGCGCCTTCATTGAGTAAAGTGTGCGGGTGGCTCTAAAAACAGGATGACGTGATGCCCTAAAAAATGTTCTGATGGGTAGGCAAAGCTTTGGCTTGAGGGGGGGGAATCATGTATGATGCCGCCGTTCTCGCCATGGTGTTGTTGCGATGGTGTTGAGGCAATTTTCCTCTTTTTTCCCAGAATTCCTGATGTCTTATCTTAGGATAAGGGGTCAATCTAGGCGTGGCGGCTGAATCGACATGGCGAAATTTGTTTTTATCACAGGTGGCGTGGTCTCTTCTTTGGGTAAAGGTTTGGCGGCAGCATCGCTGGCGGCTCTGCTCCAGGCGCGGGGCTACCGGGTCACGATGCAAAAGCTGGATCCCTATATCAACGTGGATCCAGGCACCATGAGTCCTTTTCAACATGGGGAGGTGTTTGTCACCGATGATGGTGCCGAAACCGACCTGGATCTGGGCCACTATGAGCGCTTTTTGGGCCTGCCCATGGGCAAGGCCAATAACTGGACCGCAGGACGCATCTATCAGCACGTCATCAAGCGGGAGCGTCGGGGGGACTATCTGGGAGCCACCGTACAGGTGATTCCGCATATTACCGATGCCATTAAAAACGCGGTGCGCAGTGTGGGCAACGATGTGGATATTGCCCTCATCGAGGTGGGGGGGACGGTGGGGGATATTGAATCCCTACCCTTTATGGAGGCCATTCGTCAGCTCCGCAACGATCTGGGCAAACAGGAGACCATGTTTGTACACCTGACCCTGTTGCCCTACATTCCTACCTCGGGGGAGTTGAAAACCAAGCCTACCCAGCACTCCGTCAAAGAGTTGCTGGCCATTGGTATTCAACCCGATATTCTGGTGTGTCGCTCCGACCGTGCAGTACCCGAGACCGAAAAACGTAAAATCGCCCTGTTCTGTAACGTGGATCAACAAAATGTGATCTCCTGTGTGGACCAGGATACCATCTACAAGGTCCCCTTTGCCCTCTATCAAGAGGGCTTCGCGCGAAAAGTATTGGACCATCTGGGTATGGGGGTGCGGGAACCCGATCTCAGCGCTTGGGAGGCGGTGTTGGAGGCGGTGGTTAACCCCGCCTATAAAACCACCATCGCCATTGTGGGCAAATATGTGGAGCTGAAAGATGCCTACATGTCCCTGGCCGAGGCGCTCTCCCACGGGGGCATTGCCAATAATGCCAAGGTCTCCATCCGCTGGGTGGATGCCGAAAATGTGCATGATGAAGAGGCTGAATCCCTACTCGGCGGGGTGGATGGCATTTTGGTGCCCGGTGGTTTTGGTGAGCGAGGCACCCATGGCAAATTGGCGGCCATTCACTACGCCCGTACCAATAAAGTGCCCTATTTTGGCATCTGTTTAGGTATGCAAATGGCGGTGGTGGAGTTTGCCCGTAATGTGGCTGGGCTGGCGGGCGCCCACTCCACCGAGCTGAGTGACGACACCCCCCATCCGGTGATCGGGTTGTTAACCGAGTGGGTGGATGGCGGCACCCTGCAAAAGCGGGATAAAGATGGCGATAAAGGGGGCACCATGCGCTTGGGGGCCTACCCCTGTGTGCTCAAACCCGACTCGCTGGCGGCATGGATCTACCCCCAGGGGGAGATTATGGAACGGCACCGGCACCGCTACGAGTTCAATAATGCCTATCGGGAGCAGTTGGAACAGGCCGGTATGGTCTTTTCAGGGACCAGCCCCGATAATGAGTTGGTGGAAGTGGTGGAGATTCCGGACCATCCTTTCTTTATTGCCTGTCAGTATCACCCAGAGTTTATGTCGCGCCCACGGGAGCCACATCCGCTGTTTACCGCTTTTGTGCGGGCTGCGTTGGAGCAGAGAAAACGGCGCAAAGGGCAGGAGGCTTAAACCATGACACCGCGCACCATCACGGTTGATACGGTCCGCTTTGGCAACCATCTACCCATGACTTTGATTGCCGGGCCTTGCGTGATCGAGGGCTTGGAGTTCGCCCTGCGTACCGCCGAGGCGCTGAAGCAAATTTGTGAAGGGGTGGGGGTGGAACTGGTCTATAAATCCTCCTTTGATAAGGCCAACCGTACTTCCGAGGGGAGCTTTCGTGGCCCTGGCATGGAGGCTGGTTTGAGGATACTCGAACGGGTACGGCGCGAAGTAGGGGTTCCGGTGATTACCGATGTGCACGAGGCCGATCAGTGCGTGGCGGTGGCGGAGGTGGTGGATATGTTGCAAACCCCCGCCTTTTTATGCCGACAAACCGATTTTATTCAGGCCGCTGCCCGACCCGGTAAGCCGGTTAATATCAAAAAAGGGCAGTTTCTCGCCCCCCAGGATATGGCGCGGGTGGCGGCTAAAGCGGCCGCGACAGGTAACGAAAACATCCTGCTATGTGAACGGGGTTTTAGTTTTGGTTATCAAAACCTGGTGGTGGATATGCGCGGGCTCTCTATTATGGCCCAGAGCGGTTATCCGGTGATTTTTGACGCCACCCACTCGGTGCAGCAACCGGGTGCTTTGGGGGGGGCCTCGGGTGGGGATCGGCGGTTTGTAAGCGATCTGGCCCGCGCCGCCGTCGCGGTGGGTGTGGCTGGCGTGTTTATGGAGGTTCATCCCGACCCTGACCATGCCCCATGTGATGGTCCTAACATGCTACCCATGGCGCATCTTTCACCCCTGCTGGATCAGTTAAAGGCCCTGGATCGGATACGTAAAGAGGCCATGGCGCTTGAAAGCGGCCTCTCTTTAGGCGATGCATAGGAGTAAACCCATGTCCCAACAGACCCCTCTCTACCCCTACCATGTCGAGGCCGGTGCCAAGATGGTGGATTTCGCGGGTTGGATGATGCCCGTGAGCTATGGCTCACAGTTGCAAGAGCATCATCAAGTGCGGCAACATGTGGGTATGTTTGATGTGTGCCATATGGGGCATGTACAGGTAAGCGGCCCTCAGGCCACCGCCTATTTGCAATTTTTGTTGTGTAATGATGTGGCCAAGCTCCGTGAAGCAGGGCAGGCCATCTATACCGGCATGCTCAACAGCTCTGGTGGGGTGATTGATGATCTCATCGTCTACCGGGATGACGAACAGCACTACCATGTGGTGGTTAATGCCGCCAACCGGGAAGGGGATGTGCAGTGGATGCAGGATCGCGCCCAGGATTTTGAAGGGGTTACGGTTACGCTGGATCCCCAGTTGGGCATGATCGCGGTGCAGGGGCCTGAGGCTCAGCAACGGGTGGCAGAACTCTTCGCTGGGGTGGAGCTGGAGGCGCTCAAGACGTTTCGCTCGATCATAATCGAGGGGGGACGCATTGCCCGCACCGGTTATACCGGGGAGGATGGTTTTGAGCTGATCTTTCCCGCGCAGACCATCATAACCCTATGGACGCGCTTGCAGGCGATGCAGGTGCCCCCCATCGGTTTGGGGGCGCGGGATACCCTGCGGCTGGAAGCAGGGTTAAATCTGTACGGTTCGGATATGGACCACAAGATTGATCCGCTGGCCTGTGGTATGGGTTGGACGGTAGCTTGGGAGCCCACCACCCGCATGTTTTTAGGGCGGGACTATCTGGAGCTGCTGCGGGAGTCGGGGGGCTCCAGCCAGCAACGGGTGGGGTTGATTTTGACCGATAAAGGGGTTTTGCGGGCTGGTCAGCCTGTGCTGTTTCATGGGCGTCCCAGTGGGCACGTCACCAGCGGTACGTGGTCCCCAACCCTAGAGCAGGGTATCGCCATGGCCCGTGTGGATGCCAGCATCGAAATCGGCCAGATGGTGGATGTGGTGATTCGTAATCGTAGCATGCCAGCCCGCGTGGTGGGCTTGCCCTTTGTGCGGCATGGGCAGGTGGTTTATAAAGCCTCCTAAGCCTACTGGCACTGGGTTTGATATTTAGGTTCCATCCTTAACTTTTATAGAAGAGGTGCCTTCTGTGCCCTTCATTCCCCATACTGAAGATGATGTGCGGTTGATGTTAGACACCATTGGTGTCGAGAGCATTGATGCGCTGTTTGATGAAATTCCCGCTGAGCTTAATACTCATCCCATCTTAGAGAGCGTGCCCAAGCCCCAGAGCGAAGCGGCCACCCTGCGCTTGCAAAGTGCCCGTGCGCGGGAAGGGGACGGACGGCTCAATTTTATTGGTGCCGGTGCCTATGAGCACCATATACCCGCTGCGGTGTGGGAGCTGGTGACGCGGGGCGAATTTTACTCCGCCTACACCCCCTATCAAGCCGAGGCCAGCCAGGGTATCTTGCAGACCATCTATGAGTTTCAGAGCATGATGGCCGGGTTGATGGGGATGGATCTCTCCAACGCCTCCCTCTACGATGGGGCCACCGCCTTGGCTGAGGCGGTATTGATGGCGGTACGTGCCAACCCTGCTCCCCGTGGCAGCACGCCACGGGTGATTATGCCCGCTACCGTGCATCCGGCCTATCGGGAAGTGGTGCAGACCATGGTGCGCCATCAGGGCATTGAGCTGGTGGAGCCCAGCTTCTGCGCCAAACGGGGTGGGGTGGCGGTGAGTGCATTAAATCTCTATGCCGACGAGCCGGTGCAGGCGCTGGTGATTGCACAACCCAACTTTTTTGGTCAGTTGGAAGATGTGGATTTTCTCACCAATTGGGCGCATAAGCGGGGGGCTTTGGTGATTGGAGTGGTGAACCCGGTGGCTATGGCCCTGCTTAAACCCCCGGCGGCATGGGGTGAAAAGGGGGCGGATATCGCCTGTGGTGAAGGGCAGCCGTTGGGGGTTCCCCTCTCTTTTGGCGGTCCCTATTTGGGCTTTTTGAGTTGTCGTCAGGCTTTGGCTCGGCAAATGCCGGGGCGCATCGTCGGACGTACGCTGGATCAAGAGGGTAAAGAGGGCTTTGTGTTGACCCTGCAAGCACGGGAACAGCATATTCGACGGGCCAAGGCGACCTCGAATATCTGCACCAACCAGGGTTTGCTCTCCATTGCCGCCACCATCCATATGGCGATGCTGGGACCCGAGGGATTGAAAAATGTGGCGCTTACCTGCCATCGCAGAACCCAGCAGTTGTGGCAAAGATTGGCGCTGTTGGAGGGGGTTGAGCGCTGTTTTGAGGGGCCGTTTTTTCATGAGGTGGCCATTAAACTGAGCAAACCGGCAGAAGAGGTGCTTACCTGTCTCTCTGGGGTCAATATAGCGGGTGGTTATGCGGTGGGGCGGCGCTATCCGGGTATGGAAAATGTGCTTTTGGTGTGCTGTACCGAGACCAAAGAGCGGAGTGACCTGGACCATTATGCCGACGCTTTGGGGTTGATCATGAGTGAGCAGGGGAGTGCCGCATGAGTGTAATCTTTGAGAGCAGTACCCCCGGGCGCATCAATCCCCAGCATGCCACCCCCTTGGAGGCTGACGAGCAGCAGGCGGCCTTAGCCGACTTGCCCGAGGCTCTGTTGCGCCAAAGCCCCACCGGCTTACCCGAGGTGTCTGAATTAGAAGTGGTGCGACACTACACCAAACTGTCGCAAAAAAACTATAGCATAGACACCCATTTTTATCCGCTGGGCTCTTGTACCATGAAGTACAATCCTCGGGCAGCCAATAAAGTGGCGATGTTGCCCGGCTTCTTAGGTCGGCACCCCTTGGATGATCCCCACTATGCCACCGGCCTGCTGCACACGCTGTTTGAACTCCAGGAGATGCTGCGGGAAATTACCGGTATGGCGGCCATTTCGCTGGCCCCCATGGCGGGTGCCCAGGGTGAATTTGCGGGGGTGGCCATGATCCGCGCCTACCATGACGCCCGTGGTGACAGCGCACGGCGGGAGATTTTGGTGCCAGATGCTTCCCACGGTACCAATCCCGCCACCGCCACCATGTGTGGTTATGTGACCCGTGAGGTGCCCACCAATGCCCAAGGGGATGTGGATATTGAAGCCCTGAAAAGTATGGTGGGTCCACAGACCGCCGGTTTAATGTTGACCAACCCTTCCACCTTGGGGGTGTTTGAGCGTTCGGTGGGGTTGATTGCACGGATTATTCATGATGCCGGGGGTTTGCTCTATTACGATGGGGCCAACCTCAATGCCATTGCTGGTCGGGTGCGCCCCGGTGAAATGGGGTTTGATGCCATTCACATCAACGTACACAAAACCTTTGCCACACCCCATGGTGGGGGTGGCCCTGGGGCGGGGCCGGTGGGGGTTAGCGCCCGTCTGCAACCCTTTTTGCCCATCCCGCGCATTGTTAAACAGGGGGCCAGCTACGCCCTGTTAGAGTCGGCGGATTGTCCCCAAAGCATTGGTCGTATGGGGGCCTTTGGCGGCAATATTGGGGTGCTGCTGCGGGCGCATGCCTATCTTTGCATGATTGGCCGCCAAGGGGTGCGTCGGGTTGGGGAGTATGCCACACTCAATGCCAACTATTTGCTGGCCCGTTTGACAGCGGCAGGATTTAAACCCGCTTATGCAGAGCGTAGAGCCACCCATGAGTTTATCATTACGCTTAAAGCGGAGGCCGACGCCTACGGTTTAACCGCTTTAAATATGGCCAAGCGGCTGTTGGATTATGGTTTTTATGCGCCAACCATCTATTTTCCGTTGTTGGTGCCGGAGTGCCTGCTTATTGAACCCACCGAGACCGAGAGCCCCGAACAGTTGGACGCTTTTGTGGCGGCGATGGTGGCCATACGCAAAGAAGCGCAGGAAAGTCCCGAATTTGTCAAAAACGCCCCGTATACTACCCCCGTGCGGCGCTTGGATGAGACCCGTGCGGCACGTAAGCCGGATCTGATTTGGCGCGGTCCGCTGGAGCAGTAATCTGGGGCACAAGAGTCTATTCATTTCACGGTATGGCCCGGTGCCATCCACAAATCCGCTTACCCGGAGACGGAGTACGAAGATGAGCAGTATCGTAGAGATCCATGGTCGTGAAGTTATTGATTCCCGTGGCAACCCCACTGTTGAGGTGGATGTTTATACCGAAGATGGCGGTTTTGGCCGTGCAGCGGTACCGTCAGGGGCCTCCACGGGTTCCCGCGAAGCGGTAGAGCTGCGCGATGGGGATAAAAGCCGCTTTTTGGGCAAGGGTGTGCGCAAGGCGGTGGATGCTGTTAATACCGTCTTAGCCGAGGTGGTGTTGGGTATGGAAGTGGCTGATCAAAAGGGTATTGATGCCGCGATGATCGCCCTGGACGGAACCCACAATAAGAGCCGTTTGGGTGCCAATGCGATCCTGGGTATCTCCATGGCGGTAGCCAAAGCGGCCGCCGATGAGTGTGACCTGCCGCTGTACCGCTATTTGGGGGGTACCAACACCTCCTTGTTGCCTGTGCCGATGATGAACATTATCAATGGTGGTGCGCATGCGGATAACAATGTTGATATTCAAGAGTTTATGATTATGCCTGTGGCCGCGACAAGCTGCACAGAGGCAATCCGTATGGGGGCGGAGGTCTTTCATAGTCTCAAGAAGGTGCTCAAAAGCAAGGGGCTCAATACCGCCGTGGGTGACGAGGGTGGTTTTGCCCCCAACCTGGGTTCCAATGAAGAGGCCTTGAAGGTGATTGTGGAGGCCATTGAGGCTGCGGGTTACAAGCCTGGTGAAGATATCAAGCTGGCATTGGATTGTGCCTCCTCTGAGTTTTATAACAAAGAGACCGGTAACTATGATTTGACGGGTGAAGGTCGTGTGTTGACCAAACAAGAGCTGGTCGCCTTCTATGAGGATCTGGTGGCAAAATATCCCATTATCTCCATTGAAGATGGCTTTGATGAGAGCGATTGGGATGGCTGGAAGCTGATGACAGAGGCTTTAGGCAATAAAATCCAGTTGGTGGGTGATGATCTGTTTGTGACCAACAGCAAAATTTTGGCCGAGGGGATTAGCAAGGGTATTGCAAACTCCATTTTGGTGAAGGTGAACCAAATTGGTACTCTGACCGAAACCTTTGAAGCGGTCGAGATGGCGCAGCGGGCCGGTTACACGGCGGTGATTTCGCACCGTTCCGGTGAAACCGAAGATGCCACCATCGCCGACATCGCCGTTGCTTTGAATGCGGGTCAAATCAAAACCGGTTCCATGAGCCGTTCGGACCGTATTGCCAAATATAACCAACTGATCCGCATTGAGGAGGAGTTGGGCGGCATGGCCCGTTTTGAGGGTATGAAGGTGTTTTACAACCTGCGCTAAGGGTGGCCGTTAGCGCCATTTTGCCAGGGATTAAGAAAAAAAGGGGGACCCCCTGTAGGGGTCTCCCTTTTTTTTAAGCCAAAAAGAGTTTTTACCCGCCCTTGTTACAGATAGTGTTACAAATCAAATGAGGGAAAACGGCCTTGGCAACAAAAGATCATGAAAAATCTCTATCAATTTGTGAATAAACAGATTTTTTTTGAACAGAAGGATATGCGGCAACGTATTAATATATAGGTATCTTCTAATAATGGCGCAAGGTTGAAAATTTATATTGAAGCGGCATATTGATATTGCTAGGGTAAAGTATCAATTGTTTTACAAAATTTACAATTGTATACAAGGCCGCGCTGGCTCCCATTCGTTGAGAGAGGGGGGCGGTCGGTGGCTGACCCCCTTTATCCTGTTGGGGAACAGGTGTGAAAGGGGGGGTGATACCCATGACCAAAGCAACGGGGTTGGAGGGATTATTTATGTTACAACACTATGTAGCTCAAGTTTCGCAGTTCGTTGACCGATCAATTGGACTGATATTTGCCAACCAAGTCAAGGGCAAAGCTGCCTCGTGTATGCTATAATTCTGGTGTCGAATCAGTCAGATAGCTCAGGGACGAGGCCAGCTTCATGAATCAGCATAACAGGGAACAGGCTACTGTGCCTACCCCCATGATTGACGAGATCAAAACCCAATCCTTTGGAGTATTCGGCGTAGATAACGCTATCGTCGATTTTCTCCAGGAAATTGGCTTCCAGGCGATATTCAATCGGCGCGGATGGAGCAAACGAACGGGGAAGGATCTTCCGACGCTGATCATGTTACTGATCCTGCATCCTCTGTTGAAGGTGCCATCCATTCACCTTTTTTGCCGCGACCACTTTCTGTCGGTCTTCGCGGTAGGCAAGGATACCTTCTACCGGTTGCTCCAACGCCAATTTCCATGGCGGAATGCGCATTGGGCGCTAATCAAAAAGTTACTACCCCAGTGGCGAACGCTGGATCTCGGCCCCGGCTACCTTGTTGCCGATACCACCGTCAAAGAGAAGCGTGGTGATCGTATTGAAGGTGTTTGCTGGCATCATGACCACAATACCGGCCGCTCAGTTGCAGGTTTTGAAGCAGCCCACTTGGTCTGGGTTAACAAGCAGGGAACCTTGCCACTGGATGCCGCTTTGCGTTTTTCAAAGCGGCCTCTGATCAGCAATCTGCTCCACATCCTCAGTTACCGGTTCGATTGTCGCTCACATCTTGGACGGCGTTACCGTGAGGCGGCCAAGATGTCTAAGCTTGATCAGACTGTCGACATGGTTGCCAGAGCCATTCAAGCTGGGATTCCGGCCCAGTATTTTCTCGCCGATGCTTGGTACTCATCGGTTAAGTTCGTCAAGAAAATCCTGGATCTGGGCGTGGTCCCCCTGATCCGATGGAAGCGCAACAACACCAAGTTCCTATTCCAGGGCGAGAGACTGACCAGTGCCGAACTTTACACCCGGTTTGCCAAGGGCAAGATCAGGAAAGCTAAGGGGTCCAAGCGCTTCAAAGGAACCTTCCTAGATGCAGAGCACCCCGAAATCGGCCTTATACGTCTGTTCTTCGTCCGGCTGATCGATCCGAAAACCGGCTCGAAGGAGTGGGCCGTCTTTCTGACCACAGACCGGTCAATGGGGCTGTCAAATATGATCGAGCACTACGCCAACCGCTGGGGAATCGAAGTTTTCTACAAGGAATCCAAACAGCACCTTGGTTTCCTTAATGAATCCGTCCGATCCTTCGAAGCAGTCATCGCCTGCCTACACCTAGCTGCCATGCGCCATGCTGTTCTCTCCAGCATGGTGGCGATCAAAGGCAGCCAGCGGGATCAACTCGCCCACAATCTGGCCGCTTTGACCTATGCCCGAAAGCTCTGGCATACCTTCCGCGCCATCTTCAATGATGCCCTTGGCCGAACATCCATTCTTGAAAATCACCAAAAAAACGAGGTAATTGAACTCTTTGAACAGGAGGTCGAGGCTTGGCTCAGCAAGGCATTGATGCTCGATCCCCTTGGTTCACAACGTCAAATTCTGGCCGAAACGAACTGCGAAACTTGAGTATGTAGGTGCGGAAGAGTCGGCGGATGAACGCATTCCACCCGATCAGATGGTTAAGATCGGGGTGGTGGCTAAGCGTTTGGGGGTCTCTATTCGTACAATCCACATGTATGAGCGTGAAGGGCTATTTATTGCCTACAAGAACAACGCTGGTACCCGTTATTTTAATGAGCGGGATGTGGAGTGGTTGCTGGAAGTACGAAAACTGATTAAAACCGGTATCAGCATTGCGGGCATCCGTCGTTTGATGTCGTTAATCCCATGTTGGGAAAGTAAAAAATGCTCGTTTCATAACAAGCATAACTGCCCCGTGATTGAGGATAACCAGCTGCCTTGTTGGGCCAATAAAGATAATCTGTGTGATCACTCGGGTCAGGAGTGCCGGGAGTGCGAGGTTTACGAAATGCGCTTCTGTGTGAGTAAACTGAAAAATTATATCGATATACGATTCAAGGATGATGCGGGCGATGAGTTAAGACTGGTGGGGCGCGCTTGATGCCGATAACGCCCCTATGATAAGCCGGCGTATCAAAAAAAAGGCACCCATTGACCACGATGGGTGCCTTTTTGTGGGGTCAGCGCCAAATTATTTTGGTGTTGCTGGGCATGGCGGTTGATTCAAGGGTCGGTCGTTGTGCGCGAGGGTGTTTAAAATCAATTGATTGTCGATAAAATTTGGGGTTGGCTTAGTGGTTAAATGCGAACAATTCAAGGAACGTGTCGAATAACATATTTTTCTAGTAATTAAATGGAAACGGTCAACATGGTTGAAAGCCGTTTGAAGTGCGGCACAAACCGTGTAAACTGCTTCCGGTTTTTACGCATTCCCTCATAAACAGATTGTATGGGTTATTATGGCTGATTGGCACGAACCATCATTGGAAGATCAGGCACAACCGACTCGGCCCAGCGCTGCGGAGCCAGAGAGTCATCTTCACCAGATGCTAAAGTCTATGGAGGAGAGCCGTTTTGCCGAGCGGGCCATGTTGGAAAGCTTGGTTAAAGAGGGGCTCAATGAACAAAAACGGGGGCGGCGCAGTAAAAATCTGTTTCGACTGTTTATTGTTCTTTATTTGGTGGCGACCATGGCGCTGCTCAACCGGGGTGACTTTGAAGAGGGCAGCAGCGCCAGCGCCAGTGAACCCCATGTGGCGGTGGTTAAAATGGTGGGGGCCATCATGCCAGAGTCGGATCTGGATGCTGATGAGGTCATAAAAAATCTGCAAGAGGCCTTTAAGGACGAAAATACCAAAGCGGTGGTTTTGCGTATTAATAGTCCAGGTGGCAGTCCTGTGCAGGCGGGCATGATCTACGATGAAATCGTGCGGCTCCGGGCTGAACATAAAGAGATTAAGGTCTATGCCGCTTTGGAGGATCTGTGTGCCTCCGGGGGTTACTACGTGGCCGCCGCTGCGGATGAGATCTACGCCGATAAAGCAACCCTGGTTGGCTCTATTGGAGTGATTATGAAGGGGTTTGGTCTGGAAAAACTGGCCGAACAGGTGGGGCTGGAAAATCGCACGCTTACCGCTGGTAACCATAAAGCCTTTTTGGACCCCCTGGCTCCAGTGGATAGCGCTGAAAAGGCCCACGCCCAAGGGTTGCTTAACCAGATTCACGCGCAGTTTATTGAGGTGGTAAAAAAAGGTCGGGGTAAGCGCTTGAAGGCGGACGACGACAAGCTGTTTAACGGGCTCATCTGGACCGGTGAGCAAGCCGTGACCCTGGGTTTGGTGGACGGTTTGGGTTCGGTGGATTGGTTGGCACGGGAAAAGATCAAAATCACCGAGGTGATGGAGTATCACCAAAACCGGCATTGGTCAGATCGCTTTTTTAAAGAGATCTCCAGCAGCACCGGTACTCTGTTTATGAAATTAAGCCAGCAGCAACCCTACTTAGGCTGGTAATGTTTGCCCGCTCCCGCTGGGGGTGAGCAGGAAGATTGCGACTCCGTTAGAAACGGGGCTTTACATCCGGGGTTAAGTTGCCTATATAGAGCTATCCGGAAAAAATCCCTGCCATTCATCATGGTGATGAAAACGAGGGTAGGGTTAAACAGGGATGCATATTGCATTCCAAAGCCAGTGTCCGGCGCGTATGGACGCGCCACAATGGAGGTTTTCAATGCTTGAAGCTTATCGCCAACATGTCGCCGAACGTGAAGCCGAAGGGGTGCCCCCGCTTCCCTTGGACGCCCAGCAGACCGCGGAACTGGTGGAACTGCTAAAAAATCCCCCTGCTGGAGAAGAAGATACCCTGTTGGAGCTGATTAAAAATCAGATTCCTCCTGGGGTGGATGATGCCTCTAAAGTTAAGGCAGAGTTTTTGGGTCAGGTGGCTAAGGGTAGTGTGGCCTGTTCACTGATTGATCGTGCCGAGGCTACCCGCTTGTTGGGCACCATGATCGGTGGTTATAACGTTAAACCCTTGGTGGATCTGCTGGATGATGCCGAGCTGGCGGCCGGTGCCGTTGAGGCGCTCTCTGTCACCCTGCTGGTCTACGATGGTTTTGAAGAGGTAGCCGCCAAGGCCAAGAGCAACGCCAGTGCCCGTCAAGTCATGGAAAATTGGGCCAATGCTACTTGGTTTACCAGCCGCCCCGAGATGCCCGAAGAGGTTACGGTAACGGTTTTCAAGGTGGAAGGTGAAACCAATACCGACGATCTTTCTCCCGCTTCAGAAGCTTGGAGCCGTCCGGATATCCCCATGCATGCCAAAGCGATGCTGGTGGCGCGCATGCCCGATGCCCTAGATAAGCTCGCGCAGCTCAAGAGCAAGGGCTACCCCGTTGCCTATGTGGGCGACGTGGTGGGGACCGGTTCATCCCGTAAATCGGCGGCCAACTCGGTGATTTGGCATACCGGCAGCGACATCCCTTATGTACCGGCCAAGCGTACCGGTGGGGTGGTGATTGGTGGGACCATTGCACCGATCTTCTTCAATACAGCAGAAGATTCGGGCATGTTGCCGATCCAGTGTGATGTGACCGGCATGAACACCGGTGATGTGATCACCATCAACACCAAAACCGGCGAAATCACACGCGATGGTGCGGTGCTGAGCACCTTTGAGCTCAAGCCTAACACCTTGGCCGATGAAGTACGTGCCGGTGGCCGCGTTAACCTGATTATCGGCCGTAAATTGACCACGCAAGCCCGTGATGCCCTGGGCTTGGGTCCCATCAAGCTGTTTACCGATCCAGAGCAGCCCGCCGATAGCGGCAAGGGTTATACCCTGGCGCAAAAGATGGTGGGCAAGGCGGTGGGTAAGGTGGGTGTGCGTCCTGGTGAATATTGTGAGCCCAAGATGACCACGGTGGGTTCGCAGGATACCACAGGCCCCATGACCCGCGACGAAATCAAAGAACTGGCGTGTCTAAAATATACCGCTGATTTTACGGTACAGTCCTTCTGCCACACGGCGGCTTACCCTAAGTCAGTGGATATTAAAACCCACAATACGTTGGGTCAGTTTTTTGAAGATCGTGGTGGGGTGGCGTTGCGCGTGGGTGACGGCGTGATCCATAGCTGGTTAAACCGTTTTTGCCTGCCAGACACGGTGGGTACCGGCGGTGACAGCCACACCCGTTTCCCCATTGGGATCTCTTTCCCTGCGGGCTCTGGTCTGGTGGCGTTTGCCGCCGCCACCGGCTCCATGCCGCTGGTGATGCCAGAATCGGTGCTGGTGCGCTTTAAAGGTGAGCTGCAACCCGGTATTACCCTGCGTGATGTGGTGAACGTCATTCCTTGGGCGGCCATCCAGCAAGGGCTGCTGACGGTTGAGAAAAAGGGTAAGAAAAATATCTTCGCCGGACGTGTGCTGGAGATTGAAGGTCTGCCCAATCTTAAAGTGGAACAGGCTTTTGAATTGGCGGATGCCTCCGCAGAGCGTTCCGCTGCGGCCTGTACCGTACATCTGGATAAAGCCCCGGTGATCGAGTATATCAGCTCCAACGTGGTGTTGATCAAAAATATGCTCAAGCGGGGTTATGGCCATAGAGAGACCCTACAGGCACGGATTGAGGCGATGCAGGCTTGGTTGGCCAATCCGGTACTGTTGCAACCCGATGCCGATGCCGAGTACGCCAAGATCATTGAAATTGATCTAAGCGAGATCAAAGAGCCCGTGGTCTGCTGTCCCAATGACCCCGATGATGTGAAACTGCTCAGTGAAGTGGCGGGTAATCCTGTCGATGAGGTGTTTTTGGGTTCCTGCATGACCAACATTGGTCACTTCCGTGCGGCGGCAAAGGTGCTGGATGGTCAGCCCCAGGTGCCCGGTCGCATGTGGGTCGCGCCTCCCACCCGTATGGATGAGCAGCAGCTTATTGATGAGGGTGTCTATAGCATCTTTGGCAAAGCAGGTGCGCGTATGGAGATGCCCGGCTGCTCCCTGTGCATGGGCAACCAAGCGCGGGTGCGGGATAATTCGGTGGTTTTCTCCACCTCGACCCGTAACTTTGACAACCGCTTAGGCAAAGGTGCGCAGGTTTACCTGGGCAGCGCTGAGCTGGCCGCGGTGACGGCAATGATGGGTAAATTACCCACCGTTGCCGAGTATCTGGCCATCTCTAAGGATCGTATTGATCCCTTTGCGGCCGATCTCTACCGTTACCTCAATTTCCATGAAATTGAAAATTATGAGAACAATGGCGTGATCCCTATTCACGCTGCTTGATCCATAGGGTGTGTTAAATAAAAAACCCGGTAGTCTATGGCTGCCGGGTTTTTTTATTGAAAATAAGGGGTTGATTAAATAGGTAGTGAATGAGTACTTTTTTTAAGGCAACTTTATCTATCCATAAGCATTCAAAGCCCTTGTGCAGGTTATGGGTCGTTCGTCTCTGTTACAAGTGAGCTTGCTTGGAGTTGGAACAATGAGTCTGTATGAATATACCGGTTTGCATCATGTCGCATTTGCGACGCAGGATATCGAGGCAACGGTGCGCTTTTGGCGGGATCTGTTAGGCATGCGCTTGGTCTATGCCTATGGCCGACCAGGTTACAGGCAGTACTTTTTTGAAGTGTCAGGGGATTCTCGGATCTCCTTTTTTGAGTGGCCTGAAGTAAAAAAATTACCCCTACGTCGCCATGGTGATCCGGTGGATGGGCCGTTTGCTTTTGACCATATCTCTGTTGGGGTTGAGAACGATAACCGCTTGTGGGATATGATGGGTCGCTTGGAGGGGGCTGAGATACCCTGTAGTGATCTGATTGACCATGGCTATTTTCACTCGATCTACTCGTATGACCCTAACGGTATTCCCATTGAGTTTACCTGCAACGCACCGGGTTTAAATGTGCTTGATCGGCCTGATTTGCGTGATGATCAGCCTGAGGAGTCGATTCTATGCCGGTCAGAACCGGTGCCTGGACGTTGGCCCAAACCCGATCCAATCCCCGAGGAGGAGCGTATTATGGTGTCGGGTGAGGGCAGTGACCATTTTCAATTGATCACCTAAGGGTAGCGTTGAGCGGCACGCAGGTTGGCGGCAGGCTATTTTAGGGTGTGAAACGAGAAAAGGCAGGCTGTTAAGCCTGCCTTTTCACTATTTGTTAGGCGAAAGCATCTGCAAGCGAGGGTGGGGGAGCGCTTATATTCACACCCTGCTGCTGGCGTTTATAGGCGTCGGCAACGCGACTACCTTCAGTGAACTGGCGAACCGGGTTGTTGGCGTAGATACGCCGTGCTACCCGTGTTGCTTCGTCGCGGGCTTGCTGCATCTCTCCCGGTGAGGGGGGTTCAGGCATGATGCGCTGAAACGCTTGTTTCCCACTCTGTGCAGCCTGCTTAGCCGCCTGGCTTGTTTGTCGACTGATAAACGCCTTTACTTGCTCCTGACCAGATTTGCCGCTTCCCTGGGCAACTTGGGCTTTAGGGGAGCGTGCAACCTGCTGCGATGTTGAACCAGATACTCCTGCGGGCATGTTTTGGATGGTATTCATCGATTTCGTCCTTCACCTGAAGACCGTTATCTCTCACCTTCCATGGGGGCGACGGCCCTTTATAGGTACTCATCCATCCAGGATCTTTATGGGGTTCTTTTCGGCATCACAGGGCGGAGCTTTAACAAAAATTTACAAAACCTCGTTTTTTTTGAGGATCCCATGGGATAAATGCCAAGCTTATGCTTAAAGCTACTGGACAAGCATTTGAAAACAAGGGAGCATATGAAAAATTTGAGGTCTTATAGACATAGCCCGTACAATCGGACGTAGTGGGCTTTTTTTGGTGAGTACAGGATTGTGATGCACGATTATCTGCTTCTTATAACCTTGACCTCTGCCATATCGGTGGGGCTGGCGCTGCTGCTTAGGCGCTTTGGCTTGCCACTGTTGGTGGGGTATGTGCTGGCAGGGATGGTGGTTTCAGGAGCCCTTGGTTTTCATTATGACCAATCGGGTCTGTTGCGGGATGTGGCGGAGATGGGGGTGGTGTTCCTGCTGTTTACGGTGGGGTTGGAGTTTTCCTTGCAGCGCCTTAGGCAGATGCGCCATGCCGTTTTTTTGGTGGGTGGCCTACAGGTGGGGCTGACCGCGCTCATTGTCTGTTTTGGGGCGATCTCTATGTATACCATGGCCATGCCAAGCGCCTTGGTTATTGGTTTGAGTGTGGCGCTCTCCTCTACGGCAATTGTGCTCAAGACCCTTTATGAAAATAAGGACATCGGTAAGCCCTATGGTCAAGTCACGGTAGGGGTTTTGCTGTTTCAAGAGATCAGCGTGGTGCCGATGTTGCTGCTGGTGGGTTTTTTGGGTATGCATACACAAACGCACATAGCCTTGCTGCTGGTGGAGACGGTGGTTGGGGCGTTGGTCGCGTTTGCGATTATTTATGTGGTAGGGCGTTTTGGGGTGACACGCTTGTTGGCCGCCGTGAGTGAAATGCGCTCTCAGGAAGCCTTTGTCGCCTCTATTTTAATGGTGGTGGTCTCGGCGGCCTTGCTGACCCATGCCTTGGGCTTTTCTTACGCTTTGGGATCATTGCTGGCGGGTATGATGCTGGCCGAAACACAGTACAAGCACCAGGTGGAGGCAGATTTGGTGCCGTTTCGGGATTTATTGCTGGGTGTGTTTTTTATTACCGTGGGTATGCAGGTTGACCTGAATTTTGCGGTGCAGAATTTACACTGGATTTTGATGGCCACACTGCTGCTGATTGTCTTTAAAACTGCGATCACCTTTGCGGTGGTGCGGCTTACCGGTAGCCGTGAGGTGGCATTAAAATCGGCGTTGGCGATTGCCCAAGGCGGGGGTTTTTCATTTGCCATCCTGGAACTGGCGTTGCGGTTGCAGCTGCTTGAGCCCCAGGTCCACCAGTTTATGGTGACCACCTTAGTATGCTCGATGCTGGTTGCGCCGTTTATGTTGAAGGGTATCCATAAGGATGGCGGTCGTCTGGCCAAAGATGCTGGGGCGGATGACCCGACGGGTCCGTTCAAGGGCGAGGCGCATAATCGCTTGGTGGTGTGTGGCTACCACCGTTGTGTGCCCATCACCTTGGAAAAAAACCATGTGGTAGTGTGTGGTTATGGACCTGTTGGGCGGGAGGTGGTGATTCAGCTGCAAGAGGCGGGTTATCCCTACGTCTGCATTGAACACCAGCAATCGCTGGTGGGGCAGGGGGTGGATGAGGGACACGCCATTATTTTTGGTAATGCCGCTCAGGATCATCTGCTTAAAATGGCCCATGTCAATGACGCCGCCGCAGTCATTATCACGGTGGGGGATGAGAAGAGCAAACGACTGATCGGTAAAGCCGTGGCCCGTGTTTGCGACCATCCCGTTATTGTCACCACGGCCACCCACCAGGGTGAAGCGCACATGCTGGACGATCTACCCATTAAAGCGATGGTGAACTACCCAAAAGAGACAGCCCGCATGTTGCTAGGTCATGCCCTGAGCTGTGAGTGGCAGCCAGGATTTATTGGATCGTGGAGCTTGTCTGCCGCCATAACAAAGCCGACCGCAGCAGCTGAGGATGCGCTGGTGCCGGGGGCAGATATGGGGCTCGCCCAAGGGGTTGGGCTCGCTCCGGCGACAGGGGTTGGCGTGGTGCTGTCTGGCGCGCCGGAAGCGCCTTTTACAAAAGAGACATAGGAGAAATGTGTCCAATTGTGTATGCTCGGCGGTTCAGCCTATATCCGTCACCTGCGTTGTCTACGCCGGGGGCATTAACTATTAAGGTGTGGACAGCGATGAAAGCGTTTAAATTATTGAGTGCCTTGGTGCTGGGTGGAATGATCGTCCTGCTGTTTTGGGTGGGGACCAGTACCGGTGCGCGGATGGCCATGGATGGTTTGGCGACGGGCCATGATGGTGAGACGGTGTTAGGCGGGTTGCAGGTGCTGTTATCTGTGTTTATGCCGCTGTTAGGGGTGTGGATGTCCCTCTCGATAGCCAAAAACATGGTGGACCGCTGCAAACGAAAAGGGGGCAAGGGTGGCCTAGATTGCTTGTTGCACGAAGATTAAGGCTGCGCCAACGCGGGCAGCCAGATCGTGACGGGATGATCCATGGATCATCCCGTTTTGTTATCAACATCACCCAGCCCGGATCTTTCATGAATCCCTTTGATGATCGCGAATAGATTTGTATTTTAAAGGACTTTTTAGGTCGCAAAAGAATAGTTATTGATATTTTCAAGCGCTAAAAAGTTCTTTAAAATTCGAAAATCAAGCAAGAGCGTCTGGGATTCATGAAAGATCCGGGTGAGTGCCTGATCGCAGATTGGCTGAAGGGTGTCGATTAAATGTGGTTGAAAATCGCATGAATGAACCATTATCCGGTCCGGTGTTTATTTTGGATCACCCCTCCCACGGGGGAAATGTAGGTGCCGCATTGCGGGCGATCACCAATATGGGGTTTGAGCATTTGCGTTTGGTCAGACCACGATTTTTTCCCCATCCTGACGTGGAGGCTTGGGCGGCGGGTACCGCTGCGCGCATCCCAACCATTCAGGTGTTTGATTCGTTGGATGCGGCCACGGCCGATCTTAACCATCTGGTCGCCGTCACCCGGCGGGGACGTGGGCAACGGCATCAAGTCATGAGCCCTCGTGAGTTAGGGGTGCGCTTAGACCCAAAACAGCAGCTTGCCAGTAGCCGGGTGGGCATTTTATTTGGCACCGAACGTACCGGTCTGGAAACAGCGGATGTGGAGCGGTGCCACTGGATCTGCACCATCCCCACCCATGGGGAGAAGGGCTCCTTAAATCTTTCGCAGGCGGTGATGTTGGTCGCCTATGAATTGATGCTTGGGCAGGGGCTAGGGGAGGTTCCTGTGCACGATCCGCAGCGGGATGATGCCTTGGCAAGCCAAGATGAGATGGTGCGGTTTTTTGACCATTTGCAGGATGTTTTGATGCAGATCGACTTTATCCAACCGGACCGCTACAAACAGATGATGGGTACCCTCAAGGCGCTCTTTAACCGAGCGGCGCTGGATCGCCGAGAAATCACCATTCTACGGGGTATACTTACAGAGGTTATCCACCATTGCGCACGCAAGATTTCGGCTCTGCAACGTTAATTAAACTGGCGCATGCCCCCACCGCTATGGAGTGTGATGTGCCCTTACACCCATCGGCGGCGCAGGCTCTGCTGGCTTGGCAGGCGCGGGTGGGGGAGCTCTTTACCGTCTGCCATGCGGGGTGTTTTTATCGGGCGCGTTTGCTGGCTGATGGGCACTCTATGCGGGTTTTTGCAACCCTGAGCTACTCTCCCGAACCGCCAGCCCCCCGTGTGTTGATGCAGGCCATGCCCAACCGAGAACGCTTTTTATGGATCTTGGAAAAGGGGGTTGAGCTGGGTGCGACGGCTATCTATCCGGTGATCACCGAAAAATCCTACCATGAAGATGCCCCGGCATTGGCAAAACAGGGGGGATGGGTGCGTATTCTACAGCGTGCCGCCCGCCAGTGTCGACGCGCTGTTTTGCCTAGGGTCGGTGAACCCCTGACGTTGGAGCAGGCCATCGAACAGGGCGTGGGCATGGCCCAGTGGTATCTGGATCTGTCGCCAACCCCCTTGCTGGGGGAGCCTCTACAGGGGGCTGTGCAACTGTTTGTGGGCCCAGAAGGGGGGTGGGGTGAGCAGGATCTGGCGATTTTTCGCGCAAGAGGGGTGGCACCACGCAATCTTGGGCCGCGTTTGTTGCGCACCGAAACCGCCGCGCTGATGGCACTCTCTTGGATTGCCGCAGCAGACAACCCTTTACATCCCGGCGAGGCTGGGAAATAATCCTCAACTGGCGTGCTATTTTGTTGGTTGTAGAGCCCGTCTCATTATCCCTTTTTAGACCCTTCATCGTGAGGAGTTCGATATGTCCTGGAACGGAAACGGTGGCGACCAAGGCCCATGGGGTCAACGTCCCAACAATCCGCAACAGCCCGACCTGGAGCAGATACTGCGTGCCGCTAAAGATCGTTTTGGTGGTGGCAATCTCCCGGGTGGAAAACTCAGTCTAATCTTTATCTTGGGGGTTGTCCTGGTGGGGTGGTTTGCCACCGGAATCTATACCGTGGGCCCCAATGAGCAGGCGGTGGTGGTGCGTTTTGGGAAATATGTTGAGACAACAGGTCCCGGTGTAAACATGCACCTACCCTGGCCCATCGAAAGTGTGGAAGGAAAGCCTAAAGTTCTGCAAAACCAGCGCATTGAGATTGGTTTTCGCTCTAATGGCAGCCGTGAGATCGACGTGCCGGCAGAGTCTAAAATGTTGACCGGTGATGAGAACATTATCGATATCAACATGTCGGTGCAGTTTAAAATCAAGGATGCAGCGGATTCGCTGTTTCAGGTTTCGGATGTGGTCAGCGGTACGCGGGGACGGGAGATTCGTGATCCTTCGCTGCTGATCCGGCAAGCCTCGGAAACCGCACTGCGTGAGGTGGTGGGTAAAAACAAGATTGATGAAGCTCTAACCAGTGGTAAGGAGCAGATTGAGACGCAAACACGGGAACTTGTTCAAGAAATCTTGGATAGCTACCGCTCGGGTTATCAGATTGAGGGGGTGCAGTTGCAGCAGGTACAGCCCCCTGAAGAGGTGATTGACGCCTTTAAAGATGTGGCCAGTGCACGCGAGGATAAAGTGCGTAAGGTCAACGAAGCGCAAGGGTACAGTGCGGATATTCTACCCAAGGCGATGGGTACTTCGGCCCAGTTGATCAACGAGGCCGAAGCTTACAAGCAGTCCAAGGTGGCGCGGGCGCGTGGTGATGTTGAGCGCTTTAACAACCTCTATGTCGAGTATAAAAAGGCCAAGGACATAACCCGTACGCGTCTCTATCTTGAGACCATGGAAGAGGTTATGGCGCGGGCCAATAAAGTGATCATCTCTCCTGAAGCCGGGCGAGGGGTATTACCGCATCTCCCCCTGGATTCACGCATTTTTGGCAGCGGCAAAACACCGCAGCAGCAGCCTTGAGGGAGGATCTATCATGAATGTTAAAGATCAAAATACACTAACCGGTGGTGTGCTGTTGTTGGTGGCGGGCCTACTGTTTGTGCTGTCGATGTCGGCTTATACGCTGCACCAGACGGAGCAGGCGCTGGTGTTGCAGTTAGGGCGTCCAGTGGCGGTGATAACAGAGCCGGGCTTGCATTTTAAATTGCCGCTTATTCAAAATGTTAAACGTATGGAGACGCGGCTTCTCAACTACGATCAAGATCCTACCAGCGTGCTTTCTAAGGACAAGAAAAACCTGACTGTGGATAACTATGCCCGGTGGCGTATTACCGATGCATTGAAATATTATCAGGTGGTGGGCAATGAGTACGAGGCCAACAAACGCTTGAAGGATGTTATTGATTCGAGCCTGCGTAAGGTGTTGGGTCAGTACGATATGATGGAGATCGTCTCTGGACAGCGCAGCAAATTGATGACCGCCATTGCGGATGAAGCCAATAAGCAGGCGGTACAGTTTGGTATTACCATTGCTGATGTACGTATTAAACGCACCGATTTGCCGAAAAAGAACGAGGAGTCGGTTTTTTCGCGCATGCAGACCGAGCGTCAGCGGCAGGCCAAGCAGTATCGCGCGGAAGGGGAGGAAGAGGCCCGTAAGATACGCTCCCAGGCAGATCGTGAGCGTGAGGTGATTTTGGCAAAGGCCTATGAGAAATCGGAAGCGTTGCGTGGTGAAGGTGATGCAGAATCGGCCCGGATCTATGCGGATGCTTTTAATAAGGATCCTGAGTTCTACCGCTTTTTGCGTACGTTGGATGCCTATAAACGCTCCATTTTAGAGGGCAACACCACGTTGGTTCTCCCCCCCGATGGTTTTTTTGGGGGTTTAAAGGGGGAAGGCTTTAACACTAAAGACCCCATGGGTATGCAGTGAACGATCTGTTAACCGCGCTAGGGCTTGTTTTTATCATCGAGGGCATTCCCTATTTTTTGGCACCGGGGCAGATGCGCTCTTGGGTTGAGCGTATGATGGCGTTGCCCGACGCGATGTTGCGGCAGACGGGTTTGACGCTGATGATCGTCGGCCTGTTGATTATCTATCTGGTAAGGGGTTAAGCGGGGGCGTTGTGTCCCTGCTTAACCTTGTCTCTCAGTTCCGGCTTGTTGGAGCGCGTCCCCATGGATAAGGATCTCAGTCATATTAAGCTGCCCATCAGTGCGGCGGGTCATCATGTGCGGCACTATCAGGGTATCGTACCTGCGGTCTTGTTGGAGGGGCTGCAAGAGGCGGTGGAGACCACGCAGGTGCAGGATGCTCACTGTGATTTAAAGGCTCAGATTGAACGAGGCAAGCTGCATGTGACCGGCACAGTGACGGCCACGGTTTCTATGAACTGCTCCCGCTGTTTGGTGGATTTTGAGCGTCTGTTGGAGGGGGATGTGGAGCGTTGGTACGCCACGGGGGTGGATCCCAACAACGGCAGTATGGGTGAGTTGGCGGTGACCGATGAGACGGTCTATTTAGAGGATGACCTCTTTACGCTTGCGCCGTTGGCGGATGAGGAGTTGTTGTTGCATCTGCCCATGGTGCCCCTTTGTGGGGAGGGGTGTAAGGGGATTTGTGCGCAGTGTGGGGCCAATTTGAATGAGGGTCCGTGTGGTTGCGATGATGGACCCCAGGATAGCCCTTTTGCGGCGTTGAAGCTGCTCAAATTGAAGTGATTGTAAGCGGGGAGCCATGGCTCCCCGTTGTTAGGCAGGGTAGGGGGCCGATGTGCTCCCTTTTTTTATGGAGTATTGCGGGTCCAGGGGCCGCTGCCTCTGGTGGGGTCGAGGGGCGAAGCCCCCGTGGGGTCTGGGGCGAAGCCCCGGTAAGCTTGTTTGTGCCCCTTGCGAGGGTTATCCTGGGGAGCGAGACGCGCCCCCCCTTTGATGGGCGACGGTGGTCGGGTACTATTTCTAGGGTGTTTCTCGGATCAGAATAGATTTTAGGGCCGTTTGGCAGGATTCGCCTATGCAACGGTCGAATGTTCGTGGTAGGCAGACAAGCCCATACCGGCTTTTTTCAGGGGACTCGTGCTATGCAGGGTGCTTTAAAGACATTGACCGTAAAGGGATTTAAATCCATCAAGGATCTTAATGAATTTGAGTTAGGCAACCTTAATGTGATTATTGGTGCGAACGGCGCGGGGAAGAGTAATTTTGTACAGATCTTTCGTATGCTGATGGCGATGACACAGAAAAATTTCAGTAAGTTTATTCTTGAGCGTGGTGGAGCGGACTCTTTCCTTTTCAATGGTCCCAAAGTTACCCCAAAGATCAACATGCAGTTTGAGTTTGCATCGCGTAGTAATCATGCAAAGGGGAGTAATTGGTATAGGTTTGAGCTTACCCCAACAGCGGACGAAAAGTTCCTGATTTGTGAAGAACGAAATTATTTAACGAATAATTGGCGTTCATACGGCAGCGCATCGGAAGAAAGCCGTTTATATGATGAGCGTAATGAGCGAGCCTCACGTGGAGCGGGGAGTGGAATAGGCCATTTTGTCTATGATGCCATCTCGCATTGGATGGTTTACCACTTTCATGATACCAGCGCCACTTCGTCGATGCGTCGTTCAGAGATCATTGAGGATGATCAAAATCTTAGAGGCGATGCTGCGAATATTGCACCATTTCTTCTGCGCCTTAAAAATGATGGTTATTTTCCAGATTGTTATAAGCAAATTGTGGATGCAGTCCGCTTAGTCATGCCTTTTTTTGATGACTTCCGACTCGATGTGCAGAAACTGGGTGAGGCTGAAAAAGTCCGTCTAAGCTGGAGCCAGAAAGGATCGGATTTCCCCATGCAGCCTTACCATCTTTCAGATGGTTCCATCCGCTTTATTTGCCTTGCCACGGCACTGTTGCAACCGAGACCGCCTTCTACCATTATCATTGATGAACCGGAATTGGGTCTACATCCTGCTGCAATCGTGGTTCTTGCGGAGTTGATTCAGGCAGCAGCTAAACGAACTCAGGTCATTGTGGCGACACAATCCCCTGCATTGATTGATCAATTTGGTATTGAAGATATTATCGTTGTCAATCGTAAAGATGGCGCATCAACATTCCAGCGTCTGAAAGAAGAGGCGTTCACAGCTTGGTTGGAAGCGTATTCAGTTGGGGAACTCTGGACCAAAAACGTGATTGTTGGAGGTCCGGTTTATGAGTGATTTTATTGAGGTTTACGCCCTTGTTGAAGGGAAGACGGAACAGCTCTTTATAGAAAAAATTTTAGCGCCTTATCTTGGGTGTAAAGAAATCTACATGCATGCGCAACAGTGTTCCAAGCCCGGGCAAAAGGGTGGAGATGTTCGTTTTTCTCGGGTTAAGGGGGATCTGGGTATCCACCTTAAGCAACGACCGGACACCTATGTGACAACGCTGATAGATTATTATGGAACAAAAGAGTGGCCGGGCCTTGATGACGTGCCAGCACAGGCTCCTCCCGCCGTCATTGCGCAAACGATCAATGAGGCGACCAAGTTAGAGGTTTTTTCGCTTTTTGCAGCGCAACAGGTAGAACGAAGATTTATACCTTTTGTGGCGGTTCATGAGTTCGAGGCGTTGCTGTTTAGCGATGCGGCTATCCTTGCAAAGTATTTGGGCAAAGATGTCTCTGTCGTTTCGAAGGTTATTTCAGCATGTGGATCTCCCGAGGCGATCAACAATAGTCCCCAGACCGCTCCCTCTAAACGACTGGATGATTGGTGCGGAACTAGAAAGTTTCTCAAGACAACGACAGGAATTTCGGTGGCCGAAGAGATTGGCATTGATAAAATACGCCAAAAATGCCCGCTTTTTGATAGCTGGTTAGCGACATTTGAAAAGATCCAAAGGGGGGATTAACTTACCGAAGGCTATAAAAAAGGGTAGGGGGCCGATGTGCTCTCTTTTTTTATGGAGTATTGCGGGTCCAGGGGCCGCTGCCTCTGGTGGGGTCGAGGGGCGAAGCCCCCGTGGGGTCTGGGGCGAAGCCCCGGTAAGCTCATTTTCATACAAATTGGTCTGTTCTGTATCAAACACAGTGTGCAGTGTGGGGGGCAAACAGGCCCACTTTTTTTTGTATGACGTAGGCCAAGGTTGGGCTGCCTTGGTGTTTGGGCCGCCCACCTTATGCTCACCGGTTTGCTTGGAAAGATCCGCTCGTGTTTAGGGCTGCCAGGTGCTTTGCCACTGAGGTTGATTGTTCTCCAGCTGGTCTAGAGGGTGGCGTTCTAAAAGCTCCAGGGCTTGCAGTTGAATCTCCGCTGAGCCATGGCTGAGCTTGAGCAAGAGATCGGGGCTGTGGCCTGCCACGGGTAGGTAGGTCCAGAGGGAAAAATCGTGCCACGTTTTGTCGGCTACCGACTCCCCCATAAATTGCTGGTGTGTTTGGCCATCGGCGTGGGTGTAGCGTAACATGACCTGGAGGGTGGCTGAGGTCATGTGGGTTTTTGCGCGAAAATGGAGGCGCAGTAGCTGTTGCCCAGGCAGGGCAATGGCCAGGGCCGAAGCGTGAACCGACTGGTTTTGGGTAAGTTGCAAGGGCTGCGACCAAGGGCTTTGCTCGCCTTTGGCATCGGTGAGGGTAAAACCATCGGTGGGTAGGGGGGTGCTGGCCCGCTGGATGGGGGGGATCTCTACCAAAAAAAGATCGTAAAGCCAGCGCCCGCTTTGGTGGCGGTAAAGATGGGGGGAGTGGGCGATGGTGTCATAGAGCTGGTGGGTGTTTTTGCCATAGGCATAACCAAGCTTAAGCATATAGTTACGTTTGCGCCAGTCGATAAGCAAATAACCCGGTTGGCTATGCTGGGTAAACTGTTTTTGATGCTGCCATGGGCTGCCCGCTGGGAAAAACAGCGGAAACAGGTTGGTACCATCCCCATAGAGGGTGGGGTTTGGGGGGGTGGGTAACTGGTTGAGGCGGTGCAGAATGGTCAACTGGCCGGTGTTACCATTTTTCGCCAGATGAGTGGATTGATTGAGCGTCCACAGGTTAAGCCCAATCAATCCCATGGCAACCGCGAAAGTAGCCAAGGTCGCAGGCTTAAAGCCGATGCGGGGGTGCCAACGGTTCAGTAACCACGGGGTTGCCAGTAATAGCAATTCTGCGGTGGCTAATTGAAAAAGGGGTAAACATTGCAGATAGTAGCGAAGGCTCTCCCGCAGATAAGGGCGGGAAAAATCGCCACCCTTTACCGCAAAAGCGAGGGCGCCAAAACCCAACAGCAGCAACATAGCCTTGCTTAATGGCGCACGGCCTGGGCGGCGTAGCAGCCATGTTAAAGTTCCTAAGCCACCAAATAAAAAGAAAAAAACTTCTGCTGAGCCCGTGTTGTAAAGCAGTTTTGGAAAACGCAATGCCAACAACCATAGAGCTTGACCGGTGGAGAGGGACGCTTGGTCTTGTTGGGCAAAGATGGTGCCCTCGATGCCGCCTGTGCCATAACCAAGCAGGGTGTGCAGACGAATGAGCGGATCACCAAAAATCTGCCACAGGGCAAAGAGCTCAATGGCGCTGCCCAGCAGCAGCCCTAACAGCAGATAGGGCATAAGATAGCGGCGATGGTAACTAAAAAGGCCCAATAACAGAGCGCTGAGAATAAAAGGGGCAAAGGTGGCGCGGATGGAAAATGCCCCCCACAGCAGTAAGCCCGCCGTCATGACCCCTAGTCGAAACAGGTGGCTGGTGGGTGACACGGGCCAGCGCAGGGCCAGCCCATAGAGTAGGCCGGTGGCAAAAAAGGCGATGGCGGTGCCAAAGCCATCGGGTACCAGCTTGGCTTGGGTGAGGAGCGCCGCATAGCTGGTGACCCAAAACAGCAGGGTGAGCAGGGCGGCAGTGCGACTGGGTGCCGCAGCAAAGGCAAACAGGGCCACCCCGCAAAATCCCAGCACAGATTGGAAACCGATGGCGGTATAAAAGGCTTCCAGCGTGTAACCATGCCCTAATAATAGGTTGGGCAGTTGAATTAACAGGGTTAAAAAGAGACGTAGGGCACCATGCTGAACCGGCTCTTGGGTGAGGGGTAATGCCCCCATCGCCCGCTGAAAATAGTGTAGATCATCCGAGCCCACCGGGGGTTGCCAAAAATAGAGATTGAGCGCCACCGATAATAGAGCCAGCAGCAGCACGGCCAATAGGGTTATGCCCCATGAGAGGTTTTCGTGTGGTTGCGGATTGCCAGCCATAGTGGTTTGCTTTCTCGGCCTGTTTGGTTGTGGGGATTGCCCAAGATGACCCGTGCCAACTATGCATAGGATTGTGCTCTGGCGCAATGGTTAAGCCCGCACCAGGGCGAAGGGAAGGGGGGCACGCTAGGGGGGATTGCCCAGGAGCCCCCTTAACCGGTGGCTGGATGGTTAAGGGGGCGTTTGCGGCGGCTAGTCGGCCTTGGCAATCTGGCAGAGCGAAGATTTAAAGGCCGGAAAGCCGCTGATGGGATCAAGGGAAAGATCATCCTCGGTCAGGCGGTTGACATTGGCCTGGGCCCAACCATGATAGGCATGGGCAATGCCGGGACGGATGGTGTCATCAACCTGGGCGACCATGGTAATGGCCCCTCGGGGTGAGGAGAGGGTGACTGTATCACCATGGGCAATGGCCCGTTTGGCCGCTTCATGGCTGTGGATCTGCACCCGTGGTAGGGGATCTCGCGCCAGTAAAGAGGCAAAGCGGCGCTGTTGTGAGTGGGTGTAGGCCACCGACCGCCCCCCCGTGGTGAGCACCAGGGGGTATGCTTGGGCCAAAGCGGGGGTAGCAAGGGGGCTCTCCACCGGCTCTTTGTAGGTGGGTAGCCCATCATAACCCGCCTGACGCAACTCCTCGGCATCAAACTCAATCTTGCCGCTGGGGGTGGGAAAGCCCCTCACCTCATAGAGTTTTTCCGTCACCTCATCCACATCGTCATCCATAACCGCGGTACCAAATACGGTCAGGCCACCGGGCTCTTGCTGCACCCGTTGCCAAAGATGGGGGGTCAACCCCTGGGCTTGCTCTTCGATACTGGCGTGCAGATCACCGTGCCAGAACTGCTCTGCCATACCCAGCTTACAGCCAAGATCCAGCACAATTTGCGCATCGGGGCGGGCCTCGCCCTGGGGTGGCGTTACCACCCGCCGATGCTGCACCACACCACGGTATTGACAACTGCTGGCGGTAATAAGAGCCTCGCGCTCCAACGAAGTCGCGGCGGGTAGAATGAGATCCGCCAGCACGCTGCCGGGTGTGTGAAAGAAATCCACCATGCAGAAAAAGTCCAATTTTTCCAAAGCACGCATAAAACGGTCGGTGTTTGGCCACATGATGGGGTTTATGCCCAAGGCAAACAATCCGCGTATGGGGGTGGGGTCACCCTTTTCAATGGCCTCGCCCAGCAGCATGCTGTGGGCCGCTGGGTAGCGGTTGCTCCAGACGGGAAAGCGCTTTTGTCCCACCCGTGGGGGCAGGGTGTGGATAAGCTCCTTAAACAGATCAATGCCCTTAGGGACCACCTTGTCGATAAAAAAGCGGTTGCCACCGGGGATATCCACATAACCCGCCGTTGCGGCTAATAAAATGACCGCACGATGGTTTTGGAAACCATTGCTGTGTTGGGTGGTGGAGGTGGCCGATAAGACCAGTTGGGCGGGGCCATGGGTGGCGTACCACTGAGCAGCCTGTTTAATATCCGCTTCGGGTACCCAGCAGATCTCACTGGCCCGGGCGGGGGTAAACGCCCTAACATAGGCCTTAAAGGCCTCAATGCCATTGGCCCACTTGGCCAAAAAGGCTTCATCAGCCCAGCCGTTGGCAAACAGCTGGTTGTGTATGGCGAGGGCTAATGCGCCATCGGTACCAGGGCGGATGGGCAGATGGAGATCGGCGCGCTGAGCCGTTTCGGTATACCGAGGGTCCACAACAATGGTCTTGACCCCTGGCTTGGGGCGAATAATGGGGTGCTCGCCATAGGGCAGCACCGAGTGTACCGGGTTGGTGGACCAGATCAGGCGGCAGCGGGTCTCTGGGGCCTCTTGCAAACTGGAGGTTTTAAGCCGGTAGCCGTAGGTTAGCTGTTCCGATACCAGGGTCGCGGTAAAACAGCAGCCCGATTCGGTCATATAGTTGGGGGAACCAAAAAGATGGGCCAGCCGTTGCAAATGAGGTCTGGCCTCTTTGGTGTAGCCGCTGAAAAAGGCACACGCCTCTGCCCCGTCTCGCTGGCGAATGGCATCCAACTGGCTGGCACAGATCTCCAAGGCTTCGTCCCAGCCAATGGGCTCAAAGTTCATGCCACCCCGTGGCCCCACCCGCTTTAAGGGGGTACGTAGCCGCTCGGGGTGGGTCTGCATCTCCATTTGCACCGCACCCCGTGGGCAACTGGGACCGGTAAGTCGCTCCAAGCTGCCGTCGGCTTGATAGTGGACATCAAACGCACAGTTCATGTCACACTGGTAGCAGGTGGTTTTTTGCGGGCCTGGCTTGATCATGGAACTTTTCCCGTGTGCATCGGTTTAAAAGTGTCTGGGCCGGTGGTCAATGGCCCCTTGTATAGGCTAGAGTGTGCCCAGCCTTTGGATAAACAGCAAGTGGATAGGTTCCCATGTCTCAATCGCCTCTGCAAACCTCTTCCTCCCAATCCCGTGATGGTATGTGTGGTATCTGCCCCGCTGGGTGTTGGGTGCGGGTCCACTATGCGGGTGAAACCATGGTGGCGGTAGAGCCCAGACCCGACCATCCCCTGGGTATGATCTGTCGTATCGGGCGTAAATCCCCCAATATTGTTTATGATCCCCAACGTTTGCAAACCCCCCTTAAACGGGTTGGCCCCAAGGGCAGTTATGCGTTTGAACCCATCTCCTGGGATGAGGCGATGGCCACCATCGCCAGCCGCTTACAACAGACTAAAGCCCAACATGGTGCCGAAGCCACCGCCATCTATACCGGTCGGGGCAGCTTTGATATGGCCATGTGCGACCTGTTTCAACCGGCGGATGTGGCGGTCTCTTCGGCCAGCAGTGTGCTGTTTCCCTTTGGCTCGCCCAACACCCTAGGGGTGGGGGCGCTCTGTTATGTCTCTTTTGCCATGATCGCCCCCCATGTCACCTTTGGGGAGATGCTCATCAGCCTAGAGACCGACCTGCCCCAATCTGAACTTATTGTCCTATGGGGAGCCAATCCCGCCACCGACTCCCCCCCCATGGCCCATGGGCAGATTTTGGCGGCCAAACAGCGGGGGGCCGAGGTGTTGGTGATCGACCCGCGCCGCTCCGAAAGCTGTGTCGAGGCCGATGCCCAGTGGTACCCCATCCGCCCTGGTACCGATGGTGCCTTGGCTCTGGGCATGATCCATGTGCTCATCGAAGAGGAACTCTACGATGAAAACTTTGTGAAAAATTGGACACTAGGGTTTGAGGAGCTTGCGCAATATGTGCAGCACTTTCACCCGGATGTGGTGGCCGAAATCACCGGCGTGCCCGCTGAACAGGTGCGCAACATCGCCCGTAAAATTGCCAACGCGGCAGGAGCCTGCCCGGTGATGTATACCGGCTTGGAGTATTCCGACAGTGGTGTGCAGGCGATCCGCGCAGTGTTTACCCTATGGGCGCTGGCCGGTCAGCTGGATGTACCCGGGGGGCTGCTGATCCGCATGAAGGAGAACCAGTTTCCGCAAAATCGCACACACCTGATTAAAAACCCCGGGGCGGATAAAGCCCTTGGGCGGGACCGTTTTCCGGTCTATTCGGCCTATCGGGGCGAATCCCACGCCATTGCACTGCCCCAATCGGTGCTGCAAGGTACCCCCTATAAGGTGCGCGATCTGATTGTCTTGGGGGGATCGTTGATCACCTCCTGGCCCGATCCGGAATTGTGGAAACGTACCCTGAACGCACTGGAGTTTTTGGTGGTGATCGACCGCTACCACACCGCCGATTCGGCCTATGCCGATATTGTACTACCTGCTACCACCCTCTATGAGTGCCGCTCCTTTATGCGCTATGGACCAATGTTCGCCATACGGGAAAAGTTGGTACCGCCGGTGGGCGAGGCGCGGAATGATTTTCTTATCCTAGCGGAACTGGCGCAGCGTTTGGGCTATGGGCACCTCTACCCCCAAACTGAAGCGGCAATCTTAGAACGGGCGCTGGAGGGCAGCGGCTTTACCTTAGAGCAGGTGCAGGCAGCCGGTGGGGTGGTGCAGCTTGAGAGCCAGATGATGCAGTATAAAAAATGGGAAAAGGGGCGGCTGCGGGAGGATGGTAAACCCGGTTTTGCCACCCCAAGCGGAAAGTTTGAGATCGCCTCTTCCCTATTGGTCGAGCATGGCTACGACGCTTTGCCCGTCTACACAGAGCCCCAGGAGGGGCCGTTGGCGCGTCCCGATCTGGCCCGCCACTTTCCCTTGGTGCTGAACACCGGTGCCCGCACCTATTACGATTTTCGCAGTCAGCACCATGGGGTTAAGGGCTTGGCCGAGCAACAGCCCGACCCTAGGGTGACCATGAACCACGAAGATGCCGCCCAACGGGGCATCCAAAATGGGGATTGGGTATGGGTGAGCAGCCCCCGTGGTGAGGTGAAATACCGAGCCCGTGTTACCGATGCGATTGTAAAGGGGAGTGTGGATGCCAACATGGGCGGGGGTGGGCCGGTGGGTCCAGCGCCGTGGCAGGCTTGCAATGTGAATGCCTTGACCGATCCTGAACACTACGATCCCATTTCCGGCTTTCCCATCTACAAAACCTTGCTCTGCCAAATCCGTAAAGCGGCTGATGCAGATGCCCAGTTTATGGAGATTGAGGAGCCTGACCGTGGGCCAACCTTGGCGGACACCCCTGGCGTACAGCAGGTGATCTATCTGGACCACAACGCCACCACCCCCATGGATGAGACAGTGATTGCGGCCATGCGCCCCTATCTGGAAAGCGCCTTTGGCAACCCCTCCAGCATTCACGGTTTGGGAGTCAAGGCACGCCATGGTGTCGAAGCGGCCCGCCGTCAGGTGGCGCAACTGTTGGGCTCTACGGCTCGCCGTATTATTTTTACCGGTGGGGGTTCCGAGGCAGATAATCTGGCGCTGCGGGGGGTGGTGGCTCGCTACCCTGGTCAATCCTGCCATATCATTACCAGTGCGGTGGAACATCCCGCGATTTTGGCCTGCTGCGCCGCGCTGGCGCGGCAGGGTCACCGGATTACCTATCTGCCAGTGGATGCCCAAGGGGTGGTCAATCAGGACGCCTATGTGGACGCCTTAACCCCCCAGACCACGCTGGTCTCCATTATGGCCGCCAATAATGAGACCGGCACGCTGCAACCCATCCAGGCCATGGCGGCCCAGGCCCGCGCCATGGGGGTGCTGTTTCACAGCGATGGGGTGCAGGCGCTGGGTAAAATCCCCCTTAACGTGGATGATCTGGGGGTGGATCTGCTCTCCCTATCCGCCCATAAAATCCATGGTCCCAAAGGGGTAGGGGCGCTCTATCTGCGTAAGGGGGTGGAGATCGAACCCCTCATCGCAGGGGGGAGCCAAGAGTGGGGCTTGCGGGCAGGAACCGAGAATGTAGCAGGGATCGTGGGCTTTGGTAAGGCGTGTGAGCGGGCCGACCACGCCCTGCGCCATGGCGAGGCCCAGCGGCTGGCGCAACTGCGGGATCGGCTGGAGGATGGCTTGCTGGCGTTGGTGCCCGGTGCCAAACGCAATGGCCCCCCACACAATCGCCTGCCCAATACGCTTAATCTAACCCTGCCGGGCATCCGGGGCGAGTCGTTGGTGTTGGTCATGGAGCGGCAGGGTGTCTATTTCTCTTCGGGTTCAGCCTGCAAGTCGGGCAATCCCGACCCCTCCCATGCACTGTTGGCCATGGGGATCTCCCCCGCCGATGCCCACTGTTCGGTGCGCTTTTCGCTAGGCTCTGGAACGACCCTCGCTCAGCTGGAACGGCTGCTGGCGCTGTTTAAGGAGACCCTCGCCGACACCATGGGTAGCATCCGCTTTGTCAGTTGTCGATAGTGCCATACAGAAGTGGGGGGGGTGGAAATCCCCTTCCACCCCCCCTTTTTTTCCAGTCGGTCGTTTGTCCCTCTGCCTTAGTTGCTTTTACCCACCCGCATAAAATGGACGCTAAACCGCTGTTGGGCATCCATCCAAAGCGCCTCGGAGTGAAAACCGGCACGGCTTGCCAGATCCCGGAAAGCGGTAACGGCATATTTATAGGAGCTCTCCGTATGGATGCGCTCACCCTTGGCAAACTGGAAATGCCGCCCCCCAACGGGGATAGTCTGATCCTTAATACTGGTTAAGTGCATCTCGATACGGCTGAGGCTTTCATTAAAAAAGGCATGGTGGGTAAAGTTTTCTAAGGGAAAATGGCCCGCAGCCTCGCGATTAATGCGGGTGAGCAGATTAAGGTTAAACTGAGCCGTAACCCCCTGGGCATCATTATAAGCGGCATTCAGTACAGCGGGATCTTTGGGCAGATCAACCCCAATGATTAACCCACCCCCCGGACCCAGCAGCTTGGCAATACGCTCCAATAGTACCATCGCATCCTGGGGTTCAAAATTGCCGATGCTTGAGCCTGGGAAAAAGGCCAGCCTTGGGGCATCCTCTTCAATGGCGGGTAGATGGAAATCCTTAGAATAGTCGGCACAAACGGGGAAAACGGCTGTGTCAGGAAAGCTCTGGGCGAGAGATTCTGCCGACTCCAACAAATGTTGGCGGGAGATATCTATGGGGACATAGGCCGCAGGTTTTAAAGCCTCTAACAGCAGCCTTACCTTTAGACTGCTGCCACTGCCAAGCTCCACCAACACCGAGCCTGTGCCGGCCAATTGAGCCATCTCGGCACCATGGTGGCGGATAAGCTCGATTTCAGTTCGGGTGGGGTAATATTCGGGCAGCTGGGTAATGGCATCAAACAGTCTTGAGCCCTGGGCATCATAAAAAAATTTGGGCGAAATCTGCTTGGGAGTACAGGCCAGACCTTGCAGCACTTCGGCCTTGAGTTCCGCTAAAGTGGGGTGGGTATCATAAAAACCCCGGATCGTGCCATATTGCGGGGGGCGTTGCGCCCTAAGCTCCCGCAAAGCGTGTGCGGTAAAACCGTGGGTGGCGGCGTCGTGCTGAGTATCCATAAAATAAGGCCTTGTTCATAAAATAGCAGATCCGTATGAAGATCCCTGCTTGGGAACCTTATAATTAAGGATGGGCATTCCTACGTCAACCAGGGAGTGAAAAATGGCCCTGAATTGTTACCGAAAAGTCATCATTAAAGGCATTATTGGGGATCCGCTAGGGTGTAGAGGGGGATTGGCTCGGAAATGCCTTTTAACGTTGCGATGGTGACTTGCCGCACAGGCAGGGTGTGGGCCACCGCATCGGCCACCGATTGGGAGAAAAGTAAGCTGGGATTGGGGGCTTTGGTCATGGACTCAATGCGGGCAGCCATGTTGACGTTGTGACCGATGACGGTAAACTCCAAACGGTCGGTACTGCCGATATAACCCGCCACCACCTCGCCATGGTGCAAACCAATGCCATTATTAAGGGTGGGTGCCCCCTTGGCCCGTTGTTTTTCATTAAAATCGGCTAAGGCGACCTGCATGGCTTGGGCAGCCAGCACCGCTTGCAACTGGGCGGGCTGGTCATGATGGCCGAGCCCAAACAGCGCCAAGATGGCATCGCCAATAAATTTATCAATCATACCACCATGCTGCTGGATAACCTGCACCATGACGCTCAAATAGCTGTTGAGCAGCTCGGTGAGGGCTTCGGGGGGGAGCGACTCCGAGAGTGGGGTGAATTGGCGTAAATCTGCCATCATAATGGTGATCTCTTTACGCTCTCCGCCCATTTGAATGGCCTGCTCGCCTTGGCTAAAACGCTGGATAAAGGCATCGGCCACCTGAGGATTAACAAAGCGGCCAAAGGCATCACGGATGCGCTCCCGTAACAGTAAGCCCTGTCCCATCTCATTTAAGCCCTGGGCCATGCTGCCCAACTCATCAGCCCGTGAGCTGTCTACCCGCACGCCAAAATGGCCCTGCGTAACCTGTTGTAGGGCCTCGGTTAGCGCGGTACAATCGCGGTGCAGTGCGCGACCATAGTGCCACGCCACAAACAGGGCGCCCCCCACAAAGCAGATGGCCAAAAAGAGCACCTCAAAGGCGGCGCTGCGGGCCAGATAGCCTTCATAAACAAATCGGAAACTGATGAGGGTCATCACCAGTGCCGGTACAATGGTAAAAGCGGCAAACGCTTCTAACAGGCGAATGGTAATGCGCTCCTGACCTTGTCCAAGGTGAGCGAAGCGGCGCATGTGCTGTTCCAGCAAGATATATTCGAGCTGCGCCAGCAGCCCAGCCCCTAAAGCCCAATAACCCACCAGTAATTTGAGATAACTGCTCCAGTGAAAAGCGGTGCCGTAGACCTGCCAACAGACCAAACAGGCCAACACGCCCGTCACCAGCCAGTTGAGGACCGATAGCCTAAATTGCTGACGTGCTGGGGAAATGCCATGGGATGGTTTATGAAAACGGCGCAGCATCCACACCCGTAGCCCAATTTGTACCACAGCAATGGTCGATAGGGTGGTAAACAGATGCAGAAAATTGACCTTATCAATGAAGGGGCAAACTTGTTTGCCGTAAAAGCTTAAAAAAAGCACCGCCACTCCGGCGAGGGCATGCAGCTTTAAATGAATTGAGCCCGTTTGGGGGGAAGAATCCATGCTCATGTCACCAAGGTTGTATTTATGGTTGAGGATAATGACGCCATCATACGCTATTTAGCCCCAACTGATAAGTGCTGAATGGGGGCAACACAGATGGGCAGGCGCTGGGCTTGTGGTTTACCCAATAAGCATGGAAAAAGGCTGCCATTATAGAGTTTTTATGGTCTGCGAATGGGTAAAATGTGTACTGAATAGAGGTTTTGTTAACATTTTGTTCACAAAAAAAGGGGCGAAAATGGATTTACTTTGTTGGGCGTTACGCTTTAACACGTGTAGTATAGGTGATAGCTAGTATATGAAAACACAACATGTTACATCTATAGATGTAACTATTAGGAATATTTGATTCACATGTGTGGGAGAGAAAAAATGAAGCGTCTTGTTATGGCAGGGGTCTATGGGTTGTTTACATTGGGGTTGGCTGCCGGGGCATCCGCCGCAGAGGTTACTTGGAAAGGGTGTGGTATTACTAAACTGGCCTTTATGGCGGAGATCTCTAAAGCTTACGAGGCCAAAACCGGTATACCAGTTAAGCTAAGTGGTGGGGGTGCGACCCAGGGCATACGGGCAGCCTCGGCGGGGACTTCGGATATTGGGGGGACCTGTCGGCAAGTGCTCAAAGAGGGTGGGGCGGTCCATCCCGAAGAGAGCAACGCCGTGCTGACCCAGGTGGCGTGGGATGCCATGGTGGTGATTGTGCACCCCAGCAACCCTGTGGAAAATATCAGTGTTGAACAGCTTAAAGCCATTTACGACGGTACCATTACCAACTGGAACGAACTGGGTGGTCCTGATAAGCGCATCGTGCTGGTCACGCGTGACGGTAAATATTCCGGCGTTGGGCACATGTTCCGTATGGAGGTGTTCGGCGATAAAGAGTATGAATTTAAAGCCCGCTCCCTGAAAGTTAAATCCACCGGTCCGTTGGAAGCCAAAGTTGAAAAAGCGGAGGCCTCCTTGGGGATTGATGGCATCAGCTCAGCGAAAAAACGGGAGGTGAAGTTTTTAAATCTGAACGGCGTGGCCCCGTCTAAGGATAATATCGCTTCGGGTAACTACCCACTCATTCGTCCTCTCTACCTCGCCTTGAACAAATCCCCCAGCAATCCAGAAGCACAAAAGGTGCTGGATTTTGTGCTCAGTGACGAAGGACAAGCGATCATCTCGGCACAAGGCACCGTCAATTTAGCCGAAGGTGCGGCTTTGAACGAAAAATGGCAAGCGATCAAAGCAAAGTTTTAAAACGTCTTTTCATGAGAGGGGTGTGGGGGCACCCCTCTCTGAAGAGTTTTTGTACAAATAAAGATTAGGTTGGGTAAAGACGCGGCAATCTACCCGGCCTGTGTGTGGCGTGATCGTGAGGGAGATCACGCTGCGATTTTGGTCGTCTTTGAGGTATCTCCATGAAGCTCAGTGTCAAAATGGTATTGATGGTATTTGTTCTGGTCTCTTTGGTGCTGCTGCTACAGGGCTGGCTGTCAGGCTCTATGGTGCTGACGGTGTTAGAAGAGAATATGCAGGGCAAACTACAGACAGCCATGAAAGAGTCGGCCAAGCTGGTGGAAGCGCGGGTTAAACAGACCGGTGAAGATGTTGCCGTGATGCAGGCTCACCGGGATATAGAAAATTTTTTAACCTCATTAGTCTTTGAAGACCTGGATGGCATGACGGAGGCATCCTCCAATCTGGACCTCTTTTTTCAGCGTGTCTACCAAGCGAAACCCCGCTACAGCATTATCCAACTGGCCTCCACGAAGGGGAAGCCCTATTTGCAATTAAGTGAGGGTAAGCGGGTTGAGCAATATTACGCCTTTGATGTGGCGAGTATGTTGGCCGAGATGAAGGCACAGGATAAAAAACGCATCCATAGGGCCCAATTGACAAATGGCCATTGGGGCCTCTATACCGCAGCGGCTCTGGAAGTGGAGGGTCGGGTAGAGGGTATCTTGCTGCTCTATCAACCCATCTCGGCCTTGGTCAAAGAGCTCACTGCTGGCTTGCAGGCCGAACAGGTGGTGGCCTCGGTCATCGGCGATAATAGTTTGGTGGGTAAAACGGCTGGCATGGAGGGTGCGCTGCAACAAAAAATGATGGCTGGCAAGCTGGCAGGCTGGGTGACGCACCGTATTGAAATACCCTCACTTAAATGGGTTATGGTGGGCGGGATCGAACAGTCGGGTGCCATGGCGGTGGTGTGGAAGCTCTCTTTAACCGCCTTCATGGCCGCCGTGGTGTTGGTGGTGCTGATTTCCCTATTTACCCGTAACACCATTACCCGGCGCTTGGCCCGTATTGGTCGCTCCATCGGGGGGCTGGCCGATGGCAACCTGACCGAACGGATCACCATTTCTGAAAAACCTGATGAAATTGATGAAATCGCCATTTTTGTCAATCAGTTGGCCGATAGCTTGACCTTTAGTATCCGCACCATCGGTATGCAGTCCAGTACCGTGACCGCTTTTATTCAAGAGGTGTTGGGCATTAGCCGTACCCTAGGGGTTAACTCGGAAAAGGTGAATCAATTTTCCCATGTGTTGGCCGAACAGAACGACTCCTTAACCCAGGCGATTGCCAACATCAAAGATCTCTCCAACCGTACCGCGAGCCGCATGGGCAGCCTGACCAACGGGGCCAATTCGGTGGCGGAAAATATGAACACCATCGCTGGAGCAGCCGAACAAGCCAGCCAAAATGTGAGCACCATGGCTTCGGCCGCCGAAGAGATGACCGCTAACGTGGCTGGCGTCAACCAATCCCTGGGGGTAATGAACCGATCCGTTTCTCAGGTCTCTCATGCGGTTGGCGAGGTTAAATCTGCTTTGCAGAGGGTCAAAGGGCAGTGTACTCAAGCCACCAACCTGTCACAGGCCGCCAATGGTCACGCCAACCATACCATGGAGGTCATGACAAAGCTGACCCGCTCCGCCCAAGAGGTGGGTAAAGTGGTGGACATTATCAATAACATTGCCGAACAGACCAATATGCTGGCCTTGAACGCCTCCATCGAGGCCGCCGGGGCGGGCGAAGCGGGTAAAGGGTTTTCGGTCGTAGCCAATGAGGTCAAAGAACTCGCCTTTCAAACCAGTGAAGCCACCAAGATGATCGGTACCCAGGTGGATGAAATTCAGGATAATACCCGGGCAGCTACCCGTGCGGTTAATGAGATCTCCAACACCATTACTGCCATCAACCAATCCAACGCCGAGATCTCAAACTCGGTTGAAGAACAAGATCATGCGGTGCAGGCAATCGCTCACGCCATGCAGGAGGTCACCCACGGCAACCAAGAGGTGACACGCAACGCCCAGGAGTTGGAAATCGCGGTTCAAGAGGTTGCCCAAGCCTCTGGTGAGGTGGCGGCAGGCTCTCAAGAGATCGCGGCGGCATCGGCCAATGCCGCCTCGGCGGCTCAGGAGATGTCTGGTCAAGCGCTGGAGGTCAGTCACTTTGCCGATGAAACCCTGAAAACGGTGGATTCCACCGATGAAACCACGCGCATCTTCCATGACAAGGTCGAGGAGTCTTTGGGGTTGGCGATGGCGATGCATGGACACGTCAACCACTTTGCCGCGCTGCGCGATGTGGCCCGCTCTATCAGCGATGGTTTGTGTGCTGCTCAGTGCGCTTTTGATATTGGTGATGAGCTGTTTGATATGCGGGATCTTAAAGAACGCTATATGGCCCTAATGGGGGCGCTGGAGACAGCCATTCATAGCCAGACACCTCTGACCGAATCCCCTGTGCCAGCACCAGAGTCGGTGCCCTTTTTGCGTTGGTTGGGTAAGCAGCGCGGCATATTAAGCTGGTTCCCCAATCTGGCAGAGTTGGAGCAGTCGGTCAAAGCTATGCACACCCTAGGGGGGGAAATTGTTGAACTGACCCGTCGCCAGGATTTTAATGCGGCCCTTACCAAAATGGCCGATTTTCACAATCAGCGCAGCACCTTCTTTCGCCATGCCAATGATCTATACTTGGGACAGCTTGGGCAGAGCATAGATCGCAGTACCTTCCTGAAATGGAATGATGGCTACAGCACGGGTAATGCCCAGATTGATGGGGAACACCAACAGTTGATGAACATTATCAACGAACTCTATATCAAGTTGTGGAGCGGTGAAAAAAATCCCGACTATAACCCTATTCTGCTCCGGCTGGATGGCTATACCCGTGACCACCTAAGACGGGAGGAAGAACTGCTGGCCAGCAAGTCGGCTCCAGGGTTGGATGGACATAAATCGATCCATCGAGAGTTCATTAAAAAGCTGGAAGCGTTTAAATTGGCTTTTGATCAAGGCAATGTAGGGCTGAGTATGGAGATGATGGCCTTTTTGAAAAATTGGCTCAGCCAGCACATTGTTAAGGTGGATAAAGTGATCTTTAAAAAGATTGGCTATTAGGGCGAAAGCATGGTGGGTTATTACCCACCATGCAGGCCGTCTATGGATCTGTTAAGGTGGCGGCCCCCGTTAGATTGCTCTGTAAGCCTATAAAAAAAAGCCCCGATTGGGGCTTTTTTTTATAGGTGTCGGGGTGGGGTGGCTTCCCCCACGGGCAGCGTGGATGCGGCCTCCATATCCAGCAACCAATCCACCTTGCTGTGGCGGTAGGTGATGCGTGCCGCCGGTAGCACACTATCCGCCGCCGAGGCGGTGAGTACCCTCTGCACAATTTCAGCTTTAGCATGGCCGGTCACTAAAAAAGTAACCTGCTTGGCGGCCATGATCATCGCCTCAGTCAGGGTGATGCGCTGCTCCCCCGAATAAGGATTGGTACTGATACCGCAGATACCATGAGGCTCTTCTTCCAACACGCTTTCAGGAAAGAGCGAGGCAACATGACCATCCAAGCCCATGCCTAACCAGATCCAATCCAGTTGCGGTAAGGGGGTGCCTGGCACATTATCCCTCAAGAGTTGGGCGTAACGGAGCACCTCGCGCCGGGGGGCGTCCTCTCCATGAATGCGATGGTAAGTAAGCTCATGGTGGGGTAAGTCCCCACCGATGGCGCTCATGAGCATGCCGTGGTTGCTGTCGGGGTGATCCGTAGGAACGCAGCGTTCATCCGCCCAGTAGATGACCAACCGGTGCCAAGGTAGCCGCTGACCAATGGTGCTGATACCCAATATTTCAAACAGTCGCTTGGGGGTGCTTCCTCCGGAGATGGCCAAATGAAAGGGACAATCCCCCTTCGCAAGCATCGCTTGGGTAAGGGATTGGGCCAGTACTTGGGCAGCTTCTTCGCTGCTGGAGTAGGGGGAAATAAGGGTAAGGGGATCTCTCATAGGGATCTCAACCTAACGGCTTTGTTTAGGCGGTAAAAGGGCTCTTTTTGCTATCACGAACATGGCCAACCATCGCCAATGGGGAGCATCGTTCAAAAGAAGATAACGCTAACTTTGCCACAGTTGCTGGAATAGGTCTATATGCAGCCATAAAAAAAAGTATGCACCCCATGGGGGGTGGCGCGCATGACAGAAAAGGTAGGCGGCGCAAACAACCTTAGCCTGACGGTTTGGTGCTGAAAAGAGGGCGATGCAGGGAGGCTCATGGCATTGGAGAAAAGCGAACACGCTGCATGGATTCGCGGTGATGAGTGCGCAACGCTTTGCGTTTACGGCCCATACTCTATACAGGCTGTAAACCCTAACGGGTCTCGCACATAGGGGCTGCGGGGGGCGCGGCCTGAATGTGGGCTACCTTTGGATACTGGTTTGAACCAAGGGCGGGGTCGGACTATTGGAAACCTCTTCGCTCAAGGCAAGATAGCCAACCAGTAAGGCGGTGGCGGCAAACAGGAGCCAACGGGGAAGGAACAGGTTTTTTTCAAAATGGTTGAGCGAGCGCATGGGCCACCTCCTAACCGATCAAGAACAACTCTGTTTCGAGCCTAGCACGTTGTAGAGATAAGGGCGTTGAGCTGGAGTGAACTTTTTGTGAACTGTAGGTGACGCCCGTCAAATCAGGCTTTAATAAGAGATGCAGGGGGGTAAAAAAGCAGCCGCCCCCGTGAGGGAGCGGCTTGGAAAGGGTTCTCTATGGCTGGGATGGGGGATTACTCTCCCCCCAGCGCCTGTTCTTCCCGGGTCATGCCATAGGGCAGGCGGTGAGCAATGCCTTTATGGCAATCAATGCAGGTTTTTCCCGCTGCAAAACCACGGCGGTGGTTGTCAAAGCCACGGGGGCCTTGTTTGGTGAAATCCATGGAACGAAAATCGTGACAATTGCGGCATTCACGAGAGTCGGTATCCTGCATGGCTTTCCACACCCGGCGCGCCATGATAAGGCGGTTAGCATCAAATTTTTCTGGGGTGTCCACTGTGCCCATGGCCCAATGGAAGACCTCGTTACTGGCTTGGATTTTGCGCCGTAACTTATAAAACCACTCTTTGGGGACATGGCAATCGGGACATGTGGCTCGTACACCACTGGCGTTACTGTAGTGTACGCTGTCTTGATACTCGGTATAGACATTATCGCGCATCTCGTGACAGGTGATGCAAAAACTTTCGGTATTGGTCATCTCCAGCGCCCAGTGAAAGCCCCCCCAAAAGAGGATGCCCACCAGCACCAGCACCGCTGACGCCACCAAACCTGCTGTTTTGATTCGCTCCCAAGGACCATCCTGGTAGACGATGAATGCCATCTCGCGATCTCCTTAAAGACGGAATCGGTTAGGGATGGGGATTTTATACGCTCACCCATTCGATTGGCTTAGCGCAGTGCATCCACCGGTTTAAACGTATTTTCCACCAAGGGTTGTGCGTTGCGCTGGGGCACATGACACTGGGTGCAGAAGTAGCGTCCGGGTGAGACATCCGCCAACTCACTGCCATAACGATCCCGGAAGTGGGTTAAGCTGATCTTGGTTGCCCCAGACTGTTTGTAGGTCTCCCAACTATGGCAGCTTAAACAGCGGTTCTGGCGCAAATTGATGCGGTATTGCTCTACGGAGTGGGGGATCAACGGCGGTTGCTGAAGATAGTCCCGTTTGATCGGTTTTTGGTCCTCATTCCATTTTTTAAAATCGGGTTCCGAGGCGTTGCTATCCAAACCGTGCACGCCCCGTAGGGACTGCACGCCGCCTTCATTAGCCGATGCCGTGGAGACCACGCCCAGCAGTGCGAAGCAGGCCATCCATCCCATTACCATCCATCTCGCGAAACTGTTCATAGCGCCACCTTAGCTTGTTTCTGAGGGCTTAATTTTAATCCCAAATGTAAAGATTGATTGGGGGCAAACATCAATACAACGTCCACAGTTGGTACAGTTGATCTCGCCTATCCTGGGAACGGTGGCATCCCCACCCTTGAGGGCGGGTTTAATCACCTGAGGTTCCGGACAGACCTGATAACAGTCCATACAGTCATCACATTTTTCACGGGTTGGGGTGTGAATGCGCAGGGGCGCCCAGCGCCCTAACAGGCTAAACAAGGCCCCATGGGGGCAAAGCCGACCACACCACCCCTGGGGACTAACCAGCAGCTCCCATAAAAACAGTGCTGCCACCGCCATCCAGGCAAACCCGAAACCAAAAATCAAACCCCGCTGCACCATGCTGACCGGATTAACCAACTCCCAAGCCAACTGCCCGGTGCCCAGAGCCAACCCCAACACCATCAGTAACACCAAATAGCGGGTGTGGCGTTTGGGTCGCCAACCACCCCGTAGACCCAAACGGCGCCGCGACCAGCCCGCAAAATCACTGACCACATTGAGGGGACAGACCCAGCTACAAAAGAGCCGTCCACCAACCAGCATATAAAACAGCGTTACCAAGCTTGTGCCCAACAGGGCATCTTGTGCCAGGGGATGGCCCGCCACCCACGATTGCAACTGAATGAAGGGATCACTCAGTGGGATCACCCCAAACAAAGTGCTTGAGGCGAGATTGCCCCGCGCAATCCACAGCCCCAACAGCGGCCCACTCCAAAAGAGAGCAAACACCATAAGCTGCGACGCACGGCGAATGAGTAGCCATTTGTGCGCAGCCAACCAGCCCCTGGTACGGATGGCCTCCACCCCTGCACGGCGGCTCATGGTTGGCCATCCGGGCGACGTATAGGGAGCTTGATCAAATTGGGCACCGCTTCACCATGCAGCGCCTTCTCCTCCCACCCCAGCCGGTAGTGTGCCGCAGAGGCCCCTTTCGCCAGCGCAATGGGTATGACTTTGATGGCCGCTTGGGGTAAGACACACCCTTGCTCACACTTGCCACAACCGGTGCAGTATTGTGAGTGCACCACCGGTATAAACTTGGCGTGGTGTCCACTGCGCAGATCCGGCGTCATCTCCAGGGTGATGGCCTTGTCAATAGCTGGGCAGACACGGTAACAGACATCGCAGCGCAACCCTTGAAAATTTAAACATGTTTCGTGGTCCGAAAGCACCGCCAAACCCATGCGGGCATCATCAATCTTTTTCAGTGTGCGATCCAGCGCCCCAGTGGGACAGGCCGGTACGCAGGGTATATCTTCACACATCTCACACGGGCCACTGCGGGCACGAAAAAAAGGGGTGCCCAAGGGTTCTGCCGCGCCCGGTTGAGCAAGGCTTAAAATGTGATAGGGACACGCCCGCACACACAGTCCACACCGTACACATGCCTTTAAAAAATCGGCTTCAGCCAATGCCCCCGGCGGGCGCAACGATTGGCTGGGTAACGCGGTGGCCGGTTTGGTTTGGCTCCATAACAGGGTGGCAAAGACACTGCTGCCCGCAATGCCCCGTGCGGCTCCCTGCAAAAATCCACGCCGATCCACACCGCCGGGTGTGGCTGCGTTGGCAGGGGGCAGGGATTCATCCATGGTGACTCCTTTTGTGGGGCTGTGGTCCGCAAGGGGGTATTACCCCCCCTTGCGGGCCCCAACGATGCAGCCCCTAGCGCACTTTTTATAGGCGGTTTAGTCGCTTAGATTAACAGGCTATTAAGCTAAGCTTTCAAAACCTTAACGGCACATTTTTTATAGTCCGTCTCTTTAGAAATAGGGCATGTGGCATCCAGCGTAAGCTTGTTAACCAGCCGGGATGCATCAAACCAGGGGATGAAAATCAACCCTTCTGGAACACGGTTGCGCCCACGGGTCTCGACCCGTGCGATCACCTCGCCCCGGCGGGTTATGAGCCGCGCGGACATGCCCCGCTTGAGCCCCCGTTTGGCGGCATCATTGGGGTGCATATAGACCATGGCGTCCGGCATGGCGCGGTAGAGCTCCGGTACCCGGCGGGTCATGGAGCCCGAGTGCCAATGCTCCAAAACCCGACCGGTGCAAAGCCACATATCATATTCGGCATCGGGCTCTTCGGCTGGGGGCTCGTAGGGTAGGGCAAAAATCCACGCCTTGCCATCGGGTTTTCCGTAAAAACGGACCCCCTCACCCTTGGGCACATAGGGGTCATAGCCTTCACGGAAGCGCCACAGGGTCTCTTTGCCATCCACCACGGGCCAGCGCAAACCCCGAGCTTGGTGGTAGCTGTCAAAATCCGCCAGATCATGGGCGTGGCCCCGTCCAAAGTGGGCATACTCTTCAAACAGCCCCTTTTGGACATAGAAACCAAAATCCGTAGATTCGTTGTTATCAAACCCTTCGGCGGTTTCTGAGAGGGGATATTTGTTCACCTGACCATTGGCGTACAACACCTCAAACAGGGTTTTGCCTTTGAGCTCGGGCTGTTTGGCGATTAATTCCGCAGGCCAGACCTCCTCTACTTTGAAGCGTTTGGAAAACTCCATAAGCTGCCACACATCGGATTTGGCCTCCCCTGGGGGTGGAATCTGCTGACGCCAAAATTGTGTGCGACGTTCGGCGTTGCCATAAGCCCCCTCTTTTTCCACCCACATAGCGGTGGGTAAGATAAGATCCGCCGCTTGCGCCGTTACCGTGGGGTAGGGGTCAGAGACCACAATAAAGTTATCGGGATTACGGTAGCCGGGCAGCGCCTCCTCATTGATATTGGCGGCGGCTTGCATGTTGTTGTTGCACATCACCCAATAGGCGTTGAGCTCACCATCTTTCAACTTGCGGTTTTGCAACACCGCATGGAAGCCCACCTTCTCGGGAATGGTGCCCTCTGGCAGTAACCAATGTTTCTCACAAATATCGCGATGGGCTTTGTTGGCCACCACCATATCCGCAGGCAGACGGTGAGAAAAAGTACCCACTTCACGGGCGGTGCCGCAGGCTGAAGGCTGCCCCGTCAACGAAAAGGGGCTATTGCCCGGTTCGGAGATTTTGCCGGTGAGCAGGTGTAGGTTATACACGAGGTTGTTTTGCCAAGTGCCACGGGTGTGCTGGTTCATGCCCATGGTCCAGAGGGACATAATCTTGCGGTCTGGGTCGGCATAGAGCTCAGCTAACTCGATTAACTGACGCTCAGGAACCCCAGAAATCTGGCTGGCCTTTGCTACATCGTAGGTTTTGACAAAGGCGGCATACTCTTCAAAACTGATGGGTTGTGAGCCGATGGTGTCCTTGCGGTTTTTGTTGTTTTTCGCGCTTTTTTCCCGCTCGTCCGTGGGGCGTAGACCGTAGCCAATATCGGTATTGCCTAGGCGGAAATTGACGTGCTTTTCAATAAACGCTTTATTGTAACGGCCCTTTTCGATCACATAGTTAGCAATAAAGTTGGCTATGGCCAGATCGCTTTGGGGATTGAAAACAATGCCCAAATCTGCCAAGTCAAAACAACGATGTTGATAGGTGGAGAGCACCACCACCTTGGCGTTTGGTTTGGTCAAGCGTGTGTTGGTCAAACGTGACCACAGGATGGGGTGCATCTCGGCCATGTTGGAGCCCCACAGGACAAAGGTATCCGCGTGCTCCAAATCATCATAGCAACCCATGGGTTCATCAATGCCAAAGGTGCGGATAAAACCAGCCACAGCGGAAGCCATGCAGTGGCGGGCATTGGGGTCCAAATGGTTGGAGCGAAAGCCCGCTTTCATCAATTTAGAGGCGGCATAGCCTTCCCACACGGTCCATTGGCCGGAGCCAAACATACCAACGGGTGGCATTTTTCCGGCATCCAACCCCTTTTTGATGGCCTTTTTAAAGTGATCGGCCATGACATCAAAGGCTTCGTCCCAGGAGACCTCTTGGAAATCGCCATTTTTGTCATACTTGCCCGCTGTTTTACGCAGCAGCGGCTTGGTTAAGCGATCTTTGCCATAAGGGATTTTGGAGAGAAAATAGCCCTTAATGCAGTTTAGCCCCCGGTTGACTGGGGCGTCAGGGTCGCCTTGCGTGGCGACAATACGGTTATCTTTGGTTCCCACCAAAATGCTACAGCCGGTTCCGCAGAAACGACAAGGTGCTTTATCCCAACGGATGTCACCACCGAGGGTGGTTGCGTGGGCCTCTGTTGGGGCCGCTACGGGCATGCCCGCCGCTGCTGCTGCCGCGGCAATGGCATGGGCTTTGATATACTCTCGCCTGCTGAGCTTCACGATGCCATCTCCTTCTGGAATGCCTCGGATTCTGGGGGATCCGAATATTGATAAACGGGGGTGGCGTCTAGGACGCCCTTTAAATCACGAATCTGTTCCATATGGTCAGCCAAGCTGCGAAATTGATCGCTCTCCAAGGTGATAACCAGTCGTCCATCCCCGCCATCGGCATGGATTTCTACACCGGGAATGGCCATCATCTGCTGGCAGATCTCGGTGCTCACTTGGGGCTTGACTAAAATGACAGCGCTCATAAGGTGCATGGGGCAACCTCATCGGTTAGTGACGTGACGGAGGGTTGAGCATCGCTCCGTGTGGTAATCATGGAGAGTGCCGCAACCGGACAGGGTGCCACACAGGCTCCGCAACCATTGCAACGATCACGCTCTACCTGGGGTCGGGCGATGCCACCTAACACCGGCGGAAAACGGATGGCCATCGGCTCGCAGGCATCCCGACAGCTTTGGCAGGCCACACCGCGGAGCGGTAGGCATGTTTGGGCAATGTGTGGGCTGCGCTGCCAGGGCTGTGTTTGCGTCATGCTTAAAGCGCCGGGGCGACAGGCTTGACGGCATTTATCACAAAAATCACAGGCGCCCTGTTGGTAATCGACTTGGGGATACCCCCCCTCTCCGCGCACCAATAGACGACTGGGACAGACCTCAAGGCAGCGATCACAGCGGTCACAGAGACGCAAAAAAAGGGGCTCCTCCACAGCCCAAGGTGGGCGCTGCGGGGTTGGGTGGTGGGTTTGCAAGCTACCCCGTAAAAGGTCGCGGCGTCGTAGCGGTGTCGCCAATGCCCATCTCCACATTACCAGTTGTCGGTTGCCGTTATTGTGGGCAAGGTTGGGCGTGGGGGAGTTGATGTGGGTCAAGTGGTCTCGTTTTTTTTGAGCGTGGGCGCATTTTTTTGGAGGAGGAGGGGAGGTAAACTTGACGTGCATCAACGAATTGCTTTAAAAGGCAAATAAATAGATATAAATATAAGAATATGATGGATTGTGTGGTGCTTTTGGTGCGGTTTTGCGCCAGCTCAAAGGGGCGGACAGGGTGGTTTAGGCAAACAGATGGGCAAACCAACCTATTTGTCATAGAATTTATCGTAAATATGCGTAGGTAGTACTTGACTTTTAAGGAAAAAATTGTAGAATTCTGTTAAAAATTGTTACAAGACGCTGATCATAAGTCAACGCTCCTTGCGCTTATTCTAGATTTGCCAGTTTTTTTAGCCAATCTCCCCTTATCCTGAGGTATTTATGCCGGGATGCTTGCCACGACGTTTGGATAGAATGCGTAGCTTGCGTGTAAGGTTTTGTTTGTGTTTTTTTATCTTTATTGCAGGGCAAATGCGAAACCGTGGCTCCAACAGGCAGAGTGTGGTTGGGGTGGCAAACATACCTTCTTAAACGCTAGGTTGCATCTATGAATCGCTCCATGACCATAACAATGTTTGCCACTCTGTTCTTGAGTATCCTCCCAGCCCATTCATTGGCGGCCTCGGCGGAGATGGAGGAGGGGGGAGATTTAGAGGCGCTGGAAAGTTTGCTAACGGTGCTGGATGAGCAGACCGACATTGCCACCAAGACCCGTATGAATGTGGATTTTGTGCCAGGGCTGGTCACGGTGTTGCATGGCCAGGAGATGTTGGAACGCGGTGCGTTGACGGTATGGGAGGCGTTGCGTTTTGTGCCAGGGATTGAACCTTCTATCGACAAAACGGGTGGTAGGCAGGTGCTGGTGCGCGGTGTGGGGGGTGGTTTTGCTTCGGGTAATATGAAAATCCTGCTCAATGGTGTGCCCTTTAATGCCACCTTAGCCGCTACCGCCGACCCAGTTTTAAACCTACCTTTGGAGCAGATTAAGCAAATTGAGGTGATCCGTGGTCCCGGCTCAGCGGTGCATGGCGAGTTTGCCTACGCCGGGGTGATCAACGTGATGACCCTAGAGGATGAGCAAAAAGGCTTTGTGCGCGGGGGGAGCTTTGATACCTATCTTGTGGGTGTGATGGGGAAGGTCCAGCCAAAATCGAAAAGCTGGTCACTGAACTATAATGGTTCCGCTTGGCAAACCCATGGCAACCGCGAGCTCTATGCCGATGACGGTTTGTTCAATAATCCCTCTTACGGCGGTCTGCAATCGCAAACCAATACCCCCGGTTACACCAATGAAGGGCTACAAAGCCGCGCCATGCTCATGGATTTTGTTTATGGTGACTATGGGCTCTCGCTAAAATATGTCGAGGATGGGCACGGCGATCACTATGGTACGGTGCATGCGCTCTCCGAACCTTACAGTGGTATATCCTATCGTAATAAATTCTTGTCGTTAGAGGGGCGGGGCCGCTTAGAGGTGGCAAAAGATGTGCAACTGGACGCCAAACTGGGCTGGATGCACTATGCCAACGCCATTGATCTGGCCATTTTACCATACTACCACTCGATGTTCAAGTTTTCTGCGCTTGACATCTGAGGGGAAAAGGGCAGCAGTGTCATCCCGTCGGACTCTGGATCAAGATTCAATCGAGACCCTTCATTATCTGACGGGCTGGCCTGCTGCCCCTGCTTTATTTTACACTTTCCTCCAGGGATGAACCAATGTCCCGTTTTCCATGGAGGGAAGACGGATGATTTTCAATCGACCTCTGCCATTTATCAGCGCCTTTGTTGAAGAGATTGATGGAGCCCTGCGGGAGCAGCATACGCATTCGGTTGGGATGAGCGTCTGCCAGCGGAGCTGGTTTGGTTTCTGCATCATGGCGATCATGCTGACCAACTCGATCTGCTGGGCACAGTTTGAGCGGGCTGGGTTGGGACGCTACGGCCTCGGGGCACTGGCTTGGATGTTTCGGAGTTCCAAGATTCCCTGGGAGCGGCTGTTTCAGATGAGCGTTCGGGTTGTTTTGCGTCGCCATGGGATCACGCATGGTGTGCTGGTGGTCGATGACACGGACAAAAGGCGGGCCAAGGTCACGACCCGCATCTCACATGTCCACAAGATGAGGGACAAGAGCAGCGGCGGTTATCTTTTTGGCCAGCAAATTGTCTTTTTGCTTTTGGTGGCCGACATGGTGACGATTCCGGTCGGGTTTGCGTTTTATCGTCCAGACCCGGCACGGACGGTTTGGCGCAAGGAAGTCAAAGCGCAGAAGCGCAAAGGGATTCTGAAAAGCAAGCGCCCAGTTGAACCGGCCAGGAACCCGGACTATCCGACAAAACCAGAATTGGCACTGCGATTGTTGCGGCAGTTCAAGCAGTGGCATGCTGTGGTGCAGGTCAAGGCGATCCTGGCTGATGCACTTTATGGAGCTGCTGATTTTGTAGACCAAGGGTCATCCCTGTATGCTGGCATCCAATGCGTCAGTCAGTTGAGGAAGAACCAGAAGGTCCGTTTCCTGAGCCGGGATCTGACTGTTGAGGAATTTTTCCAGCGCTATCCCGGTGTAACGGGGAGGCTCCCGGTCCGAGGTGGAGAGAACAGGGCCATCGTGTTTCGCAGCGCCCGCATCCATGTGAAAGCACATGGCGTGAAGCGCTTTGTTATTGCATTGAAATATGACGGAGAACAAGATTATCGATACCTGTTTGCCTCCGACTTGACGTGGCGAACGGAAGATATCCTGAAGGTGTTCACCTTGAGGTGGCTGATCGAGGTGTTTTTCCAGGACTGGAAGGCCCACGAGGGCTGGGGGAATCTGACCAAGCTTCAAGGTGACGAAGGATCAAGCCAAGGCCTGATCCTGAGCCTGATGGTTGATCATTGTCTCCTGGTCCAACCAGACCAACTGGCCCAGTTGAAACACAAACAACCCGCGTTCACTGTGGGAAGCCTGATCAATCACATCAAGGCCGACAACCTAGTGGCACTCATTCACGATCTATTGAACGCAAATGCACCAGAGCAGGAATTGACCCAATTGGCCGACGTACTGGCTAAACAGTTCAGGCTGAACCTCTCGGAAAAACACATGGTTGGGCGTGATCTGGGGCGGCAGGCCCCATCAGCGTCGCTCAAGTATAAAACTGCGTTGGCGTGACACCTTGAACGGCTGTCAAGCGCTGAAAACTTGAACATCGAGTACCAGATTGGTGTTTTTCCTGTTTACCCCGATGGCTGGCGCTCAGAAGGCTCCTATAAAGATCATAAGCTCTATGTCAATGGGGACCTGAGCGCGAACCTAGGCCAACATGACCTGATGATGGGGTTCGCCCTGAGCCACACGTGGGTCGCGGATGCTTGGCAAAACAGCAATGTCAACCCCGCCACCAGTGCAAATATTGGCTCGATGCAACATTTTACCTACGAAGATGGCCTGAAATGGCCCTCGACCCAGTGGAAGCGCACCATCACCAGCCTTACTTTGCAGGATGCCTACCGGCTCAACGATCAAGTGACCATTACCGGTGGCCTGCGCATGGACCACTATAACGATTTTGGTTCCAGCTTTACCCCGCGTCTGGCGGCGGTGTGGCGGATCAATGATAAACATGTGCTTAAAGCGCAATATGCGCAATCCTTTCGCCCGCCCACTTTTTATGAGCTCTCTTGGGCTAAATCCCTGCAACCGCAACGCAACCACACCGCCGAGCTTTCCTATATTTATAAGGGCACGCAAAACGAACTGCGTAGTACGCTGTTTATGTCGCGTTTAAAAAATACCATTCATGAAGACTCGCTGCTGGGTTACGTGAGCAGCAATGAGGCCGATTTGCGCGGTATTGAGCTTGAAGGCGTGCACCGCTACAGCTCGCGTTTAAAAATTGAAGGGAATGCCAGCTATGTTTATACGGATGATAAAGAGCATGGGGTGCGCTTTTTTGGCGCGGCGGAGACCATGGCGAACTTGGCTGTAACCTATGAACCAACAGAAAATATAAGTGTTTCCAGTTGGGTGCGCCATGTGGGCACTCGCTATCGAGAGCATAATGACAGCCGCGCACCCCTGGCGGGATACGATACCGTGGCCCTGACAGGGCGTGTTCGGCAATTGATGGATATTAAGGGACTGACATTACGTGTAGGAATTGATAATCTGTTTAACGAACTGGTGCGCTATCCTGCAAATTTGGCTTATGATGCTGTAACGACCAGTTATTTCCCCTCCTATCAAGGCGATCATATACGTCCTGGACGCACCGCTTGGGTGGGGTTATCCAAATCTTTTTAAAAAAGGTATTTCGGCGATATGTGCCGATCGGTCACAGGCGAGAATAAAACGGTCAGTAGAAGGTTTTTTGTAAAAAGTTTATTTTCTGTGATTTTTGCAACCCTTCTATTAAACCCTCTTTTTGGTCTTCCCTTTGCGGGGGAGCAGGAGGATCGTCGGCTGAGTGTAGCACTAAAGTTATTTCCCTCTTTTCTCTCGGCGGACCCCCAACTGGCCCATAAAAAAAACGCTAAGGGTCAACTGCATCTGCTTATTCTGTATAGTAATCGTTTAAATCAGGCAATGGATTTGGCCAAGGGTTTACAGTCTCGTGAAAAACTACGGGGATTGCCGCTGTTGGTGGAAGCTGTGGCACTTTCTGATATCCCCCTATATGAGGATCAACAGATTGCGGGCATGTTTTTAAGTCAGCCTGCGGATGAGGCGCTGCCTGGGGTGATCGAGGCTGCTCGTCAGCATGGTGTCATGTTGGTCTCGCCTTTTCAGGGGGATGTGGAGGCTGGGGTGGCTGGGGGGATCTCCATCACCGATCGGGTGCTGCCGTATCTTAATATGGCGGCGCTGCGGGCTTGCCAGATTGAGCTTAAACCGTTCTTTCTTAGGGTGGCTAAGCGCTATGAGTAACCGCGCGTTGGATCAAGCCCTGTTAAGGGATGGGCGTAAGTTTAATGTTACGGTGCTGTTCCCGATTTTTGGGATGTTGGTGCTGTTTATGATGGGGGGGTATTGGCTCTTTCTGTTAGAACCTAAACTGGATGCCAATAACCAATCCCAGGCACGTACGTTGGCAGGTTATCAGGCTAGGGTGTTGGCGGAGGCCCTGCAACCGGTGGGGGGCCATTATGATGCAACCCGACTGGATGGTGCCATAGATGAGATTTTGGTGGTTAAAGAGCCCATTGCCAATACCCCCATTGTGCTGGGTTTGCGGGTGGAAGTGGATTATGACATGGTAGCCGCAAAGCCTGGTTCACTGGACAGGGCGAAGGGCCAGACCGACTGCAAACGCTGCTTTTTGACGACGGTTCCCCTGTACAGCAAACAGACGGGGGAGTTGTTGGGCATTGCGGAGTTTTATGCCAATACCACTTTTCAAGAAAGCATTAAACGGGATGTACGCACCACACTGATTTTTGGCACGGTCTTTATTTTAGTCGTGCTGGCTTGGATGTGGCGCACCGTCGCGCTCTCGATTCAACGGGAGCGCTTGAGCGAACGCAGTACCCGCGCCATCTTTGAAGCGGCCCCTTTTCCTATGATTTTGGCGGGAATTAAGGATGGTCGGGTGCGGCGGCTCAACCAAGCGGCACAACAATTTTTTAAGGTAGGCGGTGATTTGCCCGTTTCCTACCCAGCCTCGGCGTTGTTTTTGGATCAGCAAGCTTTTAATGTCATCCGTCGCCGTTTGCAAAACGGTGCTTCTGTACGCCACAAAGAGTATGAAGTCAGGGATCTGGAAGAGCACGCCAGTTGGTCGTTGGTTTCAGCCTACGCCCTCAATAAAAATGTGGGTGAAGCGCTGATGGTGTTGGGCTTTGCCGAGATTACGACCCTAAAAAAAGTGCAGGCTGATCTGCTGCTCGCTAAAGAGCAGGCAGAGGAAGCGACGCGGGCTAAGAGCGCCTTTTTGGCCAATATGAGCCACGAAATTCGCACCCCCATGAACTCAGTGATCGGTTTTTCACACCTCGCTTTAAAAACCAACCTAGATAAACAGCAGAGCGACTATCTCAATAAAATCCTTTTTTCAGCCCGCTCTCTGTTGGGGTTGATTGGGGATATCCTGGATTTTTCCAAAATTGAGGCGGGTAAGCTCACGGTTGAATCCCTGCCTTTTACCCTGGATGAGATGCTCGATAGTGTGGCTGCTCTTAATGCCAACCGCGCCGAAGAGAAGGGCCTAGACCTGATTTTTAGCCACAGCAGCAACCTACCCCAGGCATTGATTGGGGATCCCTTGCGGTTGGGACAGGTCTTAACCAACCTAGTGAGTAATGCCGTAAAGTTTACCACAGAGGGGCATGTGCAGGTGTTGGTCGAACCCCTGCACCAGCAAGAGCAGGAGCTGCTGCTTAAATTTTCGGTTATTGACAGTGGCATGGGAATGAGTTCTGAGCAGGTTTCACTACTGTTTACCCCCTTTACTCAGGTGGATGTCTCTCATACTCGCCGTTTTGGGGGGACGGGGTTGGGGTTGGCCATTTGCCGTAATTTGGTGGAGATGATGGGGGGAAGCATCTCTGTGCGCAGCCAAGAGCAGGTCGGTAGTCATTTTGAGTTCACGATCTGCTGTGGTGTGCAGATGGCGCAATCGGAATCCCACCTCATCCATGGGGCCAAAGAACGGATGGTCTTTGTGCAGGAAGCGGGGGTGGTACGTCGTGCCATTGAGCAAAACCTGCTCGGCTTTGGGGTCAAGGTCGAGATGGTCGATGATGCAGAGGGCTTATTGGCCCTGCTCAAGCAGGCTTATGCCCACCCTGTCGCCCTAGTGATCATCGGTTGGCAAGCCTATGAGGCAGGTGTTGTCGAACGGTTGAAAAGAAGGCTTCAACAGCAGCCGCACAAGCCAAAAGTGCTGGTTTTGGCACCCTCCTTCAAAGTGGCCTCCCTCAATGCGGGGGCTGCGCACTATGGTGTAGATGGGGTTATTCCTAAAGCGTGTAGCCCGCTTAAATTGGCCAACAGTGTGGAGCGTTTATTACAGGGCCTGCCACTCTTGATTGAACAGTCCGAGCTGGTGCAAGAAGGGGCCCCGCCCCAGTGGTTGCAAGGGGGGCGGGTCTTGTTGGTGGAAGATAATCCCATCAATCAACAGGTAGCCCAAGAGCTGCTGGAGCAGTGTGGGCTCCAGGTGAGCATCGCCCAGGACGGGGTTAAGGCTGTGGCCGCAGTGGAACGAGAGCGATTTGACCTAATCTTAATGGATATTCAAATGCCTGAGATGGATGGCTACGAAGCCACCCGTCGCATCCGTCAGCTACCCGAGAGGGCGCGCTTGCCCATTATTGCCATGACTGCCCACGCCATGTCGGGCGATGCCGACCGCTCTCTGGCTGCGGGGATGCAGGGGCATTTGACCAAACCCATCGAGATCCAACCCCTTTATGACATGCTGGGTAAATGGTTGCACCCCGACCATAAGCAGGCCGCCAAAAACCAAGAGCTCGAACGCCGTACCCAGAGTAAACAGGCTCCAGCGGGTATGCAGCAACCCGAAGGGGCGTGGGTGGAGAAGCGTGTTGAGCATGCCCCGATGAGTTTTCCCCATGGGATTGATCCAGGTCGGGTGCCTGCGCACCTGCTCAAGCGGCCAGAGATGTTTGCTAAACTGCTGAACCAATACCTGGAGATCAATGGGTCATTGCCCCAGCAATTGCGGCAGGATTGGGCCGATGCAGATGGGGCAGAGCGTCTGCACAAACAGATTCATACCATAAAAGGTAGCGCCTTGAGTTTGGGGGCCACCAACGTGGCCCAGTGCTGCCAACTTTGGGAGCAGCAACCCGAGGACGAAGCGGCCTTTATGCAGGCTGTGGCATCCTTAGAGCAGCTCCTCGAAGGGTTACGTATCTACCAGCAAACACGTTAGAGATGTTGCATATGCGCTCTTGTCAGGCTGTTGCCGTCGCTCTGCCTATTGTATGTTTATAAACGTGAATTTATACAACTCTATCGCTTATGCACGGATGACAATTTAATCGGTCACGGAGCCTGCTCGGCCAGAGAATAAAGGGCTGGCCGAGCAAGGTCAAACAGGTAGCGTAGGGCGGCTCGGTGGTTGTCAATGGGGCAGGCCGGTTGAACTGGGCGCATCTTTAAGGGCCTGTTAAGGGGTGTTCCGCCCCCTTGGCTGGCTTGGGTCATGCCAAAAGACCGACAAGGCGTTCGTTGGGTGCCGATACCACACCGGGAAAGCGCGTTACCACCGAACACAACAAAGAGGCCGCCAAGCTGGAACTGGCGGCCTCTTTTATGGGGTAGGAGACCCTTTATATTGTGGGGCAAAAGGGTAGGGAGCGTTGATGGACTACTTCTTTTTATTGCGAATGCCCCAAGTGCCTTCGATGCCTCGGCAGTAGCCGTTGAGCTCAACATAGGCACGCCCATTGACTTTATCGCTGGTCACGGTGTTGGTGCCTTCCCAATACTCTGGTCCGGCCCAATAGCCATGTACCGCGCGCAGCTCTTGATCCTTCACTTGGGGTAGGATGGTAAAGACCTCATCCCCTACCGTGACTTTCCATCCCGAAGGATAGGTGCACTTGGTATGGGGGCTGGTCCACTCGCCCAAAATCTCCACATCAAAGTCAAACCGGGAAATGGCGCGGGTTATACCATCGGCACCGGTTAAAGAGCCTGCCCGCTCAACCTCATTGGCGTTACCCAGAATGTCGTAGATCATGATCTGGCGGTTATCTTCCAACTCGATAGCAAACCACTGCCACCCTTTTACAATGGCCTGATAGAGCTCACCATATTGACGATCAAACCAAGTGGTACCAGTGATTTTCTCCGTTTTCCCCTGGTAGCTAAGGGTGCCTGTGGTCTCCATATGAGGGCGGGAGTAGTAGTAGGTATACCCTTGGAAACGATAGGGATGGGCATCGCCACCATAATGCAAGGCAACCGGTTTGGTCTCTTTTAACTCGGCATCCAGCACATAGCCGTCTACCTCGGCATGCAGATGGTCTAGGCCACCACCACCCTTGGCTGTCACCACAATATTGCCGGTCTTCAGGCCATCCTGAGTGGTTAAGTCAAATTTGCTGTCCAATATTTCTGGCAATTTAAGCACAACTTTTTGACCAAAATGAAACTTTTGCCCCTCCACATCGGTAATGGCCGCTTGAATAAGCTGGTCACGCATCAACAGGCCCGTTTTGAAGGCGAAAAAGACCACTTCATAACCAAATTCGCGGCCACTTTCGGTCTTTAAATGGCCGGTCCAATACCACCACTGCACCTGCTCATTCGGGAGAAAGGCATCATTTTGGGGGATCTCCACGGGACCGATCAAGCCCCGCTTGGGGGCAAGGTAGCCAAAATAGAGAGAAACCACCATCAACAGGGTCGCCAAAATGGCCCACCATGTAATGTGGGCGCATTTTTCACAGGGTTCGGCGGGATGTACGCGCCCTAGCAGTACGTCCAAATAGGGGCTTAGGTAGACCAGCAGCACCAGGGCGGACAGGGCCGGCATAACCACCGCCAAGGTCGGATAGGTGGTGTGCAGGGGGGATAATACCAAGATCAGCAGACTGGTGATGATCAAAAAGATAGGGGTGACAAGGCTAAAGGCATTGACCGGCCAGCTGCGGTCTGCACGGCGCAGTTGCCACGCAGCCAGCCAACCGGTGAGCAGCAGTAGGGCACCAACCACCAACTGTTCCGGTACCCAATGATGCTCCTGGAACAGGTAGACATAGGCGGTCATCAGGCCAATAAAGGCGACAAAGGTGATGGGCACCGGTAAGACAGCGCGCACGATCTCCCAAAACAGGCCAGCTTGCCCTGGTTTGAAATGTTTGAGCATCCACTGGGTAGAGGCCACAAAGGCGGCGACAATGATGTACCACCCCATGTAGTTGCTCCACGGGATGCCATACCAACCGGGAGGGACTTTCCAGACCCAAAAGCCAATAGAGACAAAGGCCGGATCGGTGACAAGGTCCAATACGGTAGCGGTGAAACCCGCAAGGGGTGCCATGACCCATAGCGAAAGTTCCAGGCGGCGCAGCGTGGTAAAGAGTGAGAAAAAGATGGTACCCCAGCTGAGCACGACCCCAAGGGGTACCCCGCCCGGCAGCCATACCAAGGCCTCGCTATAATAATAGGGTGGGTCAACTTTGGAGGTTTGTGAATACTCAATGGCAAAGCCCATTAAGATACCCGCAACCAGTGTCCAGAACAGCTGACGATCGGTGCGAAAACTGTAGATCAACAGAATGACCGCAATGGTGTAGTTGACCAGTTGTATAAGAATAAAGGCTGGGGATGCAGAGCCGAACAGGGATTCCATGGGTTAAGTCCTATGGTTATTAAGGATACGCATGTTAACAAGTAGCTAGATTTTATCCTAAAAAATCTTATCTTTAGATAACCTTTTTAGAAGTCTAGCGCAAGTCAATAGATTCTTTTAAAAGAATTTATTTGTCCCAGTGCATGAGACTGATTTTGTCCTGGCGCAACCCGCAGCGCGGGGCGAGACAGCAAAGCCGCGCCTTTCTGTTGGGTGGGAAGAGGATCTTAGCCCCGTCTGGGGAAGGGTGTTAGGAGGGCTCTCCATCAAAGCGGGGGCGAAAGCGTGGGGTGGTTTCACCTTGGGCTTGGGGGATGACCGTAGAGATCTGCGTCAGCAGCTCCGCTTGCTGTTGGCTGTTGAGGGTCGTGTGCGACAATTTTTCACGTACCTCTGGCCAAAAAGCCAACTCGGTGCCAAATAGGGGTTTTAAGGGATGTCCAGGATTTTCCTCCACAATAAGCCGTCCTAGAGGGGTTATCTGCTCGACTCGGTTTCCTTCCAGCAAGCGCTCTTCAACCAAATTGGCGGTAAGCTGAAAATTGCGCTTAGGAAAGGTCGCTTGTTGAAAGCCATGGGCTTGTTTGGTCCAACGCAGTTCCATAGATCTTCCCTGTTAAAATTGGTCCATTTGACCAGTTAAAGCGGTGGTTTAAAAAACCACCCGATTTGGCATGAAGTGTGGTTCACCGTATGCGAATTTCCCCTTTAAAAAAGGGTAAAGGTCTCGTTTTTTTCATTATATTGAACCAGTATATACCACACCACCACAATCAGCAGGGTTACGCCCATGGTCCAGCCCCAGCCCCCCAGCAGATCGGGCAGATAGGTTTGGTAGCCCAATGCGGTAAGAGTCGGTACACCATCAAGGTACTCAACATCGACATCCAACTCCAGCCAACCCTGCATCCGCATAAGGGCAAAACTGGTAGAACCGCTCCAGGCAAAAAACAGCAGGGTCACCACCATTTTAAGATTGCCCTCACCCAAACGCCAGAGGGAGCTGGCGGCGCAGCCGCTGCCCAGTACCATGCCCACCCCGAACAGGCAACCTCCCAGCAGTGACCCCCACCAAAAACGTGGCGGGATGATGGCGTAAACATCAATTTGGAGTTGGCTTATGATTAAGGCTGAAAGGGGGGTAACTAACAGAATGGCCAACATTACCGCACGGGCAAAACGGCCACTGCCGGTTTCAAAAGGTTCACGTACCGCACGGGAAAAACAGAGCCGCGAACGCTGTAGGTTGACCCCAAGAAAAAGCGCAATCAATACAATATAGCCCCGTTGCGTGAGCGTGGCATCTTGCCCCCCCTGGGTTAGCCAAAATAGACCCCAGGCCACGCCGGCCAGCAGCAGTAGCCAGCCCAGCCACGTAAAAAACAGTTGCCAACCTGCTCCCGTAAACAGCGGTTTGGGGGCGCGGCCCCAAGGTAGTGCCTCCATGGCCCACAATAGAAAGCGTACCCCGACAGCCGCCCCCAGCATCAACCCCACCAACATCATCCACCCCGCCGGAGAGGCAAACACCAACGGGGTGAAAAATCCGCCAACCGTGCAGCCACCCGCCAAAGAGGCCCCAATCCCCATTAAAATTCCCCCTAGGGCGGCGCTACCATACTCCGTTGGGGCCGGCAGGCTTAGGCGAAAACGGCCCGATAACATGGCGGCCCCCATGGCCCCCAAAACCATGGCCATATCCGAGACAAAAGAGCGGTGCCGTAAAGGGTTTAAGAGATGTTCATCTAACTGTAAAAAAGGCCCCAAACCGAGCACATTATTGATGGCATCTCCCACATAACGCACCCCAGCAAAAACACTCCATACATTGCCTGTAAGCAGAAAAAATCCCATGCCTAAGACCACCAATAGTGCGCCAAGGGCAGGGCTCCAGCCCTGTACAAAGGGGGTGCGTAGCAGGGTGTTAAGGTGGTTTGCTACGGTTTGGATGGGGCGCATGGAACGATCCTCCGTTTCGGATAACTAAGATATTAAAGCATACCATCCTCTCCATCCTACCCCTCTGCTGAAGAATATTCAGCCTGTTTTTCTCGCCTGAGCATAGGGGCGTTCTGGGGCAGGGCCTGTTGCCGACTGTTATGGGGGGCTGAATGTCTGACGAACATAAGACCCCTTCATTCTGCATAAATTTTGGCAAAAGATACGCAATATAGAAAAAAATTAATATTTACATGAGATTATTAAGGAAAAAGTCGTTTATAAAAGCGAGATACAAATGAGAAGTTTTGTGATAAAATGATACAAAGGGATCATGCTTGATCTTTATAGTAACCGCTTTGTTTGGGAGAGGGTGCGGTTGGGTTGTCACGTACCGTTTGGAGGAACGCTCATGCACGCTGCTGTCGAAATAACTGTGGATGCATCCAATCTCATCTGCGCGGTCAATACAGCGTGGCATCGTTTTGCCCGAGAGAACGGGTGCGAACATCTGACCGATGAAGCGGTGGTGGGAAGATGTTTGTTCGATTATATTGAGGGTGGAGCGACCCGTATTTTCGTGGAGACCATGCTGCACGCAGTGCGTCATAGCCAAACCCCCCTGGTCTGTGCCTACCGTTGTGACTCCCCTGATTTGCGTCGTGATATGGAGATGACCCTCTATCCCCCCGTATCCGGCCTGCTCAGGATGCAGCACCGGCTGGTGCGCGAGCGACCTCTCATCACCCCGGTTGTCTTTAACCGCGTGCCCGAAAATCGCTATGCCTGCGCAGAACAAGTGAAGCGCTGTAGCCACTGTAATGCGCTGCGGGTGCGATGGTCTTGGCACGATGTTGAACAGTTAGAAGAGCTTGGTTTAAGGTCTGGAGAAAACCCTCTGGACGTCTATTATGGCGTCTGTGACCGCTGCCATGATGAGCTTGCCAGTAAAATCGAGATGCTTGGTCAACTCTGCGTGGGCTGACATTGTGCGAATGGTTGCTCCCCCCCCATCGCTCGCTTGGTGCGCACGGCTTTACGCTGACCATAAAACAGATCAATCAAAAAAAGCGGCCCCAGTAAGTAAACTGGAGCCGCTTTTCGGTGTGACAGCCTTCAGCCGCCTAATTTATTAGGCGTCGATGATGGCATTGAGCGTAGCGCTGCAACGCTGAGCCGCGGCAACCTTGGCCGCGTCAGGACGGTAGTAGCCGCCGATATCCACCGGCTTGCCTTGGGTGGTGCTCAACTCGGCCACAATGGTGGCCTCATTGGCCGCCAATTTCTCCGCAATGGGGCCAAAATGGGCTTTGAGCTCGGCATCTTCATCTTGAGCAGCCAGTGCCTCGGCCCAATAGGTGGCGAGGTAGTAGTGGCTGCCTTTGTTGTCCAACTGCCCCACTTTACGACCTGGGGATTTGTTGTTATCCAGCAGTTTGCCAATACCACTATCCAGGGCCTGCGCAATAACATTGGCTTTGGGGTTGTTCTTAACCGCCGCCAGATGCTCCAAAGAAGCCCCTAAGGCACAGAACTCACCCAAAGAGTCCCAACGCAAGAAACCCTCTTCCACAAACTGCTGCACATGTTTGGGGGCAGAGCCACCCGCGCCGGTTTCAAACAGACCGCCGCCATTCATCAAAGGTACGATGGAGAGCATCTTGGCGCTGGTACCGACTTCTAAAATGGGGAAGAGGTCGGTCAAATAATCCCGCAGCACGTTACCGGTGACGGAGATGGTATCCTGCCCCTTAGCCATGCGCTCCAAGGAGTAACGGGTGGCCTCAACAGGGGCCATGACAGGCAGCTCTAAGCCGCTGGTGTCGTGATCTTTAAGGTAGCTCTCGACCTTTTTGATCAACTGAGCATCGTGAGCGCGGTTTTTATTCAGCCAGAACACCGCGGGGGTACCCGCAGCGCGGGCACGGTTGACCGCCAGCTTGACCCAATCGCGAATGGGGGCGTCGTTGGTGATGCACATGCGCCAGATATCGCCTGCCTCAACAGTGTGCTCCAGCAGGGTGTTACCTGCGGCACTTACCACGCGCACAGTACCGTCGGCGGGAATTTCAAAGGTCTGAGGATGAGAACCATACTCCTCGGCCTTTTGCGCCATCAGGCCCACGTTGGCAACACTACCCATGGTGGAGGGGTTGAAGGCACCATTGGCAATACAAAATTTAATGGTCTCATCATAGACACCAGCATAGCTGTTGTCGGGAATAACCGCTTTGGTATCGCCGGGCTTGCCGTCAGGACCCCAACCTTGACCACCGCCACGAATAAGGGCAGGCATCGAGGCGTCAATGATCACATCGCTGGGCACATGTAGGTTGGTAATGCCCTTGTCGGAGTTGACCATGTACATATCGGGGCCTTCATCCATGCAAGCTTGCATGTCGGCTTCGATCTCGGCTTTCAACGCAGCATCCAGACCACCAATGCGGGCATAGACATCGCCAATACCATTGTTGGCATTGATGCCCAGCTTGGCAAAGGTCTCGCCATGCTTGGCAAACACTGGCTTAAAGTAAGCCTTAACACAGTGGCCAAAGATGATGGGGTCAGAGACCTTCATCATGGTGGCTTTCATGTGTAGGGAAAAGAGCACACCCTTGGCTTTGGCGTCGGCAATCTGCTCTTCTAAAAAGCTGTAAAGCGCTTTGGCGCTCATAAAAGTGGCGTCGGCCACGCTGCCCTCTTTGAGCTTAACATCGCTCTTGAGCACTTTGGTTTCGCCACTATTGGTTGTCAACACAATGCTGGCGCTGCCCGCATCGGCGCTATCCACGGTGGTGGAGGTCTCGTGAGAGAAAAAGTCACCCGATTGCATGTGCGCCACGTGGGTCTTGGAGTCCGGTTTCCACTCGCCCATGCTATGGGGGTTCTTTTTGGCGAACTCTTTCACCGCTTTGGGGGCGCGACGATCCGAGTTACCCTCACGCAGGACCGGGTTCACCGCAGAGCCCTTGATCTTGTCATAACGGGCTTGATTGTCCTTCTCTTCCTCCGAAGAGGGGCTGTCTACGTAGTCGGGTAGGGCATAACCCTGCTCTTGCAGCTCCTTGATGGCGGCTTTAAGCTGGGGCATGGAGGCCGATACGTTGGGCAGCTTGATCACATTGGCCCCTGGGGTTTTAACCATCTCACCCAGTTCAGCTAAGGCATCGGGAATGCGCTGTTCAGCAGGCAGCTTGTCATTAAAAGCGGCAATGATACGGCCGGACAAAGAGATGTCCTTAGTACCGACAGATATGCCAGCGGGTTTGGTGAAAGCCTGGATAATCGGCAAAAAGGAACCGCTCGCAAGCTCAGGAGCCTCATCAACGATGGTATAGATGATGTCGGGCTGTTCAGACATGTTTTCTTCTCCAGTCCAAGTAAATCAGTATGCTCGTTGTTCATTAAGACCCCTTTTGTCCGTAGACGCACTTAGGGGGCAGGCTATATTGACGCCGCGATTGCGGGTCATAATTTTGCCACATAATGCCATCATTGTTTCCATTAGGGAAGACTAATCAACGCGCTGGAATCTAGCTTTTGGACGTTTTTTTTAGATATAACACAGCGTGTATATAAAACCTTTTTGCGCAAATCGCGTAAATATGCGCATGTTTTTCCAATTTTTCTTGTGGTTAAGAAAGCTATTTTCCAGGGAAACGTCAACCGTTGTAGCATGTTTTATTGGCAGATCAAACTTTTTTTGTCTTGGTTGGCTCGCATTCCCTTGTAAAGGGTGTGCCAAGGAGGGGGGGCGTGTGCGCGGCGCGTTGTCCAGGCAAGGATTGACTTGCTAGGTATGGGCCTAGCTCCGGTCGATTGTGGCGCGGGTAGATCGTGATGCAGGCAGGCAAGGAGACCCCGCCCCTTGCCTGCTCTTGTCACCTGCTTTTACCAGCGGAAACCGAGCTCGTTGAGTCGGTCGAAACGTTTTTGGTCCATCTTGCCATCCTGGTAAGTCTGGCGCTGAAACTGTACCCATAGACCCAACTGCGCATTACCCGCCCACGCCACCGGGACATCACAGTGACCATGCTGCTGTTTAAATTGGCGCAGTGCCTGAAACAACTCTTCGGCCTGAGCCTGCTTGATCTCCCAGATAAAGTCCAGTTCATCCAATAGAGCCATGAGCTCAGGGCTGAGCAGATTTTTATTGCCCGCCGCCCGCTGCTGCTGTACCCAACGCGCTAAGGTGGGTTGCTGGGCATCGTTGATGGGAATGGTTGAGTGCCCCTCCCGCGCGTGAAACGCCTTCAGCGCTTCGTAACTGGATTCCCAAATTAACCGTTGGGGGTCCCAGACAAAGCCCAACTCATCCAGCCGCTGGCCGCGCTCCTCGCCCAAGCTGCTCGCCTTAAAGCTTTTGCGTTGGGCCTCGACCCACCATGCCAGTTCACTGTCGGCCTCATAATCATCCGGCACATTGCAGTGACCAAATAGGGTGTGAAACTCCACCAACTGAATAAACATCTGCTCCCAATAGAGCTCTTGGGCATCCCAAATAAAGCCCAATTCATCCAGTTGTGCCACCTGCTCGGCGCTCAACTGCTCTTTTTTGCGCGCGCTGCGTTGGGCCACTACCCACTTGGCCAAGGCGGGATTTTCTGACCAACCCTTAGGCACATGACAGTGGCGGCGCTGCCTGTGATACTCCACCAAAGCCACCCGCATAGCGTGCCAATCATGCTGCTTTTGGTCCCACTGCATGCCCACCGCACTCAGAGCCGCAAATTGATCGGGCGGTAAACTCTGTTTATTGCCCAATTTACGCTGCTCAAACAGCCACTGGGCCAACTGCGGCTGCGTGGCATCCTCTTTATCCAGATAGATGTGGCCATGCTCCCGCTGATAGGCGATGGCTTGATCCAACATGCGCCACCAGTGGGTTAACGCAGGGTCCCAGTCAAAGCCAATGCGCTGCAACGCCCGCCAGCGATGCTCCGCAAGCTTTTGCTTTTGGTGCAGCTTGCGCTGGCTATCACTCCAACTATACAGCTCTTGCTGCTGTTCAGCATCGGGCTCCTGGCCGGGGAATAGGTCTAGGAAATCTTTCAGTTTGGCCAGCATGATCTGCCAATCTTGCTCCTCCAGATCCCATACAAAATGGAGCTGTTCAAGCTGCATCACCTGGTCCGGTTCTAACTTGCCCGCCCCATAGAGTTTGCGTTGATCACTGCACCAACGGTGCAGACGGCTGTTGCCGGGGGGCCCTTCGGGTACCCGGTCATGCCCATAGTTTTGTTTGAATGATCGCAACTGTTCAAACATCTCCTGCCACTGGGCCAACTTGAGATCCCACACAAAATGAAGGGCCTCCAGTTGGGCACGGTGGCGGTCGGCGAGTTTGTCAATAAATCCATCACGGCGCTGCTTGCGCACCCAACCCGGCAGCTCTGGTTGGGCTTGCCACGGCTCTGGCACATCATCATGCCCATGCTGCTGCTTAAACTCCGATAAATGGCGGTACATGAGCTGCCATTGGGTTTCGTCAGGGTCCCAATCAAACCCCACCGCCGACAAAGCTTGGTGGCGCGCTTTTGGTAAAGCGCCCAACTCTTGGGCCTTGCGCTGGCGCTTAACCCAGCTATCCAGTGCGTCATCCTCAGTAGAAAAGGGGGTCTGCGGCGGCAGCCGTTTGGCTTGGCTGGCAAAGGCCCCCAGCATACACTCCCACTGACCACCCAGGGCCTCTACCAAAGTAGCGCCAAAACGGGCTTTAAAATCAGCCCCATCCACACCATGGCCGGTTACTTCAATACTCTGCCACAACGGCGCAATATCCAGCGTGCCGGTCATACCTTGGCGTAGGCGAATCTCATGCAGACACGCCTCCAACCGGCTATCCATACCCTTTAAGGCCATGAGCAGGCTTTGCAGGTCAGAGAGCCCAAAGGGTTCACCAGCGACCCGCCCGTGGGCATCAAAACCACGGTGAAACACCAAAGGCAGAATAATATGTGCCGTGGGGGTGCCCCCCGTTAAAGTGGGACGCAACAGCGGTTGCAGGGCATCCAACAGATCCAGCTTATCCTCCAGTTGTGGAACCAGTAACAGCGCGTCGACCGGTGGGCAGGTCTCCCCCTTGGTCAAACAGCTGCTATGGGCCAACAACATGGGCGGGTCCGCTTGTAGGGTGTTCCACTGGCTCTCCCGCTTGTGGGCCGCCCATTTGCCATCAAAGCAGCGCACCACATAGCCTTCTCGCAGGGCATCGGGCTCCTGTCGGCCCGGTAGTGTATAAAACTGTTGCGCAGCACTGCTGCTCACATGGGTGCTTAACACCCGATGGGGACGCAGCCGGTTTAACACACTCTTGATGCCCCGCCACTGGGCGCTGCTGAGATGCTCCTCCCGCGAGAGTCCATCGGTGGGCGTGGGCATAAAAATCAACGGCAAGTGCAGCTGATAAGGACGCGCCAACTGGCGCTCCACCGCAGCCCGATACTCCAGCGGCATCACCTGGGGGCCAAATTGGCCGCTCTCCATGCTGTAGAGGGGTTTGGGGTCTCCCTCTGGGCTTAACCGCCCCGCCTGTTTGGGCTCTGGCGCGTGGGTCAAAAATAGGGTAGGGGGCTCCTGTCGGGCAGGCTCAAAATCCCCCAACTCCTCAAATAAATAGGGATAACGGCTCTGCCGCTTGCCCGCCAACTTATGCGCATCGGTAATCATGCGCAGTATGGGCAGGTTGCCCTGTAACAACGCCTCTAACTTGGGTAAACCCTCGGGGGTGGTGAGGTAAAGTTTGATGCCGTGGAAACGCCACTGGCTAAAGCGCTCCACCGCAGCAGGCTCATCATAGAGCGCAAAGGGCAGCTCCCACGGGTTGAGCTTGGGACGGTCGCTGGAACCTCGCAGAGACGCCTCCGGTTGAAACGGGAATACGCTGAGGGAGAGCGAACTGGCGTGGCGATTTAAGTGACGCCAGAGCTTGCCCAGTCGCGCCAAACCCCCACTCACCGCAACCGTAACCGTGGCGGGGGCCTGTAACCCCTCCAGATAGGTAAGCAGGAGCGATTCGGTCAGTCCACTGGGGGGCAGCACCACCGTGCGGCGGCGGTTGGCCTGTAATCCCTGTAGGCTCTCTTTGGCCAAGGCCACCAAAGCTGGGGCCGGTTGATGGCGTTGGGGCTCGCTACGGCCACTGCGTAACCATTGACGCAGGGCCACAAAATCAGCATGGGTCAGTTGATCCAGATCGTGGCCACGCACCGCAAACCAAGGGGCCTGCCCCATTACCTTATTGGGTAGAGCATTGGCATTGGTGATTAATACCCGCCGCAAGGTGGCCGGTTGTGCCTCGGCAAAGGGGGCAAGCAGCTTAGGGGTGATGGGGGCGCGATTTTCACTAAACAGTGCCCCCACCGCATGCAGTCCCCCTTCGGGAGATTTATAAATGGCTTGGAAGGGATTGTCGCTGTTGTGGTGCAGCCCCATCTGCTCGCGCAGGTGCTCGGGTAGATCCCGCCAGAGCTGAAAACCGGTCATGCGCAGCAGCCGACCCGTGGCCAGCAAACCGTGCAGCAGACAGGCCATCCACTCATGGCGCAGGGTGATATCCTCCACCGCGCCAAAGCGTGCCTCCAGCTCGGAAAAGGTGTGCAAATTGTCGAACAGACCGTGCTCGACCAGCGTAATCAGACGTGATGGAATGATGTTACCCATGGCACCCTTGCTCAACAGGATAAACAAGCCCCATAAAAGGGCTCGATTCTCCAAGTAACCGGTCGTTGCGACCTGGAATAAAAGGTAGGGATTTGTATCCCTTTATGCCGCAACAACCAGAGGCTCCTCGGGCTGAAACGGATTATCTTGGGGTGGCGTCGGGCAGACCGCCATCCACCGGTAGCGTCGCCCCCGTGGTGGGGGATTGCCGGGTCGCAAAGTAGGCCACAGCATGGGCCACATCCTCTGCGGTAATCTTTTCTTTTAACAGGTTGCGATTGCGGTAATACGCCTCTAAGCCCGCTTGATCCAACCCCCGTGCTTTCATGCGATCCGGCCCCACCGTGGCCCATAGACCCGAGGCGCGCTGGCCATCAGAAAAGACCGCATCCGGGGCCACCATGTTGACCCGCACCCCGATACCCGCCAACTCCAAAGAGGCAATACGGGCCAGTTGATGGCTGGCCGCCTTGGTGGCGCTATAGGCACCAAAACTGGCCCCTGGGGCAAACACATTTTTGGTGGAGATAAGCACAATATCCCCCCCCATCTGCATGTTTTCGTAGTGGTGAGCCGCCTGTTTCAGCAGATTAAGGGTGCCCTCAACATTTACCTTATGCAGCAGGGTGAATTTATCCATCTCCAACTGCGCCAGGGGTGCGACGTGGGCCAAACCGGCGTTGATCACCAGCAGATCCACCCCGCCCCAATGGGTGATGATGCGCTCCCAACCCTGCTGTATGGCTGTCGGCGCGGTGACATCCATGGGGATGCCCAACAGCCGCTTGCCATACTGGGGTTTTAACTCCGTGATCAAACTCTCTAAGGCGGCCCCGGCCAGATCGGTGGCCGCCACACAGGCCCCCAAGTCCAGCAAATGGCGCACGATGCCCGAACCAATGGCCCCCGCCGCCCCGGTAACAACAGCGGTGCTACCGGTGAGCGGTAGGGCCGTGGGGGTCGCCACTTTATCCCGTTGAAGCAGGAAATATTCCATATCAAAACAAGCCTGTTCTGATAAGGGGTTATAGGTGCCGCCACTGGCTTTAACCGCCTGCTTAACGCGCACATTTTGCTCGGTTAGGTCGGCTAAAATTGCCGACTCCTGTAACGTTTGAGCCACACATAGGGCACCTACACCGGGTATAAAAACCACATGGGGCAGGGCATGTTGCGGCGTGGGTGGCTGTGCTCCCCCATGGGTGTGGAGATAGGCCGTATAGCGTTGCTGAAAGGCTGCGATGCGTGCCTCGGCCTGTTCCAGGTTGTCCAGCCACAGGGGCCAGGGTTTCATGCGGAGCACATAATCTGAGGTGATGGGGGGGGTAGTAAGTAGCGCCTCGGCCCCCTCTGCGGCCAAGGCTTGCAGCATGTCGTGGTGGATAATGGGGGTGATAATGGTGCGTTGCCGAGGGAAGGCGCGATTGCTCTGTGGTGGGCTGAGTAAGCCCCGCAGTTTGGGGGCAAGTGCGGTATAAGTACGCTGAGCCTGCGCCACATCCACGCTCAGAGGGGTGGCGTGGCTGGCTTGGCGGGCAATCCACTGTTCAGCTCGTGTGACCAGTTCAAGGGTGCGGTTGTAGCTGGCTTGGGCATGCTCTGCCCAGGTCACTAAACCATGGCCCATAAGCACCATACCTATAGCCTGGGGATGTTGGTCAAAGGCGTCCAGGGCCGCCACCGCCAGCTCAAAACCGGGGTGCATATAGGGCACAATGAGGAGTGCATCCCCTAGCGCTTGACGTACCACCTGTTCACCGTCCTGCCGATTGGTGAGGGCCAGGATGGCCTCGGCATGGGTATGGTCAACGTAGGTGGCTGGTAGCCAAGCATGCAGCAGGGTTTCGATGCTGGGCATGGGGTCGTCATGATGTAGACGTAGCTGGGCCAATTGATTGCGCATCTGTTCGGTTGCAAGGTGAGGCAGATGACGCAGTGCCTTGAGGGATTCCAGATCCATGGCCACGTGGTCACGCGGCTGTAAGGTTGCTAGGTCTCGCCCCGAGCCCTTGATGTGCAAAATAGAGCGGGTATTGCCGAACAGATCCTGACCTTCGACTTTAACCGAGGTGTTGCCCCCGCCATGTCGTACCAAAGCAAGTTCGCTACCCAATAGATGGCTGCTGTAGGTGCGCAGCGCCAGGGCTTCTCCAACACTGGGGGCATAGGTGGTTGACAGTTGGGCGGCGTCACGCTCGGACCAGAGATTCTGCATGGCAGTCACTTTATTGAAAGGAGGGTGGTCAGGATTGCCTACAAGGGGTGGCTGGGGAGGGAGACTCCCCAGCCTAATCAGGTGCATTTAACGGTTTTTTAGTTCCTGGTAGAGGGCAAAAGCCTCCTTGGGTTTCATCTCTTCATGCACCACTTTGTTGACCGCCTGAATCATGGCGGTAGGGGCGTCAGACTGAAAAATATTACGCCCCATGTCCACCCCAGAAGCCCCCTGTTGAATGGCATTATAGGCCATGGTCAGCGCATCCAGCTCCGGCTGTTTTTTGCCCCCCGCAATGACAATGGGTACCGGACAGGCCGCCGTCACCGTCTCAAAATCCTCTTCCACATAGTAGGTTTTGACATAAGTGGCACCCAGCTCGGCAAGGATGCGGGTTGCTAAGCGCATATATTTGGCATCCCGTGTAAGCTCCTTGCCCACCGCCGTAACCCCCAGCACCGGCATGCCATAACGGTTGCCGGCATCAATCAAACGGGTTAGGTTGTGGATGGAGCGGGTCTCAAACTCCCCACCAATAAAGACCTGCACCGCAACCGCCGCCACGTTGAGACGCAGGGCATCTTCCATATTGACCGCAATCTCTTCATCCGACAGCTCTTTCAGAATGCTCGGGCCGCCACTGGCACGCAAAACCACGCCGTTGGTGTAGCTGGGGGGGGTCATGCTGCGCAACACACCACGGGTACACATAAGGGTGTCCGCCCAGGGGAGCAGCGGCACAATGTCAACATCAATACGCTCCAGACCCGTAGTCGGCCCCATGAAATAGCCGTGATCCACCGCCAGCATGACCGTACGCCCGGTTTCGGGGCGGAAGATTTTAGAGAGACGGTTTTTCATGCCCCAATCCAAGCTGTTGCACCCTTTGAGGGTGGTCTGCGGATTGATCTGGGGTATGTTTAGATGGTAGTTTTTGCTCTCCTGCACGCCATCGCTATCAGCCATGATCACCATGCTCCTAATCGCATTAAAAGGGGTTGTATGGTTGCCTCGGTCTATAAACCCCCGCAGTGTAGCAGAAGCCCCAACCGACAGACAATCGGTGCCGACCCAAGATAAAAAAAACCCCGCCAACAAAGGGCGGGGCTGGGAGTTACCATAAACGGATAGAGCGGGTGTTACATGCGGCTGTTGGGGTTAAGCAGAACCCGAACATTGCTGGAAATAGGCACACTGAAATCCTGGGCCCCCAAAGTGGCCCGGTCTTTCATGCGGATCAGCTGCACGTTAAAGAAAACCCGGTTGCGAGCCACCGTATAGGTGCCGGCAAAGATAGCCTCAGCGCGGGTCTCTTTATAAATCTTGTCCAATTCACGGGTCAGGACAAACTGCCCCTCTTTGGGTTTCATCAACAGATCGGTACGCAAATTCATCTGGGTAACGGTGTAACCGGCCTGGGTGAAACGTGCGGTCATCTGCTGGCTGACCAATCGCCCCAATGAGCTGGTTTTGGTCAGATCGTCATTGTCAACAAAACTGCCCGCAACAATGGGAAAACGCTGGGGAAACCGATTGGCCAAATTGGCAATCATGGCATCCGCCGCCCCATAGGCAGTGGTAAGGAGCTGGGTCTCTTGCGGGCTACCCTGTTCGCTGGGGGTGGAGATCAGCGGATAGGTGTCCGGATAACGGGCTTCCGCACAACCAGAGAGCAAAGCCGCCGTCAATAGGGTGACGGCCAACCCTTTGACGAAGGTAGTCATTAGCGGTCTACCACCGACAGTGAGGGGCCGCCCGTCTCAAGCAGCAGATCCTCTGTATTGGGACTCAAGGGCAATTTGGCATCCACCGAGGCCAATACCTGACGGTTGTTGACCCGTATCATGCGGGTGGTAAAATCCAACTCGGTACGGCCACGGGTATAGGTGCCGGTGACAACCGCATAAGCCTTATACTCGGCAGAGAGCTTTTCAATGTCACGAGAGAGAATAAACTCACCCTGCTGCATGCGAATCGCCAGATCTTGACGCAGCTTAGGCTCCAGCACCGCATAACCCTGCTGGGTAATGCGTGAGGCAATGTGATCGGCAATCAAGAGCCCCAGTTCAGAGGTGCTGTCCAGATTGCTACGATGCACAAAACTGGTGACCAAAATCGGCTTAGAGCGGTGGTAAGAAGGGTGGTTCTTACGCAGCTCCGCAATCAAAGCGTCAGCAATTTGGTGGCTCATGCCTACCAAATCGACCTCAGCGGGGGCGGACATTAATTGAACCGCCACCGGTGGCGGGGGAGGGGGAGCTTGCAGCACAATATTACAGCCACTCAGCGCCGTACTTAGTGCCAGCAGACCCAGGGAGAGGCCAGCGAGTCGTTTTTTCATGGTACCCTATCCGTTTTTATTTGAACTGGTCTTTGACGTTGGCCTTTTCGTAGGCCTGCTCGCGGGTGATGAGACCCTTCTGTATGCACTCTTGCAAACCTTGTTCCAAAGTTTGCATGCCTAGCTTGCGGCCTGTTTGAATGGATGAGTACATCTGGGCAACCTGATTCTCCCGAATCAGGTTTTTAATGGCACCCGTGCCGAGCATAATTTCGTGTACCGCAACCCGCCCACCGCCGCGTTTTTTTAACAGCACTTGCGAGATCACCGCTTTAAGGGATTCGGATAACATGGTGCGGATCATATCTTTTTCCGCAGCAGGAAAGGCGTCCACAATACGATCCACCGTCTTGGGCGCGGAGCTGGTATGCAGGGTACCAAACACCAAGTGACCGGTCTCGGCGGCGGTTAGAGCCAGACGAATGGTCTCCAAATCCCGCATCTCCCCAACCAAGATGGTGTCGGGATCTTCCCGTAGGGCAGCCCGGAGGGCGTTGGTGAAACTTAGGGTATCGCGATGCACCTCGCGTTGGCTAACCAGACTCTTTTTTGACTGGTGTACAAATTCGATGGGGTCTTCCACCGTGAGAATGTGCCCATAATCGGTACTGTTTTTATAATCCACCATAGCCGCCAGTGTGGTGGATTTGCCCGAACCGGTGGGGCCCGTGACCAATACAATGCCCCGTGGGGTGGCGGCAATCTCCTTAAAAATCTCAGGGGCACCCAGCTGTTCCAGGGTGAGCACCTCGGAAGGAATGGTCCGCAGTACCGCGCTCACCCCCCGTTGCTGCATGAAGGCGTTGACGCGAAAACGGGCAACCCCCTCCAACGCAAATGAAAAGTCGGATTCATGGGTTTCGGTAAAGCTCTGTTTCTGCACATCGTTCATAATACCGTGCAGCATAGCCAGCACATCGTCACTGGATTGGGTGGGTACGTCGATGCGCCGCACATCCCCATCAATCCGCACCATGGGGGGCAGCCCGGCAGAGAGGTGGAGATCTGAGCCGCCATTCTGGACGATAAAAGTGAGCAGATCGTTCAGTTCCATGGGTGATGATCCTCGCGCAAGTAAAAGGGGTTGCCAGGGTGATTTGCAAATCCGGTGCCTGACGATGGTACACCCCCGCACCGCAGCGGGCAATTGTCGCTCTTTCGATGCAGCAACCGTGGCTTTAAGAGGCAAATTTTTGTATAAAGGGTGTTTCATTTTGCGAAAGGGTGTGACCCTGCCCGCGTGGGTCGCCCCCATGGGATCATCGCGATGCGACTGCCATCAAAAGGAAACATTATGGCTTTGGATAAAGATAAGAGCAAAGCACTGGATGCCGCGCTGGCTCAAATTGAACGTCAGTTTGGTAAAGGCAGCATCATGCGCATGAGCGAAGGTGCCGCGACCGATATTCCTGTGGTCTCCACCGGTTCCCTCGGCTTGGATATTGCCTTGGGTGTGGGCGGCCTGCCCCGTGGCCGTATTGTCGAAGTGTATGGACCAGAATCCTCCGGCAAAACCACCATGGCCCTGCATGTGGCCGCAGAAATTCAGAAAGTGGGTGGGGTGGCCGCTTTCGTCGATGCCGAGCATGCACTGGATCCTATCTATGCGCGCAAGTTGGGTGTCAATGTGGATGAGCTGATCATCTCCCAGCCCGATACCGGGGAACAGGCCCTGGAAATTACCGATATGCTGGTACGCTCTGGCGCGGTGGACTTGGTGGTGGTGGACTCGGTGGCGGCGCTGACGCCACGGGCCGAGTTGGAAGGGGAGATGGGGGACTCTCACGTGGGTCTACAAGCCCGTCTGATGTCCCAAGCGCTGCGCAAATTAACCGGTAGCATTAGCCGGTCGAGCTCATTGGTGCTGTTTATTAACCAGATCCGTATGAAAATCGGTGTCATGTTTGGTAGCCCAGAGACCACCACCGGGGGGAATGCCCTCAAGTTCTATGCCTCGGTACGTCTGGATATTCGCCGCATTGGCTCCATTAAGGATAAAGAAGAGGTGGTGGGCAACCGCACCCGCGTCAAAGTGGTAAAAAATAAAATGGCCCCTCCCTTCCGCCAGTGCGAATTTGATATCACCTATGGACAGGGGGTCTCTCTGCATGGCGAACTGCTGGATATGGGCGTGGAGATGGGCGTGGTCGAAAAGTCCGGCGCTTGGTACTCCTATGACGGTGAGCGCATCGGCCAAGGCCGAGAAAATGCCAAACGCTACATGGCAGAAAACCCCAGTGCAGCCATGAAACTGGAAGATCAAATCCGTCTTAAAGAGGGCTTAAGCGCTAAACATGGTGCGGGCCAAAGCCCCGCAACCGAAACCAAAGGCGTGCCCAGCCCCAAGAGTGGTTCCTCTGCCAAAGGCTCGTCGAGAGCAGCCAAAGCCGCCGCAGCCGAAGAGGATTCAACCGAAGATAGCTTTGCCGACGATGCCTAACCCTTAGCACCCTATGTTATGGGATCAACCGCTGTGCCAGTCGGTACAGCGGTTGATTAAAAATCTGTGGGCGATGTTTCTCTTCGTCTACCTGTTTGGTTGTCACCCTTCAATGGATCTTGCAGATACAGCGCCTTATGTCCAATACCTTTGAACAGATCGATCCATGTAACCTGCGTGAGGAGCTGGAGAGCCGCTATCTGGCTTATGCCCTCTCCACCATTATCAGCCGTTCCCTGCCCGATGTGCGGGATGGCTTAAAACCGGTACATCGGCGCATTCTATTTGCCATGCGCGCGCTACGCCTGGACCCCAACAGCCCCTATAAAAAATCGGCACGGGTGGTGGGGGATGTGATCGGTAAATATCACCCCCACGGTGACCAAGCTGCTTACGACGCCATGGTGCGGTTGGCGCAAGAGTTTGCGGTGCGCTATCCCTTGGTGGATGGGCAGGGCAACTTTGGCAATATTGATGGCGATAGCGCCGCTGCCATGCGCTATACCGAAGCCCGCCTGACCAGTGTGGCCAAAGCGCTGCTGGAAGATTTGGAGATGGATACGGTGGACTTTATGCCCACCTATGATGGCTCCATGGAAGAGCCGGTGGTGCTGCCGGCCCGTTTCCCCAACCTGCTGGCCAACGGCTCATCGGGCATTGCGGTGGGCATGTCTACCAATGTGCCCCCCCATAATGTGGGGGAGATTCTGGACGCCTGCCTGCTGCTTATCAGCAAACCAAATTGTAGCATTGAAGAGCTCATGCAACACCTGCCCGCCCCCGATTTTCCCACCGGCGGCATTTTGATGGCCGATCATGCTGAACGGTTGGAGGTCTACAGCGAAGGGCGGGGGAGTCTACGTCTGCGGGCACGCTGGGCGGTGGAGGATCTGGGGCGGGGTTTGTGGCAGATCGTGGTGACGGAAATTCCTTATCAGGTGCAAAAATCTCGCCTGATTGAGCGCATCGCGCAACTGGTTATCGACCGAAAATGTCCCTTTTTAACCAATGTGCGGGATGAGTCTGACGAAAATCTGCGTATTGTGCTGGAGCCTCGCGCCCGCACGCTGGACCCTGAATTAATCATGCATTTTTTGTTTAAACATTCGGATCTGGAATCCCGCGCCAGCTTTAACCTAAACGTGATTGTGGGGGGGCACCGGCCCGAGGTGTTGGACCTTAAAGGCATCCTGCGCCACTGGTTGGACCACCGCTTTGTGGTACATACCCGCCGGGCCAGTTATGAACTGAAAAAAATCCGTGAGCGGTTGCACCTGTTACAGGCGTTCCTCATCGTCCATCTGAATATTGATGAGGTGATCGAGATCATCAAAAAGAATGATGATCCCGCACCGGTGTTGATGGCGCGTTTTTCCCTGGATGAGATTCAGGCCGAGGCGATTCTGAACATGCGTTTGCGCAATTTGCGCAAGCTTGAAGAGATGAAAATTCGGAAGGAGATGGAGGAGTTGCAGGCCCGAGCCGACCTGCTGGAGGCGATGTTGGCCGATGATAAAATCATGTGGAAAGCGATTCGTGACGAACTAAAAGCGACCCGCAAAGAGTTTGCCGATGTGCGCCGCACCGAGATTTGTGGCTCGGTAGAGGATGTGCATGTGCGCCCCGAAGATTTTGTGGAGAAAGAGCCCATCTCGGTCATCCTCTCCCAAATGGGTTGGGTTAAAGCCAACAAAGGCCACGATGTAAACACCGAGGTGCTGCGCTTTAAAGGGGATGATCTGCTGCTGCGATCTTTCCCCTGCTACACCAATCAGTCGGTCTCGTTTATTAGCCAGAGCGGCAAGCTGTTTACCATTTTGGCCAGCAACCTGCCCGCAGGCAAAGGGTTTGGTGAACCGTTGACCAGTATGTTTGATCTGGATGGGGGGGATCGGGTGCTGTGGGCGTTGCCGGTGGATCCAGAACAGGAGTATCTGCTGATTACCCGTCTGGGCCAGGGTTTCCGCGTTAAAGGGGTGGATCTCATCGCCAACCAGCGCAAAGGCAAACAGTTGATTACCCTCAAAAGTGGCGACCAACCGCTGCATCTGCACCCAGTTAAGGGTCCTTGGGTGGGCTCCATCAGCCGCAGTCGCCGCTTGTTGATCTTCCCCATTGAACAATTCCCCTTGATGGCCAAAGGCAAAGGGGTGCGGGTGCAAAAATTGGGTGCGGATGAGGTGGTGGTGGATGTCACCACCTTTACCGATGAAGAGGGCTTTGTGTTGGATTCGGGCAAAAAGACCAAACATGTCACCGATTATGATCAGTGGCATGGCAACCGCGCCGGACGGGGCGCGATGCTGCCCCACGGCTTTTTGAGCGGGGCGGTGTTCGCCGGTACTGGGGCCTCGCCGCTGAAGGCGGGTAAGGGACTGACAGGTGAACTGTTTGACGACTGACCACACCACCGTGTTGAGCAAACATCGGTATGGCATAAGGGCTGTAGCATGATCGTCTGGTTACAGAGATTGGACCGCATCAATGAACGGGTAGGGCGGGGCGTCGCTTGGCTAACCTTGGCCATGGTGATCATGACCGTTGTGGTGGTGGTATTGCGCTACCTGTTCAACCAGGGATCCATCGCCATGCAGGAGTCCATTACCTACATGCACGGCATGCTCTTTATGTTGGGAGCCGGTTATACCCTGCGTCACGATGGTCATGTGCGGGTGGATCTTTTTTACCGACCCCGCTCTGCCAAGGCCAAGGCGTGGGTCAACCTGCTGGGGACCCTGCTGCTGCTGCTGCCCTTGATGATCTTTTTGCTGTTGATAAGCTTTGACTATGTGGCGGCATCCTGGTCAATCTTCGAGGGTTCTCACGAGGCGGGCGGCTTGGATGGGGTGTGGCTGCTTAAATCTGTATTGCTGATCATGCCCGCTTTGATGATGGTGCAAGGGTTGGCCCAGGTCGGCAAAGCGCTGCTTATTCTCCGGGGACACGAAGTGCCGGGCCTAACCGAAGAGATCCATGAACAGGAGGGGGCATAATGGAAGCGTATGCCGCGCTCTACATGTTTGCTGGGGTCTGTGTGGTGCTGCTGTCGGGTTATCCCGTGGCTTTTGCGCTAGGGGGAACCGCGCTGCTATTTGCGTGGGGGGGATCTCTACTTGACCTTTACGATCTAAGCGATCTGGCCTTTATGCCCAACCGCCTGTTCGGCATTATGACCAACGATACGCTGATTGCCGTACCGCTGTTTATCTTTATGGGTATGGTGCTGGAACGCTCCCGGGTGGCCGAACAGCTGCTGGATACCATGGCCATGCTGTTTGGCCCATTGCGGGGGGGCTTGGGTATCTCTGTCACCCTGGTGGGCATGCTGATGGCCGCTAGTACCGGCATTGTGGGGGCGACCGTCGTGACCATGGGTCTGCTCTCGCTGCCAACCATGCTGCGACGCAACTATGATCCCGCTGTGGCGGCGGGTACCATCTGCGCCTCGGGTACCTTGGGGCAAATTATCCCCCCCTCCATTGTCTTGGTGCTGCTGGGGGATGTGATCTCGGCCTCCTATCAACAGGCGCAACTGCAAATGGGCAGCTACTCCCCCCGCACCATCTCGGTGGGGGATCTGTTTGTGGGGGCGTTGATTCCCGGTTTAATGCTGGTGGGGTTCTATATCCTTTATCTGCTGTGGCTGGCTTGGCGGCGGCCCGAGGCGGTACCCGCAATCCCCGCGCAAGAGCGCACCTTAAAAGGGCGGGCGCTGGTTTTGCAGGTATTCAAGGTGCTGGTACCACCACTGTTTTTAATCCTGGCGGTGCTGGGCTCTATCCTTGGCGGGCTGGCGACGCCGACCGAAGCGGCCTCGGTGGGGGCCATGGGGGCCTTGCTGTTGGCGGCCCTGCAAAAACAGCTCACCCTGCAAACCCTGCAAAGGGTTATGCAAGGCACCACCCGTGTCACCAGTATGGTCTTTTTAATCTTTGTGGGGGCAACCCTCTTTTCCCTGGTTTTTCGGGGTTTTGGTGGCGATCAGCTGGTCGCAGAGCTGCTACAGGATCTACCCGGTGGTAAGTTTGGGGCGATGCTGGCTGTGATGCTGCTTATGTTTGTGTTGGGCTTTTTTATTGATTTTATCGAGATCACCTTTGTGGTGGTGCCCATCGTTGGCCCCATTTTGCTCATGATGGGGTTTGACCCCATCTGGTTGGGGGTGATGATCGCCATCAATTTACAAACCTCGTTTTTAACCCCGCCCTTTGGCTTTTCGCTCTTTTATCTACGGGGGGTGGCCCCTGCGCAGCTCTCTACGCTACAGATCTATCGAGGGGTGTTGCCCTTTATTGCCCTTCAGATGCTGGCTTTAGCCGCGCTGGCACAGTGGCCCAATCTGGCGACATGGTTGCCGAGGCTGGTTTATGGCGAGTAACAAAGGTATTGGGGGGGCAACCCCCGGTTGTCAATAAAAAGGGTTATCCATGGCGGCGATTCTTGGCAGGAGCAGCATAAGCCCGGGATGTGACGTGTATCCGCTTGCCTGGCAGAAGCACAAAAAGAATCGCAACGGATGCAAGAATTATTGGCAAGGGCGGCAGCTGCACAGCAATAGCGGCCACCCACGGTATACTGAGTGCCGCAAAAAGCCGCATTCCAATCGCCATAAAATCTGTGATGCTTGATCGCGACGTCGATCCATCTGCCCATTCACGCAACCCCCTATCACGCGGATGGCAGATTATTATCCGTGGGATGTTCCGGTAGAGAGTCCGCGCCATATGCCAGACGCCCCCATGTTGGTAACATGGGGGCGTCTGTGTGGCGGGCATGGTTAATCCAGAGGGGCGAGATTAGCGATAGACCTTGTTTAAAAAGTCGATCAAAATCTCTTCCACCACCTCTTCGGTAATCTTGGAGAGCTTGAATTCGCGGGGCTCTTCCGCTTGATCATCAATCCACATATGCACCCACATTTTGCCATCAAGAATGGCCTCTTCAAACATCAAACGGTCGGCCTTTTCCAGGGTTTTTTCGCGGATAACCTCGCGTTGAAAACGAGGATAGCTGTTTAGCTGAACGCGGGAGGCTTGCAGCGTGATCTGGCTGCTGTAGGTTTGACGAGTATCCGGGTGAAAGGTGGGATGGTGAAACGCCGAACAGGCGAAACCACGACTCTCGACCGTATCGGCCATAAGGTAGCACATGTGGCTGATAACATCGGTAAGCTGTTTCCAGTTTTCAATGCGCTCTTGCAGCTTATCAATATCGGTATAGAGCACGCCATCGTTCTTATGCCGATCTTCAAACGCTTTCAACAGTTCGCCAATACGGCCCGTGAACTTTTTTTCGCCACTTTTCATGGTTAATTTCCCTTTACGCGTTTGCTGCTCGGTTGCCCTGTCCTATGGCTGAATACCCAGCAAACCCTCAATGATTAACTGCGCCTCACTCGCCCTATATTATGACGTTCTTATGTTCAAGTGGGAATAGAAAAAGCAAAGGGCACAAAAAACCTTATATAAAGGTGTCTGTATATATGCAAAAAGAAACTAAATTTTATTGGGTTAGCAATGGCTATGCCGATTGTTCACGCACCCTGATCCTATGCATGAGCCGCTTTAAGCAACAAGCCCTAGCATGGGAGGCGGCCAGGGGGATTGCGCCTTAATAATCCATGCTCGGCTGTTCGGGGGCCAATACCTCGCGCTTGCCTTGGTGGTTGGTGGGGGAGACCAATCCATCCTCTTCCATCTGCTCCACAATACGGGCCGCGCGGTTATAACCGATCTTAAAGTGACGCTGGATCATACTGGTACTAACCCGCCGCTGCCGCACCACCAACTGCGCAGCCTGATCATAAAATTCGTCATAATCGGCCAAGTTACCGCCTGCGGAGCCCATCTCCATACCCATGTCACCAAGGGCATCACCATCATCCTCATCACGGGGAATCAGAATGTTATCGTCATAGTCGGGGCTGCCAAACTGTTTCCAATGTTTGACCAAAGCATGCACCTCGCCATCGGCTACAAAGGGGGCGTGGATGCGCTGTAGGTGCGAGGTGCCCGGCGGCAGGTAGAGGCCATCCCCCATGCCCAACAGACGGTCGGCCCCCATGGCGTCCAAAATGGTGCGCGAATCAATGCGCGAGGAGACCTGAAAGGCCAAACGGGTGGGAAAGTTGGCCTTAATCAGACCGGTGATAACATCCACCGAGGGGCGCTGCGTGGCCAAAATAAGATGCAGACCCGCCGCCCGTGCCATCTGTGCCAAACGGGCAATGGCCGGTTCCACCTCTTTACCAACCTGGATCATCAGGTCCGCCAGCTCATCAATAACGATAACAATCAGCGGTTTTTTCTTGAGTGGAATGGGCTCGTCCCGCTCCACTGGGGCCCCGGTTTCGGGATCAAAGCCCACCTTCACACGGCGGGTGGGTTGCTCGCCGCTGGCCAGCATCTGATCCATCTTTTCATTGAAGCCCGCCAAATTACGAACGCCAATCTCCGACATTAACCGGTAGCGCTCCTCCATCTCATGCACCGCCCACTTGAGCAATGTGGCCGATTTGCTCACATCTGTCACCACCGGGGCCAGCAGGTGAGGAATCCCTTCGTAAATGGAGAGCTCCAGCATCTTGGGGTCCACCATGAGGAAACGCACCTCATCGGGCCGGGCATTAAACAGGATAGAGCAGATCATGGCGTTCACTGCCACCGATTTACCCGAACCGGTGGTACCCGCCACCAAGAGGTGGGGCATCTTGGCAAGGTTGGCCACCACGGGCTCCCCCTCAATATCCGAGCCTAAGGCGACGGTCAGGGGGGCTTTGTTCTCTTGAAACGCCTTGCATTGCAGCACTTCGCGCAGATAGACCGTTTCGCGTACCTCGTTGGGTACCTCAATGCCAATCACGCTTTTACCGGGAATGTTACCCACCACCCGCACCGACAGCGCCGAAATAGAACGTGCCAGATCGTCGGCAATGCCTACTACCTTGGAAGATTTTAAGCCGGGAGCGGGGTCTAATTCATAGGTGGTCACCACCGGACCAGGGTGATAATCAATAATCTGCCCCTTAACCTTAAAGTGCCCCAACACCGCCTCCAACTGCCGTGCCTTGGCATTCAGCGCCGACTCATCCACCACATGCGCCGTGGGGTCGGGCAGTTGCAGCATGGCAATGTCCGGCAAAATATAACGCTGTTCCGGCGGTAAGGGGGGGGCTGTAGAGGTTGGCACAGCGGCAACAGGTGCAGAGCGCGGAGGGGCTTGAAGCGTAACCTCAGCCATGGAAGCCTGGGCAAAGGGCGCCTCCTCCGGCGCCATAGGGAGAGCCTCAATGGAGCCATCCGTAGGGGTGGGCTGGGCAAAAACCTCGTCTTCCAGCTCGGGAGCGGGCTGGGCAAAAACCTCGTCTTCCAGCTCGGGAGCGGACGCAGCAGGGGGCTCCATGAGTGGGGGCTGATTAAACGTGTTTGCCGTCATAGGATTTTCGGCAAAAGCTTCTGTCTGTGTCATGGGGCTGGCCTGTAAAGCGGCCTCAGCCATGGGGGCTGTATGAAAGCCATCCGTGATGGGCGCGGTCTCAAAGGCACGATCAATCACGGGGGGGTGATCTAAGAAGCGCTCTACCTCGGGAGCCGTAGGGAAATTTTCGGCTATGGGGGCTGAGATACCGGCTGCCACCACGTCGGCCTCTGGCTCTATGACATCATGGGGCGTGGTGGGCTCGGTCTGGCTTGGTTCAAATGCTTCGTACGATTGCACATCTGGCCAGAATTCCTCTTCTCCATCCAAATCAGAGGAGAGGCTCTCGCCCATGCTGGCCATGGCGGTGAGGGCCGCCGCCGCCGGGGTAGGGGCCGCTTGGAGTAGTGAGGCCGCCATCAAGGCGTTATCCGCACCATCCTGTCCACTCTCTGGAAGGGCGGCATCCGCATCATCGGACCCAGCTTCTGCGGTTGGCCTAGGGTCGGAATATTCCTGGCTTGATAGGCTCTCTGTGGCGGAAAAATCCCTCGCTAACGGGGGCAGCGTGGACGCGCCGTGGTTCGCCTTGAGCGTTTGTAAAATACGCGCCTCTTTGGCTTGTAAAGGATCCACAGCGGGGGGCGGTGGCGTAGGGGGTAGCTCAGGAGCAGCCTCTCTTGGCGTATCCAAGCTGCTTGTATCCCCTTGAAAGACAGGATGGAGCTTTTCTGCAACCTGACGAGCGGCTGCAATAATGTTGGGTACGGGCTGTTGATCCCCATTGGCAGGATCTTCCACCACAATATCCCCAACCGGCCCCTCATGCATATCCCCCGTGGCTTCGGCTAAGGCTACCGCTTCGGCAATGGTTAACTCGGCTTCTTGCAAGGGATTGACCTGATCATTGGGGTCCACCAGCAGCGTCGCAGCTGGCGTTGTTTCATCATCGGATTCTTGCAATTGAGCCAAGGCATGCGCATCTAAATGGGGCATCTCCGGTGGCGTGGGTTCCTGCAATAAACCGCGCTGCGCAATAGCTTGTGCCAGGGAGGATAACGTGGGATCTTGGGCTTGTGTCAAATCCGCCAAATCAAGTTCCGGATCCATCACCTCTGCCTCACCACTGGCGATGGCGTGCCCCTCGGGCAGCCCTTTGAGGGCCAATTGACGGGCAATACTCTCGGCTAAGGGGTCGAGTAGGCTCTCCTCCTCCCGCTCTTCATCCTCATCCTCCAGTTCCTCCAGTTCCTCCAGATCCTTCTCCTGTTGGGCAAAGTCATGCCAACCCCCTTGCGGCTCAAAATCGTCATGATCATCCGCCGGTGCCCAATCCAACGACACCGTAGGTCTGGCTGGTGTGGCAGGTTTGGCGTCACATTCATAGGGGGGCTGCTCGCCCACCAGATCAGCCAAGCTCCTTAAAAGGGCATTCTCCGCTGTTGGAGGTGGCTGGTCATGCGCACCACCATGCAGCGTGGCCTCCGCCAAGGCTTGAGAGAGGTTTTGATTTAACTGTTCGGTGGGCTCATGCCAAGGCTCATCGTCAAAATGAGGCTCTTGCTGGGTAAGCTCTGGAGAAAACGCCTCAAAACTGGGCTCCTGACGGCCATCTTCCGCTGCGCTGGTAAAAGGCGCATCCACATCCACCGCCGCCATGGCCGCCATAGCGGCATCCTCATTGCGGGCAGGCTTGCGCAGAATGTGTGCCATCACCGGTTTCTTTACGCGGCTATGCATCTCATCCTGAGCATGCTTTTTAAGGCTATTTAACTGCATACGCCGACGTAAACGGCCCAGCTGGGTAAGCAGGCTGGCCCACTGTAACAGGCGTGCCCACCCATGGCTGAGGCGCTGCCCAACCCGCTCCCCTAACTGGGTAACAGCGCCCGGTATGTCGCGTTCGTCTGCCAAGGGATCCTCAGCAATATGGCCGCTGTGTACCGGGTTGCTGCCAAGCTCTGCCACATGACCCAAAAGGCGCTCTTTGGCTTGGGATTTTTGATCAACCTGCTCTTGGTGCATCTCCCGTTCATCCTGCCACAGCGCCCACCTAGCCAGTAGTTGGGTGACGGATAAATGGGTGGTGAGCAGAAAACTAATGATGGCAAGCACCACCAATATCCCCACCGACCCCCAAGCGCCAAAGGTGTAGTACATCACCCGGCCTGTCACAATACCCAGCCAACCCCCATGTCCAGCGGGTAGCCCCTCGTTCAGCGGCAGGGTTGGAAAGACAAGGCTCATCAGGGCGCAGAGCGAGGCAAGAAAAATCGGCAGCGCGATTACGCGATGCCACGGCAGATAAAAGGGCGGCTGTCGGAACATGCGTAAACCCAAAATGGCCATAAACAGGGGCACCAACAGCGCCGACCAGCCCAGGGTTTGAAACATCACATCGGAAAGATAGGCACCCGCTTGCCCGGCTAAATTTTGTGCGGGCATGGGGTTGGTATGGTTAAACGATGGGTCGGCTCGATGATATGAAGCCAGACTTAGAGTAAGAAAAGCCGTGGCGCACGCCAATACAATGCCCGTTCCCTCACGGTATTGGGCCTCTCTCTTGTCATCCTTGACAGCGTCAGATCCTTTGACGCGATTGCGCTGCTTGCCTCGCGTAGATGCCACGTCCTACATCTCCATCACCATAGGGAGAACCACCGGTCGGCGTCCTAGCCGTTTTTTGAAAAAGCGCCGTAACGCACGTACTGCGATATCACTAGCGCCTACCTGTTCATCCTCATTAAAATCCATGCCTTTGGCCCCAATAGCAAGGGCCTGTGCAACCGTTTCGCGCATTTCTTCCAACATCTGGGGATTTTCATCTTCATGGATCACCCCACGGGTGAGGATTTCTGGCCCCTCCAGCAGTTGCCCGCCATCTTTAGCCACCACCATCACCACCACCACCATGCCATCCTCGGAAAGATGGCGCCGATCCCGCATCACAATATCACAAATATCGCCAACCCCTTTACCATCCACAAACACCCGGCCATGCTCAACCCGGTCGATAATGCTGATATGGTTGGGGGTTAGCTCCACCAGATCACCGTTTTCCATGACCAAAGAGCGCTCCTCAGCTACACCCATTGCCAAGGCCAGTTTGCGATGCAGGTGTAGATGGCGGGGTTCGCCATGCATTGGAATAAAAAAACGTGGTTTGGTCAGCGCCAGCATGGTTTTTAAATCATCCGCTGGGGCATGACCAGAGACGTGAATGTGGGGGTTGTCCTTTTCATGCACAACCTCAACACCCCGCTCATAGAGCAGGTTAATCAAGCTCCAAATCGCCCGCTCATTGCCCGGAATAAACTTGGAAGAGAGAATGACCATATCCCCAGCCCCCAAGATAATATCCCGATGCTCTTGGTGGGCAATGCGCATCAAGGAGGAGTTGGGCTCCCCTTGGCTGCCCGTGCTGATGATGCAAAGCCGATGGCGTTCATGGTTCTTAATGCTTTTGACCGTGACCAGATCATCCCCATCCAGCCGGATAAAACCCAGCTCACGGGCCACCCCAACATTGGCCTCCATGGAGCGGCCATTGAGCACCACCTTGCGACCATGGGCAATGGCCGAGTCAACAATTTGTTGGATACGATGGATGTTAGAGCTAAACGTTGCACACACCACCAAACCTTGGGCGCGGGCCATCTGTTCATCCAGGGCGGGGCGCACACTGCTCTCGGACCGAGACGAGCCGCTGCGGTCCACGTTGGTGGAGTCGGAGAGCAGGGCCAAAACCCCCTCTTCCCCCAACTTGGCAAGGCTGAACAGATCGCTGGTCAAACCGTTGACCGGCGTGTGATCAAACTTAAAATCACCACTATGCAAAAGGGTACCAATGGGGGTGCGAATGGCCACCGCCGAGGCGTCCACAATGGAGTGGGTAACATGAATAAAGATTAGGTTAAAAGGACCTACTTGAAAGGCCTCGCGATGGCGTACCTCGCGAATGGTGGCGGTGGAGAGGTCATGCTCCTTAAATTTCATCTTGACCAGCCCCAGGGTAAAGGCTGTGCCAAAGATGGGGGACTCTAGACGGGGCCACACATAGGGCAGGGCACCAATATGATCTTCGTGCCCATGGGTAAGGATAATGCCCACCACATCCTGTTTACGCTCTTCCAACCAGCGAATATCGGGAATAATCACATCCACACCGGGGGTGTCTGGTGAGGGAAAGGTTAAACCGGTATCAAAAACCAGCAATTTTCCCTGGCACTCATAGACCATCAGGTTCATGCCGATCTCACCCAGCCCACCTAAGGGTAAAATGCGTACAGATCCTTCAGTGCTGCTTGTCATGCTTTATGCTCCGGGTGGTCTACATCATCATCATCGACATTATGGTCAGCGGCCCATTGGGCCTCTTCGGCGGCTTCTTGCTCGGCGCGTTTGCGCTCGATGCCGCGACCAAAAAAGATTGAAATTTCATACATCAACATAATGGGTATGGCCAACATTACCTGGGTAAAGGGGTCTGGCGGGGTTAAAATGGCCGCCGCCACAAAGGCCAATACAATATTGTATTTACGTTTGTCTACCAAACCCGCCGTAGAGACAACCCCGGCCTTAATGGCCAACAACAGCCCCACCGGCAGCTCAAAGGTAATACCAAAGGCAATGATGAGCTTAATCACCAGCGAAAGATACTCCCGCATGGACGGTAGCGCTTCGATGGTAGACGACTGAAACCCCAAGAAAAATTTAAAAGCCAATGGAAAAACAAAGTAGTAAGCTAGGGTGCCACCCATAAAAAAGAGAACCGGTGTGACAAACAAAAAGGGCAGGATGGCCGAACGCTCATGTTGGTAAAGCCCCGGCGCAATAAACAGCCACATCTGGGTAAACAGCACCGGCATAGCGAGAAACAGTCCCGCAAAAAAAGAGACCTTGATCTGCGTAAAAAAGGCTTCATGCAGGGCCGTGTAGATCATCTTTGCCTGGGGGCCCAAAATCTCATGCAGGGGGGCCGCCAAAAACTCAAAAATTTGCTCAGAAAAGCTGTAGCACAAGATAAAGCCGACAATAATCGCCCCTACCGAGATCATCAATCGGTTGCGTAGCTCAATGAGATGTTCAACCAGCGGGGCTTTTTGTTCAACGTCCAGGTTCATGGCCGCTCATGCTCCAGATTTTAAATGGCAATCGGCGCACCCTCGCGAAAAGATGCGCCGTTTATGAAGGGTTGGGGTGGCGTTGCCGTAACAGGGGCGCGATGCAACCACCAGCCATGCGTAACGCCACCATGCTATGCCGGGCAAAAAAAACAGACAACGACCACGGCGACAGTCAATCCCACCGGATACACAGCCCCAACCCCTACCCTCGTGGGGAAGGCCGGGAACAGGGTTAAACAGATTTAGGCGCTTCTGCCGGATGAGCCGTCTCAGCGGCAGGCTTCGGCTCAGCAGCAGGCTTCGGCTCGGCAGCCGATGCAGGCGAGAGAGCCGCCGTGGTGGGGGGCGGCGGTGCATCATCCCCATCGGCATATTGATAACCGGCGACCTCATCTTCATACCAATCATCGGCAGCGGCTTTGCCTTTGCCGCTGGCTTGGGCAACCTGCGGCGGAGGCAGGTCCAGCCGCTCAGAAGCGGCCAGCGGTGCCGGAGCCGACCCTTGGCTGGGACGATTGCTGTGCTGAATTTCATCCAGATCCACGCTGTCGCGGATATCCTGGGCAAACCGTTGCATCTGGCGTAGGGCTTTGGCTAAACCACGGGCAACCTCTGGAAGTTTATCCGGCCCGATCACCACCAACGCCACCACCAGGATGATGAAAATCTCACCCCAACCCATACCAAACATCGCGTCTATCCTTCAACGCCAGAGGAGCCCGCACCACACAGAGACCAAGTGGTTACCCAATCGTCATTAGGCGTCTTTTTTCTCCGTGGATTCCGCCGCAGCGGGCTTGCTCACCTCGGGCTCAGCAGGCGCATCATCCTCTGCATTCATCGCTTTTTTAAAGCTCTTTACGCCGCGACCCATGTCGCCCATCACCTTGGGCAGCTTGCCCGCACCGAAGATAACCAAAACAATCACCAAAATGATGACCATCTCCATGGTACCCAAACCAAACATTCGGCTGCCTCCAAAAGGGTGAATCTGTGTGGCGGTGCCACGCCATAAAGGTTACATACTCTACCCTACTTTAAACCACAATGCCATGCATCGTGATCCCTTAGGGGGGTTGGGGTGTGAAATCAGTTACCCCTTTTGTGCTTGAAGCTTTTGTTTCGCCATATCAATGGCCTTTTGCACCTGCGCTTTAACATCCTCAGGGGCAAGGGGGAGTAACTTGTCCAACCATTTGACAGCAGCCTCGTACGCACCAAGCTGGTAAGAGCCCATACCCAACAGCCACAGGGTGTCCAACTGCTCCGGCTGTTTTTTGTGGATACTCTCTAATAATTTGATGCCGACCCCCATTTGAGCCCTATCTTCCGTCTCTAATAGAGTGATCGCCATGCCCACCGCAGCATCCACATGATCCGGTTGGCGTTCCAACACATGTTTGTAGGCATTGATGGCATCCATGGTGCGATCCATATTGCGCAACGAACGTCCGAGCATGAGCCAGCCATCAATATTATCCGGTTCCGATTTTAAGCGCTCTTCCAGCCGCGCAACCATGGCACCAATATCGGGGGCCTGCTGGCCCTGCATAGGGCCGCCTTCCTGCTCTTGTGGAGCTTGTTCCGCCAGAATCTCCCGGTCAGCCGTAGAAAGCAGCTGATAGGCCATGACACTGGATGTACTCACCAACACGATGACCGCAACACCCATGGCGCGGCTAACGCTTAAATTGGCTTGGGAACGTTGCGCGTCCGACGCTGACTGAGGCGCTGTCTGGGCCGGTTTCTCCAGGGCATCTAGCTTGGTTAAAATCTCACCCAGCTCTTCTTCCATCCCCTTTCGGTTATTGGCGGCATCGTCTGCGTCCACCAATCCTCCTTGGGTGTCCATCTCCAGTTCTTTAAGCTGGCGCAAGAGAATATCCCGGCGGTCTTGCAACTCCACCAGGGGGTTGCCCTCTAACCCCACAGGCAGGGGGCGGTTGCCATTGGCCCGAAATAGCGGCACAAACACCATAAAAAGGGCGACACTCAAAATGGGAATAATGATTAGCCAGAGGGTCATACCATTTCCGTCCTATTAGGCGGTTGTTGATCAAACAAGGCACACTCGTGAGTTTAGCGCAGACAATACATGATGGCCTTGAGCTCTATCAACCCGTGCTATGGTGTGCAAAATGTCCATAATGTAGCAGACCTAAACAGGAATGGCGAAGATTGATTGTGCCTTGTGTGGGAAAAGCGCGTAAAGGGAGAGCGATATGCCGGAATTACCAGAGGTTGAAACCACCCGCCGGGGTATTGAACCCGCCCTGGTGGGTAAACGCCTGTGTGGCGTGGTGGTGCGTCAGCCCCAACTGCGCTGGCCCATACCGGTTAAAACCCTGGAAAAAGAGTTGGTGGGGCAGGTGATCCAACAAGTGGCCCGGCGGGCTAAATATCTTTTATGGCGCTGCCCGCAAGGAACCTTGCTGGTTCACTTGGGCATGTCTGGTTCTTTGCGTATTGTGCCCGAGCATACCCCCCCCGCCAAACATGACCATGTGGATTGGGTGATGGAAGGCGGGCAGATGGTGCGCTTGCATGATCCCCGGCGTTTTGGCGCGGTAGTGTGGATACCGGTAACCAGCCCAGAAGAAGAACATCCCCTGCTGGCCAAATTGGGGCCAGAACCCCTGCATCGCAGCCTCAATGGTCGTTACCTCCACCAGGGTTCCCGTGGGCGTCAACTGGCAGTAAAAAATTATATTATGGATCAAAGCGTGGTGGTGGGGGTCGGCAACATCTACGCCAGCGAGGCGCTGTTTCGCGCCGGCATTGCTCCCGCTCAAGCCGCAGGTAAAGTGGGCTTAGGACGCTACCGGGCGCTGGCCTGTGCCATTAAAGCGGTGTTGGGGGATTCAATCGAACAGGGTGGGACCACGCTGCGGGATTTTATTGGCAGTGATGGCAAACCGGGCTACTTTGTACAATCCCTCAATGTCTATGGGCGTGCGGGTAAAGCGTGCCCAAAATGTGGCACCACCATAGAAAAACAGGTACTGGGGCAGCGCTCCAGCTATTATTGCCCCCAATGCCAGCGGGCCTAGGGGATCACTTTTTTAGCATGATTAAGATTGCCCAAAATATCATAAAGCAGGGTCATGCCCATTTCATGACGATCATGATCGGTCAATAACAAGGCGATGCCCTTATTCATGGTCCGTACAACTTCGCAGTGAAATTTTAAGGCCTTACCAAGTTTTGGGTGCATGGTAATGGTCCCTATGGTGCCAGGAGCCATATGGGCTGGGGTTGTGGGCAAGCGTACAAAAAGGCCCTCTGCCGAGATATCTTGGGTTTGACCCGATAGGCTTATACCACCCTTAAAATGCATATCGGCACGAACATTATGGGTAATGCGCAGATGCTTGCGATGGCCACTGTCTATAGCCGTTTGGTAGGGGGTCGCTTTTTTGATGGGCGAAATGTTGATTTGGAAATCATTGGGTTTAATGGCTGCACTACCCTGCTTGTTTTTGACCGACATCTCAGCCCCCTTTATTCTGCGTGCAAAGGCTTGTTGTCGTGCCGTAAAGCCTATGCGCTCATAATCGCAGAATTCTCCCCAACCTGACAGCATTATTTTTCTCTGCTGTGACATTTGGTCATGTTTGGGTGTTCTTGGATCTCCAACATGACATAGGGTTTTGACGCTCTTGTCTATGCCGTATTATTTGAAACAATTTGAAAAGGATATGAAAATAAGCCGGGTATAACCTGGCCTTTGGTTTTTTCTATGGTCAAGGGATGGGGCCTGAGGCTGCCAAACCCCGGGACCGGTTTGATACCGGCCCTAGGTGGCTTGGATTAAGGGGAACCGTGGTGGGGTTTTGGCTTGGGAGGGTCCGTGGGCAGTTGCACCGTTAAGCTCTGTTGCTGGCCATCCCGGACAAGGGTCAGGGTCAGCGTGTCGCCCCAATGGTGCTGGCGTAACAAGCGTACCAAATGATGATTGCTCAGGGTAGCTTGGCCCTCTAATGCGATGATGCGATCCTTTGCCTGCATACCCGCCCCCTCAGCAATGCTGTTGGGCATGACCTGAGCAATCTCCACCGGGCCATGGGCGCTCTTGGCGGCCTCCTCTAATAAAATACCCAAACGGACCGGCGGGGGTTGTTCCACCCGTTCCATAATGGGTGTGCCCCAAGCGTAGTCGCCGCTATCTGGTTTTATCCCATCGCTGCCACTGCTCCAGGGAATCACCGTGGCGATTTGCGTAAGGCCCAGCGCCTTGAGTTGGTGGGGTATACCATAACCAAATTCGATGTGCCCGGTGCCAGCCAAACCAATGGCGATGCCGTTGGGATGACGTTGTGCCCAATCATAAAGCCCCTGGGCCATAACGGTATCCCAGGTGGTTTGCGCTTGGATAAAGCTTTCTGCCGAACCCTTTAGGGGCATTTGTGGATGGTGGGCCGCTAAAATATCCTGCAAATAGTGACGATAAGCTTGGGCCGGGGGGGCTGGTGTGGGAAGCTGCTGGCGTTGGGTAGGGTCAAGCTTGTCCAACCCTTTTTCCCGTATCTCGGCAATGATGCTGCGCTTGACATTAAGCGCCAACAACGGCAAATGGTGGTCCCGCACATAACGCAAAATGGGCAGATACAGCTCAGGCTCCATGCCCCAGGTAAAGTACCATTCGGTTTCATCCAAAAAGGCTTCTTCGCTTAACGCGCCCGCACTCCAGCGGTCTAAGACCGGCTGTAAATGACGGGGAAACTGCTCCATGCCCACCGCCACCAAACCATGCTTTTGGTGCAGAGCCTGAATCACCTGTAATTGTACCCCATGTTGGTGGGGATCATCATGCTGCTCCCCCACTAACACCACCCGCTGCTGGCTAAGCTGTTCCACCAAAGCCCCTTGAGTGAGGGTGTTGCGGCTGTGCAGCTCCACAATCTCATGGGTCTTAACCGAAACGGGCATGTTGCTCCCCACCAAAAAGGCCAATAAAAGAGCGCCTCCCGCGATCAGGGGTGCGGCCATGTTATCTCTCCCACAATTTAAGCAGTGGATGTTGAAAATGCTGGTGAATCAGGGCCATTACCCCAGCCAACGCCCGCCGATCCACAAAAACGCGGGCCTGTTTACGGCGGCAGTGCCCCAGAAAATTAATGCGCTCCGAAGCCTGCTCCGCCCAGCGTAAACGTCCATTCCCCTCCAACACCGGAATGCTACCACGACTGCCCACCGCATACTGCATATGGGCATACGGGGCGCGGTGTAGGCTATCTACATGGACCAGTAGACTGAGTGGAACGTTCCATTGACGACCACTTTCTGGTTCCACAATCTCCAAAGGGTGATCCCCATGGCTGTGCAAAAAGTGCTGCAAAGCCTGGGCGGCATCGGCATCCAAAATAACATCCGTGGCACCATCTTGATCCTGCACCCCTTCATCCCCCTCTTCCCATAAACGCTGCTCAGGGTCCATATGCCACAGCAGGCGCTTGTAGGGGGCTAAACGGTGCTGAAACATGCCGCTCTTGCGACGTAGCTCCCAAAGCAGAGGCGTATCCTGCTGCGTCAGCGTAAGCCGTGACCAGTAGCCGATGGCATAATCCAAGACCGCATCATCTAACGCTTGAAACAGGGCGGGCTCTTGCGCCTCGGCTTGGCGCTCCTGCTGAAGATAGCGCACCAGCTCCATCGGTGTGCCGCTGGGCAGGGGCTGGTGGGCATCCAGCAATGCCAGCAGAGTGCGGATGATGTGAATCAGCAGTGCCTCAAACGCTCGCACTGCCTTGTGATCATACACCTGCCGATACATATCATCGCGAGCGGCAATGTAGGACTCCAACGCCGCTGGCCCTTTGGCGATCTCTACGCACAGCAGCGGGCCAGAGGCCGTCTGTTTAAGCCGTAAAGAGCGCATCAACCACGCCGCATCAAAGCGGCCATAGCGTACCCCGGTAAAATGGGCGTCCCGCTGAAGATAATCCATGCGGTCGGCGTCCAGCTGGCTGGAGATAAATTGTCGGGCCAGTCCCAATAACCCGGTCGCCTCACCAGAGCCTAGGATGAGGGCTAACTCATGGGTAAAACGCGCGTGGTCTAAATGGTGTTTTTCACAAAAGTGGTGGATTGCCCGGCGAACGGGGCTATCGTGCTCAAGCAGCGCAATACCCCGCAGCTCATGGGCGATGGGGGTAGGGCTGACATGCTCAAAAACATGGGAGTATGGGCCATGCCCCAGATCGTGGATGAGCGCCGCCACCCGAATTTGCAGACCCAAGAGAGGTGAAATCACCCCAGGATGGCCTTGCGCGACCTCGGCAATCATGCGGGTTGCCAAATGCATGGTGCCCAAAGCGTGGGAAAAACGGCTATGTTCGGCAGAGGGGTAGACCTTGGCCGCCGGGCCAAGCTGCCGGATGCGCCGCAGGCGTTGCAAGGGCGGAGTGTCGATGAGGGCCAGCAAGAGGGTATCGCCCCAGGCCCAGGGCGGCGACTCCTCCATAGGCCCGCTGTGCAGGCGCAACTCAATCATGTCATGCACCGGATCCCGGAACAGCTTGACCGGCGCGCTCTCCAGTTCGGTCACGATGGGGCTCCTTGTTAGCAATGCGTGACAAATATCCCTAAGCAAGCTAGCCGCTAACCCAGAGGCAGCACCGTCTTGGGTAGGGGCGCGATTGTCTATTTATAGGCCTTTCAATAGAGGGTTTTCACTGACACTGCCAGCCAGCGCCAACACCTCCCAGGCGGCCCGGTATTTTTGCAGGCGAGCCAGATCCTCAGCTTGCAGATTCTCCGGAAGCCGCCGAATGTCCATATTATCCTCCAAATCGGCGCGTTTAACGGCACTGGCGATGGGGTGGGCCATGACCCGCCGCAGATACTCGGCATAGTTCTCGCTGGGCTTGCGGGTCAGCAGCTCCACCGCATAAAGCACATCGTAAGAAAAGCCAGTCTCGCCCAAAAATTGCAGGGTAACCTCGGTATCTTCCACCACATCATGCAGTACGGCCACTTGGCGGGCAGTATCACTGGTTTGGCTCATCATCACCCGTAAGGGGTGCAAAATATAGGGCTGCCCAGCCTTATCCTTTTGCCCTTTATGGGCGCGGGTGGCAATGGCAATGGCGGTCTCTAAGTCGGCCATAATGGCTCTCCCCCTTAATCCAACGGCAGATGATGTTTAAACGATGGCCAGCATACGTTCCAGGGCAACCTTGGCCATAGCCGCCTGCTGGGCGGGCACCACAATGGGGTTGACCACCTCGCCAGCGATGAGATTCTCTAAGCTCCACAACAGATGTTGCGGATCAATGCGAAACATGGTCGAACACATGCACAGGGTGGGACTAAGAAAATGAATCTCTTTTTCTGGCATCTCATGCTTGAGACGGTTGACCAAATTCAACTCGGTGCCAATGACAAATTGGCTACCCGCCGGTGCCTCGCGCACGCGGCTTTGGATCAGCTCGGTGGAGCCTAGGGCATCCGCCTTTTGACACACCTCAAAACTGCACTCGGGATGACAAATCACCTGAACCCCGGGCAGACGCTGACGCCACTGCTCAATGTGGGCGGGCTGGAAGAGCTGGTGGACCGAGCAAAAGCCGTCCCACAAAATGATCTTGGCGGCCTTGATCTGCGCCGGCGTCAACCCCCCCATGGGTTCGGTTGGACGCCATAAGACCATCTCTTCCAACCCAATACCCATGGCGGCACCGGTATTGCGGCCCAGATGTTGATCAGGAAAAAAGAGTACCTTCTCCCGCTCACCAAAGGCCCACTTGAGCACGTGGGCAGCATTGGATGAGGTGCAGACCGTGCCCCCATGCTCCCCGCAGAAGCCCTTTAAATCCGCCGCCGAATTTACATAGGTGATGGGGGTTAGGGTGGCTTCGGCATCCAACAGGGTGTTAAGCTGGCGCCAACAATCCTCCACAGCGGGAAGGTCGGCCATATCGGCCATGGAGCAGCCCGCAGCCATATCAGGCAAAATGGCGGTTTGGTGGGGGGCGGAGAGAATATCGGCCACCTCTGCCATAAAATGCACACCACAAAAGAGGATATAATCGGCCTCGGGCCGTTGCGAGGCCAGCCGGGCTAGCTTGAGGGAGTCCCCCGTTAGATCGGCGTAGCGGTAGACCTCTTCTCGCTGGTAGTGGTGCCCTAAAATCACACAGCGGTTGCCCAAGGCCGCTTTGGCCGCCACAATACGGGCATCCAGTTCTGCATCGGTGAGTTGGTAGAGGGGGTCTAGAGCCACTTTGTTTGCAGTCGTCATTGCCCATTTCCAGTTGGTCAGCCCTATGGGCTGGCGTCAAACACGAATCTTAGGAGAGAGATGCTCCCCATTTCACACACACAATGTACCCACCAGAGCCATGAACTCAAGGAGGAAATCCGCTCCAAGGCGCTGGAAATGGGTTTTGATAGCGTAGCCTTTGCCCCACCAACCCCGCCACCCCACCATGAATGCCTCGATGCGTGGCTGGCCGCCGGGGGGCATGGGGATATGGCGTGGATGGCCCGTAACCAGGAGCGGCGGGTGGATCCTGCCCAGTTAATGCCAGGGTTGGCGACCATTATGGTGGTGGGGGTCAACTATCAACCCGACCCCACTTTATTGACCACCCTGCATAAGCCCGCTAAAGGGTATATCTCCGCCTATGCACGCAACAAGGATTATCATGATATCCTTAAAAAGCGCCTCAAGGCCCTCGCTCAATGGTTAGAGAAGCGCCTGGGTCACGCCCACGAGGGGCGGCTGTTTGTGGATACCGCGCCGCTGTTGGAACGTCCGGTAGCGGCCCACTCTGGATTAGGCTGGCAGGGTAAAAACAGCATGCTGGTGTCGCGACACTATGGCTGCTGGCTCTTTTTGGGGGAGTTTTTTCTCTCCCTAGCGCTGCCCGCCGATGCCTGCGAGCCCGATCATTGCGGGCAGTGTAGACGCTGCCAGCAAGCCTGCCCGACCGGGGCTTTGGATCGCCCCTATTGGCTGCTGGCCCCCGATTGTTTGGCCTATTGGACCATTGAAACCGATCTGCCCATTCCCCACGCTCTGCGTCGGGCTATGGGCAATCGTGTCTATGGCTGTGATGATTGTGTGATGGTCTGCCCCTTTAACCGCTTTGGCGCACCGACTCAAGATCCCCTGTTGCAGCCACAAGATGGCGGCCAAGAGCCCGACCTGCTGATGTTGGCGCAATTGACCGAAGAAACCTTTCGCAGCATGTTTCGGCAATCGCCGGTCAAGCGCAGTGGGCGCATACGGCTACAACGTAATGTGGCGGTGGCGCTGGGTAATTGGGGTAGTGCAGAGGCAATTGCGATGCTTAACCAACTCTTAACCCATGAACACCCGCTGGTGCGTGGCCATGCCGTCTGGGGCCTGGGGGAGCATCGGCATCACATCGCTGTTGCAGAAGCGTTGCAACAGGCTTGGCGGGTTGAAGCAGACGGCTATGTGCGGCAGGAGTTGGCGCGGTTGTGTCAGGGTGTCTAAAACACCAGAGGGGGAGGGGCTTAGACGCTCTCTTCTTCATCTGGCAGGGGCTCGGTATAGATGGGGTTGCGGCGCATGGCACTCACTAAAAACTGCGTCGCCCGCTCCAACTGTTGACGGCGGGCCTCGGGCGCTAAATGCCAGCGGGCATAGTGGGCGGTATCTTCGGCGACTTGGTTGGCGCGAATCATCTGCAGAGCGTGCTGCGCGACCTGTTGATCACGCTGCTGCTGGGATTGCTGCTGGGACGCTTGCTCGTCATCCTCCCGCTCTTGGTGGCGCACCACACGCTGGACCGACTCCACCGGTTCATGGCTGGCGGTGTGGCCCACGTTGGGCTTGCTACGCTGACGGAGCGCGGGACTCTGGTTTGACGCCTGGGTGGTCTCGACATGGTGCTCAGCCTCGGCCTTGCCATTTTCGGTGCGTATATCCCGGCGGTCGCGGCTGCGACTCACCTCTCTTTGAAACGCACTGAGCAGCCCAAACACCATGACATTTTGAACGGGGTTAAACATGGTTGCAATCCTCCTGCTTCTCTTATCGGTGGATTGGCGATGAATGATCAATCAAAAATGCTTTGTCGTCTTAAATAAACCTTATTTCTGGCGGTCGACACGCTGCTGGCGCTGGTCGGTGCTGCACCACTGGGCCACGCTACAGCTTTCACATAACGGTTTACGTGCTTTGCAGGTGTAACGTCCCAACAATATCAACCAATGGTGGGCATGGTCCATAAAATGGGGGGGAATCACCTTGATCAAGGGGGCCTCAGTTGACTCTGGGGTTTTACTACTCACCAGACCCAAACGGTTCGAGACCCGAAAAACATGGGTATCTACCGCCATGGTGGGCTGACCAAAAGCAACATTCAATACCACATTGGCGGTTTTACGTCCCACCCCAGGCAGGGCTTGCAGCGCTTCGCGGCTCTGGGGTACTTGGCTGTCATGTTCCGCAACCAACTTTTTTGCCAGCAAGCCCAAATTTTTGGCCTTGCTGTTAAACAGGCCGATGGTACGAATATAGGGTTTGATACCCTCTTCCCCCAAATCGGCCATGGCTTGGGGGGTGGGGGCGGCGGCAAACAGTCCGGGGGTGGCCTTGTTCACTCCGGCATCGGTGGATTGGGCCGAGAGCACCACCGCCACCAGCAATTCAAAGGGGTTGCGATAATCCAGTTCACTCTTAGGCTCGGGATTGGCCGCCTTGAGGGTGCTGAAAATGGATTCAATCTCGTGTTTGCTCTTACGGGCCATGGTGCGCTTCCATTGAATTGAGGTTTCTCAAGGGTTATACCAGATACAGGGCATGTGTGCCCAATGCTTTCACACGGCCAATGGAGCCTTGCTATGCCTACGCAGATTCACCACACCACCTGCCCCTTGGATTGCCCCAGTGCCTGCGCCTTGGAAGTTACCTTGCAGCAGGGGCAGCTCAAGGGGATCAAAGGGGATGCCCAACACCCCTTCACCCAAGGGGTTATCTGCGGCAAAGTGGCCCGCTATGGGGCGGTGCAAAATGGCCCACGTATCACCCAACCCATGAAACGGGTCGGCCCCAAAGGGTTGGGCCACTTTGAGCCCATAAGCTGGGATGAGGCCATGCAAACCGTGGTGGCGCAGCTACAGAGCCGCATCAGCCGTTATGGGGCCGAAACCGTTTGGCCCTACTGGTATGGTGGCAGCATGGGGCTGTTGCAACGCAAAGCGCTGGAGCGCTTGACCCATCGGGCCGGGTTTAGCCGTATGAAGGGCACCATCTGCTCCTTTGTCGGAGTTTCTGGCTGGCAGGCAGGGGTGGGCACCTTTTATGGCCCTTCGGCGGAGGATATGGCCGCTTCCAGTGATCTGGTGATTTTGTGGGGCATCAATGCGGTTTCGACCCACATCAATCTCATGAATTTTGTGAAAAAGGCCCGCGCCCGTGGGGCACGCCTAGTGGTGGTGGATCCCTACCGCAACCGTACCGCGAAACTGGCCGATGAGCATCTTAATCCCCGCCCCGGCACCGATGGCGCACTGGCCGCCGCCATGATGCATGTCTTGCTGGCAGAGGGGCTGGCCAACCGCGACTATCTGGCCCGCATGAGTGATTTTGATGGCGAGGTGGAGGCCCACCTGAGCCACAAAACCCCCGAGTGGGCGGCGCACATTACCGGCTTGTCGGCGGAAACCATCCGCGCTTTTGCCCGCCAGTATGGGCAGGCCGCCGCCCCCTATATTCGTATGGGGCTGGGAATGAGCCGTCAGAACAACGGCGCGGTCAATATTCACGCCGTAAGCTGTTTGCCCGCCATGGTTGGCGCGTGGGAGAAGCCCGGTGGTGGTGCCATGATGATGTCTCACGGGGCCTTTGGGGTGAATATTCAGGCGATTACCGCCCCGCATTTGGTGGATGGCACACCCAGCCGCGAGCTGGATATGAGCCGTCTTGGCGCCGTGCTGGGGGATGCCCAGTTAGCCCCGCCGGTAACAGCCATGCTCATCATGAGCGTGAACCCGGCGGTGACAGCACCGGATCTGGGAGCGGTCTATCGCGGCCTAACCCGCGATGATCTGTTTACCGTCGTGCATGAGCAGGTGATGAGCGATACCGCCAAATTTGCCGATATTCTGCTGCCCGCCACCACCTTTTTGGAGCATGAAGATCTCTATAGCTCGTATGGTCAATACACCTTGCAACATGCCGAGGCGCTGTTGCCGCCACCGGGTGCCTGCCGCTGTAACCATGATTGGGTCAATGATCTGGCTCAGCGTTTGGGCTTTACGGAAGAGGTGTTTCAACGCAACCTAAGCGAGACGGTGGCGCAGGTGCTGGCGGATTCCAAGCTGCCCCCCCGTGAGCAGTGGTCGCAGCGTTGGCACAATGTTACCCCCCATGAGGCAGATCGCTACCACCGCAACGGCTTTGGTCACGCCGATGGCAAATTTCACTTTCGGCCCGCATGGGGGAATACCGCCATGCCCGCGCTGCCCGACCATTGGGCGGTGAATCGTCGGGATTTGCCCTCGGATCGAGCCTATCCGCTGGATTTTATGACCCCACCCGCCCACGCGGTGTTAAATTCAACCTTTACCCTAAGTGCGGACCATGAGCAAAAATTAGGGGAGCCAACCTTAATGATCAACCCTGTGGATGCCGCTGAACGGGGCATTGTTGAGGGGGATTGGGTGGTGGCCTATAATGCCTTGGCGTTTTTGCGCTTTAAGGCCCATGTGAGCGAAGATGTACGCCCGGGCTTAACCCTGTGTGAGAGTAATTTTGCCGCACATGCGTTTAAAGAGGGGATCTCCCTCAATGCGCTGAGCCATGCCAACGCGGTGCTGCCCCATGGCGGGGTGGCTTTTCATGATAACCGGGTGCAGGTGGAAAAGGTGGATTAAGGGCCTTAGGAGGCCAAGCCTCGATGCGGTGGCTAGTGTGGGTGAACAGGAGAGGTTTTGAGATGGGGGAACCGATCGCGTGAGAGGGCTATTATGAAGACTCGGCAAGCGGGGCGTTATTTGGTCGTCACGCTGGCAGGTACGCGCCTGAGTGAGCCTGAGCGGGCTTATCTACAGCGTGTTGAACCTGCGGGGGTGATGCTTTTTTCGCGCAATATAGAGCAGCCCGAGCAGGTGGTGGCGCTTATCCGGGCGATTCGCCAACAGAGCCCAAGCACGGTCATCTGGATTGATCAAGAAGGGGGGCGGGTGCAGCGTTTGCGTTGCCCATTAACCCGCTTACCTGCGGCGGAAAGCTTTGCCAAGATCTACGCATATGCCCCCCAGCAGGCCGAACGGCTGGCCAGGCAGTGTGGGGCCCTGGCAGGCCGAGAGCTGCGGGCGTTTGGTATTGGCATCAACTGTGCGCCGGTGGTGGATATTCCGGCACCGGGGGCGGATCCGGTGATTGGTAATCGTGCATTCGGGGATAATCCGTTGAGCATCAGCCGGTTAGCCGGGGCTTGGTTGCAGGGGTTGCAAGAGGCGGGGGTGATGGGGGTCGCCAAGCATTTTCCTGGTCATGGGGATGCGATGGTGGATTCGCACCGCAGTTTACCGGTGGTGCATACCGAAATAAGGGAACTGCTGAGCCGTACGTGGGTCCCATATGTGCAATTGTTGCCTCTGTTGCAGGGGATTATGACCGCGCATCTGGTCATGTCGGCGTTGGACCCCTTACGACCGGCCACTTGGTCATCGGTGGTGTTGAAGGATTGGTTGCGGCAGCGGTTGGGCTATGGGGGCTTGATCATCTCGGATGCGCTGGAGATGGGTGCTTTGGGCGGTAATATGGAGGATCGCGCCGCCCGGGCAGTGCGGGCCGGTTGTGACCAACTCTTGGTCTGTTCTGGGCGGTTGAACCACATGCAGCAGGCGCTGAATGGGGTTCAACAGGCGCTGGGGGAGAAGTCTCCGCAGGAACAGAGGCAAGATGCCCAGCGTATTGAGGCGGTGTTGCAGAACTATCGTATTTCACCGGGGGATTGGCAAAAGGTGGTTGCCGATCCGGCCCAGCAGGCGTTAAAAGAGAGGCTACAGCGTATGGTGGCCGCAGATATGGGGCGCGACCCTACGGAAGTTGGCTAAGCATTGAACGAAGCGGGCTTAGAACCCGCTTGAGGGAGAAGACGATGAAATTGGATCAAACCCGCTTTGGTAGCGCCCATCTACCCACGGAGATTCGCCAAATCTCAGCAGAGAAAGTGCTTGAGATCACCTGGGAAAATGGCCTTAAATCCCGTTATAGCATGGAGGCATTGCGGGTATTTTGCCCCTGTGCCGAGTGTCGCGGCCATACGCCGGATCAAAAAAAGCTGATTGATGGTAAACTGGATGTCACGCTCAAGATGATTGAGCCGGTGGGGCACTATGCGGTAAGGCTTGGTTTTTCCGACGATCATGATAGTGGTATTTATGATTGGGAGATGCTGTTTGATCTGGATGAAAATATGGAGACCTACTGGAAGGGCTATGAGGCCGAGTTACAGCAGGCGGGTAAGCGTCGGCGTCCTTCGGTGTTTGCCATCAAGGTGGTGTGATGGCGTGAGAGGGCAGGGGGCGCGCCGTGCGGTGGATGGTCGGCAAAGGGAGTAGGATTGTCCGATATGGCGTAAGGCGGTGCACCTTGGCTTTGGGGCCGGTTTTTTTGGGTCGATATTGTGTTTGGATGTGGGGTGCGTGAACGCGGGGTCATGGGCTTTGGGAAGGTGGTATGGTGGTGATTTTTTCCCCTTGTTTTTAGTGTATGGCGTTTTTGTGAGGGGTGTGTGAAAAAAAGCGTTGCATCCATGCCCTGGATTGCGCTATAAACTGCCCCACGACGTAGCACTGTCCCGTTCGTCTAGAGGCCTAGGACACCGGCCTTTCACGTCGGTAACACGGGTTCGATTCCCGTACGGGACGCCATATTAAGAGGGCCGCCAACACAGGCGAATCCCTCGTCGGGAAAGCCCCTAGGGCAAGTACACAAGAAGGCCCGCTGATTGTATCAGCGGGCCTTCTTGTGTTCAGGGGGGTGGCTTTGAGAATCACGGCGATCTGTCTTAATGCGATCACCTAGCATGCGGGGTATCAATGAGGGCGCAGCACCCTCACAATGGTGAGCTTTGACAGTCAAAAACCGGATAGACGCCATAACCAGTGCAAGGCAGATTATCTCTATCTCTATGGCTGTTTTTAACCCACCAAACGCTCACCAACCAACACAGGGCAACACTGGAACAGGCAAAAAGATTACCCGCCCAGCACGGCCCAGAAAATTTTGGACGTCAAACAAAGGGTACGGCGGAAGGGTCTGTAAATAGGATATGACAACAATTATTTGGAGCATATTTTATCCGACTTAAACGGTTCCCACTCTCCCTTCTTTCGAGCGCCTATTAAAGGTTAGCCCTATCTCTGGTCAATGTGGACCTTTCTTCAGACAGAGCAAAAACTGCTTTTCCATGACACGGGGATGTGGCATATTGCCCATGGATGTTCAGGACAGACAAAGGATCGGCACCATCAACCATCGCACGTACGGCCATTCATTGCTTTTCAAAGACAATATAGGCCACGCAAACCAAGACAAGGGAGAGGGTGAAAAAAGTCGCCCAATTTTCCTGAAAAATTGTCTTACGTGTGATACAGGGAGTGGAGGTCGTCTCCATCGTGGAGCAGATGATAGAATCCAATCAGCTTGAAGTCAGCAACAAGCAAAAGTGCGGCCTTCTTGCTTCTCTCGCCCGAAGGGCGTTATACACTAGGATAATTTCGGTTGTTTTATACCTCCATGTTCCTAAATGGCGAGGCGTGCTAACTCAATGAAAATTGTTTTTGTTGATAATTTTTCACTTAATTTTGGTGTTCAATATCTCTCTGCCGTACTCAAAGCAGCAGGGCATCAGGTAGAGTTATGCAACTACCTTTTCACCAAAAGCGCACATGCCGATATCTACGTGGACCCGCAAAACTATTTTAATTTTGATAAAATTTGCACGGCTGTGCTTAATAAAAAACCGGATTTAATCGCTTTTTCAGTTTGGTCACCCAACTTTCAATTCTATAAACGGTTAGCTAAAAAACTAAAAGAGTCAAGTTCGATCCCCATTTTGGTCGGAGGGGTTCTGCCGACTTTGTGTCCAGAGCTATTTATACCAGATACCGCTTGCGATGTTGTTTACAGAGGAGAAGCAGAGCCGCAAATTGTTGCGTTGGTAGAGGCGATGGTCATAAATAAACATCAACAGATCTCCAACATCATTTATCGGGATGGGGCAGGAGGTTCGGTTGAAAATGCCATGACCACCTATCTGGATGATCTTAACGCCCTACCCTTTCAGGATAGCACCCTGTATCCCAACGACTCCCACGCCATGTATGTCATATCAAGTCGTGGCTGCCCCTATAAGTGCTCCTACTGCTCAGCAGGTACCAACTCCCGCCTTGTGACCCCAGCAGGGGAAAAGGTAATCCGCAAAAGAGATGTGCGCTCAGTTCTGGATGAAATCAAAGCCACGTTAGCCCGCAGACCTTTCAAGGAAATCTTTTTTTATGATGATTTTTTTATCACTGGAGAGTCCTGGTTAGCAGAATTTAAGCGACTCTATGTCAAAGAGATTGGCTTGCCATATTACTGCCTTGCCTTTCCCCCCACAATCAATGAAAAAATAGCCAAAGATCTTGCTGAATCTGGCTGCAAGGGGGTTTTGATGGGGTTTCAAACAGCCAACACGGAATACAAAAAAAGGGTGCTTCAGCGCCCGGAACCTGAAGCGCGGGTGCTTCGTGCCGTTAACCTTCTACGTGATGCTGGAATTATGGTCTCACTGGACCATATTCTCAATCTCCCAGGGGAAACCAGGGAGGATATAGGGTTATCGTTGGAATTTTATGTGGAAAATAAGATAGATTCCTTAATGGTTTTTTTCTTGAATTACTATCCGGATTCACAGTTGACACGTTACGCTCTGGAGCAAGGGTATTTAGACCAAAAAAACTACGATGCCATCATGGCCAATGCGTTGGTTGGTGAGCAGAGCTTTCGGGGTACGATATTAAACCAGGAGGCCTCTGACCAACAGGTCCGTTGGGCGATTTTGATGCGGTTGATCATTTTATTGCCAGGACGGTTTGTGCTTTGGCTTTTTCATAAAAATTTGGAACGGTTTTTCCCAACAAACCGTACTTTTTATTACGCCATATCTGGCTTAGCCATGGCCAAGGGGATGGGCATCCGATCACTGCTAAACACCCTGTTTTTGGCTTTTGGCCTGCGTAGCGGAGGAAAAAAATAGAGTATCAATAGAGGTAAGCGTTTTAAAATAAAGTTATTTTGTTGATTTTGATAAAAGGCATGGTTATTTAAAAGCGTTGTGCGGGAAAAAAAGCGGCTTGAGTGCTAGCATATCTGTTATTTTACTCTCTCTAATACGTGTGTTGTAAGCGATGACGATAAAGGATAGGATCACTCACATGGTGTAGCGTGGGTGCGGTACCTGTCGAGAGTGCAGCAGATTCGGATAGGCGCACGCTTGAAGGAAAAGATCATGCCTATATGTAACCAGGCTTAAACGTTATTATTTTTTTAAATCATAGGTAAGGATGGAGCAATGGCAGAAGAGGATACAACGGAAAGTAAAAATCAATTAGAAGAGATCTCATCCATACTTTTCGAAGCTGTTTTGGATGCGGAGTTAATAAAAAAATTAAAAGAGAAAAATAATGCAAATATTTTAATTGATGAGTTAAAAAATGAATTTGGTGGGCCTAGGCTATTGTGGCGTCCTATTTATTGGTGGATATTAGTGCCTGGTTTTGAAAAGGGGGGAAAAGCGCTACAAAGCTCCCTGAAAGGGTTTAATAACCGGATGTTAAAACATCTTATATCATATTTATATTCTCATAAAGAAAAAATTAAAGGTTCTTTAAAACAGAAATTGTCCGATTTGACCGAGAGTAATGCTCAACTTGTCGATGAAGACCCTAAGGCTGACCTTGAGGAGTTTAAGCAGTTTCTTGGTGACGCCTTTAAGGATCTATCATCTGCTGTCGAAAAGGCTCTGGCGCAGGGACAGAGCCCTCTGCCGTTGTCGCTCAAAATACCTGTCATCGCGGGCGATGAGCTTACGATTTATTGGGAACTTAGAGCAAGAACAAGCCCTTTTCGGCTGCATGGGCGCGAAAGTAACTTGGATAGCCTGGATGCGTTTTTATGTGAACGGGCTATTTTTTCATGGTGGGTTATTAAAGGTGGTGGCGGTTTAGGCAAAACGCGTTTGGTCCTTGATTTTATAAAAGACAGGGCGTTGGGTTGGCATGCCGGTTTTTTGGATAGCCTGGCGTTTGATTGGGCTGGTTGGTGTCCGACCATGCCGACCTTAATTGTTGTGGATTATGCATCAACGCATGGGCAGGATTTGTTTAAGACGTTTCTGCTCATTTTAGCGGGTATGCAAAATTGGAGCTCCCCCCTTGATTTTCCTGTGCGTGTATTATTGATTGAGAGAAGCTTTCCTGACGACTTAAAGAATTTAAAAATAGATCCCTTATGGCAAGATATGGGTTCCCAGAGTGATTTCGATTTCCTTACTCAGAGCTTTCACTCTAAGCAAGCCATGTCTTTGGAACTATTACCCTTAAAGGAATCTTGCTGGGTTATTCAGGATGTTTCACATCGGGCTGATGTTCCTGTGTTTGTAACAGAGAGGTTGGAAGAAGATGAGCAATTACGCCGCCCTCTCTTTTTAACCTTAATTGGGCAAGCGCTGCGAAAGGGTAATGGTCCTACAAATGAGGCGGAAAATATAAACCTTGACATAGATGACTTGATTGAGTCCTCTCTCGCCTCATGGGAACGTTGTCCATGGCTTAAGAAGAATTTTAATGATGGGCTTTATGCATCGATTCTTGTGCTTTGGATGACCATAACGCGCTCGGAGAATTATTCAAAGGCGGTCGGGCATCTTTTTAAGCATGAGATTTTTAATGAGAATGTAGACATGGAGGCCAGTAAGGCCATTGCCGCAAATCTTGTAGGGGCTTCTAGCCGGGGTAATTTTTCACTCCCTCCCCTTGAGCCAGACATTTTGGGGGAGTTTTTTTCTCTTCTGTTTTTAGAGCATGTTCGCTCGCGTAATATGATGTTGGCAAATAAGCTGCGTGAAGCACTTTTAGATTTGGCGGACCTCGACCAAAATGAGCAGGAAATTAATCAGGTTGTCAGCTTTTTCACACGACTTGCGCAGGATACCTTTAGACCAATTATTAATAAACGCAGTCAAACATTGCTAGATATAATAGATTGGTTATTTGGTGAAACGGTCTCTCAGAAAAATGGATCATCACGTCTTGATTTTAAAAAATATATTGTTGAAAATTGTTTTTTAGTGGCATGTATACAAGGTTGTGAAGCGATTGTAGAAAAATTTATATCTTTATTCAATCATGAATCTGCTTCTGAAGCTATTACGAAGGGGCTTAATGTAGCAATTTTTTCAGGGCGTGATGACATTCTCAAATATCTTTTGGAAGAGGGGGCCGATGCTACCCTAGCCGGCGCGAAAGGGTATGCTCCCCTGCATATTGCAGCCGCATTAAATAAATTAGCATGCGCAGAAGCTTTGTTAGGGAGTGGCAAGGTAGAGCTTGATGCCCGAGGAAGTCATTCCAGTACGGCGCTCCATCTGGCGGTTATGCAAGGCCATGTAGAGATGGTGAAGCTGTTGTTGGCTGTGGGGGCCGATGCTACCCTAGCCGATGAAATTGGGAATACTCCCTTACATGTTGCAGCTTTTAAAAATGAGTTGGCATGCGCAGAAGCTTTGTTAGGGAGTGGCAAGGTAGATGTTGATGCCCGAGCAGAACACATCCTAACGGCGCTTAACATGGCGGTTATGCAAGGCCATGTGGAGATGGTGAAGCTGTTGTTGGCTGTGGGGGCCGATGCCACCCTAGCCGACGAGGCTGGGCAGGCCCCTCTAAATGTTGCAGCTGGCAACAATGAATTGGCATGCGCAGCAGCCTTGTTAATCTATGGTAAGGTAAATGTTGATGCCCGAGCAGAACACTCCGGAACAGCGCTTAACATGGCGGTTATACAAGGCCATGTAGAGATGGTGAAGCTGTTGTTGGCTGTGGGGGCCGATGCCACCCTGGCCGATGAAATTGGGAATACTCCCCTACATAATGCAGCTATAAACAATGAGTTGGCATGCGCAGAAGCTTTGTTAGGGAGTGGCAAAGGAGATGTTGATGCCCGAGCAGAACACATCCTAACGGCGCTTAACATGGCGGTTATACAAGGCCATGTAGAGATGGTGAAGCTGTTGTTGGCTGTGGGGGCCGATGCCACCCTGGCCGATGAATTTGGGAATACTCCCCTACATAATGCAGCTATAAACAATGAGTTGGCATGCGCAGAAGCTTTGTTAGGGAGTGGCAAAGGAGATGTTGATGCCCGAGCAGAACACATCCTAACGGCGCTTAACATGGCGGTTATACAAGGCCATGTAGAGATGGTGAAGCTGTTGTTGGAGAAGGGGGCCGATGCTACCCTAGCCGACGAGGATGGGAATACTCCCCTACATGTTGCAGCTATAAAAAATGAGTTGGTATGCGCAGAAGCTTTGTTAGCCAGTGGCAAGGTAGATGTTGATGCCCGAGGAAATCACTCCAGAACAGCGCTTAACATGGCGGTTAGAAAAGGCCATGTAGAGATGGTGAAGCTGTTGTTGGAGAAGGGTGCTGACCCTAATTCGGAAATATTCAGTGGTTCTTGCCTTCATCTCGCTATATTCCGAGGGCATGAGGAGGTTGTTAGCGCTCTGTTGTGTGATCCAAGAACAGATATCCATAAGCGAGATGAAGATAACATGACGCCCTTGACTCTTTCCCAGCAGAGTGGTAATCAGAAAATAGCACAGCTATTATTGGACGCGAGCCGTGGCATGGCAGGAGCATAAATCTAAAGTCATATATTCTTGCGATATATGGCTGGGGATTTCTTGAGAAAGTCAGCATCCGCTACCGAGCAAACGATGGGCCTATTGATCACGTATCGCCGATGAGCGCACACCATGACACGAACCGCCGCAGGATGTCCAGAACGCTCTGTATGGCGTAGAAGGTGGACCCTTTTCGAGCAAACAGAACCTGAGCTGCACTTCCATGTTCATGACCAAGAAAATGGCACGAATCCATGCGCGGAGCTCTCTTTCCCTTTAGCGCGAATCCGGTTCAAACCCTGACGGTTCTGACCCTAAGCCATTCCAATGCAACAGGAATCCTCTCCAGATTGTTTCGCCGCTGCTGATGTTTGCTCTTCGAGATCGCCTGCTCATTCCTTTCGCTCAGCCCCAGATAACTTCTTGCAAGCCTTGGGCATACAAGCCATCTTCTCAAGGGAGCATGGCTTGGGAATCCCTCTAAGTTAAACAGCCATATCCTCTTAAACGCTTCACAAAAAAAAGAGATCACCCTTCACAAACAGGGCTAAAACCTCTACAAAGAGGGCTCAACATGATCTCTATCCCTTACTTGCTAGAGGCTGGAAATGAAATCACTCTGTGTCGAAGGATGGCTCTCTCTACCCCACTCCTTTTCAGTCATCCATCAATTCCTCTGCCTCGAACTCGCTAAACGCCAAGATGTCACGCTCTCCCAACGCCCCGTGCCGCTGGCTTTTCCCCATTGGAAAGAAGTAGATAACCTCTTCACCCCCAAACAGAACGCTATCCTAAAGGCTATCCCACAACAGCCCTTAAAACAAGCCTGTGAAGTCACCCTGCGCATCGGCTTTCCTTTTGATTTCTCCACCGCCAACAGTGAGCGCCTTTGGGTCTTTGGCAACGCTACCGCCGGTTTTATCCATCCGCAACAGCTCAAGGGCTCGCGCACCCTCGGCGAGATCTTCGCAACACCAAACAGCCGCATCTGGACCCCCTCAGAGTGGTCCAAACAAGGCTATGTGCGCTGTGGCGCACCCGCAGAATGGATCGATGTGGTGCCCCTTGGTGTCGATGTGGATATTTTCCACCCCGTGAACGCAGATCAAAAAGCCGCCTTACGCCAACAGATGGGCTTGCCCGAAAAGGCGCTGATTTTTCTGGCTATCGGTGCCATGACCGCCAATAAAGGCATCGATAAGCTGGTCCAGAGCTTCGCACGCGTGGCGACCCAACACCCCCACGTGCGATTGCTGCTAAAAGGTCTAAGTGCCATGTATGGCTCCGACCGTAGCCTACAGGGCATTTTGAAAAATCTTTCCGCCAAAGAGCAACAGGCGGTTGAGGGACGCATCCACTACATCGGTGGGGAAAAAAGTTTTGCCGATCTGGCCCAACTCTATCAAGTGGCGGATCTCTATCTCTCTCCCTACAAAGCAGAAGGATTTAATATGCCGGTTCTGGAAGCCATCGCCTGTGGCTTGCCAGTCATCTGCACAGCAGGTGGGCCCACCGATGAGTTTATCTTGGCAGAGACGGCACTGACCATCCCCAGCGTGCAGAAACATGAGTGGATGGGCAATGACCCGGTGCTCAACCTTTATGCAGACCCCCAAGTCCTGACCCAGCATATGCTGCGCAGCGTGGAAGATTACCCGCTACGTCAGCTCGCCCTAACGAAGGGGCCTGACTATGTGGCGAAACAGTACAGTTGGGCGCGTATCGTCGAGCGCCTGCTGGACGTTATGTTTCCCAATACCAGCGAGGTATCTCCCCAAACAATGCACACAATAGAGCGCTCTACCCCTGCGCAAAGTGAAAAAGAACTCTCCCGCTTTGGCGTCCATCCCCATGAGATGCTCATGACCGATGCCCTGCGTAACCTCTCCATGAGCAAAGATCGACTGCCCCAAGGGGTGAGCTCAGAGCGGGGCGTAGAGATACCACTGGCCATGCGTTGGTGCTTAAGTGTCGAAAACTTTATCGAAGTCGGTGCGGTCTTGCCCTACTTTGGAATGACCACCCATACCGTGATCGATTGGGCAGACCCCTTTCCCGGCTGTCAGCGTGTCGACGCTGAAACCCTCGATTATCGGGGTAAAAATGTGCTCTCCATCTCAACCTTAGAGCATGTAGGCCTGGGGGATTATGGCTTGCAAGCCGAATCGGGCAAGGCGGTGCGTCTGTTTGAACGGATCCTCCACGACGCCAACGCCTGTTTTCTCTCGGTCCCTATGGGGGTCAATCAGGAGCTTCAACACCATCTGTTTAAACGTCATAAACAGATCAACTGGTTTGCCTTTGTGCGCCAAAGCTTGGGGGAAGGCCCCTTCGTTCAGTTTCCGCATCCCCGCTTTCGCGTGGGCCAGGACCAACTGCCACGGTGGGGGATAAGTCAGGACCCCGGTGTCTTTCAAATGGCTTATGGCCGCCCCTTTCCCTACGCCAATGCCGTGGTCTTTATCTGGAAGGATGTTTAATATGGAGAGCCCCGCCGCCCAACTATCCCAGGCGCAAGCCTATCTTCAGCAGGGCCAGCTGCAACAGGCGATCAATAGCTATCAAAATCTATTGGCCCAGCATCCCGAAAGTGTGGCAGCTTGGCAGGGCATCGGCTCCGCCCTGTTGGCCGCAGGGCAGCCCCTACAGGCGGTGGATTTTTTTGAACGGGCCTTGGCCTTAGATCCGCAACATTACCCATCTATCCTTGCACTTGGCACGCTTTATCAGCAGCAGGGCAGATTGGAGAGAGCGGTACAGCTCTTTTTGCGCGGGGCGCAGTTGCAGCCCAATCAACCGCTGGTCCACTTTAACCTTGGGGTCGTGTTGGCCGCGCAAGGACGCACCGAACAGGCCCAAAGCGCCTACCGCAAAGCCTTGGCACTGAACGAGAATATTCCAGAGGCGTGGCTTAACCTAGGCAACCTTCTGAGCCGTACAGGGGAGCTGCAACAGGCCCTGGTCTGCTATCAACAGGCGTTGCAACGGCGCCCCAGCTTTACCCAGGCAGGCTTTGGTCTCGCCAATACCCTAACCACCCTGAAACGCCATACAGAAGCCCTCACCATATTAGAGCCCCTCTGCCAGCAAAACCCCGATCACGCAGAGATGATGATCCTCTATGGACATCTGCTGCGCAGCCAAAACCGCCAGCATCAGGCCAGATCGGTGTTTCAACGGATTTTGGCGCAACAGCCCAACCATTTTGCCGCCCGCTATGGTTATGCCACCATTCTACTGGACTTGGGAAGAGCCGACCTAGCCTTGCCGCAGATGCAGCAGGCCGCGCGTCTTAATCCCAGCCATCAAGGATTAAGAAGCGATCTGGCCTTTGCGCAACATTATCTAAGCACCTCCCCGAAGGCTCTCTACCATGAACATCGGCTGTTTCAAACCCTGATTGCCGAGGCTTTGAGCCAACAAAGCATGCGCCACCAGCCCTGTAAAGAACCCCATAAACCCTTAAAAATTGGCTTTGTATCCAGTGATTTTCGCCGCCACCCAGTCAGTTTTTTCCTGGAGGCCCCCTTTGAACACCATGATGGTGAATCGTTCGCGTTTTACGGCTATAGCAACAGCCCCGTGCGGGATGCCACCACCCAGCGTTTACAGGGGTGGGCGCAAGCTTGGCGAGAGATCTTTGGCTTGACCGACAGTGTGGTCGCTCAACAGATTGTGGCCGATGGGATCGATATTTTGGTGGATCTCAACGGCCATACTGGCGGTAATCGACTGGCGCTGTTTGCGCTGCAACCCGCCCCGGTTCAGGTGAGTTGGCTCGGTTATCCCGACACCACTGGCCTGGAGGCGATGGCTTACCGATTGACCGACACCATCAGCGATCCCGAGTCTGAAGGTGGCCGCTATATGTCGGAAACCCCCATTTATCTCCCCCACGGGTTCCACTGTTACCGTCCCCCAGATGAAGCGCCTAAGGTTTTATACCAGCAACTTCGCACGGGCCAAGGGGTCCGTCTTGCCAGCTTTAATACCCTTACGAAAATGGGGCATGAGGTGTTACGCCTGTGGGCAGAAATCTTAACCCGACTGCCCCAAGCGACCCTTCTGCTAAAAAATGGCGGTTTTGGTTCGCAAGCGGTGGTGGATGACTATCTTCAGCGTTTTGAAAGCCTTGGCATCGACAGCAAACGCATTCGCTGCATGGGCGTAACCGATACCTTGGAAGAGCATCTCAATCTCTATAATCAGGTGGATATTGCCCTGGATACCTTTCCCTACCATGGCACCACCACCACCTGCGAGGCACTCTGGATGGGGGTTCCCGTGGTGACTTTGCAGGGGGATCATCATGTAAATCGGGTTGGCGGCTCGCTGCTGCATCAAGTGGGGTTGCACAAATTGGTGGCCTCTACCCCCAAACAGTTTGTAGATTTGGTGGTGGGGCTGGCCCAAGATCACAAACGGTTGCGCACGCTACGCGGCTCCATCCGTCACAAAATGCAAAACGCCCCGCTGCGTGATGAGCTCGGTTTTACCCGCAACCTGGAAAACGCCTTTCGCCAGATTTGGAAGATGGCCTGCGCAACCCCCACGGTCAGCGCCCCCCAGCCAGCCTACTGGATGGATCTGGCTCCGGCTGAAAAAAAGCCCACTCTTCGGTTGATCCACCATCTGGCCCGAAGTGGCGGCACCCTGATCTGCAAATGCCTGGGCAGCATGGAACAGGCCATGCTACTCAGTGAAATTAATCCCAGAGGTGTGCATCGCTTCAATCCACGCCAGCAAGCCCACCAGTGGTACGCCGTTGGCGATGCCAACCGTGCCGAGAGCATGCCCTGGGATGATGAAGAGGCCTTTTTGGAGGCGATGCAGGAGATCCATGCCGCCGCTCAGCATCGCAACGCCAACCTGTTGGTTCGAGACTGGACGCACGTCGACTTTACCGGCTACCCCTTTCGGCGTCCGCAGTGGCATTTAACGCTAGCCGAAACCCTATCCAAGCGCTTCCGCGTCCGCTCCCTCTTTACGACCCGCCATCCTCTGGATCAGTGGCTTTCGCTGGTTAAGTATGCCCAGCAAGGGGGCGCTGGCGTGTCGGTCTCCCTATCCCTCTATATGGAGGGATACCGGCGCTTTGCCCAACTGTGTGCCGATCACGGTTTTGTGCGTTATGAGGATTTTACCGTCGATCCTGATGCCCGCCTGCAAGAGATGTGTGAAAAGCTGGAGATACCCTTTGATGCCGGTTATCAACAGCGCTGGGCGAGCTACACAAACATCACGGGGGATACCATCGGCACCCGTGGTGCCCAACAGATAAAACCACTCTCCCGGCGCCCCGTAGAGGCTGGCTTACACAGGCAACTCCAAGAAAATAGCGACTATCAGCAGATTCTTAGCCTATTGGGCTATCAGGATGTTGAGTAAGGGCTACCAGATCGGAGCAGATGCAGCAGACCGCCGGTCGGTGATGCTAACGGCGTCGTTGGTGCCTCTGGGTCGATGGCCGGTCATCTGCCCCATGTTTGGCTGGGATGTGCGTGGCTGCCCTCTTGTTCTGGCATGCCGCGTCTAGGCCCCATGTGGGGCGTCATGTGGGTAGAACTGAGTTGTCCTCTTAGAAAAGCCCCCCTATGAGTAACCGCGCATAAACGATAACAAAGATGAGCTAGAAGGGTTATTGGAAGAGATTTTTGAAAAAATGAAAGAAAAATTGAATTATTTGGCGTGAGTTGTGCAAATCTTGGATCAGCGGCTGCTGGGCGGCGCTGTGTTAAGCCTCTTTATATCGGGTGCGGCTGGCTGTTGGTCTGAGCTACAACCTTGTTTTTGGAGAATAATAATGAGTTTTCAGATTCAAGCCTATCAAATGACCTCAATCTCCTATAGCCGTGCTATGGTGAGCAGCCGTAACACCGGTGAAGCGGCAAAAAGTGCCGCTCTTCATTATCGCCAAACGGAAATTATTGCCTTTTCTGCCACGGCCCAATCCATGGGGCAGCTCGATGACCTCTACCAGGAACTTAGCGGGATTACCCATCCAGAGCGCCGCTTGCAAAGTCTTAGTGAAATGGGGCAAGGCTACCAACAGCTCCAGGAGATGTTGAGCGGCCTTAACCCATCGGAGGCACAGAGCGAGCAGGCTGTTTCGCTGTTTGAGCAGATACAGGGTCTGTTGCAACAGGCTATGCAAAGGTCCTCCGAGGTTGTTTCGAGGGTAGCCTCTCAACAGGATGCCGGTCTCTCGGGGTGCCGGGGGGGATGTGTGGCCGCCCAGCAACGGCAAGAGCAGAGCGAGGGGCTACAATCCCTCAACCAGCTGCTCCAACAACTTTTTGCAGAGCTTCAACCCGATGAGAAGCAACAAACTCAGTTGGATGACCTGTTTGATATGCTTAATGCTCAATTAAACCAGGCTTTTGCACCGCTCACAGCACAGCAGCAAGCACATATCGCCGTCATTGAAGCAGAGATGGCGTCACGGCCAGGCACCCAAGCAAGCGTAAGCACACAAGCCGCATGAGCGCTCAACCAAGCGGGCAGACTAAGGCGAGGGGATAGGTGTCATGGCTTGGCCAAAGAGGGGCGCGTGTGTCGCTACGAGCCCGTTAGAGTCGGCCATAGGGAGCCCAGTGCCGTGGCCAATTAGGGGAGGGGGCCGGGACGCGCATAGACGTTTGGGGGGCTTTTCAGCGTCCCGGCACAAATCACCAAGCGTTTTCGATTAAGAAAACAGACCCATGATGATGTCGCCCAGGAAAGTGGCCCAGCTAACCATCAAAATGCCGATAACCACAATGGTCCAAGGCAGGTAGTCACTGCCGAGTAAATTGAGCAGGCCGCGCTTTTCTTCCATGATATACTCCCATGTCGGTGAGGTTTCATTATTAGAAATGGCTAATATATAGAGATGGATATTTATGTCAACCTATGATTTTTGCTACCCATAGGGGTTCAATGTGCGTACTCTATAATCTCCTTGGGCAATGCCCCTTGAGTATGCGGGGATCAAGCTGTTTTTACAGTAAAAAAATAGATACCTTACGTGCATATAAAGGTATAAAGCCAAGTGTCGTTTTTTTGCACTCTTGTGTGGCAAAACAGTAATGTAGCCGCCCTTTTTGCCCCTGCGTGCTACCTTTGAGTTAAAAATTTGAGGATCTTTCCATTATGTCTGCACCCCAAGCCGCCACGACCCAAAGTGAGGCTGAGCCACAAACTGTTTTCACTAGTAAGCGTATGAAGCTTCTTAAATATCTGCCTAAGCCCGAATTGCCTAAATGGTTGCGCACCACCACACGCGCCAGTTTGCGCCAAGATCTGTTCGCGGGCTTGACGGGGGCGGTGGTGGTGTTGCCCCAAGGGGTGGCCTTTGCGGCCATTGCGGGATTACCCCCACAATACGGGCTCTATACGGCCATGGTGCCTGCGGTGATCGCCGCGCTGTTTGGTTCGTCACACCATCTTATCTCCGGCCCTACCACCGCCATCTCCATTGTGGTGTTTGCCACCTTGGCACCCTTGGCAGAACCAGGGAGTGCGCCTTATATCGCAATGGCCTTGACGTTGGCCTTTCTTGCGGGATTGATTCAATTTGGCTTGGGCGTCTCTAAACTGGGGGGGTTGATCAACTTCGTCTCCCACTCCGCCGTGGTGGGATTTACCAGCGGTGCCGCACTGCTCATTGCGACCAGCCAAATGAAACACCTGTTTGGTGTGCATTTGAGTGATAGCTCTACCTTTATCAGCACTTGGGAGTCGCTGGCCGATCAACTGCCCCATATCAACCCCTACGTGTTGTCCGTTGGCTTGGTGACATTGGTGGTTTCTGTGGCGATAAAAAAAATTCGTCCCCAATGGCCCGATATGTTGCTGGCGATGATCGTAGGTAGTCTGTTTGCCGCAGGGCTGGGGGTGGAGGCGCATCACATTACCCTGGTCGGGGCAATTCCCAGCCATCTTCCCCCTCTCTCCCATCCGCAATGGGATCTGCAAATCGTGCGGGAACTCGCTTCTGGTGCTCTCGCTATTGCTCTGCTTGGCTTGATCGAGGCGGTCTCTATCGCCCGCTCGGTGGCCCTGAGATCGGGCCAAACCCTGGATGGTAACCAAGAGTTCGTGGGGCAGGGGCTCTCTAATGTAGTGGGTAGCTTTTTTTCAGCCTATCCAGCATCGGGCTCGTTCACCCGCAGTGGGGTCAACTATCGCGCCGGCGCAAAAACCCCCATGTCGGCCATCTTTGCCTCTCTTGCGTTAATGTTGATTGTGCTGCTGGTGGCCCCCTTGGCTGCCCACCTGCCCATTGCCGCGATGGCGGGAATCATTCTAAAGGTTGCTTACAACCTGATTGATTTTCAGCACATTCATAAAATCTTTACCGCAACCCGCGGTGGCTTAGCCGTCATGCTGGTGACTTTTCTGGCAACCCTGCTATTGGAGTTGGAGTTTGCCATCTATATTGGGGTTATGCTGTCACTCTTATTCTACCTTAACCGTACCTCGCACCCGCGCGTGGTCTCGCGAGTACCCAACCCCCATTCCCCCTGGCGGATGTTTGTCACCGATCCCGATCTGCCCGAGTGCCCACAGCTCAAAATTTTGCGCATTGATGGCTCCCTCTATTATGGCTCGGTGCCCCACGTTGAGAGTAAATTAAAGGATCTGTTGGAACAAAAAGCGCACCAAAAAAATCTGTTGGTTATTGGTAGCGGAATCAACTTTACGGACCTCTCCGGTGCCGAGCTGCTGCTGCGTGAGTCGGTGCGGCGCCGTGAACAAGGGGGGCACCTGTTCCTCTATGATATAAAAGAGCAGGTGCGCGGTATGTTTAAGCGTAGCGGCTGCATACAGACCATCCGCGAAGATCACCTGTTCCAATCGAAAACGGAGGCGATTAGTACCATCGTTTCCCACTATCTGGATGGCGCGATCTGTGAAAAGTGCCCGGCTCAGGTGTTCATGGAGTGCCCCTATGCGAGCAAACCCAAAAATGATGCCGATGGCACGTCAGAACCGCAGCCTGTCAAGGCGGTGCCCCTCAGCGACCCATAAGCGCCAAAGCGGGGCTTTGGCGGGTTGCATGAGGCCGATCCCTTGTTTTTTACCACCCGCAACGCTTTAACAGGGTAGGCTTAAATGAGCAATCTGTTTGATACAGCTTTGGGATAATGACACATGGAAATCCCCCTTTTTCCCCTACATGTGCATTTGCAGCCTGGCCAACAGCTGGCATTACGCATCTTTGAACCCCGCTATCTGAAAATGATTAGCCAAGTGGCCGGTAAAACCTCTGCTTTTGGTATTGTACCGATCATCTCCGGAAGTGATGCCGGTGAAATTCCCCTCATAGAAACCCATGGCATGTTGGCCTCTATCGTGGATTTTCAAAATATGCCCGATGGGCTGTTGGGTATTACCGTGCTCGGTGAGCGAGGATTCAAAATTCAGCGTACTTGGGTGATGGAGGATGGCCTGCTGATGGGCAAGGTCTCTCCCCTACACAATGCTTAAGCTGGTTGGCGGCAAAGGGCAGACAGACGAGGGCATTCTTAGAGAAGGTGTGAGAACCAACCCATAAACAGGGTATGGGCGACGCCTAGTGGAGGCGATTGTGGTGTGGCGTTGTGGGGCGTCGTTTGAGGCTCTTCCCTGTTATGGCTAAGGGGCTTCCTCGACTTGGTGTGTCGTGAGGGTGACGTGCTGTTTTTACTCACATCTCCCAAACTGTGGGTTTTGCTTCGGTATCACTCATCAAGCGAGCAGGTATCCTATCCATGCCTGTTGGGCCAAGTTGGTTCTCTTGGATGCGGTTTATAAAGGCGGTATAGCCTTCCCGCGCTTGTTGCTGGGCCATTTCTCGATAGTGGTTAATGGCAGGATAGTTTTCCATCAAAACACGGGTTACGCGATTATCCAACTCTCCACGCTCCACCATATCACAAAAGATGGACCTTACACTGGCTTCATCCATGCCCTTACGGTAGGGGCGATCCTCGGTTAAAGCGGTAAAAATGTCGGCTACGCTAATAATGCGCCCAATCAAAGGAATTTGAGCGCCAGGGATAGAGTAGGGATAGCCGCAGGCATTGAGCTTTTCATGGTGATAGGCGCAAAAGGTTTTTATGCGATCAATGCCCTGAATAACATCAAGAATTTTGTTGGTATAGTAGGCGTGGGCTTTAACCCGCTCAAACTCTTCAGCGGTGAGCTTGTCGGCCTTTTCCAAAATGGTGTTGGGGATGGCGATCTTGCCGACATCGTGCAGCAAACCTGCGGCCTGAATTTCAATACATTCAACTTCAGAAAAACCAATAATACGGGCGACATATTCGGCTGTAGCCGCTACCCCGCTAGAGTGTGTGGATGTAAAACGGCTTTTAAAATCGACTAAATGGGCCATTAATTGGGCGTAAGCTACCAGCAGGCCTGCATTAAATTCAATCTCAAATCGCTTGACCTGCTGTTTGAGAATGACCGGTAGATCCGATGCGCGTAAATCCAACCAAAAATCATCCTGCAAAATAAGGCGTTTGTAGGCCCTGATCATATAAGGAGGAAAACCTTCGGCCAGCAGCGCCTCAAGCTTGTTTTTTACAACGGCTCGCTGTTCCACCATATCTAGATCATCGCTGATGAGTGGGTCGATCATATCCGCTAAATTAATAATCTGTGCTTCAATGGGGATGTGCTCGGTCAAAGTAACCCCAGCCTGAAAACTGTGATGGTCGCGAATGATGGGGGCATAGGCACCAAAAATGGCATCCTCTTTAAGCAGATGGTAACCAATACGGGCATGACAATCATCGCCCGTATCAATCTGTGCATCTTCACCGGAGTGTCCTTCATAAAGAACCCCAATATCGTGCAGCATACCCGCGATTAGGCAGTTGGCTTCGGCTTGGCGATCATAGCGTAGGTAGCGGCTTATGCGCAGAGAAGCATAAGCCACCCTGACATGGTGGGAAACAATATGGGGGAAAGCATAGTCCAACGCCTTGGATATGGACTGTACGACATCAAAAAAATCGACCTTAGGTGCAAAGGTTTGGTTCATATGGTCCACATCAAGGTAATAGGATTTATGGATGTGAGTATGAAAGATTGTTTGAGATCGCGCAACCAGCAAAGAGACCAGTTTTTGTATATTTTTGTAAAATTAACAAAAACCTGTGACGATGGCGTAGCCAGTAAAGGGCAGGGGGCGCAGCATGAACAAAATAAAGATGGGTTGATCACACGGTAAAAAAACCACGGCCCTCCACGCAGGGAGCGTGAAGGGCCGTGGCTGGAATTTACGTAATTTTCTCGCGTAAGCCGTTACGCTACGCTACCGCTACGACCCTTGCTGGATGGGGTGCGACGTCCGCTATGCTGACGTGGTTTGCTGGCGGTACTGGGGTTGCCGCGACGATGTCCCCCACCATGGGGATTGCCACCACCGGCACCATGGCCGCTGCTGCGTTTGCGGCTGGGTTTGATTGGGGCTGCGTTGGCAACCACTTCGCAATGGAATTCATGGTCAATATCAACCGGCACGGTCTGGCGGATGGTCTTTTCAATATCCAGCAGATAGCCGCGCTCTTCAGCATCGCAAAAAGAGATGGCATTGCCATCCCGCCCAGCGCGCGCTGTGCGGCCTATGCGGTGCACGTAGCTTTCCGACTCATTGGGCAGGTCAAAATTGATCACGTGGCTAATGCCCGCCACATCAATTCCCCGCGCCGCAATATCTGTCGCTACCAAAACCTTTAACTTGCCTTTGCGAAAGCCATCCAGTGCCTTTTCGCGGGCGCTTTGGGATTTGTTGCCATGAATCGCCGCAGAGGCAATGCGGTGTTTGTCAAGATACTCCGCCACCCGGTTGGCCCCATGCTTGGTGCGGGTAAAGACCAAAACCTGCTCAATAGACTCATGCTCAAGCACATTTTTGAGCAAAGAACGCTTGTTCTGTTTATCGACAAACAGCACCTTTTGCGTAATACGCTCAACCGTCGTGGATTCTGGCGTGACCTCAACCTTGGCGGGATTGGTCAATAAGCCCTCTGCCAGCTCTGCAATATCCTTGGGCATGGTGGCAGAAAAGAGCAGCGTATGGCGCTTAGCTGGGATCACCTTAATGATGCGACGGATATCATGGATAAAGCCCATGTCCAGCATGCGGTCGGCCTCATCCAGTACAAAAACCTGAATCTGATCCAGGCGAACATGGCGCTCCCCCATAAGATCCAGTAAGCGGCCAGGGGTAGCGACCAAAATATCAACGCCACGGGAGAGGGCGCGAATCTGTGGCTGTTTGCCCACGCCACCAAATACAACGGTGTGGGTGGTTGGCACATGCTTACCATAAACGGCGATGCTGTTGCCGATTTGTGAAGCGAGCTCACGGGTTGGGGTAAGGATCAAGGCGCGGGGCGCATTGGGCGCGGGGCGACCTTTAATTTGGCTCAACTTATTGAGTATGGGTAGTGCAAAAGCTGCGGTTTTACCTGTCCCGGTCTGGGCAATGCCCAGCAGATCCCGACCTGCCAACAGATGCGGAATAGCCTGTGCTTGAATGGGGGTTGGGGTGGTGTAACCAGCTTGAGTTAAGGCATTAAGGAGGGGTTTAACAAGATTCAACGAAGCAAAATCAGACACGTGTGACCTTTCAACAACGAGATGAAGCGCTTACCCCGAACGCCGCGCTCTCTCTCGAAAATGTTGTCAAGTTGCGTCCGGTGCAGGATCATCCCTCCTGATGGGCTAAATGTCAAGCAAAAGTAACCAAGCGGCCAGCGTCTGTGCTCTGTTAGGGTGTGCTTAGCAGAGTTAGGATCTGTTTATAATAATTTCATTTAAAAGGTGTTTTATGGATTGTGGGGGAGGTTTAATGGCGCCGAAAGAGGGGGGAAGTTGAGGTTAAATAGGTTGAGGTTCAAGGTGAAACGGTGGACTAAACGACCCTTGTCGGGTGTTTTAGTCCACCGTGCGGTGTGTCACTATTTATAGGCACCTGAACCACAGTAAAAGCTGTGGTCGCTGGCGCTTTTGATATAGCTGGCTTTTTCCTTAATCTCTTCCGAGCCAGGGTAGGGCCAGTGATAGTTGACCCAGCCTTCACCCTCGGATTTTGCAAGGTTGGTCATGTCAGTAAAGAGCATGTCGCCATACTTGTTGAAGGCCAGTAGATTTTTACCCACCAGTTGTGGCTTTTTGGCGTGGAAAATCATGACCCCCTGCATGTCTAAGCAGAACATGTAGAGATCTTTGGGTTGAAAATCCCCCGCAGCATCGGCAAAGGTTTTAAATGCCGTCTCACGACCTTGTGTGGCAACCAATTCCATGGCTTTGTTGGTGAGTTCTTTGGCTTCCATAGGGGTGGCCATCTCTTCGGCCTGTGCAGCAAAGGTGAGGGTGGTGGTTATGGCCAAGACAGCCATTATGGTGCCCCAATATTTCATCAATCAGTTCCTCTAAATAGGGTCTTTATGGACCAACCTGTTCCTTAGCTACCCTGCCCAACAGGTTGGTGGCGTGCCCACCATTTTGGTGGTGAGTCGGATAAGCACCAGAATAATCAAATTTATAAGGGTGTCAATTGTCTTAATCAAGCGTGTCATTTTGGGGTTTTGTGTCTCTTTATACCGTCCAATGGTGGTTATAAAGAGTAGCATTGTACCTGCGTGGATCCCTTTAATGAACCACGCAGGTATAGATAAGAAACACCCCATAGCTGGGTGTTGGCTGCGCTAGGGCGCGCAGGCGTTGTTGGGGGGGGGAGGCATTAGGGCAAAATGGGGGAGACTCGTAAAAAGTGCAGGGGTGTCACGAAGAATCGTTGTATCTTGGAAGCGTTTGTGGTAGAAAAGCGGGCTACGGAATGAGGAATCGTGTCTTTTCCACAGATACGGAAAGCGTTTAGCGGCTCGCAGATCTGGAGAGTTTTCCTTCGGGTTTAAGTGGGCCGTTGGGACGTTTTTTCTTTTTTCCAAGCGGTGTTCCGCATAAACATTGCGCTTTGTGTCAACTGACCGCCCTCTTTGTCCCACAGAAAGGGGTGATGCGGAGGCTCTGGCATGGCACCATACGTTACCTAAAGATTTTTAGTACCCTAGAAGGAGCAATCCCATGGCTGTGCCGAAGAAGAAATCCTCCAAGTCCAAAGGGCGCTCCCGCGCTGCCCACCACGCCATCAAGGCCCCTAACCTGACCAGTTGTAGCAACTGCCAGGAGCCTATGATGCCCCACCGCGTTTGCCCCAAATGTGGCTGGTACGATGGGCGTGAAGTGGTGAGCATGGAAGAGTAAAACGATGTGCCGCCCTGCACCATCTGCAAGGGCTGTTTAAGTTAAAAAAGCGACCTGTGGAAGAGGGTCCGGTTTAGGTTGAACCGGATCGGGGTAGTGCCCAGTTGGGCCGATGGAGTACTCTGTCACCCCTATCTTCTATGGGTCGCTTTTTCCTTGTTTGAGCCTGTCCAATAAACGGGGTGTCGTGTCGTGACCGTTCGTATTGCTCTGGATGCCATGGGTGGTGATAACGCCCCACGCGCTGTCATTGAAGGGATGTTGGAAGTTCAAAAAAAACGTCCTGAGGTGGTTTTTACCTTGGTGGGTATTGAATCCCGCATCCGTCAAGAGTTGGAGCAGATGGGCGTTGAAGAGGATGGCTTTCGCATTTGGCACGCCAGTGAAGTGGTGGAGATGGATGAAAAGCCCGCTGTCGCGTTGCGGACCAAAAAAGATTCCTCCATGCGGGTTGGGGCCAATTTGGTTAAAGAGAACCAAGTAGATGCCTTTGTCTCGGCGGGCAATACCGGTGCGCTCATGGCAACCGCCAAATTTGTGCTCAAAACCCTGCGCGGCATTGATCGTCCCGCCATCGCTTCGGTGATCCCCGCAGTTGGGGGAGAGACCCTCATGTTGGATTTAGGCGCCAATGTGGATTGCAGCTCGGAACACCTCTGCCAGTTTGCCCTGATGGGGTCGATCTTTGCCAATGCCGTGTTGGGTGTGCGCGCCCCGCGCGTTGGATTGCTCAATATTGGAGAAGAGGATACCAAGGGTAACGAACAGGTGCGAGATGCTGGGGAACAGCTTAAAGCCCGCTCCGCAACCTTGATCCCCGGCGGCTCCTACGTGGGCAATGTCGAGGGCACCGATATTTTTAAAGATACGGTGGATGTGGTTGTATGTGACGGTTTTGTGGGTAATGTGAGCCTAAAAAGCATTGAGGGGACCGCCAAAATGCTCACCCACTATCTGCGCGGAGCCTTTACCAAAAATTGGAAAACCAAATTGATGTACCTGATTGCCAGACCTGCCCTGCGCTGCTTTCGTGATGAAATGGATCCCCGTAAACACAACGGCGCGATCCTGCTGGGTCTCAATGGGGTAGTGGTCAAAAGCCACGGTGGAGCCGACTCGGTTGCTTATGCCCATGCCATCCATGTGGCGGTGGATCTGGCTGAAAAACAGGTGACCAAACGTATTCGGGATGCCGTTGCTAAATTTCGTGCTGAAGGGACGCAACCCTCTGACCCGGCAGTTTAAAATACACAAAGGTCGGGCAATGGGTTTTATAAACACTAGACAACTGGGCCTGGGCTGGGCAATCTTGTAAACACCATCCCTGCTAGGTGAATGAGAGGATCTTTATCATGAGCACCCTGCGTTCCCGTATTATCGGAACCGGAAGCTACCTGCCAGAGCGTCGCCTGACCAATGACGAGTTGGCGGCCATGGTAGAGACCACCAGTAGCTGGATAGAAGAGCGGACTGGTATTCAAGAGCGGCGCATTGCCGCCCCCGGTGAAATGACCTCCGATCTGGCGGTCAAAGCCGCCGAACAGGCCTTGCAAGCTGCGGGCATTGCAGCTTGGGAGTTGGACCTGATCTTGGTGGCGACCACAACCCCAGACCTGATTTTTCCCTCTACCGCCACCATCGTGCAGAAACGTTTGGGGGCAGATAAAACGCGTATCCCTGCCTTCGATATCCAAGCGGTTTGTACCGGTTTTATCTATGCCCTGACCACAGCCGACCAATTTATCCGGGCCGGTAGTGCTAAACGGGTGTTGGTGATTGGGGCAGAGACCTTTTCGCGGATTATCAATTGGCAAGACCGGGGGACTTGTATTCTCTTTGGCGATGGCGCAGGAGCGGTGGTGTTGGAGGCCCATGAAGCGGTGGATCAGGGGATTCTCTCCACCCATATCTATGCCGATGGCAGCTATCTGGATCTGTTGCGCTGTACCACTGGGGTTTCAGATGGCGGTAGCCGCGTGCCAGGGGGCGATGCTCAACCCCAATCGACGGATGCGCGTGGGGTGCAGGCCATGCTGGAGGGCTTTGGTTATGTCACCATGCGCGGAAATGAGGTGTTTAAACGCGCGGTGATGGCTCTGGAACAGATCGTGGATGAGACCTTAGAGGCAAATAATCTGAGTAAATCCGATGTGGATTGGTTGGTGCCGCACCAAGCCAATATACGGATCATTAACAGCACCGCCAAGCGGCTGGGAATGAGTATGGATCAGGTCGTCGTGACGGTAGAACGCCATGGTAATACATCCGCTGCCAGTGTGCCTTTAGCGCTAGACGAAGCGGTGCGGGATGGACGTATTAAACCGGGTCAGTTGGTGTTGATGGAAGCCTTTGGCGGGGGCTTTACCTGGGGTAGTGTGCTGGTGCGCTGGTAAACACGATGTCGGATAAATATATGAAATATGTGGGGGGGAGCTTGGCTCCCCTCTGTTTATTCTGGAATATGTGCTGCCGAACCGGTAGCATCAGTGGGCTCGTTTACCCTCATTGGCCCAATACCCTCGTTATGCGACGATATCCCACTCTTGTTGTTCTGCTGCTACTGGTTCTGTTGCCCGTGCTTGGCTGTGACCTAAGTATGAAGCGTCCCATTATGGATGAGATCCGTAAAACAGGGGTGTTGGTGGTGGTAACCCGCAATGCGCCAACCACCTATTACCAGGGTCGGGACCGTGTGGAGGGCTTTGAACATGATTTAGCCACCCTGTTTGCCGCCCATCTTGGGGTAAAAGTCGCCTTTATCAAAAAACAGAGCCGGGGTGAAGTGCTGCAAACCCTGCATGAGGGTAAGGCGCATCTGGCGGCTGCGGGTCTGGTGCGGCAGGAAGAAGATGGCGACCGCTATCTCTACGGCCCAGATTATCAATCGGTTTTTCAACAGGTGGTATGTCGCAGAGGGGGCGTGCGTCCAACCAACCTGCTTAAATTGACCCAAGCCAAACTCACCGTGGTTAAAGAGAGCGCCTATGAGGACCGCTTGCGTGAATTGCAGCAGTTGGTGCCTCAACTTACTTGGCATAGTGATGATAATCTGTCGGTAGAACAGGTGCTGGAACAGGTGTGGCTGGGCAAGGTGGATTGTACCCTGGCAGACTCTAACGTGGTGGCACTAAACCGGCGCTACTACCCCGAATTAACCGTCAAATTTCCTATTAATGCCGAACAGCGCTTGGCTTGGACCCTGCCTAAACGCGCGGTGTTTCTGCATAAAGAGGTGGTGACGTGGTTTAATGAGATCCGCAGTAATGGTCAACTGGATGAGCTGTTTGAAAAATATTATGGTTTTGTCGAAGGGCAAAGCTTTGATTTTGTAGATAACCGGCAATTTATTAAGCGCATGAGTGAGCGGTTGCCTAGCTACAAACATCTGTTTATGGAAGCTGCGCGTAAATATCATATCCCCTGGCAGTTGCTAGCAGCACAAGCCTATCAAGAGTCCCATTGGGACCCTAAAGCGCGTAGTTCTACCGGGGTGCGGGGGATTATGATGCTCACCCAAGTAACCGCCAAAGCCTTGGGCATTGACGACCGGCTGGATCCTAAATCCAGTATTCATGGTGGTGCATGGTATCTTTCTAACATGCGGCGGCGGCTACCCAGTACCATCACCGAGCCAGACCGCACCTGGATTGCTTTGGCGGCCTATAATGTGGGTTTGGGCCACATCTCCGACGCGAGGCGACTGGCGAAAAAGCAAAATCTTAATCCCAACCGGTGGAGTGACTTGCGGCAGGTACTGCCGCTGCTTTCGCAAAGTAAATATTTTAAAGATACCAAATTTGGTTACGCACGGGGGGACGAGCCGGTGCGTTATGTGGCTAAAGTGCGTCACTATAACGATATTCTCACCCGTATGGAGCGTAAAAATTACACGGGGGAGACCACGCCCTTTGTCGAACCCAATACGGCGCTACCCATGGTCCCCCTTAAAGAGCAAGCGGTGATCGGGGAAATTAACCCTATGGATGGTCGCATGGTTGAAACCTCCGGCAAAGAGGCGGCGGTGCCCTCTCCTAAACGGCGCTACTAAAATGATGGCCCACAGATGTACCACCAGCGGTGATCTCTCTCAAACCAACAGCCTTTAGGTTTGCGGTGGGGGCGGGGCGCTTGGTTTGTTCAAGTTTTCAAACATTTTAGCAAAATCTTCCATACCATTAACTTGGGGCAGTGACGGTACAGGCTGCGTTAAGGCATGCCACAATGCCACCACAATAAAGAGCCCTGAGAGTATGAGCAGAACCCCGCCAAATTGATACCAGCCTAGGCTCAGAGCGATCAGGGTGGCACCATGCACCCAACTATGGGTGCGGGCCAAGCGGTCGGGTACCAGATCTTCCATCATGGGGATGGGGGCTAAGCCTGCTAAGCGGCTAAAACGATGAAACCATACCAAAAATGGGATGATCTTGTAGAGCATGCCAAAAATGATGGAACCCGCAAAGCCCATACTAAACAGCACAACCACGGGTGCCATGAGATCCGTTTGCAAGAGAATGGCGAGGGGTAGACCCAGTAAGGCTAGGGTGCCGCAAGCAAACCCCAATAGCCAAAACCGCAGGGTGGCATCCCACAGCTTGCGTTTACGTTGTTGGATTAAACGGGCTATGTGTAAGCCATAGAGGGCCGCCCCCCCATAGAGGGGAACTAAGGCTAACAGGATTAATTGCAGATCTTGCCCAAACATTAGCGCAAGGGTGAGGGCCGTGGGGGTCGTCAGCCACAATAAAACAATCTGTTTTGCCTGGGTGGTTGGGAAGGCGGGCATCATATAAAACATGGGTAGCACCTGGAAAGAGACCCCTATAATCAGCAAGCCAACCCAACCAAACAGTGCCCAACTGGCATGAATCGTCACCATCTGTTGGCGATCCATGGCTAAAAATCCAAACTGGTGCTCCAATAGAAAGAGTAGACCAAGCAACAGGGTTAGGCTAAGTCCCAGCAGCGCAAGCCGCATGGTATGTACCGTGGGGTGGGTGGCGGGGGCGTGCCATAAGGCCCAGCCCACGGGCAGTAAAAACAGCAGAAATGCGCTGGGTAACAGCACCGATGCGGTCAAGAGTAGGGCGCCACGCCAAGGGAGAAAATCGGGCAGCCCCAGCATAAGTGCCAATAGCCCCGTCACCAGTAAAGCATGGCTCAGCTGAGCCAGCCAGATGGCTTTGACCCGCGTGCCCGCTAAGACGGGTATCATCTGGTACATGGCCCCCCACATCACCATATTCAGCCAACCAAGCATAATGCCGTGTACGATGGCGACCGCGATGGGGTCGAGTTGATCCCCGTGCAACGCTGCGCCGTACAGGCTTAGTGCCAGCCCTGTCATAACCATAAACAGGGGGGCGGTGGCAAAAAATCGCAGAGGAATATGTAGCGGTGGCGCTTGATCTATATGCAGTCCACTGTTTAAAAACATGGTAGGCGGTGCTTTCTTCACTAAAGGTCGACCCGCTTGTTTGGCCTATGCCGGGGTAATCTAAGCGAGATAAGGAAATCGTGGCTTGATACGCATCAAGGTTTGTACATCCCATGCTGCTATAGTGGAGCAATTGTGCGGGTTTCGCTATATTCTTTCGATAGAGATTGGCGATGGTGGGCGTGGAGGGTCGGTTTGAATCCGAGTTTATGAAAATGTTTAGGATGCTGGAAAAGGAAAAAGGATGAAAATTTTGGATTTAACCCATAACCACACCATTGAGCAAGCTATGGCGCTCTTGCAAGCGGCTTTTGATGCCTTGCCAGCGGGGGAAACCATGGTGTTGTTGGGGGAGGATGCCCTCACCCCCTTGGTGGAACAATTTCAGGATGAAAATTGGGGTGCCTATGAGTGGTATCCCTTGTCTGTACGTCGTGGTTGGCGGATCTCTTTGCATAAGCGTGCAGCGGTTAAAAGCCCGCGTCAAGTGGCTGAATATTTTACCTTTGATCATCGTCGTTGTGACGACCTTTACGCAAAAATGGAAAATGCTGCCGATGATGCACCACGGGCTATGGCCGCTTTTCAAGATTTTGATATGGGGATGCTGCACCATTTTCGCATGGAAGAGGAGGTCATTTTTCCCGCGTTTGAGCGTAAAACCGGTATGACCCAAGGCCCAACGATGATCATGCGTATGGAGCACCAACAGATGCGGGGATTGCTGGCGCAAATGCGCGAGTTTGTGTTGCATGGCAATGTCCCCGGCATGATCGGGGTAGGGGGGACCCTGCTGTTTGTTATGCAACAGCACAATATGAAAGAGGAGCAAATGCTCTACCCCATGACCGATATGCACCTTGGTGATGAAGTGGACACCTTGATTAAAGGGAGCCAGAAGCTGAACCCCTTTACCTAACCAAAATGGCTGCGTCTCATTGCCTGTAAAGGCGTATGTCTGGGGTGCACCCACTGCGCTTGGGGTGCCCCGACAAGAGAGCGAGCTGTGTGGCTGCGCCCATGCGCCATGCGTCACCAATTGTTACGGTCTGCGCTGACCAAGCGTGGAAAAATGCGAGACGTTGATGATGGGGGGGCTTTCTATACTAAAAATACAAAATTATGATGTTAAAAATATAAAATTTATTCGATCATGATAGATTAATGATGAAATAAATAGCGTTAAAATTTAACGAGTAAGGTTCTATGCTCTGCAAAACTGACAAAATGTCTTGTAGTCTGTTGCGGAAATAGAGTAAATAATTAACGCAAAATTATTGGTTATTAAGTTTGCTTGTGCTGACCCAGCCAGCGAGCAAACGGTAAGCATGGCAAACGCCCTAGAAGTTGGGGCGCGCGATGATGCCAATGGGTCAATAACCAGAACTTTAAACTATAAGTTTGTTGCTAGAGTGTAGTAATCTTAGTGAGCCGTTTTATTCCTCTCACTGATTCATGGAGAATGTGGATGTCTGCTCGTGATGAACAGCGCTTAAAAGATATCTATCTGGGTGTTGATGCCGAAAAAGTTAACTTTATCGGTGATCTTATTAAAGATCGTCTCAACCAGACGGTAGAGCGCTTCTATATCGAGCTGTTAGAGGTGGAGTCAGCCCGTTTTTTTCTCGACAGTGCGTTGGTTAAAGAGCGTCTGCATGGTTCGCTGACGGAATGGTTGCAAATGCTTTTTTCCCATAAAGATGACGATACCCTTGAGCAGATGTTTGCGTTTCAAAAAAATATTGGCAATGTGCACGCCCGCATTAATATCCCCATGCATTTGGTGGTGGAGGGGATGCGTATTTTACGACGAGAAATCATATGTTTTCTCTCTGAGAGCGATATTCCCCGCCAGCGTTTGGTTGACCTGGTGGTGTTGGTGGGTGAGGTGTTGGACCATAATCTCTCATTGATCAATGAGAGTTATGTGCGAATGTCAGCCTCTTACGAGCGTAATAACCAAGCGTTACGCCTGCAATTGTCCCCCTCGGCCCAAGCCTTGGAGTGTGAACGGTTGCGGGGAACCCTAAGAGGGTGGAGCAACCAACTGTGGCGTGTTTTGGGTGGACGCGGCATTGAGACGGAGTTACCCTCGCTGGGGCGCGCCGAATTTGGCCTGTGGATGTTTCACAAAGCCCCTTTGGTGTTACCCCAGTATGAACAGCTGCACACCATTCAACAAAATATTCAGGCCATGGATGCCTTGCTGGGGCGACAACGGTTAAGCCAAGAGCACCTAAATGCGGTCTCACGCGATACCCTGAGTGCGGTAGACGATCAATTGAATAGTATTGAATTGGCACTGGATATGATGATCGAGGCCATTTTAGCCCAAGAGAGTGGGCGTGATCCGCTGACCAAGGTGTATAATCGCCGCTTTCTGGATAGTGTGGTTAAACACGAGATGGAAGTCAGCATGCGCCACGAGATCCGCTTTGGTTTCCTGCTCTGTGATATTGACCATTTTAAAACCATTAATGATACCTATGGTCACGATGCAGGGGATGCGGTGCTACAGCAATTTGCCGAGCGGCTGAGTAGTGCGGCCCGTGTTAATGACTATGTTTTCCGATTTGGCGGTGAAGAGTTTTTATTTGTCTACGGGGATATGAGCCCTCAACGGTTGGAACATCTGGCCGAAAAGGTGCGTCACTGTATTGAACAAGAGCTGTTTGACCTGCCCTCTGGCGAAAAGATACACATAACCGCCAGCTTTGGTGGTGCGGTGCATGATGGTAACCCCAACTTTCATAAAACGCTCAAATTGACCGATGAGGCGCTCTATGAAGCCAAACACTCTGGGCGCAACCGCTGTATCATCCGTGCCTAAAGGGTCGTCGAGAGGCGCGTTGTTTGTCCTATTTCAGCGTGAATCGTGCCCTTGGCACCAAGGGCACCATGTGAAAATCGCCTAGTTGCCGCGAGGGTTGAAGTCTGACTTTTTGGCAAGCTTTCGATACAGACGTTTCTCGGCATTGTTTAACTGCTTGGGCAGGGCAATGTTGAGACGCAGATAGAGGTCCCCGCACTGACCAAACCCGGGTTTGGGAAACCCCCGACCACGGATACGGATAAGTTGGCCCGAACTGGAACCCGCCGGAATATGCACCCGAATGGTGCCGCCCAACGATTTAAACTGCACCGGCTCGCCTAAAGCGGCCTCCCAGGGGCTCAGGGTTAGGCTGCTGTAGAGATCATACCCCTCTAATTGGAAATGAGGGTGAGGCGGGGTTTCGACATTAAACAAAATGTCCCCACCGCTGATTCCTTTGAGCGGATTGGCGCGGACCTGATTGTAGACCCGAATGCGGTCACCATGGACCACCCCTCTGGGAATTTGTACCTGAATCAGACGATCCCCCCCAAGCTCCCGTAAATTCAGCCGTACCTGATGAATCTCCCCCCGGTAAGCAACCTCTAGTGGCACAATCAGTTTGGCCTCTACATGATGCGGTTTGCCTGCCGGTGTGCCACTTTTTGGTGGGCTCTGACGGGTATTTGGCCAGATATAAGAACCCTGGGTGCGATCATACTGAGCGCGTTTTTGGGGATCACGCAGTACCTCATACGCCTCGCCCAGCGCCTTGAACAGATCTTCAGCCTGGGGGATGGGGCTCACATCGGGGTGAAATTGACGGGCAAGACGGCGATAGGCATCGCGTATCTGTAAAGGGGTCGCGCTGCTGGGCACATTAAGCCGTCTGTAAAAATCCTGTTCCATCATCGCCATGCCGGACCGCCTGAAATCCTGAAGGATCGCATTTAGGGAGACTCCCCCCAAAAACAGGGGAGCCAGTGACGGATAATGTGCAAAGGATAGGCCAAACAGAGGCCCGGCATGGACGAATCCATGCCGGGCAGAAGGGGATGGCAGACTAAATGAGGGTGGTCAACGCCTCGCGGACCTCTTGCAGGCGCTGCTTGTCTTCGCTCCATGGGCGATTTCTAAGAATTAAGGTGCGACTGGTCTGATCCAGTCGGGCATGACCAACCTCCCGCTGTACCATGGCAATAAGACGGGGTATCTCCACCGTAAAAAGTTCATCAAATTGGAAAGTCCCACCCTTAGGGCCTGCATCCAGTTTGATAATGCGCAGTTTAACGCAGAGACGTTTGATCTCCATCACCGAAAGCAAATGGTCCACCGTTGCGGGCAGGGGACCAAAACGGTCCGCCAACTCCAGCCGCATCTCCTGCAACTCCTCATAGGTTTTGAGTTCAGCAATGCGCTTGTAGAGGGTTAAACGCTGATGCACATCCTCCACATACTCCTCGGGAATATAGGTGGAAAGATGCAGGTTGATGCTGGGTACCACCGGTGCGGGACCTTCATCCACTGGAGCCTGCCCCAGAGGGGTGGTAGAGGCCAAATCCCGACCTTGGGCCCGGGCCGTTTGCAGGGCCACCACCGCCTCCCGCAGCATCTGATTGTACAACTCAAAACCAACCTCTTTGATCTGCCCAGATTGTTCATCGCCCAAAATGTTACCCGCACCCCGGATCTCTAAATCATGGGTCGCCAGCATAAAGCCTGCCCCCAGCTCACCCAGGCTCTCCAGCGCCTCCAAGCGTTTTTCGGCATGCTTGGTTAAGCGCCGTAAATGGGGCACCAACATATAGGCGTAAGCGCGATGCTTGCTGCGTCCCACCCGTCCCCGCAGTTGGTGTAGTTGAGCCAGACCAAATTTGTCGGCACGATCAATAATGATGGTATTAGCGGTGGGAATATCCACGCCGTTTTCCACAATGGTGGTACATACCAGAATGTTGAAAGTTTGACGGTAAAACTCCATCATCACCTTCTCTAACTGGTTTTCCCGCATTTGACCATGGGCTACACCCACCCGGGCCTCTGGTACCAGTTCCGCAATCTCTTGTGCTTTGCGCTCAATATCCTGCACCTGATTGTGAACATAAAAAACCTGTCCCCCCCGATAGAGCTCCCGCAAAATCGCTTCACGCACCTGCTGCTTATCGTAGTGGGTAATAATGGTGCGAATGGCCAACCGGTCCGCTGGGGGAGAGGCAATAATACTAATATCGCGCACCCCCGCCATGGCCATGTTCAAGGTGCGGGGAATGGGCGTAGCGGTAAGGGTCAAAATATCCAAAGTAGCGCGAAGATTTTTAATGCGCTCCTTATGGCTCACCCCAAAGCGTTGCTCCTCATCCACCACCAGCAGACCAAGATCCTTAAATTTAACATCCGTTTGCAGCAGCCTATGAGTGCCCACAATGACATCAATCGTGCCATGGCCAACCGCTTCTATGGTGGCCTTTTGCTCTTTTGGTGTGCGAAACCGCGAGAGAATGTCCACCTTAATAGGGTAGCCCGCCAGCCGCTTGGCAAAATTTTCATAGTGCTGCTGGGCCAAAATGGTGGTAGGCACCAAAATCGCCACCTGTTTGCCATCCATCGCTGCGCGGAAGGTCGCCCGTAGCGCAACCTCGGTTTTGCCAAAGCCTACATCACCACACACCAGCCGATCCATCGCTTTGGGTGAGGCCATATCTTCCAACACCGCCTCAATGGCTTTGGCCTGGTCCACCGTCTCTTCAAACGGGAAGGTGCTGGCAAACTCCTGATAAAGGGCATCCGGCCCCGAATAAACCACCCCTTGGGTGGCCTCCCGCTGGGCTTGAATGGCCACCAGCTCTTCAGCCATCTCCAAAATCTTCTTACGCGCCTTGGCGCGGGTCTTGGCCCAACGTTTGCCCCCCAGTTTGTCCAGCTGCACCTCTTCACCCGAAGAGTGCTTACCAACCCGGTCCAGGTTCTCGACAGGGACATACAGCTTGTCGCCGTCGGCATAGATAATCAGCAAAAAATCATTCTTAAGCTGACCAACCTCCAGCGATACCAGCCCCCCAAAACGACCCACCCCATGATCCACATGGACCACAGCATCGCCTTCATTAAGGTCGGCAAAGCTGGCGATTAACTGATCCAAATAACGACGGCTTATCTGACGGCGGCGTATGCGTACCCCAAAAACATTGTCTTCACTAATCAGCACCACATGGCGGGTGGGATGTTCAAAACCATCACTTACATCCCCCAGCAGCAGCATGGGCTGTCTGGGGTCCGCTTGCAGCAACGCGGACCAACTGGAGCCATCCACCACGCTCACCTTATGGTCGGTCAGCAGCTCCCGCATGCGCTCCCGCTGGCCGATGGTGCGAGAAACAAAACCGATGCGGCGCTGCTCCTTTTGCCATAAGCTGATCTGACGACAGAGGCGATCCATGACCGTGGCGGTGGCTTTTTTCTCATCCTGTTGGCTATGGTCGGCACCCTGCACCCCCTCCTGAATGGGGGGGATGGGGTGTAGATCCAGGTCCAGAGCCGGTTTGCCCGTGGCGCTTTGTAAGAGTTGCGGGTAGGGTTTAAGGCGTTCCGTCAGCTCTCTTTGATCTAAATAAAGGGTGTTGCGGGCAATGCAGCGCATGCTACTGCCATCATAGCCCTTTTCATTGCCTTGGCCCGCCTGATAGGCGATACGGTGTTGATCCTCAATCTCCCGCGCACGCTCTTCAATCTGGTTGGGTACATCGGGTTCCATCAAAAACAGCGTCTGCTTGGGGAGATAATCAAAGAGGGTGTCCAGATCAGGATAAAAGAGCGGTAGATACTGCTCCATACCCTGATAAGTACGGTTTTGAGAAATCTCTTTGTAGATCAAATCCTCCGCCGCATAGCCCCCAAATACCTCACGATAAGCAGTGCGAAAACAGCTTATCGTGTCGGCATTAAGAATAACCTCCCGCACCGGGAGTACCTCTACCGCAGGTATGGGGTCTAAAGAGCGCTGATTGCTTGGATCAAACAGGCGGATACTCTCGACCTCATCGCCAAACAACTCGACCCGTACCGGCTCATCCCGACCGGGGGGGAAGAGGTCAATCAATCCCCCACGCGCCGCATACTCCCCAGGCTCCGACACCTGCGAAACCGGGTTGTACCCCGAGCGGGTCAATAGCTCACGAAATTGCGGTAAATTAAGCTGATCCCCCACCGAAAAGGCAAAACCATAACGGGCCAATACCGCTTTTGGCATCAACCGTTGCATGATGGCCGCTGGGGTGGTGATCACCACCGTGCGACTATCCCCCAGCTCATTACCAATGGAAATGGGACCCGACTTGCCCAACCCAATCAAGCGTGAAAGGGTGGCTAAGCGATCCCCCACGAGGGGGCCGTAAGGGGAGAGGGGCTCAAAAGGGAGCGTCTCCCAGGCGGGAAAAGGGAGGATATGGACCCCGCGCTGGGCACCGAAAAAAAGAAGTTCACGAGCGATGGATTCCGCCCGCTGAACTTTGCCCGTAACCAGCACCACCGGAGCCGGTTGCGTCAAGGCCAACTCCACCGCCAACCAACTGGAAGCCCCAGTGGTCAGTTCAGGTAAAATGAGCGGGCTCTTGCGCCCGTCAAGCTTATCCAGCAATTTTTGTATGGTGATGGGATCGGTCACGTTATTCAACTTAAACTGGCTGTGTTTACTTAAAGGCTTGATTATCCCCCACCCATGGCTGGGTTAAAAGGAAAAAATAAGCGCTCTTGCGGTGCAAATTGAGATCCATGCAAAGGGGGGAGCTTGTGCTCCCCCCTGGAATGTAGAGACCTTTGCGACAGGTTATTTTTTAGGAATGACAAATCCCATCTCTGCCAAAGCCAACTCCACCACACCTACCGTGGCTTGGGGCTTAAAGAGATCCGTATTGATCACCATGTCATAGAAGTTGTGGCGGGTTGAGCGATTTTTATACAGCCCCTCGACAAAATCGCGGCGCTCTTTGTCCACTTGGACGACCCGCTTTTCAGCCTTTTTCAGCTTGATATCTTCGCGTTTGGCGACCCGCTCGGCACAAACATGCAAAGAACCCTCGACGCGCAGTCTGAAGACCCTGTGTTTCTGGCTAAGCAGCAGGTGGGCGCCGCGTCCAACAATAACACCACCCTGTGGGGCAATATTCATGATAACCTTAACCATATAATAGTTAAAGGTATCTTGGCTGGTCGATTGGCCGGTGAACATGGAGGTAATCCAATCCGCCATGGCACCCGAGATGCGCTCATCCAACTGTTTGGTTAAAAAGGGATCAGCTTTGGCCTGTCGTGTGACCTCATTGATCAGCTCTTTATCATACAGCGGGACCTGTAGCCGTTCAGCTAAGCGGGCGGCAATTTCACTGCCATTGGCACCAAACCCACGAGAAACCGTGATGAGTGGAACCGTGGAAGGGGTCTCATCTTTGTCGCTGCTCTGGTACATTTTCGCGCCCATAATGGACTGTAACAGAGCCTGGGTACGTGCGTTGCTCATGATCTACTCCTTCCCCCTTACTTGGATTTCTTATTGCACAACGTCGCAGGCATGTCGAGCTTGGCTAGGCACATGGCTTGGATGGCCATTTCTGTCATCTGTTGTGGTGAGAAGGTTTCGGCACTGAGCACCAGATCATAGTAGGTGGCATCGGTGGGAAAACGCTCGTAGATCTCCTTGACAAATTTGACGCGCTCACGATCAACCCGCGCGCACATCTTTTCCGCCGCTTTAATATCAATACCGGTCGCTTTGGCAATCCGCCCTGAACAGTAATCAGGACCCGCCTCAACCTTTAACCGAAACACTTGGCGGTCAGACAAAATGAGGTGGGCACCCATACCGATAATAACACCACCCTTAGCGCTAATGCCCATCATGGCCTTAACCAAATGGAGGTAGGAGATCTCTCCTTTGCCCCGATTTTTTTTCATGAAGGTCGCGAGCCAGCCCTTGATCTTGTTGGGCATTAACTCGTCCAGACGCTCCTGTAGGGCATAGTTACTTTGGGCTTCTTCTACAATGCGTTGCATCAAAGGGGGGTCAAAACATTGCACGCCAAGCCGCTCGGCGAGCAGTTTTGCCACATCCTCAGCACCCGCACCATATTCACCTGAAACGGCAACCAGTGGAGGCGGTGTTTGTTCGGCAGCAGAATCCTGACCACCTCCCTCAAAAAACTGCTCCTCAATTATTGCATGTGGCATTTGAAGCCTCCTGGACATAAAAACGGGGGTCTTGGTACCGCCCTTGTGAATCGTCTTCCCCTGTAAGGATAAAGCGGATTACCCTTGCAGGACAACAATCCCTACTGTTTACTTAAACTATACGCTTTTTTGTGCCCTGTGTGAATCTTTGTGTGGATAAAATTTTTAAATAGAGCCCCTTTGCGCTTTTGTTGCGCGTACCTTGTGGTAAATTAGAACCATATAGTCCTTGCATGGTCAATCATCGCCCGTCATATGCGGTGCGTCGTCGCCCAGGCCCACCGTTTTGAAAGCGGATGAAGAGGTGTTTTTTGGTCAACTCCAACGATACGGCACAATCACAGCCTGCGGATTTGGATACCCCAGCCACAGAAGCCTCTTTGTATGCCCAATGCTACCAAAACCTGTTGAACGTAGGCCAGCAGGGGCTCTGCCTGTTGGGGCGGGATCGTCTGATCGTGCATACCAATAAAACCATGGCGGATTGGTTGCGGGTAAGCCCCGAGGCGTTGTACCAAACCCCCTTTAGCCAGTGGGTTGACCTAAACGACCGAGAAAAACTCGAAGCCTTTTTTATTGATGTAGACCAAGATGGACCGAGCGCCATAACCCTTAATTTGGTGCCAGACCTGGGTCGTAATGGGCGTTCCGTGCGGGTGATGGGCGCGGGCTTGAGCGATGTGGGCGGTGTGGCCGGTATGGGGCTGGCTTTGGTGGATCTATCCGACCAACGGGCCATGCTGCAACAGCTTAACCATGAGCTCACCACCTACCGCAATATCGCTAATTTTACCCATGACTGGGAGTCTTGGTTTGATGCCCAAGGGCGGGTGCAATGGATTAACCCCGCAGTGCAACGGGTAACAGGGTATAGTATCGCCGCATGTATGGAGATGGCAACCTACCCTGTGGACCTGTTCCATGCCCAAGACCGCTCGACCCTGGAGCGGCTTATGCAGGAAGGACGCGCTGGAGCGGTGGCCCATGATGTCTCCTTGCGGATTAAACATCGTGAAGGGGATCTGCGCTGGGTCTCGCTGAGTTTGCAACCTATGCTCACCAACGCCGGTGAAAAACTGGGCTTTCGCACCAGTATTCGAGATATTTCAGAACGGCGCGAAGCCGAGCAGGCATTAGAGGCAGCGAAACGTTCCGCCGAAACCGCCAGTAAAGCCAAAAGCCGCTTTCTCTCCACCATGAGTCATGAAATTCGTACCCCGATGACCGCCATTTTGGGGGTTGCCGAATTGATGTCGGGAACCCATTTAGACCGGGTTCAACGGGAGCATGTGAGCATTATCCGGCGCTCTGGGGATGCCCTGTTGGAGCTGATTGACGATATTTTGGTGATCAGCCAAAACGAAGGCGCCCAAGAGGGGGAAAAACAGGTGGTGTTTGATGTGGACCACCTGTTGGAATCGGTGATGGATATGGCCAGTTATCGCGCCACCGAAAAGGGAATTAAACTGCTCTCACATGTCGCCGCTTTGGTCCCGGTGCGGGTGATGGGCGATCCAGTACGGCTGCGGCAAGTACTTATAAACCTTGTGGGTAATGCCATAAAATTTAGTGAAAAGGGGGAGGTGGTTATCCAAGTGCGGCCTGGGCCGCGCAACGGCCCTGAACGCTCGGATTACCGGTTTAGTGTGTCGGATAATGGTATTGGCATCCCCATGGAAAAGCGTGAGGCGATCTTTGATGCCTTTAGCCAAGTGGACGAAACAGAAAGCCGTCGCTTTGGGGGTACCGGGCTGGGGCTGACCATCTGTCGCCGCTTGGTCAACCTTATGGGTGGACAGCTCGAGTTGCTCTTTAGTGAACCTGGGGTGGGTTCAACCTTTGCTTTTGATATCCCTTTACAACCCGCCATGGAACAGGCCAATCCCGCCAACTTGGAGTATGATCATACCACTCTGAAAGAGCGCCGCGTGGTGGTGTTCAGCCGAGGCAAAAACCTGCGCACCATGGTGCAGGAGATGCTCACGCCTGAAGGGGTTCACTGTACCGCCGTCAGTAACCATGATGAGCTGGTGCAATTGATGGAGGTGGTTCACGATGTGGAGCGGGATGGGCAGGGACCCCTGTGCGATATGCTGCTGTTGGATGCCGAAAAACCCTTCGCCAATATGGATGTGGTAAGCTACGCAAGCGAGCTGAAAAAGCGCAAGATATTTCGAAACTTACATTTTGTAATCCTAGGGTTGGACCCCGGACAAAAAGAGCGTTTTGCGCTGTGTCAGGCGGGCATCAACTATGTGTCGCCCCCGCTGAAGCGCCGTGTTATCTTAAAAACCTTGGCCGAACTGTTTGTCGAACCTGGCTATCGGCACTTGGATGACGCCTGTCGCAATTTAATGCACGCTACCCACAAGCGTGAACTTAAAGAGGGGGGGGCTCTGCGTATTCTACTGGCTGAGGATGACCCCGATAGCAGCTATGTTATCCAAAATTTTCTTAAAGATACCCTCTGCCACCTGGAGGTGGTGACCGATGGACAGCAGGCTCTGCAACGGTTTCAAGAGGGGATGACCGATCCTTTGGGTGCCGCTATGGAGTTTGACCTCGTTATTATGGATACCCAAATGCCGGTGATGGATGGTTATACGGCGGTGCATCGCATCCGTAGTTGGGAACGCATACAGCAGCGCGCCCCTGTAAAAATTTTAGCCATCTCAGCCCATAGCGGGCAGGAGGGGCGTTTGACCAGTCTGCGCAATGGCTGCGACGACCATTTGAATAAGCCCCTGACCCAGCGGGATCTGCTCGCCCACATTGACGCACTGTGTCACCGTCTGCCAAAAACAGGCTAATCAAGAGGTCATCCCCACCAAGCTTAGCCAGTCTTGGGTTTGTATATCCTCGCGTAACGGGGATAGGGGTGTCGTTAAAAGGAATTTGTTGGGCCTTGTCCTCTAAGGGTAGGCCATGCACAAAAAAAGGATAAATCTCCCATGCAACGCCAATTGGAACCTGAGTTAATGCTGGAGGCCGAGCAGGCCATGGTTTATGCAGAGGCCGATTTTTCAGCCCCCCACGATGCCTTTGTGGCAACCTTTAAAGAGAAGCATGCCGCTTTTTCAGGGGCGGGTTTGGTGTTGGATTTGGGCTGTGGTCCTGGGGATGTCGCCTGCCGTTTTGCCCATGCTTATCCTGGTTGTCGGGTGATCGGGCTAGATGGCTCGCCCAGCATGCTCTATGAGGGGGTGCGGTTGCGCGCCCGCTGGGGGGAGCCCGGCACCCGTGTCACCTTTATTGAAGGGTGCTTGCCCGACTGTGATGAGCTGCCCCAAGTGCCTTATAGTGCTATCATAAGCAACAGCTTATTGCACCATATGCATAAGCCAGAGGCGTTTTGGGCGACCATAAAAAACTATGCCCAAGCGGGTTGTGCCCTGTTGGTCATGGACCTGCTGCGCCCCGCAAGCGAGGCGCAAGCCAGGCAGATGACGCACACCTACACCGCCCAAGAACCGCCACGGTTGCAAGAGGATTTTTACCACTCATTGCGGGCAGCCTTTACCCTGGATGAGGTCAAAAGTCAGTTGCAGGCAGCCCAACTTGAGCATCTACAGATTGCACAAACCTCCGATCGTCATTGGGTGGTGTGGGGAACCTATTAATGGGGTTCTTGGGCCAAAACCGCTTTAATGCGGTTTTGGTAGGTCTGATAACGGGCGTGTCGTAAGAGGCTGCCGTGGTGGTTGCCATCCTCCGGATAGATGGCCCAGCCCATGTGTAACTCGGCATAGGCCGCACCAAATGGGGTGTCGATGGGCTGCGCCAACTCCGCGCGAATGCCTTCGACCACCAGTTCCAACGCCTCGGGTTTAAGATCGGTTAGGGTGATGCCAAATTCATCCCGCCATAGCCGGCTTGCTGTATCCCCCCGTCTTACCGAGGCTTGCATGCGGTTGGCTAAAGTCCTTAATACCAGTGATCCCGCTTCGCGACCCAAAGCGTGTTTAATAAAGGCAATGTTGGCAACCTCGATCACCACCACCGCGAGGGTGGTGTCCTGTCGACCATGGCGGGTGATGGATTGTTCCAACTGCTGTAAAAACAGCGCGGACAGGTTGAGCGCGGTCACCGGATCGGTGGTGCAGGTCTTTGCCTCGGGCAGTAGATGATGGACCTCAACTTTGGTGCCGGTGCGCAGCTCCCACAACTTCATAAAAAAGAGCTCATTGGGAATGGTTGGGTAGGGCAGTTTAATCCAGTGGTGGCTATGGGTTTCGCCCCCCTCTTGCAGATTAAAGATACCAATATCAAAATCTTGTTCACCGCGAAAGCTTTCTGCAACCTCTTCATACCCGTGTTCGCCGATCTTTCCCTGAATCGCGTAGCGAAACGTTTCTGCGCCTAACTCCATATAGTCACTGCCGCTCTCGTTTAAGGGGCAGCGGATGGGCAGACCTTGCACGATGGCCGCAGCATTTTTGCGCAGCAGATAGCGGGTCCAGTTAAGCTCAACAGCCGCACCAAAGTAGTAGTTCTGTAAGGGCACAGAGAAGCTGTTACGATGGTCGTTGAGCCCATCAATTTGGTAGCGTTGTTGGTGTTGATCATCCATCCACCTAAAATGAAAGGTTTCATCCTCCACCGCATGGTAAAGATAGTGCTGTGCTACGGCGTGGGTGGTGTGAAATTTGGTCAAATAATGGGCCTGCTCAAACTGGAAAAGGGTCTGGGTAACTTTGGGCAATAAGCCTTGTTGATGGGCCTGTATAGCCCCTAGGGTGGTGGCACAGTTACAGTCGCGTTTTTGAATGGTATTGATGGCGACCGTCCATGCCGAGAGCAAGGCGGCCAGCAGTGGCCAAGCAAAGCTAAGCCATGGCTGATGGGGAAACGGTTTGACCACAAAATTGACAAATAGCCCCAGCAACAGGGCAATTCCACCTGCAAGCATAATATAACGTGAGCGCTTTTCTTGGGCGAGGGTAGCAGGATCATGCCGTGAAGAGTCGTAGACACTTACCGCCTTGCCGAGACTGTTTGGCAGTGTGGTGATGGGGCAGGGTGTTGTTAAAATATCTGGATGGGCTTCGTCAGGGGTTTTGATAGACATGCTATAAACTCCATTCGATGTCGATTAAAAGTGATTTCGTAATTGGCGTATATAGGCAAAACATGCCTCAGCCGAGGCCGCCTGCTGACCCACGGCGGTACGAAACTGGGTGTCATCACAGCGTAAAAAAGGGTTGTATTGTTTCTCTTCCGCCAAGCGGCTGGGCAGCGTTGGTTTGCCCAACTGACGGGTTTGTTGGGCCCGTTGCCACGGGGCGGCCAAGGGCTCCTGCTGACCGGGTAAGCTACGCGCAAACCGCAGGTTGGTCAGTGTATATTCATGGGCACAACAGAGCCGGGTGGTCTCTGGTAAGGCCCTTAAGATGAGCAGGCTTTGCCACATCTGTTGGGGGGTGCCCTCAAACAGTCGACCGCAACCATAGCTGAATAGCGTATCCCCTGCAAACAAACAATCGGCAATGTGGTAGCAGAGGTGGCCTGAGGTATGGCCAGGGGTGTGGTAGGTGTCGACTTGATGGGGGCCTAGACAAAAGGTTTGCCCCCCCCGTAGGGCTTCATCCAACGGGGGAAGACGGTGGGCATCCAGAGCGCTGCCCAGCACCCGGGCATGATGCTTGCGTTGCAATGGCGCAACGCCATCAATATGATCCCCGTGGTGGTGGGTGAGTAAAATATGGCTTAAACGTAATCCGTGCTGTTGAAGATAGTCTGTGACCGGTTCAGCCTGGCCTGGGTCAACCACCGCCACGGCACCGGGTTCGGTTGGAAAACACCAGATATAGTTATCTTCCCAGGCGGGTAGGGGCGTTACCTCAAGTGGAATGGTCATAAAATCGTCGCTCCGGTTGGGGGATCGGGTTGGCAGTTGGCGAGATCCCGATTACAATTTTAGGCGGATGCGTTCAAAGAGGCAATGTTGCACGGTTTGTTCGTGGTAGCCCAACCATAGCAAAGGTTCTAACTATGAATCTGGAAGCGCTCTCTCTTCAGCGTTGGTATGCATCCCAGCAGGGTTATTGTGTCAGTAATATTTTAGGCGAAACCCTTAAAGCTTGGTTAAAAAATCGCCCGGTAGAGACCACCTTGGCCCTGGGTTATGCCCAGCCTTACCTGCCGGAGTTAACCTCGGCTTCAAAACGGTTGCTCATCGGTACCCCCGCCGAAATGGGGGTCGTGCGGCGGGCCAGTTGTGATGGCTGTTATGGGCAGCTTATCCTGCGTCCCGATGCCCTGCCGGTAGCGGATGCCTCGATAGACCGGGTGGTGATGTGCCATTTGATGGAAGGGCTGGGGGATACCAATGGGGTGTTGCGTGAGGTGTGGCGGGTGCTTAAACCAGGCGGACGGCTGCTCTGTGTGGTGCCCAACCGAGGAGGATGGTGGGCCAGACGGGATGGTTCACCCTTTGGTTGGGGGCGCCCCTTTTCGCCACGGCAGTTGAGCGAACAGTTGGAAGATGCCTTATTTGTTACTCGCCAGACCAGTTTTGCCCTATTTATGCCCCCTTTTTCCAGCCCGCGCCTCATTAGGGGTGCCAGCCGTTGGGAAAAGGCCGGGCAGCGGTGGTTTGCCCCCTTGGGTGGGGTGATCTTTTGCGAAGCCGAAAAATTGGTGTATGCCATGACCCCTTTGAAAGTAAAAAGCTTTATCCGTAAAGTGTCCGTGCCTGCCATCGAACGCGTTATCCTACCCAAACAGCACCGTGAAGCTGTTAAGGGGAGGGATGATGTCTGATTATCGCTTGATGGAACGATTTCTCGATGAGCTGCTCATTGAGCATGGTCTTGCGGCCAACACCCTGATAGCCTATCGGCGCGACTTGGATGCTCTGCGCAGCTTTTGCGCCAGTCGCAACCTGACCCTGCCCGAGATCCAACGCCAGGATGTTTTGGAGTATATTGGTGAGCTGGCACAAAAAAGCCTGACCCCCTCAACGGTAGCCCGCAAACTCTCCGCTATGCGGCGGCTATTTCGGCATCTGGTGGATAAAGGTATTCGTAGCGAAGACCCCACCGGTGGTGTCTATCGACCTAAACCCCAACGAAAACTGCCCAACACCCTAAGCGAAGCGGAGACCGAAGCACTGCTCTATGCGCCGGATACCAGCACCGAATTGGGTATGCGGGATGCCGCCATGCTGGAGCTGATGTATGCTACCGGTCTACGGGTTTCGGAACTGGTTACGCTGACCCTGGACGGTTTGGACGAAGAGAATGGTTTTGTGCGGGTGATCGGTAAAGGCAATAAAGAGCGCATTGTACCCATGGGGGAGGCCGCCACCGAAATGGTGATCCGCTACCGGCACAGCGCCCGCCAAGTGTTGCTTAAAGGGGGGCGCTGTAATGACCTGTTTTTGAGCAATCGCGGGGCCGCAATGACGCGGCATAATTTTTGGCACATTGTCAAACGCTATGCCTATGAGGCAAATATTATGAAACCGCTCTCCCCACATGGTATCCGGCACGCCTTTGCCACGCACCTGCTCAACCATGGGGCTGACCTGCGGGCGGTACAGATGATGTTGGGGCATGCCGATATTTCAACCACCGAAATCTATACCCACGTCGCCAATGCTCGTCTAAAAAAATTGCACGACCAACTGCACCCTAGAGGATGAATGGAGTCTCCGGTGTCTGAACAGAATGGGTGGCAAGAGCCTGAAGAAAAACATGCCGTTGCGCGGCTTGCCGATGGGGTTAAAGGGGCCTTGGCACTCTTTTTAGCGTCGCCTTTTATTGTGTTTTTAGTGATTTTGTGGCCCATCTATCGGTGGGCTGAAATGAAAGAGGGTAACCCCCCGCCAGAGCCATTTTGGAATCCCTTTCTGGAGCGCTATTTTCCCCACCGGGCCTATAAAAAAGAGCTGCCACAACTAGAACCCTTCGAGCGGGAACAGCGGCGTGCCGCCTACCGTGAAGCCGCTTTGGCCGCAGCCAGCACCCCGCAGCCGGTGGAGAGCCATGGCTTTGTGCTGGCCCCCAATGCCCCGCAAACCGAGGGTGCGGAGCGGGTGGCGCTGGTCACCGGTGGCAGCAGTCAACTGGGGCAGGCCATTGTGCAGGCGCTGATGGAACAAAATTACCGCGTCGCGCTGGTCTGTTTTGAGTCAGACGCGACGGCGATGATCCAGCGTTACCCCATGCAAGAGGCTAAAATACAAAGTTTTACGTGTGATTTGCGTAATCCCGAAGCCATTGAAACGCTGGTGGGGCAGGTGGTGCGCCACTTTGGGCAGTTGGATGTGGTGGTGCATAATGCCGCACGTTTTGAGCCCGACCATGAAGAAAACCCAAGCTGGCAGAGCCTGGAGAATCTTTTTAAAGTTAATGTCATGGGACCCTTATGGTTATCCCTTAAGGCAGCCCCCTGGATGCGCAGTGGCCCTGCGGGGGGGGGACATATTATTCAAATTGGGGATATTTGGGGGGAACGGCCCTTGCTGGGTTATAGTGGTTATAGCAGCAGTAAAGCGGCGCTGCATATGGCGGGTCGCTCTTTGGCGCGGGAGTTGGCCCCCGAAATTCGGGTCAATACCATCGCCCCAGGTGCGGTGTTTCCCCAAGGGGAGGATGATCGGGCTTACCAAGTGCTGCTGTCGAACACCCCCTTGGCCGCAGAGGCAGGACCGCTGGGGGTGATTACCGCCCTTAACTATCTGTTGGCCACCCCGTTTGTGACCGGACAGGTGCTGCATGTGGATGGTGGTCGGCTGCTGCGTTAATAAGGGGCAGCCCAGAGGGGGGTTCACAATATTATGGGGAAAACCGCAAAGGCTTTGGGATTTTGATGCCTTTGCCTAAAGGAGAGAGTATACTCCCCCACGGTTAGGTTTTTCCTTATAGGGGAAGTTTATGAAGCAGTTTGTGATCGACTCGATCAGTCCTGTGGATATGATCTCTTGGGCGGTGACCGCACTCTTTTTTTGCGGGGCTGCGTTGATCTATGGGGGGGATGTGCCCACCGCTTTTATTGGCGCTGGCGGCGTGGTGCTGACCATGTTTTTAGTGGGTACGGCCATCGAAGTGATGATCGAAACCCTGAAGGATGTTAAAGGCATTGGCACCCTAACCGGCTTTTTAACCAATGGCCCCGAAGCGCTGGTGGTGGTGGTGGGCTTGGTGGCCGGAGATGTGCTGTTTGCCGCATCGACCCCCTTGGGCTCCAACTATATGAACCCCGTGCTGCTGCTGCTGGCGGGCATTGTCGTTGGCCGATTTGCCCTGATTTTTACGGTAAAGCCCCTCTATACCTGGCTTGCTATTTTTCTTACCGCCGCTTTGGCTGGGGGTTTTTATCTGATTCCTCCGAGCGGTTATCTCTATTGGATGATCGCTGCCTCGCTGGTTGGGTTGGCGCTCTTTTTTATGCGTCCAGCAGAAGAAGAGGGCAAGGCCGACGATATTGTGATTGCCAAAACATGGTTTTTCCCCGCCTTAGTGATTTTGTTGGCGGGGGGCTACTTCTTGGACCCGGTGGTCAACTTTGCTTCGACTGCCTCCAATGTACCCAAAGGGGTGATCGGCTTTGTGGTGCTCTCTACCCTGACCAGTTGGCCGGAGTTTAAATCCACCATGGCCCTGCTGCGCCGTAACCGGGGGACCTCGGCGATTCTCAATATTGTGGTGAGCAATATCACCAATCTATGGCTGGCCGCCGCTGGCGTGATGGTCTATCTGGCGCTGTAAATCATCGGTAATCGCCTACGCCGCGATGGGGGTGGAGTTGAGGAAGAGACTCTTCTCCACCCGTGCCTTACAATGGTTCAGATAATCTTGGGCGTGAAGGTTTATGCTTGGGATTGAACCATTTTACGCCAAGCGATCCATGCCGCCACGGACAAGCCCAACGCAAGCCACGCGCCCAAGCCTAAGCCCATGCCAAGCCCCAGACCGGCCTCTTTGATAAACTGAGCCTTAGCCACCGTGGCGATGCTCAGTTTGGCTGCGCCAACCCCTCCTGTAGTAGGTAAGGCGCTTGCTGCTGCGGAAATAGCCATGGTTGAGCTCCTATGCTTTAAGGTAAACGATCAAACTGACGTTGATAACTGCGGTAAAGTAGATAACCTGCCCCAGCAATACCCAAAACCCATATGCCGACCCCTAAACCCATGCCAGCCCCCATCCCGAGCCCTTTGATCAAGTGAGACTGTACGGCTACCTTGAGCAAGGATGAGCCGGTGGCGCTGTTGGCCGCTCCTGCTGATGCGGCGGCATTAATGGCTGGAAAATTCATGTCCGTCCCCTCTAAAAGGATTGCCGTGACAAAGGTGATACCTGTGGCTGTGCTAAGCCGCATTTGGCTTTTTTGGCAAGCGGTCGGGACATCCTGCCGCTTTGGCCCAGCATCAACGGGTCTGCCTCTTGGCAAGACGGTAGACCCCATAACCCAATACACCCGCAATTCCGAGCACCAGTAGCGCAGGTCCCAAAGAAAGGCCGCTAGCCGCAGCCGGAAGCATAAGGGCTTGTCCACCACCAGCGGTTAACGCCCCTTTGCTCGCCGCCCGAGCGGCCATGGCTCCTTTACCGGCTGCCTTGGCAGCCATGGCTCCTTTACCGGCTGCCTTGGCAGCCATGGCTCCTTTACCCATTTGAGCGGTGACCTTCCCCGCCCCGCTTTGCATGCACCCTGCTGCACCAGCTTTGGCCGCCAATGGGCTTTTACCTGCCCCACCCGCCATGGCCCCTGAGCCCGACTTGGTGAGGTTGCCGGTTGCTCCCGGCGTAGCATGCCCGCCCTTGGTTAGGAAAGGGGCGGCAGCCGGGTTTGGGTTGGCACAGCCTGCGGGCACGGTCACATTTGGCAGTATGGTGTTCATGGTTTCGCCTCCATTAGCTGACGGAGTGTCAGAAAAAGTAGTGGTGACGCCTTAAAAAATCGAGGCTGTCCTTAACATTTTTAACCGCCAACCATAAGGCGAAGAAAAGTATGAATATGCCGAGTATCTGTAACATGGTACCCCTCCTTGTAAGGTTGCTTGAGACCGGGCGAGGGGATAAAGATCTCCCTTGATCGAGGGGTATATCCCGCGATTTAGGTTCTCAAATGCTCCTCGGAAAACGCACCATGAACCAAGCTGCAACCCATGCTTGACGCCCGTGCTCCGTGATCGAGATCCAGGACAAGCTGCACCCGTAAACGCTCTGGAAGAAACGTATCAATCCACCGCTCCAGTAGCAGAACGGCTGCTGGTGTTGGCGATGTTGGTAATTGATGAAAACCGGCTACAACCCAAGCTTCGACATTGATCCGGTAGCCGCTAAACCGTTCGGCCAGCCAGTTGTGTATCTTTGGGTAGTTGTCCAACGTAACCATCGCAACGCTTTCCCTGTTCATCGCTCATTCCATCCGTGCGTGTTCGACTTGGTCGGCTGTTGCTCTTCTACATCTCATAATGCATGCCTATTTTGACGTTTGCGGGTATTTTTAGTAAATTCAATATATTTCATATAGATATGTTCTTTTATTAGGAGGTTTGCGTTTCTGCGATATAGACATATATGTCTATATGTGTTATGAATGACATGTCAAAAATGTCCTCTATGGAGGTGAGTTTATGAGCGTAACGCCACGTCCAGAGCATCTGGAGTCGCTTTTTTACCAAACGGATCCCGCCACGCTGTTGGATGCCAACTACCATATTCTTGCCACCAACCTCGCTTATCGCACGGCATTTCATCAAGGTCATGAGGTGGCGGGACGCGCTTGCTATGACGTTTCCCATGGATTTAACCGCCCTTGTGACGAGGTCGGCGAGTGTTGCCCCTTAAAATTGAGCATCCAATCGGGGGTGCGCTCAACGATGTTGCATGTACACCACCTAGCTCATGGTAAAGAGTATGTGCGTGTAGAAATTGAGCCGATTTTTGACGGGGCCGAAAGTGCGCTTTATTACAAAGAAGTGTTGCGGCGCACCTTTATCGCGAGTGCCGAACCCAAAGCCCATGGTTTGGTGGGAACCAGCCACGCCTTTATCAATTTGTTGGAAAAGGTGCATCAGGTCGCACCAGAGAGTGTGCCGGTCCTGCTGACGGGAGAGTCCGGGACAGGTAAAGAGCTGATCGCACGGGCTGTACACGATGCCAGCAACCGGGCCAATGGTCCCTTTGTGCCGGTCGAGTGCAGCGGGTTGACAGAAACACTGTTTGAAAGTGAGTTGTTTGGACACCGCAAGGGGGCTTTTACCGGGGCTTTGAGCGATAAACAAGGGCTGGTCGAAGCCGCCAGAGGCGGCACACTGTTTCTCGATGAAATTGGTGATGTGCCGCTGCTGCAACAGGTTAAACTGTTGCGTTTGTTAGAGTCCCATACCTTTCGTAAGGTTGGGGAGACAGAGGTGAAAAAAGCCGATTTTCGGCTCGTCTGCGCGACCAACCGAAACCTGGACGAAAGGATGGCACAGGGCCTGTTCAGACGGGATCTCTACTACCGTATCAGCACGTTCCCCATTAAGCTGCCAGCTTTGAGAGAAAGACGGCAGGATATTGGGTTGTTGGCCCACTCCATTTTGATGCGTGTCGCCCCAGAACGTAAACTACGGCTCAGCCAAGGTGCCGAGCAGTTGCTGAAAAATTACGCCTTTCCCGGTAACATTCGCGAGTTGCTTAACCTGCTGGAAAGGGCACGTATTCTAAGCTCTGAAAATCAGCTATCCACCCATCATTTTCCCGCGCTCTGCCACGAAACCACCGCCACCGATGCCGCGCCGACGATCCATCCCCACTTTGTACCACCGGAAGATAAGATCCTTTCATTAAAGGCACTGGAACAGCGCTATCTTTCGTTCCTGCTTGAGAGACACACGGGTAACCAGGAATACCTCGCTCAAGCGCTGGGCGTAAGTCTGCGCACCTTAACACGCAAAATAGCCGCATTAAAACGTAGCACGGGTAGAGCCACCCCCGAGGCGGGCAGCCTAAAATCAGGACAAGATAGGCTTGTTTGTGAGCGGTCGTCTTAGGCCACCACCCCTTTGGCGCGTTGTTGAGCAACTATCTCCAACCACACCTCCAACCCCTGGGCGTTGATCTCCATATCCATCATAAGCCACTGCTCGACCAACTGTGCCGCTTGGGTAGATGGGTGGCCGATGTTCATCAACTCACTTCGATACATCTCAATACAGGCTTGACGTAAATAGTGGGCGCGTTGCGTCTTATCTTCGGGCGCGGCACGGGTAAACAGCTCAATGTGCTGCAACTGCCGATGCATATCCTCCACCAGACGCCTCTCAAACGGGATCATGCCAAAGTGGGTAAGGTAGAGCTGCTGTGGATGGAGCCCCGCCAAACGATCCACCGTTTTGTGCGCCTGCTCGGGATCAAACTGGGTGGGGGTGGTGGTGGGAAACAGGAAGTGCTTGCCTTGATAATCCAACTCGCGGTAGGAGATGCCAAAGGTATCCCCGGTAAAAATACCTCGGCTGTGGGCGTCCCACACACAAAAGTGATGCTTGGCGTGGCCTTGGGTGTCGAAAAACTGCAAGGGCCGCCCATTCAAAGATAAAATATCCTCATCTTGGGTTTCGATAACCCGCTCTGCCGCGATGGGTTCTATGGACCCATAGGTGCGTAAAAAGGCGGCCTCCCCATAGACCTGTTTGGCGCTCTCCGTCAGTTTGCTCGGATCAATCATGTGCCGCGCACCCCGTGGATGGACCACCAATTTGGCGTTGGGCATTAACTGCATCAACTGCCCCGCACCACCCGCATGATCCAGATGCACATGGGTAATGATGACATACTCAACCTCAGTGGGCAGGATGCGGTTGTGTTCCAGGGCCTGCACCATGGCCGCTACCGAATAGCGGGTGCCCGTCTCGATAAAGGCAGCCCGGCTGCCCTCTACCATAAGGTAACAGGCGGCCATGCCAGGACGATGAAAATCGGCATCAATGCAGGTGATGCCGTGACCAAGTTCGGTAAAGGGGGTGGGGCGGGTCATGATGAGCGCAATCCTCTCTTTAACAATGCGGCGATCCGGTTAACGGTCAAGAACCCCACATTATATAACCTTATCCCTCCATAATGACGAACCGCTGCTAAGGGATCAAGCCTCTCTATGTAAAACGGTGTGTGATGGACCGCCGAGCGTTCGTAGGGCGGTTGAAAACATACTCGTTAAACGAGGCAAAGTTTGCCGTACGAGGGGGGATTTTTTTCCAATGAGTGCGGATTATTCTGTGCTGAGTTGGTGAAGGTGTGTTGGTAACTACGTTATAATATTGAATATATCATGGTTGGCATCGTAAATGCTTTGTTATGCTAACCAAGGCCCAAGGCCATTGAGCCGTTAGAAGGCCAAACAGTGTGTTGGAAGCTGCCATGGGTAGGTTACCCCATAATGCTTTGACGCGGATTGTTCGGTTGGGAGCAGCCGAACAATCCCGGCTTTTAACAGACTGCAAGGGGAGAGCATGATGCTCTCGTGCACCGGTCCGTGGCTGGGCTGCGGACCGGGTGCCACCTTATCTTTTGTAAAGATTAAAGGGACCCAAGAGCAACGCGCATACAGATGCCATAAGGGGGCCTGCACAAGGAACGGTGGGGCGTTTTGCGGTCTCTGAGGTATAGGTTGTCATGGATTTTATCCGCGCCAAGACCGTGGGTACCGGTGGAGATGTGCGCTATGCCCCCTTGGATCAGGGGCGTACCGAGGCGGTCGCCCGTGCCCATCCCTCGCGGGGATGGAACTTTGGGGAAATCTCACCCTGGTTGAGCGATGCGGTACGCGTCACCCTAAGCCGTACCGCCATGCGCATGCTGCGTTGGCTGCGGGGGGAGGGGGTGCCCGCTTTGCTCTCTCCTCGGCAAAGTCAGGTGGCAACCTATGGCCGAGATGGTCAAACCCGCCCCATGGTTGAGGCTCAGTTTACCCTGCATGATGATGGTCAGCACGCTGTGATCAAAGATAGCCCTTGGTCACGCCATGCTGGCTCGCTAACCGTTAGTAAACGGGGGGCTGTGGTCTATGGGGTATTGAAACATATGCGGGCAACGCCTGGAAACCAGTCTAAATTTTTGGCAAGTATGCGGGAAAATCGCGCGGCTGGGCGTTTGAACGAAGATGACTTGCAGGCCGCCAGAGAGGCGTTGCAAGATTGGATGCAAGCCGATGACGGCGTGTAGAGAGGTCGCCTGAGCGGATGACCGTATTGCTCTAAGCGGGTAGGCGGTCTAGACCGCTTGATGCTGTTTTATGCTGGTGGAAAGCGCTTCGCCAAGGGTCTTAAGGAGCCGGTTGGAATCCTCCACACTCATGGCCCCGTGGGGCTCAACCAGCAGCAGACGGCATAGGCTGGGTAGGGGGGCATTACTCCATAAATGGTAGTTTAGTCCCGCCTGTCGCCAATGGTTAAGACGCGGGTTGGGGCTATGAAAAAGCTGCTCCACCCCTTGAATCTGCGCAGGGTCCAGCGTGGTGGGCTGTTTTAAAGCCAGTAAAAAGGGGCCTAAACGAGGGTTCCAATAGGCCACCAACTGTACGGGCATCCAGTTGTTTAACCACTGCAAGAGCTCATGCAGGGCATCGCTTAACTGGCTCTGTTGTTGTAAACGTCGGTAGAGGTCCCCCATGGGGAGTTCCAGCAGCTTATGGTTGTAAACCATGCTGATTGACTCGGTGCGTGCCTCGGGCTTGCTGAGCCGCGTAGGAAGCATCTCCATATCCCCCATCCCCCCAAATTTTCTGCGCAAAAAGATTGACGGTTGCCAACCCTTGAATTTTTGCCACGTGGCAGAGTACCCACATCCGGCTGTGGGTTAGCCTATAGAATAGGGTCTTAGACACCCTAGAGCGTGAAATCACCCTATAAATGTGCTGATACTGTAAGGCTTGATGCCAATTTTAGCCCTTAAAATTGACCTGCGCACAGCGTAGCAAACCCCCTTTAAGCCACCAGCCGTCCCACGGCTTTCTAAAGCTTTGCTCCAGAAAAATGACGCAAACCTTTCCTAGCCAACATGACTTCGTATAGGTTTAGAGGCAAAGGGCGTGCCACCTTCCTGAAAAATGATGGTATGAAGAGGCTTGCCCACGGTTCGGTGGCGTGGGAAAATCACCGGTTCATAGATCTGTCGTCTTTGGGAGTAAAGCTTATGTCCAGACCGTGGATAAGGCCCCTGTGGGTTCTGCTGGTCATGTGGTGGGTGCCGCTCGGCTGGGCTGCCGAGCCACAAGATGTGCCAAAAGCTGAGGCAACCCCCCATGCTGCGGTGGTGCGTCTGCAAGCCTTTGTGGATGGTATTACCACCATGGAGGCCACTTTTATCCAGCGGGTACGCAGTAATGATAGCACAGAGATCGAAGAGAGTCGTGGCCGTTTTTTGGCCCTGCGCCCCGGTAAATTCCGCTGGGATTATGAAAGCCCAGAAGTGCAACATATCGTCTGTGACGGTAAAACGGTCTGGCTGCACGAACCTGAATTGCAGCAGGTTACACGCATCAGTGCCGACCGGCTAGACCGGGCTCCAGCAGCCTTTTTGGTTTCTAAAAGCCGTATTGCTGAAAGCTTTTTTACCAAAGTCGTACACAATGAAAAATTGGACCTCGATACGGTCTTTCTAAGCCCCAAGGCCGAAGCGGCTCACTTTAAAGAGGTGGCCATCACCCTGGATAAAAGCGGCCAAGAGATTCAGTTTTTTCAAGTTACCGATACCCTTGGCAACCGCTCCTATTTTCAGTTTGTAGGTATGCGCATGAACCAAAGGGTGGACGAAAGCCGTTTTGAGTTCCAAATCCCCAAAGGGGCTGATTTAATCGAAGGGTAATGCACCACTGCCATGAGACCGGCCTGTTGTGCTATCATCGCCCCCAACGGCCCGTGGAGAGCAGGCCACCATCACCCATTTTTAACCACAATGACGAGGTTTCCATGCCCTCCTTTGACATCGTTTCAGAAGTAGACCTGCAAGAGGTGGATAATGCGGTTAACCAGACGGTAAAAGAGATTACCACCCGTTATGATTTTAAAGGCTCTAAAAGCACCCTGACCCGCGAAGATGCCGTGATTACCATCCTGGCGGATGACGCCTATAAGTTGGAACAAGTCACCGAGGTGCTTAAAGGCAAAATGGTGCGGCGCAGTGTGGACCCCCATTTTCTCGATTTTGGTACCGTCGAACCCGCCTCCGGTGCCATGGTGCGTCAAAATGTTACCGTCAAACAGGGGATCGAGAGCGAGTTTGCCAAAAAGATTGTCAAGACCATCAAAAATGCCAAACTTAAGGTGCAGGCGGCTATCCAAGGTGACCAAGTACGCGTCACCGGTAAAAAACGGGACGATCTGCAAGAGGCCATCGCCCTATTGAAAAGTCAAAGTTTTGAACAGCCTTTGCAGTTTAATAACTTTCGCGATTAATCGCCCCGTTGCCAAGAGAGAGTGTAGCCCATGAGTGGTGAAAATCCCGCCCTGCCAGGGATGGAACTGGAACTGGATCTTGGGGATCTGGATCTGGATGTGGATTTGGACGCCGACGCAGAACCTGCCGAGCCCCGTTATAGTCCTGAACAGTTGGCCAATGCCAAAGGCACCGTGGGGGTGATCTCCTTGGGCTGTTCCAAAAATACGGTGGATTCGGAACAGATGCTGGGCCGCTTTGTGCGTGAGGGTTACCTGCTGGTCGCCGATCCGTTGGAGGCCGATCTGCTGGTGGTCAATACCTGCGGCTTTATTGCCGATGCCGAACGGGAGTCCCGCGAGAGCATTGATGAAATGGCCCACATCAAACAGCTCTACCCCCATAAAAAACTGATTGTGACCGGCTGTCTCTCCCAGCGGTATGGGGCCAAGCTGTTGGAAGATCACCCCCAGATTGATCTGCTGCTGGGGGCCGGTCACTACGATACCCTTATCCCGCTACTGGAGGCCAAAGCGCCCCAGACCGTCGACCACGTGACCGAACCCGATGCCGCCGCCAGCCATGACGTGCCGCGCTTAATCACCACCGGCGAGAGCAGCGCCTACGTGAAAATTGCGGAAGGGTGTAACAATAGCTGTACCTTCTGCATTATACCCAAGCTGCGCGGGCCGTTTCGTAGTCGCACCCTGGATGATATTGCCGCCGAAGTGGCTTTACTCACCGATGAGGGATGCCATGAGCTGATCTTGGTTTCCCAGGATACCACCTGGTATGGGCGAGATCTGCCCCAGCGTAGCAGCTTAACCGAGCTGTTGCAGCGCATCCTTGCCAGTTGCGAAGCACCCTGGATTCGTATGCTCTATCTCTACCCCACGCTGGTCAAAAAGGAGCTGTTGCAGCTGATCGCCCGTGAGGATCGGCTGCTGCCCTATTTTGATATTCCCTTGCAGCATGCCGATTCGCAGGTGCTTAAACGTATGCAGCGCAGCGAGCGGTTGGAGACGGTGCGGCAACTGGTTAAAGATGTGCGTGCCAGCGTGCCAGACGCCATTCTACGCTCAACCTTTATCGTGGGTTTTCCCGGTGAGAGCGAGGCGGAGTTTCAAACCCTGCTGGACTTTATTCAAGAGAGCCAATTGGACTGGGTGGGGGTGTTTACCTACTCCGATGAGCAGGGCACCGCTGCCTATGATCTACCGGATAAGGTGGATGCCCGAGTGGCCGAGGCGCGGCGTGACCAACTCATGGCCCTGCAACAGCCCATTACCAGCGCCCGATTGCAGCGCTGGGTCGGGGAGATTGTGGCGGTCTTGGTGGAGTCTTACGATGAAGAACACGCCTGCTTCGTGGGGCGTTTTTGGGCGCAAGCCCCCGAAGTGGATGGTCAGGTGTTGATCCAGTGCAACGAAGAGCTGGAGATGGGCATCTTTGTGCCAGTAGCCATCACCCAGGTGTTGGGCTATGACCTCTATGGGGATCTGCTGGAGGTCGATGATCTGCCCCCCGATGAGGAGCTCGCTTGACGGTGGCTAAAACCCTGCAAGATGAGCCTCTGCGGGCTCCCCTAGCGGAGCGTATGCGTCCCCGTGACTTGGCCGAACTGGTGGGACAGGAAGAGCTGGCCGATGAAGGGCGTATTTTGCATGAGGCCCTGTGCTCGGGGCATATTCCCTCCATGATCCTATGGGGGCCGCCGGGCTGTGGTAAAACCACCATCGCCCGCATGATCGCAACCCAGGTAACGCTGCGTTTTGAATCCCTCTCTGCGGTGCTGGCGGGGGTAAAAGAGGTGCGCTTAGTGGTGGACCGGGCCCGTGAGGCGCGGGTGCTGGGGCAGGGCACCATCCTCTTTGTCGATGAAATCCACCGCTTTAATAAGGCCCAGCAGGACGCCTTTCTGCCCTATGTGGAGAGCGGCGATATTATTCTGATTGGGGCGACCACCGAAAACCCCTCCTTTGAACTCAATGGGGCGCTGCTCTCGCGTTGTCGGGTGGTGGAGCTCAAACCTTTGCATGAAGCGGCGCTCGTCACGCTGTTGCAGCGGGCGCTGGTGGATCAAGAGCGGGGGTTGGAGCGCTATAAACTGGCCGTAGAGCCCGAGGCGCTCCAGCATATGGCCCAACTGGCCGCCGGAGATGGACGGTATGCCCTTAATCTGCTGGAAACCTTTGTGGAGTTGGCCGCCAAAAGTGGCGTGGCGCGAGGTTCACAACTCACCCTGGAGCGCTTAAAAAATTCCCTGCAACGCCGGGCCGCGCTCTATGATAAGGCTGGGGATGGTCACTACAACCTGATCTCAGCCCTGCATAAATCCCTGCGTGGCTCCGATGTGGATGCCGCCCTCTATTGGCTGGCGCGTATGTTGGAAGGGGGCGAAGAGGGGCTCTATATTGCTCGCCGCTTGGTGCGTTTTGCCACCGAAGATGTGGGTAACGCCGACCCCCGCGCCTTGAGCTTGGCCATGGATGCCCGCGATGCCTACCATTTTTTGGGTGCGCCAGAGGGGGAGTTGGCCCTGGCCCAGTGCGTGGTCTATCTGGCCACCGCGCCTAAAAGTAATAGTGTCTACACCGCCTTTAAAGCCGCCCGTAAACGCGCCATCGAAAGTGGCGCGATGGCCCCGCCTAAGCATATCCTTAATGCGCCAACCGCGACCATGCAGGCCCTGGGTTATGGGGTAGGCTACCAATACGCCCATGACTATGAAGAGGGCTTCGTGGCCCAACAATACCTGCCCGATGCCCTGCAAGGGGAGCGCTTTTATTATCCCGTCGAGCGTGGCTTTGAGCGGGATATTGCCAAACGTATGGCCTATTGGGATAAACTGCGGGAGCAGGCTAAAGAGGAGGGCAAGGCATGCAAATAGCATGGGTGGCCCTGGGGGGGGCGATAGGGGCGGTGGCCCGGTATGTGCTCTCCAATGCGGTCTATGCTTGGCTGGGGCGGGCTTTTCCTTGGGGGACCTTGAGTGTCAATCTGCTGGGCTCGTTTATAATGGGTCTGCTGTTCTACCTGTTTACCCAACGCTTGATGGTGCCTGAAGCACTCAAACCCCTGGTGCTGGTGGGGGGATTGGGTGCCTTTACCACCTTCTCCACTTTCTCCTTAGAAACACTTAATCTTATGCAAAGTGGTAGCTGGTCCCTGGCCCTACTGAATATGCTTAGTAGTGTGTTGCTCTGCGTGCTGGCGGCCTATCTGGGGCTGGTGGTAGGGCGCCTCATTTGATGAAAACGTGTCCGGTAGGTGGCGGTTGTGTCACATTTACTGGACATGTCCAATTAATACGAAGTGTCTTCCTTCTCGTTACCTGTTTGTAACCAAACGCCCATACATGAGTAATGTCGCACCGCTACCGTATCTCCCAACGCTGCCGTTAAGCTAAAATGAGGATACAAGCGATGCATAAGATGGAGAATCCGTTTGGTGACGGGCACTGCCTGATTGCTAATGATTTAAACAAAATTGACCAACTTTTGCGCCAGGATGGCGTGGCCGCCTGTCCCGCAGATCGAACCCATAAAGCGCGGAGTAGCGATGCGAAACGCTTTGTCCAATGGTGCCAGCAGCAAGGGGTTAAGGCTCTGCCAGCTAGCCCAGAGACCGTGACAGGCTACATTGAAGCGATGATCCAGGATAAAGCCCTGGCCACTGTGCGCCGCTATGTTTCGAGCATCTCAACCCTGCACAGCGCCGTGGAAATGTGTAACCCCGCCCATTCGCCCGAGGTGAGGGAGAGTCTGCGCAAGGCCGCTGACCAGTGTGAACGCCCCAGCAAAGGGACCCGTCCCATTACCCGTGAGATGGTGCAACGTATGGTGCAGGCCACGCTGGGTTCAACACGGGATCTGCGCGATGTGGCGCTGCTTATGGTGGCTTATGACACCATGCTGCGGCGTACCGAAATGGTGGCCTTGGATGTGGCAAATTTTCACTTTGGACGGGACGGCTTTGCCACCGTTACCTGCCACAGTGAGGATGATTTGGCCCTGCCTACCACCCGCTGTATTGCGCCCGATACGGTGCGGGCTGTCGAAGCATGGATGCGGGCTTCTAACACCTCTACAGGTCCTATGTTCCGTTCCATAGACCGGGCAGGTGTCATCGGAGATCGCCTGAGTGATCGGGGCTTGGTGCGCGCTTTTAAACGCTTGGCGCGCCAAGCAGGGCTGGACCCTGAAGGAATCTCCGGTCTCTCCTGCCGGGTGGGCGCCGCTGGCGATATGATGAAAGAGGGCTTTCGTCTTAAAGAGGTCATGCAGGCTGGCGGTTGGCGCTCCCCCGTCATGGTGAGCCGCTACCACCAGCAAAAACGCGCTTTGGCGGATAATGAAGATTTGGCCGAATCCCCCTTAACCCGGGTGATGCTCCACAAGCCCGGTAAGCGGGCTTAAACCTGCCGGATAAGGTGATGGGGCTGGTTGATGATAAAAAAAGGGGGCAAGCTTAGGCGTTGCCCCCTTTTTTTTGAGTATTACCGAGGATAATGGGGTTACTGTTCGCCCTCTTGCGGGATAAAGCGGGCAAAACGAACGCCCACACCGCCGCTGTTTTGCAGTTCAAGGGAATCTACCTTGGCAGGATTGCGGCGGGCGCAGCGACACGCTTTGGCATTGCTGCGAAAACTACCGCCTCGGCGCACATGGACCGCCTCTCTTGAGCTGCTGGTGGGGCCAATGGGGTTGGTGGCCGCGACCGAGCTATAGAGGGCGTAGTTGTCAGAAACCCACTCCCACACCAAGCCTAACATATCGTGAAACCCCCATGGATTGGGCTGTTTGGCCCCCACCGGTTGTACCTCGTTGCCTGAGTTGGTGACCATCCAGGCATAATCTTCCAACTGCTGGCTTTTACTCTTTGGGTCAAAAAAGTAGCGCCATTGGGAGCCGGCGCGACAGGCATATTCCCACTCGGCTTCCGTCGGAATACGCAGGCGAGATGAACCCCCGCCTAGCATGACTAGTTTATCCATAAAAGCCTGTAACTCTTCATATAAAATAGTATCAGCCGGTAGCTGAGGCGGTTTCTCTTTATCCCCTGGTGAAGGGGGGGTGCCACCCATGCGCGGACCGCCCTCCATGACCATCTGCCACTGAGGTAGGGTCAACGGAAATTTGCTGAGCCAGTAGCCATCCAGGGTAACCTGATGGGTGGGCCCCTCATCTTTTTGCCGCCCCGGTTCACTATCTGGACTGCCCATGATAAAAGTGCCGCCCTGCACCCAGATAAACTCCATACCCGTAACAGGCTCAATCCAGTTTTCTGTTTGCGACCTGGGTCTGGCTGGCTGTGCCGGTAAGGGGGTAGATGCACTGTCATGGTCGTCACTGGGCATGCCAAAAATGGGGTCGTCGTCAAAGCTGGGCTCAGGCGGGGGCGGTGGGCTATACTCCTCAAGCACCTGGTCCAGGTCGGCCCGGGAGATGCCCGTCCAGCCCGCCTTTTTAATCAAGTGGATCATGGCTTGATCCATCTTGGGGTGGGGCGGCTTGGCACAGATCTGCTCAGCTTTAGAAATTAAACTGCGCAGAGCATCAAGCTTTTTGTTGGTCTGGCTTTGACGGTTTTTATTGATTTTTTGCGCCGCCGCCCCGGTGGCCTGGGCATCCCGCTGATAAACCCCCAATAAGAGGTTCATGGCATCGGCCATGGTTTCTGGTCTAAGTTCAAAGGCTTTAAACGGTACCGGTTCGTCCCCTGGCTCGGATTGATAGAAGCAGCGCCACACACGGCCATCGGTCAAAAGATGGAAAGGGGCTTCGGCAGAGAGCGAGGGGCGCACGTTTTTATCCACCGAGCCGATAGGGTGGACTTCAATAGAACAGGCCAGCTTATTTTCAATTTTTAATAAAAAACCAGGGAACAGGTTGCCTGCTCCGTCACTCTGAGGTTGAATGCTCTCGACCTCCATAGGGTTTTCTATAGCCCAGCCTAAGGTTTTTAACATGGGGCCAACCATGGAAAAATGAACCTGAGCTGGGGTTTGAAAAGCTCGCTTGGCTTGGAGTTTAAATATGGTGGTTAATAAGTCTCTCAATGTCTCTTTCCATCTCTATTATGTAGGATCCTGTTTTGCCATTCTCCTGCAAACAGCCTACCATAACCTAGGGGCAAGGGGCAGCGATAGAAGTTAAAAAAATGGTTTGGTTCGGTTCGTTGAATCGGGTACCAAGAGTGAAGCGGATAAATCTCGGCAGGGCTTGTCGTCTTTTGCCGGCGAAGGAGCGGTTTATGAGCGATCAACAGGCGGGTGCCAAGCGGGGCATCTTTAATATCGAAGTGGCGCGTGGCAAAACCTTTGCCCAAGAAAAAGGATTGGTGGAAGAGGCCGAAGAGGATGGGCGCAGCCCAGAAGAAGATTGGGCCATTAATGTGAATGCCGTAACCCAACTCTCCCGCGCGGGTCAGTGGGAGCGGGTGTTTGATACCCTGGTCTATCTCTCCACCCGTGAAAGTAACCCTAAGGTCCATGCGGCCATGGGACAGCGTATCTGGGTGGCCCTTAAAGCGGAAATTCCTATATTGGATGTCACAACCTCACTGTCAGCTCTGCAAACCATGCTGGGTGAGCGGCACCTATTGGCTGGGCCATTGGCTTCGTTAGCCAACCTCATGTGTCAACATCGTGGTTTGGATGATCCAGAACATGCGCTGGCGGTGAGTCAGGTGCAGCAAATGTTTGAATTGGCCGCCAAAGAAGGAGCCGGAATCGACAATGATGAAGGGTTTCAAAATTGGGTGGCCGAACATAAATTGGACCAGCCTGATCATTTTATCCCCTTTATCATGGAGATGATTGAGGCCATGGTGGGGCAAGAGTGGTGGTTTAGTCGGGAGGCGCTGCAAGCTGACCTGGACCACTATCAGGCGCAAAAAGAGGCTCAGCAGGCGATCTCTTCTTAGCTCTGCGCACGGCAAGCGGGGATAGAGGCGTAGGCTGTGCCTGCGCCTCTATCCGCTCTATTAGCCTGGATGGGATGCCCACTGCTTGCAGTAAAGCTTGTACTCATTAACGGCCATATCGACGATAAAGCGTACCCGGTCAGGATTTTCAGGATCAGCATAACGATACCACGCTTTGCTGCCCTCTCGTCCAGAAGGTAGTGTGTAGCTGAGCCCCGATTCAATGTGACGGGTTACTTTTTCCGCTAAAAACCGAATGCCGACTTCCACGTGTCGGCTTTGGGTCGTAAGCCATTCACTAAAAGTTAAGAGACGTTTTCCCATGGTTGTTTTCCCCTGTTAAAGTACGCCGTGTGGCGGACCCTCGCTGCCTATTTTGAGTAAAATATTTGAAAAAACCTGCCGCTAAAATTTATGCAAAGAGCAGGCCATTGTATGTATGAACACGGGTGTGTGCAGGTTTTTTACGCAACGCCGGGTGGATGATTGTGCTTGGAGCGTACAATGACTATGCTTAGCGCCAATCGATCCATTGCCTGAAGGAGTTGTAACGTGTCCCATGCCCCAGGAGCGCTGGCAGAAATCATCAACAAACGGCGCACCTTCGCCATTATTTCACACCCTGACGCGGGAAAAACCACGCTGACGGAAAAATTGCTGCTGTTTGGCGGTGCGATCCAACTGGCCGGTGCGGTGAAAGCCCGTGGGGAACAGCGCCGGGCAACATCCGACTGGATGGCCGTGGAAAAAGAGCGGGGTATCTCGGTCACAGCCTCGGTGATGACCTTTGAGTATGGCCAACATACCTTTAACCTGCTGGATACCCCAGGCCACGCCGATTTTAGTGAAGATACCTACCGTACCCTCACGGCGGTGGATTCGGCGGTGATGGTGCTGGATGCCGCAAAAGGGATCGAGACCCAAACCCGTAAATTGTTTGAAGTGTGCCGTCTGCGGGATATTCCCATTACCACCTTTATCAATAAATTGGACCGTGAGGGACAAGATCCCTTTGCGCTGCTGGATGAGGTGGAGCAAAGTCTGGCCCTGGAGGTCACACCAGCCAGTTGGCCAATTGGCATGGGGCGAAGTTTTCTCGGTTGCTACGACCTGTTTAACGACCAATTGCTGTTCATGGAAAAAAGCCGCGATAAAGTTACCAGTTCTGTGCAGTGCCACGGCTTAGATGACCCCAAAATTGATGAACTGCTGCCCGCGGATCTCGCTGAAAAATTGCGTGAAGATGTGGCCATGGCCCGTGAACTCTGCCCGCCTTTTGATCTGAAAGCCTATCGAGAAGGGACCTTAACCCCAGTCTATTTTGGGAGTGCCATCAATAATTTTGGTGTGCAAGAGTTGCTGGAAGGGATTGCTAAACATGCCCCGCCCCCGCGCGCCCAAAAAGCTCAAGAGCGGCAAGTGGAGCCAGATGAAGAGAAATTTAGCGGCTTTGTCTTTAAAATCCAGGCTAATATGGACCCTAAACATCGGGATAGAATCGCCTTTTTCCGCATCTGTTCGGGTAAATTCGAGCGGGGGATGAAAGTCAAACATGTGCGCTCTCAAAAAATCCTAAACCTGCACAACCCTGTGCTGTTTTTAGCCCAGGATAGGGAACGCGCCGAAGAAGCCTTTGCCGGGGATATTTTGGGAATTCCCAACCATGGCAACCTGCGCATTGGAGATACCTTGTCAGAAGGGGAATCTCTACACTATACGGGCATCCCCAGTTTTGCCCCAGAGATGCTGCGTAAAGTCAGGCCGGACGATCCGATGAAAGCCAAACATCTTGGCCGTACCTTGGTACAACTGGGCGAAGAGGGGGCCGCGCGGGTGTTTAAAGCCAACTTGGGTGGGGATTGGATTATCGGTGTGCTGGGGGCGTTGCAATTTGAAGTGCTGGGGGATCGTATCCGCACAGAATATGCCATACCCGTTCACTATGAATCGACCCAATTGCACACCGCACGCTGGGTGGAGGCCGATGACCACCGTTTGCTTAAACAGTTTGTTGACCGTCACCAAGTGGATATGGCAGAAGATCATGAAGGCGCGCCAGTCTTTTTGGCACGTAATGCATGGCACTTGAATACCGCCCAGGAAAACTTTCCCAAAGTGCGGTTTCTACAGACGAAAGAGCAGACCGTCGGTTAGGAGAGCATCCATCGGGTAAGGGGGCAGCAACTTGGTTCGGGTAGAATCACCTGAATTTTGCGGGTTGGCTGTCGTGGATGGGTTGTGTACAGCTCCATCGGCCATATTTTATTGTGGCGCAGATTGGCCCTTGCAGCAGAGTGTGCTTAAGGTAAGCAGAACTTGGTGATGGCTGGGTAAAGGATGCCTCTATCTGGTTCATTTTATCCGGCGATACTGTGGTGCAAGAGTTTGAAATAAAACACGAATAACCTATAGCTGCAAGCTATTGGTTGTATAGTTTCAAGCTATGTAAAAAATTATCTGGAAAGGTGTGATTTATTGTTGACCCGCCAACAATCATGTTTGTATCTTGTCTGACATCACGGCAATGCCGTGACCCAATTTAGTTGACGTAACCCACCTGGGTTTGCCGTTTTTTTTCGCCAAAAATAAGTATAGGGAGTGTTCCAATGAGTGTTCTGGTTACCAAGCAGGCCCCCGATTTTAATGCGACTGCCGTGATGGCCGACAATTCGTTTCAAGAAATCTCCATGTCGGACTATAAAGGTCAGTATGTGGTGTTGTTCTTCTATCCCCTGGACTTTACCTTTGTTTGCCCTTCCGAGCTGATCGCCTTCGACCACCGCTTGGGTGAGTTTGAAAAGCGTAATGTACAGGTGTTGGGTTGCTCCATCGACTCCCATTTTAGCCACTTGGCTTGGAAAAATACCGAAATCAATAACGGCGGCATCGGTCAGGTTAAATATCCCCTGATTGCGGACCTGAACAAGCAAATCGCCCGTGATTATGACGTGCTCTTTAACGACGCCATTGCATTGCGCGGCTCTTTCTTGATCGACAAAGAGGGTAAAGTGCGTCACCAAGTGGTGAACGATCTGCCCTTAGGTCGTAATATTGATGAAATGTTGCGCATGATCGACGCCCTGCAATTCACTGAAGCCCATGGCGAAGTGTGTCCCGCTGGCTGGAAATCTGGCGATGCTGGTATGCAAGGCTCCACCGAAGGGGTGGCTAAGTATCTTGCCGCCAACGCTGATAAGCTGTAATTCTGTAATATTTACAGATAGATGATAAAAAGAGCCACCCCTCATAGGGGGTGGCTCTTTGCTGTTATAGGCGGCTGCTAGGTAAACAGGCTGTCGCTAAAAGAGAGCCTATCACCCGCTTGATGTGGGCGTTAAAATAAACCATATCAAGAATAGCCTGAGCAGGATAAAATGGACCAAGGGTGAACAGGGATTCCTGCTTACATCAATTTGTAATATTTGCTAAACTAAACCCACAGGCATAGGGTTCTAGCGTGCGTGGGAGAGTCAACTAATGAGGCGATAAGCCATGTCAAAACAGTTGCATTTGGATGAAGACTTCTTTCTCTTTCATGAGGGTCAGCCTGTTACTAAACTGGAGATATGGTACCAGTGGGAACGTGATGATAGGGCGACTGCTCGTATGGTGGATATGGACCTCTCGGCGGTTATGCTGGGGGTTGATGAACGCATGCTGCTGGATGAGCAGATGGTATTTTACAATAATACGCAATCCCCCTGTGGTTCCATTACTCACATGGGCGACCAACAAGCCCTTGAAAACCGCAGCGCCGAAGAGCGGTTAAAAATTAATTTGGCCACCGTGCCCGAAGATATTGTACAAATCGTCATTTCAGCCACCATTCCCCAAGAGGATATTCCCGCCATCCATTTGGGTATGCTGCGACGCGCCCACTATGGCTTGGTCGTTGCGGGTGCGTCGTCTGTGGAACTCGCGCACCGCGAATTTCATCCCGGTGGAGAAGGGGAGTTTGGATGGTTGTTGGGGCTCTTCTACCGCAATGATCAAGCGTGGGTGTTTCGCGCCGTGCGGGAGGCTTTGCCCGATGGTATGGGCACCTTGCAAGACCATTTTACCCCCTTCCATGGGGATTATTGAGAGGCTGTTTTTGATTTGGAGTCAAACGCATGAAAATAGGCGTCATTGGGTTGGGTGCGATGGGGTGGGGCATGGCCATGAATCTGCACCGGGCCAACCTGTTGGAAGCTGTCTGGAACCGTACCATCAGCCGTGCCCATGCCTTTGAAGCCCAATCTGGTGTGGTGGTGGCAAGTGACCCCGCAACTTTGGCGGCCCGTTGTGAGGTGATCCTGACATGCGTTTCGGAGGATAAAGATCTGTTTGAGGTGGTGGATAAGCTGTTGGCCGGTCTCGCCCCCGGTAAAGTGGTGATGGATTGTTCCACCGTTGACCCGCAAACGGCGGTCTGCTGTGCAGAGCGCCTAGCGAACAAGCAGGTGGCGTTTTTGGATGCTCCCGTCACCGGTGGGGTGGAAGGGGCGCAAAAGGGTACCCTTTCCATGATGATCGGTGGGGATGCTCGCGTGCTGGAGCGCATAATGCCCCTGCTCAAGCCCATCACCGCCCATGTCACCCATATGGGGCCTGTGGGCAGTGGGCAAAAGGCCAAAGCGGTCAACCAAGTGATGGTGGCAGGCATCAACCAAGCGGTGACACAAGCCCTGGCGTTGGGGCAATCGCTCGATTTACCCCTCACCAAATTGATAGGTGCGATCGCTGGTGGGGCTGCGGGCAACTGGTTCTTGGACCATAGAGGATTATCTATGGTGGAGAACCAATTTACCGCAGGTTTTAAAGTAGCCCACCATTTAAAAGATCTTAGAATTTGCCGCGCCCTCACAACCGAGGCAGGCCTTGAGGATACTTTTCTTGAAGCCACGACAGCGGGCTATGAGACGTTGATCGAAGAGGGGTTTGGGGGGGAAGACATCTCCGCCCTCTACCGAACCAAATTAAAATAGGCGCACTTCCTGCACAGCACTCTAAGAGCTCTTTGGGTGATCTCTACGGAATGCAAGGATGCAATCATGCTGCGCACTTTATGGCTATTTTTACTGTTTTCCCTCTGTTTTATGGCGCAAGCGCAGGCAGATAGCCTGCCACAGCAACTGCAAAAAAAGCTATTGATGCACGCTGATTTGGCGTTTTTTCCCTTTGAAATCCAGAAAATTAAAGGGCGCCAGGTTGAAGTCGCTGTGCTGAGCCGCGACCGCTGGGGTGCAGTGCTGGGGCTTGCCCAGAATCAGCCACGGGGAGTGAACGACGCTTATGCCCAACAGCGGCACCTGCTGGCTGATGCGATCCGACACGAGCACGGAGATGGCAGCCAAGTGCTATTCCGCCCCTTAAAAGAGGCGCAAAACGCCAGTGCTTTTATGCGTCGTTACCAAAGTAGGCGCAGTAACAGCGGTGGCAGCGCAACCTTGCAGTCCATTTTTCTGCACACCGATCCTCGTATTCTTGCCGCCCTACCCATAACGGTGCAGATGCAGGGAAAGTCCGTTATCGTGACGGTGCTTAACCCTGATCGTGCACCAAATAGCGAACTGGCCCATAAAATATTAGATCAAAAGCATTATCAACGTGCCTTGGTGCAGTTGCCAGGTATCTCTGCGGTAGAAGTGCAGGTAGGCAGCCAAAGCTATGTGACCCACTTTAAAGCCATGCTTGGGCAGCTTCGCAAGAACCAAGGTTTGCAAAGCGTGGAGCAAAAACTTCGAGATATTCTATTGCAAAGTTAGATGGTTAACATGCGATTTGGTTTGCTTTCAGCGGGCATAAATTAAACCGGTTAGCTCGGTTTATAGGGGATGTATGGGCGCGTTGAATGGTCAGATAGGGCATGACCGCTTCCTCCTGCAAAGGGGCAGGGTTTACAGCATCGTACAAGGTAAGCTAAGCCCCGCTCAATAGGGGGGAGTGCTCGGTTTTCCCTTCTCTTCCGAGCGTCGTAGTGCTGGGATGGCCCATCTAGCAAGGGCTTGAGCTGTGTTCAGGGCTCTGTCTCTGTGGATAGGGGGGGTGGGAGAGCGACGTTTGCTTAGAGTAATAATAAACGACGCTGAGCGCCTAACGCTTCATCAAGTTTATGGGGGCTCTCCTGCTGCCCCCATTGATCATAGTAGATTAATGAAGCGGGGTCTAAGCGTTGACGCCAACCTTTGCTTGCCAGTTCAGGCTCCCCATGAAAATGTGAGACATAGCCCATGCAAAGATAGGCCACCGGCACAATGTTGGCCGTGGTTATGCGTAAAATAGACTTTAGCGCCGCAGGATCTAAAATACTTACCCAGCCAACGCCAACCCCTTCGGCGCGGGCCGCCAACCATAAATTTTGCACCGCACATACTGTACTGTAGAGATCCATCTCTGGCATGTGGGTGCGTCCCAGCACAACAGGACCACAGCGATCTCGATCACACGTCATGCAAAGGTTTATGGGCGCTTCTAAAATACCTTCTAATTTTAAGCGGCGGTAGCGATCGGCCTGTTCCCCACTAAATTGTTGCGCCGCCTCGTCATTCGCTTTTTGAAAGGCTTGATGCACCTGCTGTTTGACCGTTGGTTGCCGGATAATCAGAAAATTCCACGGCTGCATAAAACCAACCGATGGGGCGTGGTGCGCGGCCAAGAGTAAACGGCTGAGTACAGCGTCGGGTATGGGATCGGGTAAAAATTCACCACGGACATCACGTCTTGCGAAAATGGTGTCGTAAACGGCTTGACGTTGCTCTTTTGAAAAGGACATGCCTATGGGTCACCTGAACAAGATCTCTGCTCAAACGATGCGATTTCCGCCAAAGCAGATGGGTGGACAAAAAAAAGGCGTAGCGGTTAAGCCACGCCCTTACGCTCGGTCGGGAGCGTTAAGCTATGCAATAAAAAATTGTCGTCTACCTTCAGCGCATCATCCTTTGCATGAGTCGAAAAAAAAATCAAATAAAATCAGCAAAACCCACAAAAAAGGGTGCGTAAAATGGCTCTTTTAAAAAACTCACCCAAATACCAACGCAACCAACACAGCACTGGTTGCATCAATGGGCTCTCCTTACAAAGCGTGCAACTCATTTGTAAATCGTTCGCGACGTGTAACAGCATTCATCGGCGCTCGGCTTAGTAGGTCGATGCTCAGGCACGCGCCCGGCCAATAGCCACCCCACCCCTCTTAGTGGGCCGGAAGAGGTATCGAACGGGCCTACGGCACCAGCTGGGCGGTATCCCACCCTTTAAACTGCATACCCTCAATACGTGCCCGAACTTTGCCAGACCAAGTGGATGACAGATTGCTTACAGTCGCAGCAAAGGGTCGATGCTCACCTGGGGCAAGCGGTTTTTCTACATCCCCCAGCACCCCCCCGGCAATCACCAAAGGGTTCACCGTGCGCTGTTCAATCAACTGCTCTTTATGATCAAAAAATTCCATAACAACACGTGCTGACGTTAGGGTGTGCTCGCCACTGTTGGAAAGTGAGGATAGCGCCCGCCGCTCATCCTTTGGCGCGGGAGGGTAATGGCTCTCGGACAAACCAACGCGCACACGCTCCAGTCGGATGCCCTGAACAATGGGCTGATCTGACTCAGGGCCTGCTTGCTGTGGTGTAACCTGCTGTTTACCAACGGGGGCCTTGGCCGCACGATGTGATTCAGTGGCTTTTTTTGCGCCCTTAATCATCTTGACTTCGGCCCGCTCCCCCTCTTTACGTTCCGCAACCTTACGTTCTTTCTCGATAGAGGGTTGCACGCGATCCTCAAGATTGAAGGCCTCTTGAAAAGAGACCACACCTGTAAAATCTAAAAGAGTCAAAAGCAATATGAAGAACAGAAAGCCGGTAGAAAAATAGAGCTGCCCACGGGTGATGCCAAAGCGACGGAGTTTGTCGGCGTTCTCGTCGATTTCATCTTGGGATTCAAGCTCTTCAAAAGAGTTGTCTGTTGCATTCATGCCACGCCGCCCACGCCTAATGTTAACCCACGCCAACTCAACTATACGCATTTTTCGCCCAATTTTGAACGAAAAACGACGCTCAAGCTACTTAAAAAACAGGACACATCACTCATATCGGAAGCGTTTGGCAAACGCACAACGAAAAAGTTCTTAACAATCGTATTTTGTAGGCAAATCCAGGCTGTTTATCAAGAGTGTGTTTATACAGCATTGTCACCGTTTTGGTTTGAAAGGGTGGGTAAATGGAAATACAGGGAAGCATAAAGCAATATATTGCACCGCATTAATGAGGCAAAAAAATGCTTGCAAAGCCAAGAGCAGTCCAGTATCGTCAGCAAAATGATGCAAGCATGATGCAATCATTTACGGACGGGTTGCTAAGCGCAATTAAGCAAGCCGTGAACCAACCAACAAACCGTGAGGGATAAGGATGAAGGATAAAGGGTTATGGATACCCTGTGAGGGGGTTCAGCAAGATACGCATGGAGCGGGTGGGTTTCCATCCTTACATGGGAATGCGGAGGCAGGGGGGGTAGCCAATGGTTCTGAGGATGGGTGGAAAATAAAAAAGCCAGAGCGGGAGAGGTTTGAAGGGGAGGTAGGGATTGAAGGGGAGGTAGGGATTGAAGGGGAGGTAGGGATTGAAGGGGAGGTAGGGATTGAAGGGGAGGTAGGGATTGAAGGGGAGGTAGGGATTGAAGGGGAGGTAGGGATTGAAGGGGAGGTAGGGATTGAAGGGGAGGTAGGGATTGAAGGGGAGGTAGGGATTGAAGGGGAGGTAGGGATTGAAGGGGAGGTAGGGATTGAAGGGGAGGTAGGGATTGAAGGGGAGGTAGGGATTGAAGGGGAGGTAGGGATTGAAGGGGAGGTAGGGATTGAAGGGGAAACATGGTTTGGGTTGCCAGCAAATGATTATGATCGGGAAGAGAGCATGCTGGAATATGCCTTAAGAGAAGTGCAGCAGCTTGAAGCAGGCGCTCCGCGACAGGGCATGGCCAAGTGGGTGCCGTGGTGGGACAAATTAGAGCCGATTGAGCAGAACCGTTTGGGTGATGAAGGCCGCTTCGCCATGGTCAGGGCACGGATGGTGATGGAAAAATTGCAACGTGTCACTGTGGCGGGTGGGGCTGTGCTCTCCCATGGTGAAGGGTGCGCAATGTTAGAAGCGATGGAGCTGGTGGTCGCCTTTATTGAAAGTGTGCAACTGGTAGAAACGTTTCAATGGAGCCTTGATAACACGACCGAGTCCCGTCAAAAAACGGTTCAGCACCAAACCGCGCAAAATATGATGAAGCAACTGTTTCATCAGGATGAGTATGCCCAGCTTTTACCCAGTAAAAAACAGCCGTTCAATGAAGAGCAGCCGCAGGTATTGCCCCACGCATTCCGACAATTTTGGGCCGCCTACCCCAAACAAGGGCGACAGCATCTTAATCAATTTATGGTCTATCGAATCTGGCAACAGGTTGTGCAGGAGGTTGATCAAAACCTCATTGTACGGGGGGCTAAAGCCTATGCAAAATTTTGCATTCTTCAGGGTTGGCGTGATCAAAATGAGTACTATGCGGCCCATGAGTTTCTAAACGAGGGCTGCTTCGGTTGGGCTTGGCACGAAATGGCATAAATGAGCCTCTGTAAATGGATTGGTGTGTGTACATGCGGTTAGCGTAAGACCCTTGAAAGGGGCCAAGTTGATCTAAACGGGCCACGGCACCACCTATAGGGCGGTAACCATGGGGATGTTGCCTTGATCTCGGTTAAGCACATATAAAACAAAGAAAATAAATGGATTTGAAGGAGATGAAGATGAGTGTTGCGTTGCAAAATACCCTTGAGCAACAACCCTCAGCCACGGAGCTGTTGCAAGAGTGGGCGCGATGGTCGCGTAGCGGTATGAGCTCGCAAAACCCCATAACGAGTACGCAGTTGCTCATGCGTCGAGCGGCTGGTCACGTGGGACGAAGCTTAAAGTATGAAAATAGCGAGCAACAGTCACTGCTGGTGGATTGTGTAATCTCTAAAATGGCAAAAATATTTCCGCATGAAGTGACCCTTTTACAGGAATTTTACCTTGGGAAAAAAGGTATGCGGATTATTGCGCGTGAACGAGTGTTCTCTTATGGCAAGGTGCAGACCCTACGGTCCCGGGCAGAAGGTCTGTTTGAAGGGTGGTTCTACGCCTATCTTCAGGATGAGGCCGGGCAGAGGGAGGAGGTCTGTGCGTCGTTAATAAAAGCATAAATATGCTATAAAGGCAAAAATAAGCTTGTGAACGTTCAGAAACTGCTTTATGTTTTGTAGAATGTCGGCTAGGAACGCGGTTGGTTGAGCACAGCCGGCTTGGTTAACAGGTTTGTCTTCCGTTGTTCCAAAGGATTGTTGCGTTGTGTGTGTGCGGGTAGAGCTCTGACGTACGCTGAGGGGCAAGGGGCAAAGCGTGGTTTGGGTTAAGGGCGAAGTATTGGTGAGGGTATTTCTTTTTGCCGAGCGCACAGTGTGTTTGTAACGACGCGAACAAGCTCCTCAATTAAAACATACCCCATCCACGGCAGTATGTTACGCGTTTCTCTAAACAGCTCTGCTTCATACGAAGCAGAGCTGTTTTGTTTTGGCGGCTAAGGAGTTGTCTATGAAATATTTTGAGCTTCATGAGTTTAGGTGTCCGTGTTGTGGGCGGGCAGATATGCAAAGCCCGTTTTTAACGCAGTTGGATCAGGCGCGTGAATGGGCTGGTGTGGCGTTTCATATAAACAGCGGGTTTCGCTGTGCCCACCACAATAGAGCGGTCGGGGGTAAACCCGGCAGTAGCCATACCCTAGGTTTGGCGGTGGATTTAAAGGCCATAGAGAGTGGTTCCCGATTTCACATGATTCGCGGTCTGTTGCAAGCGGGTTTTAAGCGTATTGGGGTGGATGTCAAACGCGGTTTTTTACATGTGGATGCCGATGCATCCAAGCCGCAACAGGTGATGTGGGGGTATTAATATGCGCTTTCGTCTAGACCTTTATATTGCCCTAACCACGATGATTTTGGCCACAGGGTTGGGGTTTATGCTCGTTCATGTCGATAAGGTTCTGTAAAGAAGCATGTTATTTCGTTTTTAGGCCAGCAAGTGTGGGCTGACACGCAATGCTGGTGGTTAGGGTCGTAGGCTGGCGACCCTTTGTTGGGTGGGAATAGAGATCCATAGCACGGGAGCTTAATCATGGAACAGATCATCGAAGGTATTTTTAACTACGGACCAACCCTAGTGACTTTGGCAAGCATTGTCACCGCCACCACTCCAACCCCAAAGGATGAAGGGGTGTTACGGGGGGCTTACCGAATTATTGAGTCCCTGGCGTTGGTGGTGGGTCGGGCTAAGGAGGGTAATAAATGACATTCACCCTAACCTGGGAGACCCTTAGCTATATGATTGTGGTGCTTGGGGCGGTTCAGGCGCTGGTGAGTTGGACGCTCTCCTCTCTGTTTGTGCGGCAATCGGATTGCAGCAAACACCGAGAGGAATGTCACCGCATGGTGGAAGCCAGCCATGAAGAGACGGATGAGGCGCTCAAAAACGGTTCGCTGAAATTCGCCACCCTAGAGGTGGAACACCGGCAGATCTTTGGTGGTATGCAGTCGGTTGGCAAAGAGTTGGGCGAACTCAAACAAGACCTAAAAGAGCGCATGGATCGTCTGGAAAAAATTTTGATGGACCACATCGTTCAAGGATGAGGATGTTGTGATGGCAGAGCAAAACGTGGATTGGCTCTCCATGCGTATGGCCTATGAACAGGGGGCCACGGTACGCGAATTGGTAAAGCAATATGGGGGTTCCTCTTCGGCGATCTATGGGCGCATGCGTCGAGAAGCTTGGATGAAAACCCGCATAAAAACTGAAGCTGGCGCTGATGTTATCACCGAAAAGATGCCTGAAGACCCTTTGCAGGCCCTCGCGCCCAATACAGAACACCCATTGCTGACAGCGCCGGCGCAGGATGAGGCCATGTTAGGCGAAAAAGGGCTTGGGTGCGATCTGAGTGGGGTCATTCAGGATCATCGCGAAACGTGGCTGGAGCATAAAAAACGGATCCACAAAGCGCTTAATGCAGGGGATCTAGAGCAGATCAAGCTGCTGAAACTGAGCGCGGAGGCGTTTAAAATTTGTCAGGAAAATGAACGTAAAGCGTGGGGCATGGATGCCAAAGAAGGCGGGGCCGACAAGGCTGAGTTGGCCACCGATCAACAGTGTATGATCACCCCAACATTGGATGAACTTAAAGCGCACCTAAATGAAGAAAGATCTGCAATGGAAGCCCCAGAAAGGGCCTCAACTCACCGCCATAGCCAGTAGGGCTGTGCCAGAGCTATTTTTTGGGGGGGCCAGAGGGGGCGGGAAAACCGACTTTTTGTTGGGGGATTTTCTCCAAGAAACCTACCTGGGCGGTGCCTGGAGAGGCATTCTGTTTCGAAGAACCTATGGTGAACTGGAAGAGGTGCAAAACCGTGCACAGCAATTATTTGCTCCCCTCGGGGCGGTCTACAAAGCTTCGGATCGGACTTGGCGGTTTCAGGGTGGCTCGGTGCTCAAATTGCGCTATCTGGAGCGGGCGGCAGATGCCGCCCGCTATCAAGGGCATCAGTATACCTGGATTGGCTGGGACGAACTGACCAATTGGCCCGATGATGTGGCCTATAAAATGTTGATGGCCTGTTTGCGTTCGGCACATGGGATAAAACATAAACGGATACGGGCTAGCGGCAACCCCGGGGGGGCGGGGCATCAATGGGTCAAACGACGTTTTATTGATCCAGCCCCTGCGGGCTATCAATTGTTGCAGGATGAACTGAGCCGTCATCCACGCATCTTTATTCCCTCCAGCGTGCGGGATAACGCCATCTTGACGGAGAACGATCCGGACTATGTGGAGCGGCTTAAAGATGTGGGTAGTAAAGAGCTGGTGCGTGCCTGGCTGGAAGGTGATTGGAACATTATCATGGGGGCCTTTTTTGACCGTTGGTCCAGCAAAATGGTGATTAAACCAAGAGCCTTGCCCAGCCACTGGACACGATTTCGCGCTTTTGACTGGGGCTCGGCACGTCCCTTTAGCGTGGGCTGGTGGGCGGTTTCCGATGGCGAGTTAGAGGGTCTCCCTAAAAATGCCTTGGTGCGGTATAGGGAGTGGTATGGCTCCAATGGTAACCCCAATGTGGGGTTGAAAATGGATGCAGAGTCGGTGGCGCGTGGAATTTTGGCGAAAGAGGCCAAGGATGAGACCATTCACTATTCGGTGGCTGATCCAGCGATCTTTGCCAAGGATGGCGGGCCATCCATTGGGGAGCGCATGGCCCGTGAAGGGGTGCGCTTTAAACCGGCGGATAACCGGAGTCGGGTAGGGGGATGGGACCAAATGCGGCAACGTATGGTGGGTGAGGATGGCGTGCCCATGCTCTACTGCTTTGATACCTGTATCGACTCCATTCGGACCATCCCCTCATTACAACATGATGAGAGTCGACCGGAAGATCTGGATACCAGCGCGGAAGACCATGCTGCGGACGAGTGGCGTTATGCCCTGATGTCGCGCCCCTACCTGCGTCCCAAGGCGGCGGTCAAGGCCGATGGTCTGTTGCAGCTTCCCACCTTAGATGAGATGTGGGCCCAGCAGCAGAGGGTAACGGTGCACCGTATTTGAGTGGGTTTAATCAACAAGGAGATCACAATGGCACGACGTCGATTTGTCTGGCGCGAGGGGCGGCTGGTGGAGGTCGATCTACATGCGCCCCTGCCTGAACGCAAGGGACCCTATATCATGAGTGACCTAACCCCCTACCGCAACGTGGTTAATGGTGGGGTGATTAGCAGCCGCTCTAGCCACCGTGCTTTTTTGCGGGATAACCAATTGGTGGAAGTGGGCAACGAAACGCCAGCACCACGACACCATGAACTGGAAAGTCCCCGGCAAGCCATTGTGGAGAATATGCACAGATTGGGCATGCTGTAGCGAGCCTTCTGCTGTGGTACGGCTATGGGCACCTGAAGCGCTGTCAGGTGCCCATAAACCCATGGACAAGCAGAGATCACGCTGTTTCTTTGTGTGACGGGAGCAAACAAACGGCGCAAGTTGAGAAGGCTTGTTGGTACAGATAGGTTTGTTAAACGAACGACCGAGCTTATCGCACCAACAAGCCTTACAACGCAACAGAATTGCACCATGCCTTCCACCAAAAAACAGAATTTATTGGCAAGTTTGCGCCTTAAAAAGACTATTATTCATACTTCGGGTTTAAGTACCCTAATATTATTTAGTATGCTTTTCGAGCGTGAAGGTGCTTATCCAAGTAAGATGCGCACTTATGTCGAAGGTAATCAGGGGGGCGTTAAATCCGAATGAGGGTGGGTCCATAAATACGCTTACCAACCAAGCTTACAACAATTTATCCTGTTTAGGCTCTAGCCCACTTTTGCCATTTTTTTTATGAATCATCCACCAAATAACCATAAAAACGGGCTATTTGGCGGATGATTTTTTTTAAAGCCTGAGCATACCAAAAAAATACACTGGCCGCTTCGCCTCGGCCCGCAGGTTATGGGCAACCTTTCGTGCCCTGTTTGCCATAAGCTTGAGTCATTCGCCGCAATCGAAGAGAAGGCGGCCTTACAGATTCCATAAAGCAGGGTCCATGCTGTTAAAGCGGGTAATGGATTGGGCTGGTTTGTCAGGATTGCCCTGCTTGAGCAGATAGTAATCCTGCTCATAGATATTCCAGCGGCACAAATCAATGGGCGTCACCTCCGAAGCGTTGATGGTGCCAACGATTTTGGCCCTCTCCAGCGCGGCAGCCACCAGTTCTGAGCAGAAAAATCGACTAAAATCCTCACGATTATAGCCAGGACCATGCAGGCCAAAGGGTAGCTCGTCCATGGCATCCACCGCAGATTGAACCGCTTGAGGAAAATCATACGGCTTTTTAAGTTTGGCTTGCTGGAACAGAAAATTATAAAAAGCTTTATGATTTTCCGGGTTTTCCGTTAATTTTGCTTGAATTGGTAACCACCAAATATCCCCTTCATACTCATCCAAACGCTCCGATAAAAGCGAAATGCTTACCCCGCTAAAACCACGGATTGTGGCGGATTCAATAATCTGGTTAAAAAATTTGCCGCTCTCGATCTCCATCACCTGGGTTTGTAAAACTACCCCAACGTGGGAAACCCCTGAACGGGTGGCAAGCTTGATCACCTCAGAAAAATGGCCTTTACCGGAAAAGGCGATGACATCCCCAGCCTTCATAAGTGGACGTGCCTGAGCATAGGAGAGGGTCTTCATGGCCATGGTTATGCCCCTTTCATAGAGAACGAGAGAGTCGGTCTGGTAGGGTTGATGACAACCAGATTGCAAACCATTATAATCAATTAAAAGAATATATAAACCTTGATTTAAGCGACTGGCGGCATTTATGAGGGAGTATGGCAGATTTTATTCTTTGTTTGGCATGCTTTATAAGAAAATGATAATAAATAGGGCGTAGGGTCTTAGATCAGGGGGGGTGTTAAGACCAGAGGGGCGCATCATGCCCGCCCCTCTGGTCTCAATAGCCAGCTTAACCCATGGCAACATCGCGGCGGGCAGAAACGATGGTGATGGTAAATCCCCCAACCACATCCACAAAAGCAATCAGGGTCAGGATAAGAAAGACCGGGTGCCCCGCCATAGGGATCATTAAAAAGAGACCAAGATGGGCCACAAAGGAGAGCATAGAGACCATATGGTCGATTACGGAGCTCATGCTGCTGCTGGTGGATTTTACCATCTCAATAAACAGCATCACGATAGCGACCATGATAAAAATGTCGCCATTGGTCAAAGAGATGCTGGCTCCTGAGAGCAGTTGAAACGATTTGACCAGTGCCACCATGGCCTCATCGGCATGACCCCCATAGCCAAAATGGACCACGCCAAAATAGATCGCCATCATAAACAGGTGTAGGGGGAGGGTGCGGAAGATACCCATTGTCTCTCCTTGCTAAACGTCTGCGGTGGGGCTGCGCGAGGCTAGCCCGTACGGTGTGCTATTAAAGATCGTGTTTCAGGGTGCTGCAATAAACATGCTCACTGTCCCTATTGCTCTGTCTGAACCCCGCAGTGGTTGCTCAGAATAAACTTTTTTTGGCTGTGATGGTTGCAAAGTGGCTTTTGGCTCCCCATATAGGGCCTTGAACGTGATGCATAACAGCCCTAGGCCCCGTGGCCGTGGGAAATAAACAGGGAGATTTTAGCCCATGAGTGCCGCTACCGAGACGGAAGTCCGCGAGTTTCAAACCGAAGTGAGTCAGTTGCTGGATCTAATGATCCACGCCCTGTACAGCAATAAAGAGATCTTTCTACGGGAATTGATCTCCAATGCCTCCGATGCCAACGATAAGCTGCGTTTCGCCGGGCTCTCTGATGATAGCCTGTTTGAAGGAGATAGCGAGCTAACCATCAAATTGGAATTTGATAAAGAGGCTGGCACCTTCTCCATCATGGATAATGGTATCGGTATGAGCCGTGATGAGGTGATCTCCAACATTGGTACCATCGCCAAATCGGGTACCAAGGAGTTTTTTAAATCACTCACCGGTGATCAGCAGCGTGATGCCCACCTGATTGGTCAATTTGGGGTCGGTTTTTACTCCAGCTTTATTGTGGCAGACAAAGTAACTTTGGAGACCCGTAAAGCTGGGGCTGGCGCTGAGCAAGGGGTGCGTTGGATCTCGGCGGGTGATGGCAGCTACACCTTGGAAAATATGGAAAAAGCCGAGCGTGGTACCCGTATTACCCTGCATATGCGCGAGGATGAAAAAGAGTTTCTGGATGCGTGGCGTCTGCGCTCGATTGTGCGTAAATTTTCTGACCATGTGACGTGGCCGGTGAAAATGCTCGAAGAGCTGCCACCCGCCCCACCTGCAAAAGAGGGCGAAGAGCCCGAGCCCCCTAAAACCCCAGAGTGGGAGACGGTCAATAAAGCCAGTGCGCTGTGGACGCTCTCGAAAAATGACATCACGGAAGATGAGTATAAAGAGTTCTACAAACATGTGGGTCACGATTTTGAAGACCCCATGGAGTGGGTACATGCGCGTATGGAAGGGCGTATGGAGTATACCCTGTTGCTCTACATCCCGGGTCGTGCTCCCTTTGATCTGTGGGATCGGGATCGTCGCGGTGGGCTGAAGCTGTTTGTGCGGCGTGTCTTCATCATGGATACCAGTGAAGAGCTGCTGCCCCGCTACCTGCGCTTTGTGCGGGGTGTGATTGATTCCGCCGATCTACCCCTGAATGTCTCGCGCGAAATATTGCAGCAGAACCGTCAGGTCGAGGCGATTAAAAAGGGCTTGGTCCATAAAGTTTTGGGTATGCTCGAAGAGATGCTCAAAAATGATCCTGAAAAATATGCCACCTTCTGGAAAGAGTTTGGCATGGTGCTCAAAGAGGGCATGATCGAAGATTTTGCCAACAAAGAGCGCATCGCCAAACTGTGCCGCTTTAGCACCACCCATGACGGTGAGCGGGTGCCAAAAATCGCCCTAGCGGACTATGTGGAGCGCATGAAAGAGGGGCAGGAGGCGATCTATTATGTAACCGGCGAGAGCTTTGAAGCCTGCTCATCTAGCCCCCACTTGGAGATCTTCCGTAAAAAAGGCATTGAGGTGCTGCTGCTTTCAGACCGGGTTGATGAGTGGACCGTTACTCATTTGACCGAGTTTGACGGCAAGCCTTTACAGGCCATCACCAAGGGTGAGTTGGATCTCTCCAAATTTGCAGGTGGTGAAGAAGAAGCCAAAGATGAAGAGGCTGAAAAAGCGCAGGAAGAGGCGCTTAAGCCGATCACCGAGCGGATGGCTAAAGTACTGGAAGGTCAGGTTAAAGAGGTGCGATTAAGTCACCGTTTGACTGAATCCCCCGCCTGTCTGGTGGGGGATGCGCACGATATGAGCGCCACCCTGGAGCGCTTGCTCAAGGAGGCCGGTCAAGAGGTGCCCACCGCTAAGCGTATTTTGGAGATCAACCCCAGCCATGCCCTGCTCAAGCGTCTAGCCGATGAGGCTGACGAAGAGAAGTTTGGCGAGTTGACCCATGTGTTGCACGATCAAGCGCTGCTCGCGGAGGGGGGGCAACTGAAAGATCCCAGTCAGTTTGTCAAACGTCTAAATAAGTTGTTGATGGGTTAAGCTTCGCAGCGTTTGAGCTTAGCAGATAAAGGGGGGCCACTCTAAGGGTAGCCCCCCTTTTTTAAGGCTATTGCGCATGGTTGGCGGGATCTATGGTTTAGCGCCGCCATGCCGTCCATGCCCACCACGCCCAAGCGAGCATGAGGCTTAAACCACCCAAAGGGGTTAGCTTAGCGAGCAGCTCAAAGGCGGGATTTAGCGCCCGCAGATAGATGACTCCGCAAAACAGCACAACCCCCAACACCATCAGCCAACCAATGAATGGCCGCCGCTTCACCCCGCTGCTTGCTGGATGCCAAAGATCCAGGGCGATAAGTGCCAGAGCATGGTACCACTGGTATTGTAGCGCAAGGGCCACCCCCTCCCAGCGGTCAATCGTAAGCAACTCTGGGCGCAGGGCGTGGTGGGCATAGGCCCCAAACAGCGCCGCTGTCAGGGCTAATAGTGCACCAATAACCATAAAAGGGCGGGCAGGCAGCATGGGTTTTATCACCTTGTTAGAGCTTCACGGGAGCGAAAAGCCGTAGGCGCATTCAAACCCAAATAGGGAAATCTGGCAACCCTTGAGAGGATGTCTCATCAAGCTAGGCCAAAATCGGGCAGATCGACTAGGGCTACGGCTTCGCCGAATGTTTTGGGGTAAGCTGCTTAGTTTATGGGGGTGGTGATTGCCGATCTGGCTTTGCGGAATGGGATCAGATATAGTCTAGGGCGTGTCGATAGAGAAAAATCACCACGCAAAAGATCATCACCGCCTCTGGCGGTGCTATTATTGGAGGTCGTTTTGAACGAGACGTCGAAACAGGAATCTTTGGATAACCTGCCTATCGAAGCGGGGCACTTTCAACAGCTTATTGAACGAATTGAGCGGTTGGAAGAAGAAAAAAAGGGCATTGCTGAAGCGGTACGGGATATCTATCAAGAGGCAAAAAGTCTGGGATATGATCCCAAAGTTATGCGCCAAGTGATCAAAATTCGAAAAATGGATAGCCACGAACTGGATGAACAAGAGGCGCTGTTGCACCTCTATTTGCAGGCGCTGGGCATGCGTTAACATGCAGCGTCGAGAGCGAGGTGAACATCGCTCTTTTCCACTCTGGCCGGGAACATTGGGGCCAATGGGTTTCTCTCAACCCGAATAAGGTGTGGTGCTGTGACCTATCTACGTGAAAAAAATGGTTTTTTATTGCCATGTTGGTTGGCGCGTTAATGATCTGGGTGATGCCTCTGCCCGAGGGTCTGACGGAACAGGGGCGCATCGTTTTGACGATGACCGTGGTGGCAACCACGCTGTTTGTCACCGAACCGGTGCCGTTGCCTACGGTGGCATTGCTCATTGTGGTGGGGCAGGTGCTGCTGTTGAAGCACAACTCTTCTGACGTGGCCCGCACCCTGATGAGCGATTCGGTGCTCTTTATCATGGGCTCGTTAATGCTGGCCGTGGCGGTGGTAAAACAGAAGCTGGATAAACGTATCGCCCTGTTTATCATACGCTTTACAGGCACAAAAACCTCGCGAATCGCCTTTGGTATCTCGGTTATGTCGGGTTTGTTGGCCTCGTTTGTGGGCGAGCACACGGTGGCGGCGATGATGCTGCCGGTGGGGATTGCCCTGATCACGTTGACCTCGGACGACCCAGCCAAGGTGCGCAACTTGGCCGCTGTGTTGCTCTTCTCCATCGCCTACGGCTGTTCCGTGGCGGGTGTGGGTACGCCGTCGGGTGGGGCGCGAAACGCGATTATGATCGGCTATTGGAGTGATTTCTATGGCATCGTTATCGACTATGTTAAATGGATGCTCTATGCCTACCCCATGTTTTTGTTGCAACTACCCTTTGTCACCATGATCCTGCTCTTTACCTTCCGTCCAGAGTTTGACGATCTCACCCCTGCGGTGGAAAAGTTGAAAGCTCAGGTCGAAGCCGAGGGGCCTTTAAAACAGCGCCACTTTGTCTCGATTGCGCTCTTTTTTCTTATCCTTTACGGTTGGGTGGGGCTCTCTGAAGGGGTGGGTATGGGCACCATCGCCGTACTGGGTGCCTCGGCCTTTTTGGTGGGGGGCTTGGTTAAGTGGGAAGATCTAAATAATGGTGTAAACTGGGGCGTGGTACTGCTCTATGCAGCGGCCATCTCCTTGGGTGTGCAGATGAAAGATAGTGGCGCCGCGGAGTGGGTCGCGACCAGCTTTTTGGAGATGTTAACCCCCTTCGGGGCGGACAAAGGCATGGGGCTGTGGTTGGCGGTGTCGGCCCTGACCACCGGCGTGACCAATACCATGTCCAATGGTGCGGCGGTGGCGGTGCTGGGGCCTATTGTGCTGAATATGGCAGCGGCTGCCCAAGAGAGCCCCGTGGTGATTGGCTTTATTACCGCCATCTCGTCGGCCTTTGCCTATTTGACGGTGGTGGGTACCCCCGCTTGTACCATCGTCTATGCGTCAGGCTACCTGAAAACATCCGATTTTCTTAATGTTGGTTGGCGAATGGCGGTTATGTCCACACTCTTGATGCTGCTGTTTGCCTCGCTCTATTGGCCGCTAATTGGCGTTTGAGCCGCAAGGAGAAGAGCATGACGCACAGTTTAAATGTGATTGAGCGGAGCGGTGCCGATCGTTTCCGTATTTTGGTCTGCATTGATGGGTCGGACGATGCCTACCGTGGATTGCGCTATGCCGCCAAATTGGGACATGGGGTGGATAGTGATATTACCCTGCTCTATGTGCGCCCCATCGACCAAGGGCTGAATAGTGGTGGATTGCAGGTGCGTGTGGCGCGGGATAACATGTTGGATTGGGGGCTGGACCTGCCCGGTATGCGCTGGCTGAAAAAGGGTTATGAAATTTTGATGGAGATGGGTGAGATGTCCAGCGACTGGGAAACCAGTCAAACCACCCGTGAATCCCATGGTGACCCCGCCGGTGAAAACACCCTCAGCTTTCGCCATGAGAGTGGCAAGGTCATTCATCTGCGCTTGAAAGTGGCTTATAGTATTGAAGGGGGCATCTTGGATGAGCAGGAAGAGGGGCAATATAACCTGATTATCCTGGGTGCTAGTGGACCCCGTGGTACCATGGAAAAAGTACTGGGGCCAACCCCTGTGGCGATGAAGGTGGCCATTCATGCCAAGTGCTCGGTGATTTTGGCCCGTGGTCTGGAAGAGGGGCATGGTCACCTGATATGCACCAATGGCTCACCGCGCTCCCTGGATATGGTGCGCAATGACGCCGTGCTGGCCAGCCGCTGTAACTGCCCCGTCTCCCTGTTGTCGGTTTGTCCAGATGAAGCAGGACGGAGTGAAGCGCAAGCTGGATTAAATCTGGCGATTGAGGCGCTTACCGAGCTTGGTATTGAGCCCAGAGAGGTGATTACCCGAGTGGGGGATCCCGCTTATGAAATTGTGGCACAAAGTGAAGGTTACTCGTTGGTGGTGATGTCAGCCACCGCCACGGGGGCGCTTAAACGGTTTTTTGTGGGTGGGGTGGCGGTCAGTGTGCTGCAACACAGCAAAGGCTCGGTTATGGTGGTTCGATGAGCCGCCCTTTTAGATGAATGGATGCAACGCGCAGGAGCTACTGCGCGTTTTTTTTCGGGGTTGTCATGTATCGCTATTTTGCCACGACGGCACGCGGATTGGAGCCTGCACTGGCTGCGGAATTAAAACGGATGGGTGCCAAAAGTGTGCGTCCAGCCTCCGCAGGGGTGGGGTTTGAGGGAGATCTAGAGATCGGACTGCGCGCCTGTCTGTGGTCCCGTGTGGCGACACGCATCATTTTGTCCCTGAAAAAAATTGATGTCTCGACCCCCGAAGCGCTCTATGCCTCGGTATTGGAGATCCCCTGGGAGGATCATCTCGACGCAGAGGGGACACTGTCGGTGGATTGTATTGGTACCAACGATACCATTCGCCACACCAATTTTGGCGGGCAAAAGCTTAAAGATGCCGTGGTGGACCGTATTCGGGATAAAAAAGGTAGCCGCCCCAGTGTGGCAAGAGAGCGCCCCGACCTGCGTATTAACCTGGGCATTCGGGGCAATGAGGGGCGAGTGGGCATTGATCTCTCGGGCGAGGGGTTGCATCGGCGGGGCTATCGACTGAGAACCGGCGATGCCCCGCTCAAAGAAAATTTGGCCGCTGCACTGCTCTATTTTGCCGGCTGGGAAGAGCAGGCGCGTCTGGGGGCTCCCTTTGTGGACCCCATGTGTGGCTCGGGAACCCTGCCGATTGAAGCCGCTATGATGGCTGGGGATATCGCGCCGGGCTCGCTGCGGCGCTATTTTGGTTTTCGCCGCTGGCGGGGGGCGTCAGGTATTGCAGAGCTCTGGCAACGCCTAGCGGATGAGTCCATTGAGCGCCAAAACCAAGCCAAAATGCCCATCATCGAGGCGGGTGACAGCGATGCGAATATGGTGCACATCGCCCAAGCAAATATTGAAGAGGCCGAGCTAGAGGGGCACATACGCCTGCACCAGCGTGATGTCGCGGCTTGGCAAAAGGGGGCTGATTGGCCTGATAGGCCCGGTGTGCTGGTGACCAACCCCCCCTATGGGGAGCGATTGGGTGAGGTGGTGGAGCTTAAAGGGCTGTTTGCCAAACTGGGTATGCTGCTTAATGGTCCGCTGCTGGGATGGCGTTCGGGGGTGTTGATGGGGGATGTGCTGTGGCAGAGTGCGATGGGTTTGCCCCAGCAGGGGCAACGCATGGACCTGAACAATGGTCCGATCCCCTGCGCCTACATCCTGCATGGCACCGAGCCTAAACCCCAGGCTGCTAAGGGGGCGCCAGCGCCTAAACCGGGGTTACAGCAGGGGGTGGTCTCCCCCGAAAATGCCCAAATGTTTGCCAACCGACTGAAAAAAAATCAGAAGCGCTTGAAAAAATGGGTGACCCGTGAAAACGTGCGCTGCTACCGCCTCTATGATGCCGATATGCCCGAATATGCACTGGCGGTGGATCGCTATGAAGAGTGGGTGGTGGTGCAGGAGTATCAAGCCCCCAGTTCGATCCCCGATGCCGATGCTCACCGACGTCTCCAGGATGCCTGCTCCGTGCTGCCAGAGGTGTTGGGGGTCCCCCCCGAGCGGGTGGTGGTCAAACAGCGCAAACGGCAGAAGGGCTATAACCAGTATGATAAAATGGCCAATCGTGGTCAAAAGGTACTGGTGGCCGAACAGGGGCTCAATTTTGAGGTCAACCTTACCGACTATCTGGATACCGGATTGTTCCCCGATCATGCCCCCATGCGTCGGCGCATCCAGCAAGAGGCCGCCAATCGGCGCTTTTTAAACCTGTTTTGCTATACAGGTACAGCCACTGTGCATGCGGCCGCAGGCGGGGCACTGACCACCACCAGTGTGGATCTTTCCAACACCTATCTGGAGTGGGCTCAGCGTAACATGGAGCTCAATGGATTTAAGGGAGAACACCAACACCGTTTTATCAAAGCCAACTGTATGCAGTGGATCGCCACAACCGACCAGACCTTTGACCTGATTTTTTTAGACCCACCAACCTTTTCAAACTCTAAAAGTATGCTGGAGAGCTTTGATATTCAACGGGATCAAGTTACGTTGATCGGTGGCGTGGCCCGCTTGCTTAATCCAGATGGCGTGCTCTATTTTTCCACCAACCGGAAAAAATTTAAGTTGGAACAGGATCTGTTGTCGGCGCAAAACCTGCATATGGAGGAAATTACCCAGCAAACCTTGGATCCCGATTTCCACAGGGAGCCGCCGATTCATCGCTGCTGGCGTATTACGTGTGCATAAAGTTATGTAACGGTCATAAAGCGGTCATTTAACAAGGTTAAAATAGACCGACTCGGGCGAAAGTTCACCCATTTGTGTGAAAACGGTTTCCAAACCTGTTATGATTGGGTATCTTTCGAGTTAAACGTTTTCTTTTCCTCAATTCTCCCATTGTTTTGTGGAAAAATAACAGGCAAGATCCACGTTTTTCCTGGATTTGGTTACGGAGGAGGTTCCGGTGTCTGATACGCAAATGTTCCGTCTGGTTACCCGGAGCGATTTTGATGGTCTGGTTTGTGCGGTCATCTTGAAAGAGTTGGACATGATCGACGAGATCAAATTTGTCCACCCCAAAGATATGCAGGATGGTAAAATTGAAATCACTGGCCGGGATATCACCACCAACCTTCCCTATGTGGAAGGGGTTCATTTAGCCTTTGATCACCACGCGTCCGAGTTGATCCGTCGGGGTGATGCCGCGCCAGACAATCATATTATCGACCCCCATGCGCCCTCGGCTGCACGGGTTGTCTATAAATATTTCGGCGGAACCGAAAGAATGCCGCGCATCTCCCATGAGCTGATGACCGCGGTGGACAAAGGTGACGCTGCCATGTTCACCGAGGATGAAGTGCTGCATCCTCGTGGTTGGGATCTGCTCAACTTTCTCATGGATGCCCGTACCGGTTTGGGGCGCTTCCGCTCGTTCCGCATCTCTAACTACCAGTTGATGATGCACCTGATCGATTATTGCCGCGATCATACCATCGAAGAGATCCTGCAAGTTGAGGATGTCAAAGAGCGGGTTGATCTCTACTTTGAGCATGAAGAAAAGTTTAAAGATCAAATCCGCCGTTGCTCGACCGTCTATGATAACTTGGTGGTGTTGGATCTGCGGGATGAAGAGACCATCTTTGCGGGTAACCGCTTTATGATCTACGCGCTCTACCCAGAGACCAACATCTCTATTCACGTACTCTGGGGATACCAGCGTCAAAACACCGTGTTTGCCATTGGTAAATCCATTATCAACCGTACTTCTAACACCCACGTGGGCGAGCTGGCGCTGAAGTATGCTGGTGGTGGTCACCGTAATGCAGGCACCTGTCAGGTGGCCAATGATAGCTGTGACGAGACCTTAAAAGAGATTATTGCCCAAATTACCAATGATGGCTAATAAGGCTTAAGATCTGCACAAAAAAAGCCCGGCCTCCGTAAGAGGCCGGGCTTTTTTTGTGGCTCGGTTGAGCAGAACAGGTTATGCAGACATAGGCCCGTGCAGCCAGCCGTGCATTTCATCTTCAATCATCTTTTCCAATGCGTCTACCCAGTAGGGCTCGTCATTGAGGCAAGGAATATAGTTAAAATGGCTGCCCCCTGCCTTGAGAAAGGTTTGTCGGCCTGTTTCAGAGATCTCTTCCAAGGTCTCTAAACAGTCGGCGGCAAATCCTGGGCACATCACTGTCAGCTTTTTAATACCCTGACTGGGTAAAGTTTTAAAGAGCATATCGGTGTTGGGTTCCAACCAAGGCTCGCTACCAAAGCGGGATTGATAGCTCATCATCCACTGATCGTGGCGCAGATCCAACTCTTCTGTAAGCAGCAGGGTGGTGGTCTGACAGTGGTTTTCATAGGGGTCGCCCTCATCCACATGGCGTTTGGGTAGGCCATGGTAAGAGAGCAATAGGCGATGATCCGGCTCACTCAGGTCAACACCCTCTAGGCTGGCAACCAAGGCGTCAATATAGGCATCCTGAGCATAATAGGGGGTCATCACCCGCAGGGTGGGCATAAGGCGGTGGATGTGCATGGGGCGCATCACCTCATCCATCACCGAGGCGACCGTGGCACCGGCATATTGGGGAAAGAGTGGCACGATTAACAGTCTGCGTACCCCTTCGCGCACCAGTGAGCCGACTTTACAACGCAACCCTGGATTACCATAGCGCATGGCAAAATCCACACGCACGCCGCTGCTGTGGCGTCCCTGAAAGCGGCGGGCCATCTCCTGTTGCAATGCGCGAGTGTAGTGGAGTAGGGGGGAGGTTTTATCATCCCGCCAGATTTTTTTGTAAAGCTTGGCGCTTTTACTGGGGCGTGAGCGCAAAATAATACCGTGCAATAAAGGCCACCAGAGCAGACGATTCATGTCCACCACGCGGCGGTCACTTAAAAATTGACGCAGATAGCGGCGCACGGCCTCTTCAGTCGGTTGATCGGGGGTGCCAAGTTGCACCAAAAGAATGGCTGTCTCAGCTTGGGCCATGGGCTTGCGGCTCCTTTAACGGTGGGGCCATAGATTCACCCTGACAGGGTGATCGATTTTTATTATCGTTATGGAATATCACAATTTAACATCGGTTAAGAAGGTGGGATCGTGGGGCCCACCGTGAGATTTTAGCAATCATATATACCGCTAGCGGCCTGTTGGAGCAAAGGGAAAAGCCATCTTGGTATCGGGTCGCATGGATGTTATGAATGGGGGGGTAGATTGATTAAAATGAGCCAACCGTAGGAAGCTGTAGGGATTATCTGCTTGCACCGACAAAGATAATCGCCTTTAATCGTGCCGTTTGTGGAACCAATTTTTCCGCAGCTTGCCGAAGCATGGCAAGCATTGCGGTTTTTCCCTGGGTAAAATCCCCAGCCTGGATAACTAGGCTGGAGGCCCCCACGTGAGGATATGATATGGAACAGAATAGTAAGACTGCTGAAAATATGGATGCTCAAACCTATCCCCTGCCCAAAAAGCAGCAGGTGGACCGGGTTAAGCACGTCATCGCTGTCTACAGTGCCAAGGGCGGCGTGGGTAAATCTACACTGTCGGTCAACTTGGCTTTTGCGCTGCAACGGTTGGGTTACAAGGTCGGCCTGTTGGATGCCGATATCTATGGACCGAGTATACCGACCATGCTGGGGGTTAATGAGCGTCCTGAACCGGATGTCATGGGGCGTATTAAGCCGGTCATGGCCCATAAAATGCCCATTATGTCGATCGGTTTTATGGTGGAAGATGAGCAACCGCTGGTGTGGCGTGGCCCGGTATTGTTTCAGGTGTTGCAACAGTTTTTTCACGAAGTGCGCTGGACTGGCTATGACGAAATGCTGGACTATCTGATTATTGATCTTCCCCCAGGTACGGGGGATATTCAGCTCTCTATGGCTCAGCAGGTCGAGGTGACAGGGTCGGTGATTGTAACCACCCCGCAGGATGTCGCTTTGCAAGATGTGCGTCGGGGTATCTCTCTCTTCAATATTGCCCACGTGCCCATTTTGGGGGTTGTGGAAAATATGAGCTATTTCCGCTGTGGTCATTGTGGTGAGCGCACCGATATCTTCTCCACAGGAGGGGCGCAGTCGGTGGCCGATAAGAGCGGCGTGCCGTTGTTGGGTGAGGTGCCTTTGGTACCGGCTATCCGCGAGTGTGGGGACAATGGCCTGCCAATCGTACTGGAGCAGCCTGAGTCTGAGCATGCCAAGCGCTACATGGAGATTGCGGAAAAATTGGTGGCACGGGTTGTTGCTCAGGAGTCTGCTGAAGCATCTGCTTAATATGCTCCATAAGTGTGGAGGGTAGCTCTATGGTGGGGCTACCCTCCGCGTCTCCCTAACGCCGAGGCTGCCATGCCCTATCGCATCCCCCGTCTGTTTATCTCCGCTACCCGTAAAAGCTCTGGCAAGACTTTTATTGCTGTTGGTTTAACCGCAGCATTGAGCGCCCGTGGTTTGGTGGTGCAGCCGTTCAAAAAAGGTCCTGATTATATTGATCCCCGCTGGCATAGCCTGGCCGCAGGTCGCGAGTGTCGTAATCTGGACGATTTTATCATGGGTCGGCCAAAGGTGTTGACCAGCTTTGTGGCCCATGCCCAAGGTGCCGATGTGGCGATTATCGAGGGCAACCTCGGCCTGTTTGACGGACAGGATCTGGAGGGGTCTGACAGCAGTGCAGCGTTGGCTAAAGCGTTGGGTGCGCCAGTCTTGCTGGTGGTGGATTGTAAACATCTGGCCCGCAGTGTGGCCCCGCTGGTGTGTGGGCATCTGCATTTTCCGGGTGGGGAGACCATTGTTGGTATCATTCTTAACAATGTGGCCACCCCGCGACAGGAAAAGCGTCTGAGAGAGGCCATTGAACGGTTCTGTCCCATTCCTATTCTGGGGGCGATTCCCCGTTCGGCGGAGATCATGATTGATGAGCGCCATCTGGGTTTGGTCCCCGCCAATGAAAAACAGGGGGCTCCCCATACCGTTGAGACCATGGGCCGCATGATGGAGAGCCATCTGGATCTGGATCGTCTGGTTGCGTTGGCGGCAACCGCAACCCCGTTGGCGTTGCCGGACAATCCTCCTGCACTGGCCAGTAAAGCCCCCTTGGTGGGGGGGCGTCCTGTACGGGTGGGTTATGCAGCCGATCAAGCTTTCTCCTTCTATTACCCGGATAATTTGGAGGCGCTGCGGCAAAATGGGGTGGAGTTAGTGCCCTTCAGCTTATTAGACGAGCAGCCTTTGCCCCAGGTGGATGGCCTCTACATTGGAGGTGGGTTTCCTGAAATGTTTATGGAGCACCTTCAGCAAAATCGCGCTACCTTGGAGACCATTCGAACCCGTAGTGAACTGGGTATGCCGATCTATGCGGAGTGCGGAGGTTTGATGGTGCTGAGCCAGCGTCTTATCTGGGCCGGTAAGCGGGTAGAACTGGCCGGAGCGCTGCCCATTGAGATCACCATGCACCCTAAACCCCAAGGTTACGGCTATATGAAAATTCATGGTACGGGGGCGCTGCCGTGGCCACCGGTGGATCAAGAGATCTGCTGCCACGAATTTCACTATTCCAAGGTCTCTAAATTGGGTGAGGGTGTGCGCTTTGCCTATCAGGTTACGCGGGGAAGTGGGGTGGATGGTTGGCATGATGGCATTCTTTACCATAATATCTTTGCCTCTTACGCACACATTCACGTAGAAGGTGCGCCAGAATGGGCGCCATTTTTGGCCCGTTTTTGGAGAGAGCGCGGTAGCTTTTCGCAACCCTAACAAAAATGGCCCCATACAACGCGCTAACCCGGATTTTTCATGAATCCCAGACGCTCTCGCTTGGTCTTTGAATTTTAATGGATTTTTAACGTTTGAAGATATCAATAAATATCTCGTGCGCGCTAAAAAATCTTTTAAATTCCAAATCTCTACGCGATCATCGAAGGGATTCATGAAATATCCGGGGTAAAGGGTAGGCGTTGCCCGTATGTGTTCGATGTGATGCGCCCTATCAGCAGAATGCATGGACTTTTTCGAAACATTGGTTCACAATGTCGCGCAAGTTCTGGGCTGCTTGTCGGCAAATAATCCTGTTTTGCTGGGTTTAGTAGCTTGGGTTAAGAGGAAAAAAAGCGTGGCAACTCCATGCAACGACCTCGTACATGAATGGGGAACTTTTTTACCCTACCGAATATCATCATCCCGTGATATGCTAATATTCGGACGTTCTATTACGGGTCTTTCTGGAGAAAATCCCCTCCCTTGGAGGTGGCGCAAGCAGTCGAATGCGCCATTTTTTATGTGGGGTGCCATTTTTAACAGTGGGCTGCTTGTTAACAATGGTAGGCGTCCATATTCCTCGTTAACGTAGATGGAGGACGGAATAATATGAAATTTGCGGTATTAGTCTACGAGGGCCCGTACAATCACGAGGCGTCCGACAGCGCATACAATTTTGTGACGGCTGCGCTGGAGAAAGGTCATGAGTGCCGGGGTATCTTTTTCTATCACGATGGTGTCTACAACGTCACCAAGTTGATGGAACCCCCACAAGATGACCGACACATCGCCAATCGTTGGTCACAACTGGGCTCCAAGGGTATCGACATCGTCGTTTGCATCGCTGCGGCCAAGCGTCGCGGCATCGTGGATTCGGTGTTGGTGGATAACGTGCGCATCTCGGGTCTTGGTCAGCTGACCATGATGGCTATCGAGGCCGACAAAATGGTTGTGTTCGGTGACTGATCAGGGAGGCGACAATGTCTGACGATATCAAGAAAATCATGTTTACCGTGCGTAATGCCCCACACGGTACGATCTATGTCTATGAGGGGCTAGAAGTCAAATTGATCATGGCTGCATACGATGCGGACATCTCAGTCGTCTTTATGGATGACGGCGTGTTTGCACTGCGTGCTGGGCAAGATACCAAAGAGTTGGGCATCAAAGGTTTTGAAGCCACCTATGGCGTCATGGTCGACTATGAGATTGAAAAGGTCTTTGTGGACCGCAAGTCCATGGAAGATCGCGGCATGACCGAAGACGACCTGCTCATTATCGGCGAGGACGAAGATACGGAAGAGCCCATTCGCCCCAAAGTGGTGGATTCTGAAGAGATCGCTCGCATGATGGCTGAGCAACACAATATTCTCCCCTACTAATTCGGCGAGGAGATCGAACATGCTGCATATGGTAAATAAATCACCCTTTCAAAATGGTGGTCTGGATAGTTGTTTGCGCTTTGCGTCAGCGGGCGATTGCATCTTGTTGATGGAAGATGCCGCTTTTGCGGCGGCCACTGGCACGGCGAAAAGTGCAGAGGTGGAAGCGGCTTGTAAAAAGTTTAAAGTCTATGCTCTAAGCGCGGATATTAAAGCCCGCGCGGTCAAGAGTGTGATTGAGGGTATTGAAGTGATCGACTATGCCGGTTTTGTCGATCTGGTGGACCAGAACAAGACTCACTCTTGGCTGTAATGGGATCATCCCACACGCCGCACTTATCCTGCGGCGTGTGGGAACCGTTTTAAAGACCGTTCCATGTCTTAGATACCTGAGATTTTAGGTGTTGTGGGTGGAGCGGTTTTTAATGCCGTTTGGATCAAAAGGGATGGCCTCTCATTGGTGTCTGCGCATGGACCCACCCCTGCATAAGGAGACAGAACGTGGTTTGGTTCCGATCGTTCATCATAGCACTGGCCCTAGCCATGGGAGTGGTGGCTGTCAGCGCCCCTGCTTCCGCCGAACAGGGCTACCGCATGCATGGCCCCATCAAGCTGCAAAAAGCAGTGGGTGAAGCCTGTATCCGGGACACCGCCGATATGGCGCGTAACCATATGAAGTTGATGAAGCATAAGCGGGTGGAAACGGTCCGTGAAGGGATGCGTAACCCCCCAGAGAGTATTCTTAGTTGTGCCAACTGTCACACCAGTCATGAACAGTTTTGTGACCAGTGTCACAACTATGTTGGGGTCAAACCTGACTGTTTTACGTGTCATATCTTTCCCTGATGTAGTCGGGGCTTGTTAGCGCCTGTTTGGCAGCTTGAAGACGATGGAACTGGACTTTCACTGTACATTTGCAGCGTGATGATGTGCAAAAAAACGGGTTGAGTACCATTTTCCAACAACAGACAAGTTTAAAGCGGGCTCTCAGTCTATAATCTGCGGTGTGGTTCTAAACACATCGCCAGACGGACCAATAGGAACGGAACCATGACGATGGATAGAAGAACGGTTCTCGGCCTAGGCGGCGCCATGGCCGTCGGGGCTATGGTGGCTCCCGGAATGCGTCTTATCGCAGCCCCCATGCAAAAGGGTGCCAATGCCGGCGCCCGTTGGGCTATGCTCATTGACCTGAGCAAGTGCAGCGAGGATTGCACCGACTGCACGACGGCCTGTGCGACAGAGAATAACATTCCTCAAATTGAGGATCAGTCGCGCCAAATCCAATACATTCGCAAAATTACCATCACGGATAAAACAGGTAAAAAGCCTCAGCAGAGTCTGCCGGTTTTGTGTAACCATTGCGAAAACCCCCCCTGTGTGGATGTCTGCCCTACCAACGCTTCATTTATTCGTAAAGATGGCTTGGTGTTGGTGGATAAGCACCGCTGCATTGGTTGTCGCTACTGTATGATCGCGTGTCCTTATAAAGCGCGTTCCTTGGTTTATCACGAAAATACCACCCCTAAAGATCAGCTTAATCGTGAGGTGCCCATTCGCGCCAAGGGTGTGGTGGAAAAGTGCAGCTTCTGCGTACACCGTATTGACAAAGGTGAGATCCCTGCTTGTGTTGAGGCGTGCGGCAAGAAGAGTGGGGCCATGTTATTTGGTGATATCAATGACCCTAAATCGGAAATTGCCCAAAAGCTGGCTCAAGTAACCAGCAAAACCATTCGTGATGATCTGGGTCTCAAACCCCACGTTCATTACACGAACCTTTAAGGGAGTAAGCTCAGATGATTAGTAAGTTTACCTCCATTCAGGGCAAATCCCGTGAATATTACACCCTGTTGCTCAGCTTAATGGGCTTGGCAGGGGTTGGGATTTTAACCTTCTTCTACATTGAAATTAACGGTCACGGTGTGACCGGTATGAACAATCAGGTGGTTTGGGGCCTGCCGCACATCTTTGCCATCTCTCTGTTGGTTATGGCATCTGGGGCGCTAAACTTGGCCTCTATGGCCACCGTGTTTGCGCATAACCATTATAAACAGTTCCGTCGTTTTTCTGCCTTCTTGGCGATCGCCTTGTTGGTTGGAGGCCTAATGGTGCTGGTGTTGGATCTGGGACGGCCAGACCGTATGTTGCTGACCATGGTGCACATGAACTTTAAGTCCATGTTTACCTGGAACGTGTTTCTTTACTCCGGTTTTGTGCTGCTCTGCTTTTTCTACCTGTGGGCGATGATGAGCAATGAAAAGTATGTTAAGCTCTCTGGTAGTGCCGCCTTTGCTGGGCGGGTGATCTTGACCACAGGGACAGGTTCGATCTTTGGCGTCATCCATGCTCGCGAGGTGTTTCATTCCGCCATCACCGCGCCGACCTTTATTGCGGTTTCGCTGACCTCTGGTACCGCGATTTGTGCACTGTTGCTGGTTTATACCTACCGCAAAACCCAACGTCAACTGGATGATAAGTTGATCTACGGTTTGCGTAATATGCTGCTTTTTTTCACCCTCATGGTCTTTTATCTCATGGCGGTAGAAAAATTCACCAAGGGTTATAGTCCCTCGTTTTATGAAGTCGAGACTTGGTTGCTGACAGGTCCTTGGGCTTGGTTGTACTGGGGTGGCATTGTGCTGATCGGTCTATTGACCCCACTGTTTATTCTTTCTCACAAAACATGGGGTAAGGATATTAACGGTATCATGGTCGCCTCGGTGGCTGCCATTGTGGGTGAAGTCTCTTATGTGGCGCATACTCTGCTCGCGGGTCAGACCTATCCGTTTAACCCTTTTCCTGGCTACTCTGTAAGCAGCACTTTTCAAGATGGTGCCGTGGGTAGTTATGTTCCTGCCATGCCAGAACTGTTGCTGGGATTGGGGGGGGTTGGGGTGGCCGGTATGATCTATCTGCTGGGGATTAAATTTTTCCGGCTGTTACCTAAAAAAGCTGAGGCTCCAGAAAGCTGGTTGCCCTGGAGCCCATAAAACCATAACCGCAGCATTGAAAAAAGCTCTCCCTAAAGGAGAGCTTTTTTTTCGCTTTTTCATAGCGAAAGCCCTATTTTTTTGTAACAATGATACTATTAAAAATTAAGCGGCAGATGCGGCTAAAATAGCGCTGGGGCAAACGGTTTATGCAATAAAAACGCGATCGTCTGCGCTCAACAAAGCCTTGCATTGCGTGCGTGCCTTTGTGTGGTACGGCGACTACAGCGAGGGTTTACGTGTGTGGCGTGTGTGGTTTTATATCGGGCTTGGAACATACTATGGTGACACCTGTGGTGGATAAACATACGCTAGAGCAGAATGGGCGAACACCCCTGGTGATGGTGGTGGACGACGATACGGCGATTCAAACGTTGCTCTGCCACTTTATGAAAAAAATTGGCTGGTCCTATGTGACCGCGATGCATGGCCAAGAGGCGATTGATCTTATCCCCAAGTGTCAGCCTGATGTCATTTTGATGGATGCTAAAATGCCCGTCTTAGATGGTTTTGAGGCTTGCAAACGCATTAAAGAAAACCCAGTTACAGCCCACATCCAGGTACTGATCATCACCAGCCTTGAAGATGATGAATCCATTAACCATGCTTACGAGGTGGGCGCATCGGACTATGTGCCCAAGCCAATACATTGGGTGAGCCTGCAAAACCGTGTGCAGTTTCTCTATAAAATGATGGTGGCTGAGCGCCAGTTAATGTTGACGGCCAAGGTGTTTGAAAATACCACAGAAGGCATTGTGGTCACCGATAGCACAGCGTGCATTACCAATGTAAACCCCTCCTTTGAAGCCATTACGGGATATGATCGCGGCAGTGTGCTGGGACAAAATATAAGCATTTTGCAGTCAGGCCGGCATGACCGGCGCTTTTACGGTAAAATGTGGCAAACCCTGCTTACCGCCGGTAAGTGGCAGGGGGAAGTGTGGAACCGCCGAAAAAATGGGGAAATATATCCGCAGTGGGTCAATATCAGTGCCATTCGTACCGGGGATGGCCAAACCGAAAGCTATGTGGGGGTGTTCACCGATTTAACCCGCATTAAGGAGTCAGAAGAAAATCTGCTCTACCTGTCAGGTCACGACGCACTCACCGAACTGCCCAATCGACTGCTCTTTCATGACCGACTTAACCAAACCCTGGTAGAGTCGGCAGATAGTGGCAGTATTGTCGCTGTGCTCATTGTGGATTTGGACCGTTTTAAGGTTATTAACGACTCTATGGGACATGAGGTTGGGGATAGCTTGCTGTGTGAGGTGGCAACTCGTCTGCGCGCGATATGTCCGGCTAAGGCGACGTTGGCCCGTTTGGGGGGGGATGAATTCGGCATTGTGCTGCCTAACATGACCCAAAACCGGGATGCCGCCCTGTTAGCTCAAGAGGTGCTAACCCGTGTCGCACAGCCCATTACCATAAGCGAAGTGGAGTTTGCGGTTGGTGCCAGTATTGGCATGACGGTCTATCCCTTGGATGGCGAAAAGCCCAGCGTGCTCATGCGTAATGCTGAGTCAGCCATGTACCACGCCAAACAGAGTGGGCGGAATAATTTTCAATTCTACCGTTCTGAACTCAACACGGCTTCTTTGGCGCGTATCCTCTTGGAAAGCGGTCTACGCAATGCGGTGGACCGACAAGAGTTTTTGCTTTTTTATCAGCCTCAAATGGAGCTTGCTACTGGTAAATTGATTGGAATGGAAGCCTTGATCCGCTGGCAGCATCCCGAGCAAGGCATGGTCTCTCCCGGTGAATTTATTCCCCTTGCGGAAGAGACTGGCTTGGTTATCCCCATGGGGCAGTGGGCGCTTAAAGAGGCGTGTCGCCAAAGTAAAGTATGGATGGATCAGACGGGGGTGCCTTTGCGTATTTCGGTTAACCTGTCGGGTATTCAATTTAGATTGCCAGATTTTACCGAAATGGTCATGCGTACCGTGGGGGAATCTGGACTGCCGCCTCACTGCTTGGAGTTGGAACTTACCGAATCCATCGCCATGGGCGATGTCGAAGAGACTCTGGAAAAATTAACCATCCTCTCTCGTTTTGGGGTACTGCTGGCCATTGATGATTTTGGTACAGGTTTTTCCTCGTTGAGTTATTTGAAAAAATTTCCGATTGATACCTTGAAAATTGATCAATCGTTCGTTCGCAATTGCACCAGGGATCCTGAGGATGCAGCCATTATTCGCGCCTTTATTAATTTGGCCCACAGTCTTAACCTAGAGGTCATTGCCGAAGGGGTGGAGCACCTGGAACAGTTGGAATTTCTGGCCCAGGAGTCTTGTGATGAGATCCAGGGCTATTTTTATGGCCGTCCTTTGAGTGGGGATAAATTTGAGATGTTTATGCTGGACGCCTTTGCCAAAAAGGCACAGCCACAAACCCTACTCTGAGAGAGGCAGCCATTGGTCTACCGTTGATTTGAACGGTTATACAAGGGCTTAGTTTTTTGGTCATAAGCGAATGCTTGCTTGTGCTGTTCGGTACACGTTTTATCTTGCCCCGATCATCGCCTTTTTTTCCCTCTGCATGCCATTGAGTTTCTCCATGTCCATACCTGAGCTGTTAGCCCCTGCGGGCACCATGAAGAGTTTACATTATGCGCTGGCCTATGGGGCTGATGCGGTTTATGTGGGGTTGCCGCGTTATAGCCTGCGGGTGCGGGAGAATGAATTTGATGTGGCTGGTTTGCAGGAGGCGCTACATATTACCCGCGCGGCGCAAAAAAAACTCTATGTCGCGTGTAATATTGTCGCCCGCGACAGCAAAATAGATACCTTTTTTAAAGATATGGAACCTGTGCTGGCGATGCAACCGGATGCTTTAATTGTCTCTGATCCCGGCATTATCCATATGGTTAGGCAGCGGTGGCCCAATCAGGTGCTGCACCTGTCGGTGCAGGCCAATGTGGTGAATTCTGAAGCGGTAAAATTTTGGTCAGCGGTGGGTATTGCCCGCATTATCCTCTCCCGCGAACTCTCCATTGAGGAAATGGCGGTTATTCGCCAACGCTGCCCGGATGTGGAGTTGGAGGCTTTTATTCATGGGGCGCTCTGTGTGGCCTACTCCGGGCGCTGTTTGCTGTCTGGCTATATGAGCCACCGAGATCCCAACCAAGGTGCCTGTACCAATGCCTGTCGCTGGTCCTATACGGCTAAGCCCGCCCAACAGACCGTGGAGGGGCATATTATTCCCATCCAAGCACCGGCTCCACTCTACTTAATAGAGGAGCAGTACCGCCCAGATGAGTGGATGGTGATGGAAGAGGATGAGCATGGTACCTATGTGTTCAACTCCAAAGATTTGCGTGCTATCCGCCATGTGGAGGCGCTGGCCCATATGGGCATGGACTCTCTCAAAATTGAGGGTCGCACCAAATCGTTTTTTTATGTTGCGCGCACGGTGCAGGTCTATCGTATGGCGCTGGACGCCGCCGCGCGGGGGGAAGCCTTTGATCCCAATTGGTTGTTGGCTCTGGATGATCTGGCCAACCGAGGCTATACCGAGGGATTTTATGACCGCCACGCTCCAGCCGAACTGCAAAACTATGAGACCGGCAGCACCCAGAACAGCCAGCAGTTTATAGGTGAAATCGTGGGGCAAGATGCAGGCCGCTTGCGGGTCGATGTCAAAAACCGCTTTCGGGTGGGGGAAGAGATTGAGTTGATGACCCCGGCGGGCAACCATCGCTTTATCTTGGGCGGCATGCAAAAACGTGATGGTACCGCCATGGAGGTTGCGCCGGGCTCTGGCCACGAGGTGCTGATACCCATACCCGCCGCGCTCAACTTAACCGATAACCACGCCATGTTGTTGGTGCGTTGCGCCTAGCCCGGATATTTCATGAAATATCCGGGCTAGGTTAATAAGGGGGGGTAGGGGGCAGTGTGGTTGGGTCGTCGTTGGGGGCAAATACCCTTTTTGAACAGGTAGGATAAACTGAGAGATCTCCATGGAACCACATGTTGAAAACCCCACTTCATGGTTACAGCAAGAGCGCATGTTGTATGCTCAGCTGGCCCATAATCCCAATGATGGGCAGGTCTGCCTGCGTTTAGGGCAAGGTTATCTCCAGCAGCAGCTTTGGTGGGGAGCGCTGTTTTTTTTGGATCGCGCTCTACAGATTGAGCCTGAGCGGTTGGCTGTGCACGATGCCTTGGGTCGGCTCTATGTGGCGCGTGGTGAGTGGTCTAAAGCGATCGAACATTTTACGCAGGCCATTCGGCTTGATGGGGGGCGCACCCCCACCCATTGGGGTAATCGGGCCTTCTGTTATGGGCAGCTCAAGACCTATGGGTTGGCTGCGGCGGACTATCGCCGGGTGGTCGAGCGTGATCCTGCCATGGGGGGGGCTTTGGCTGAAAGTTTGTTGCAGCAGGCCCAGCATGAATTTGCCCAGGAACACTTTGTTGAGGCGGCGGTTCTGTTGACCGAGGCGCAATGTTACCGGCCAAACCATATGAAAACCCTTCTGCTTCAGGCAAGAGCTTGGTTGAAAAGTGGCGATTTGGCCAAGGCCGCCACCGGCTATGGGCGATTGTTGGAGCTAAACCCCAATCTGCCTGAAGTGCATCACACGTTGGGCACCATTTTGGCTCAGGATAAAGCCCATGCCCAACAGGCCGCTCACCATCTGCGCCAAGCCGTAGCGTTGACGCATGGCGAGAGCCGGGCCCTGCTCAATCTGGCGACGCACTTACTGAGCAATATGGATGAAGATTTTCTGGATGAATCGGTGACGCTACTGCGGCAGGCTCAGGAGCAATGGCCTGATGATGCCCTGGTGCGTTACAGCTTGGGCTGTGCGCTGCTACTACAAGGGGCGTTTACCGAGGGGTGGGCATTGTATGAGTCCCGTTTTGCGGCTGCTGCTGCCACGCATACCCATCACTACATGGAAGCCTCTCCCCCCACGCAACCGCTGTGGCAGGGTGAGCCCCTACAGGGTAAAACCTTATTGCTGGTCGGTGAGCAGGGCTTTGGTGACCAGTTGCAGATGGCCCGTTTGATCGAGCCGCTGAAAAAGCGCTATGGTTGCCGTGTGCAGATGGTAACTCACCCGAGCTTGATGACTCTGTTTGAACAGATACCCACTCTGGAACGGGTGTGGCAGCTTGGTGAGCCGCCACAGTCTGGCTATGACTACTGGTTGCCGATCATGAGTCTGCCACACCGTTTGGGCATCACATTGCCGAACATTCCGGGGCGTCTGCCCTATCTTAACGCGACACGTTCAGCGGTTAAGGGTTGGCAGGGCCAGTTAAAAAAAATGAAGGGCCTTAAAGTCGGTCTGGTGTGGACCGGTAATCCGCTGCATATGAAGGCAATGCATAGGCGGGTACCCTTTGAGGCGCTGACTGCATGGGGTGAAATAGAAGGGATTCATTTTATCTCCCTGCAAAAAGATCCTATGGCTGGGGATGAGCAGCATCCCCTATGGCAAAAGATGCATCACTTTGAAGCGCAACTCACGGATTTTCATGCCACAGCAGCCTTGATCAAGAATCTGGATTTAGTGATTACCGTGGACACAGCGGTGGCCCACTTGGCTGGCGGGTTAGGGGTACCGGTTTGGATGATGCTCCCTTGCAAAACCGATTTTCGTTGGATGCAGCAGCGTGAGGATTCGCCCTGGTATCCAAGCATGCGGCTTTTTAGGGGGCGCTCTTTTGAGAATCCCTGGCCCAAGGTGATCGAGGCGGTCGCGGTTGCCCTGCGTAATGCAACGGGCAAGCGTTGAATTAGCGGCTTTTATGGTGGTGATGCTCCAGCCAATAAGGGCGTTGGCGGACATATCATAGTGGTTGATGGCGGCCCCGCAACATGCCCTCTTGGAAGGCAATATCGCTTTGCGGATCTTGATGTTGCCAGCGTTGCAGAAGCGCCATAGGTAGCAGCCTGACTTGGGCCGCCTGTTCGGCGATTAGGGCAGAACCCAAGTGATGGGTTTCGTCGAACATGGCGCGCAGGCCCACCAGCACGCCGGGTCCAGCCTTGGAGACCCGTACCAATCCACTGAGTGTAGGGCGGTAGACTCCACGGTCGCTGGAGCACGCTGCGAGACATCCTCTCCAGCCAGTGCCGGATTGACGCTTCATTGCGACGACCCGATGGGCATTCCATGCCGGTGCGCAAAGCCACCAGACCCGAGCCTGAACATCAGAAAATCTTCCATGCGCTTGGAATCCATGCAAACCCAGGTGGGGTGAAAAAGATGGTCATCTGAGCACATTTTCCAAAGAATGCACAGTTTGTCGTGCCACTCGAAAAAAATACACATCGTAAGGTTCTGTATTTTAAGATCTTCTACAATAGCCTGTTAAACATGGGTTAAGGCCCCATGAGCAGCATAGGCTGGCCCCAAAGGGGCAAAGGCGACCACGCCAAAGGCCAGGGCCAACGACAGTGCAATAACCGCAGCGGTTAAACCACCACTGAACTCATAGAGTAGGGCAGACCAGCGCGGGTGGGTTGCCATGGGGGGTGCTCTCCCTTGTTTGGTGGAGATAGGGCATCCTTTGCCCCATAATTTTTCTTCTTGGATTATGTTATATTCTTTTGTAAACAAAGAAAAAAGTCAGATTTGTTGCTAAAAGGATAAGGGGGAACATTCAAAAATAACGCTCATACAGCCCACCTGTAACGGGACAGCATGGCTCTGGGAAAAAAGGATGTTTTCGGTATGGAAATGGGGGCACGGTTGTCGTGTTGTAGCGGCAATATTTAGCTTTATCTTTGGTAAATAGGGCGCATTACTTGGTAGCAATGGAACGGGTTTGCGGATGTCTAAGTATTGAAATTCAATTTAAATTCGTAAAATGTTGAGTGTATGTGTGTCTTTAAAAAGCAAAATAATGCAATAAAAGCAAAATAGTGATTGCGAACGTTCGGCATCTATCCTAGAGTAGCTATACTTGGGGCAACAAAGGGGAACGCTAAAAAAGCACGATCATGCCTTGTGCGGGCGGCATCAATCGCACCGGGATAACAGCAAATAGGGTCTCATGCAGCATGCATGGGGCTTTTTTTTTATGAGTGGCCCATAAAGGAAATGGACTCATGAGGGAGCAGGACAAGCAAGTAGAGCGGTTAGAATATGGGGGGGGCTTCTCTGGTATGAGTGGCACCGGTATGCAACGCCAGCAAAGTGAGGGTAGCGGGTTGGTCTATACGGCTCATGACCCACCACCCAATAAGGATACGCCGCAGCCAGTGCCAAGAGGGTGGCGTAAGGCAGAGGTTCTTCTGTTTCACGCGCTGCCGGGCGAGGTTAAGCAGGTGATTTTGCGGCGTGAAAAAGAGCTGGAGCGTGGACTGCACCAAAAGGCTCAGCAGCTCCGACACTGGCGAGAGCGTTATGCCCCCTTTGAGGCGATCATCCAGCATTATCAACCCTTGTTTGAGTCCCACCAGATCAGCCCATCCCAGGCATTTGCTGAACTGCTGGTTTGGCGGCAGCAACTGAATGAAGACCCTGAGGCTTTTGTTGAGAAGATCGGGGTGCAGTTTGGTTTGGATATGCAGATTATTGAGTCTCCCCAAGAGGAGCCTGAGCAGGTGGCACAAGACCCTCGGTTGCGGCGCATGGAACAGGCCATTGAGTTATTAAATCAGCGTTTGCAATTTCAGGAACGGCGATTACAGGGGATGGGGTAAAGGGACCTTTGTGCGTGGGTTAGATGTGGGTTCTAGATGATCACCACTCTATCTTGCACAAGTCTCTTAACCGATGTGTGGGAAAGATGGGTTTATGTGGCGCGCCCCCCCAGGGATAGAAACCCTGGCTTGTCTGTCGCAGGGGGTTGGCGGGGCTCTACTCAGTCAGGAAAACAGAGAGGTTACAGGCCATGAAACCGTCACACACAACAGACTCACGAGGCGGGAAAATCGTCTGAGGGAGTTACAAAGCGGTCTCTTTTCACCTGTATAGGAAAAAAGCTGCTTTCAGTAATGGGGGAGCAAGGAGGCTCCCTCCGTCACAAACAGGGATGAAAAAGGTTCATATGCCTACCGGCAAATGGACCTTTTTTTGTGCCCCAGAGCGGGCACAACTTCATTAAACAGGGTCAGTTGGGGGTGGGGTTGTTTTTCAGCCAATGCAGCCACAATCCCCTCTGGCTCGGTTTAACCAACAGCGCCTGCGGGCGTGCGTGTATTCCTTTGGGTTTTGTTGGATCAACAAAATCCGCGTAGAAAGAAGGCAAACTATGTCCAGCACTCCCTATTTAAGCGAACTGGTCACCAGTACTCTGGCAGGCCGTAGCGGGTCTTTGGCCGATAACATGACCAAAAACAATGCGCTGCTGTTCCGTCTGCAAAAGAAAGACAACCTTAAACCCTTTAGCGGTGGCCGTTCCATCATTGAGGAGCTGGAGTATGCAGAAAACAGCACCTTTCAGCGCTACAGCGGTTATGAAACCCTAAATATTGCGCCCAGCGAGGTGTTTACCGCTGCGGAGTACGATATTAAACAGGCCGCTGTGGCCGTCTCTATCTCCGGTTTGGAGCAGTTGCAAAACAGCGGTACCGAGGCGGTCATTGAACTGATGGAGAGCCGCCTTAAAAACGCAGAACGCACCATGATTAACAACATTGCCGCCGACCTCTACAGCGATGGTACCGCCGATAGCGGCAAGCAGATTGGTGGTCTGCAACTGTTGGTGGCCGATGACCCCACCACGGGTACGGTGGGGGGCATTGATCGAGCCTCTTGGTCATTTTGGCGCAATGTCTCTTATGATTGCACCACCGATGGTGGGGCCTCGGCCACCGGCTCCAATATTCAGCAATATATGAATGCCGTGTGGCTGCAATTGGTGCGTGGTACAGACCGTCCCGACCTGATTATTGCCGACAATAACTTCTATAAGCTCTATCTGGAGTCTCTGCAAGCGGTGCAGCGTGTGGCCAGCAACGAGATGGCCGATGCCGGCTTTACCAGTGTGAAGTTTATGGATGCCGATGTGGTGTTCGATGGCGGTTATGGTGGTAATGCCCCGGATAACCATATGTATTTCATCAACTCGAACTATCTGAAATGGCGCCCCCATAAAGATCGCAACATGGTACCTATTGGTCCTGAACGTTTTAGCACCAATCAGGATGCCACCGTTCAATTGATCGGTGTGGCGGGTAACTTGTGCCTTTCTAACGCCTTTTTGCAAGGCGTTCTCAAAGATTAAGGGGAGAAAACACCATGAGTAACTGTATTGATGGCACCCTGGGTGTCAATTTTACCAAGCGAGCCAGCCGCCCAGATTTTCAACTGGGTCATACGGTACGTGGCAACGAGAATACCCTTTGGATCTATGTTCTCGCCGCCGAAGCGGTGGCCACCGGTAGCTGTACGGTCAACACCACCACCTATGCCTTGACCGATGCAGCGGGCAACCATACCGCCGAGGCTGCCTTTGCGGCAGGTGAATATGGCTGGGTCAAACAGAGCGCTGGTTTGACCGTTTAACGGGAACGTTCCTTTTTTTGTCAACGCAGCCACCCTTAGAACCGTGCAAAAAATAGCATAGGATATAAACCTTTGTGACCATTTATAGGTTAAAGGGTCTGCACGACAGCAGGGCCGGAAGATGAACCCTTCCGGCCCTTTTTTAGCTATTTTTTAGCGCAAACGGGCATGTCAAATGCCCGCTATGGAGAGAGAGACATCGTATGGACAATCGTGACATGGGTCGTGAACCCGGGGATGAAAAGCTGTTTGTGGAATTTTTTATGAAAGCTGTGGAGCACAAGGCGCGATCCCTGGAACAGGGGCGTCCAGTGCATGTGGAGAGAGAGTATATCAAGATTATTGTGCCCGGATCCAAAGATACCTTTATTGCGCCGGTACGTGAGCGGGACAAGATGCGTTTTGCCCGTCACTATCAAGCCTTTAAAAATAAGGATCGCACCGCCGAAATCGAGGGGACCCTGTTAGAGAGTTGGCCCGCTCTAAGTGTGACCCGGGTAGCCGATTTGAAAGCGATGCACATTTTTACCGTGGAGCAACTGGCCGCATTGCCAGATAACGCCATCCAGAAGATAGGGTTGGGGGCGCGTGAGTTGGTGGCACAGGCCAAAGCCTATCTGGAAAATGCCAAGGATAGCGCGGTGGCGCAACAGTTGGCCGTCGCGTTGGAAAAACGGGATCAACGCATTGCCGAGCTGGAAAAATTGGTGGAAAAAATGGTGGAAGCGAAAGCTCCGCTCAAGCGTCGCGGGCGTAAAACAGTAGAAGAGATGGATGAGGTGGTGTGTGTCCAGGCTGAACAGGATGGAGAGTTGGTATGAGCCTGTTGAGTATGGTCCAGCAGGCGGCTGACTTGATCGGGGTGCAGCGTCCTACGCAGGTGGTCTCTAGCAGTGATCCCACCATTCGGCAACTCCTGGCGGTGGCGCAGATGGAGGGGCGCACCTTGGCGGCCCGTGGACCCTGGCCAGAGATGACCCGTGAGGCCAGCTTTACTACCGTCGCCGGGCAGGCTAACTACGATCTGCAAAGCTTGGTCCCGGATATGGACTTTTTGATCAACAATACCATGTGGAATCGCACCACAGGGCGTGTGGTAGGGGGCCCCATGAGCGCCATGGATTGGCAAGCCAATCGCGCCCACGGGAGCGCGACCCCCTTTCCCACGTTTCGTATTCGTGAAGGTGTGCTTATGTTTGCGCCGACACCCGCTCAGTCGGAGAGCTACAGTTTTGAGTATCACAGCAAAAACTGGTGCAAAAGCAGCGCGGGGGATGGCCAGCAGGGGTGGCAAGCCGATAGCGATGTGGGCATTTTGAGCGAACATTTGATGACCCTTGGCCTGGTCTGGCGCTTTAAAAAGGCCAAGGGCTTTGACTACAGCCAAGAGTATGGGGCGTATCAAAATGAGGTCTCACAAAAAAAGGCCCGTTCTGGTGGTTCCCCCATACTCTCGTTGGTTGGTGGTCCCTCTTACACCATTCAACGGGGGGTTACAGGGGGCGGGCACTGGTACTAGGGGGGGCTGGTGTAACAAGATTTTCAAAAGAATCGCACGGTCTGGTGTGAAGAGGTTTTGACCGCTCCCGATATGGGCTCCCCGCTTGTGGTGGAGCCCCTTTTTTTGGCGTTGAGGATGCCCCCCTGGGGGGATCTATGTTGCGTGCAACAGAGGGTTTGAATATGGCAAAAGTGCGACACTCGGGGACCTCTATTCCAGCGCCTACCCGGGGCTGGAATGCCAAGGATGATATGGGGTCCATGCGTCGGGACGAGGCGATTATTTTGGATAACCTGATGCCCCACAGCTCCTATGTGGCGCTGCGGGGGGGGTATCAACCGCAGGCCGACAACCTGCCTGGAGCGGTAGAGAGCATGTTGCCTTGGAGTGGGGCTAGCAGCCGCTGTCTGTTTGTGGTGAGCGCAGGGGAGATCCACGATTGCACCAACGGTAACTCCAGTGGGGCCTTGGTGAGCGGTCTGGCTTCAAGCCGGTGGCAGCATGTCAACTATAAGGGGCGGCTCTTCATAGCCAACGGGGTGGATGCCCCCATGGATTATGACGGCACCAGTTGGAACACCACAGCTTGGAGTGGAGAGGGTTTGATCACAACCCATTTGATAGGGGTTAACCTTTTTCAGCAGCGCCTTTTTTTTGTGGAAAAAGAGAGTGCGGCGGTGTGGTACGCCGATGCTGGGGCCGTGAGTGGGGTTATGAACCGCTTTGATCTGGCCAGCTATGCACCCAATGGGGGCTACTTGCAAGCCATGGGCACCTGGACCCGTGATGGTGGGGATGGTCTGGATGATTTTGCGGTGTTCCTTATGTCTGAAGGGGATGTGTTGATCTATCAAGGCAGCAATCCGAATGATGCCACCAGTTGGAGTCTGGTAGGGATCTATCGTTTGGGGGCCCCCATTGGTCGGCGCTGTGTGATGCGTTATGGCTCGGACCTGATTGTGATCACCCAGGATGGTTATCTGCCGCTGAGTAAGGTATTGAGCGGCAGCCGCAGTGGTGAAGCGTTGTCAGATCGGATACAGGGTGCCTTGAGCGTAGCGATCCGTAACAGCGCCAGCCGCTTTGGGTGGCAGGCATTGCACTATCCGGCGGGTAACTATCTGCTGTTTAACGTGCCTCAGGCTTCGGGACGCTATGAACAACATATTTTTAACATGACCACCGGGGCGTGGTGCCGTTTTACCGGGCAAAACGGCATCTGTTGGGCGGTGTTTGAGGATAGGCTTTATTTTGGTGCTCAAAATGGCGTGCTCTATCGGGCCGACTACGGTACCCATGATGATGGTCAGGATATTGTGACCGATGGCCGCACCTCGTTTCAATATTTGGGGGGGCGTAGCAGCACCAAGCGCTTTACCATGATGCGACCGTTGCTCTCTTCGGACGCCAATTTACCCGTTTCATTAACCCTGGATACCGATTTTGGAGAGAATCCTCCTGCACCAGCGATCTCCTCGCCCAATCAGGCTGAGGGTGCGGCATGGGACAGTGAACAGTGGGATACGGCCACTTGGGGAGGGGCGATGCAGATTCGGGGTCAGTGGCAGAGCTGTCTGGGGATTGGCTACTGCGTTTCGGTGCGCTTGCGAACCGCCACCGCCAACCAAAATGTGCGCTGGCATGCATTGGATGTGCAATTTGAGAAAGGGCAGGGATTATGACCATTCGCGTTATCCCCATAGATCACACTTTGGCTGCGCAGTGGGTCAGTGAAAAGATGGTTGAACCGGTCCAATTTGGGGCGGGCCGTGCCCTGGCGGCGGTGGATGGCTCTGAGTTGTTGGCGGCGGTGCTCTATCAAAACTATCGCGATGTGGACATTGAGATGGCCATTGCCGCCTCTCATCCCCGTTGGGCCAAAAGGGGGGTGATTGGAGCCTTTTTTCACTATCCCTTTGTGCAGTTGGGCTGCCGACGTGTCACCAGTTTGGTGGCCCACACCAATAGAGCCTCGCAACGTTTGGCCGAGGGGCTGGGGTTTCAACTGGAGGGGCGCTGTCGCCAAAGTTATCCCGCTGGGCAGGATGCCTTAATTTACGGACTGCTTAAAACAGAGTGTCGCTGGTTGGCTCCTCAAGTCAGGCCAAACCAGTCTGCTTGATTGGTGCAGCACGCACCCGTTTGTTCACAGCCCCGCCCATGCGGGGTTTTTTTTATGATGTCAAGAGGAGGATGTGCCATGGCCAGAGATGGATTGGGTACACACAACCGGCTCTATAGTTGGAGTGAGGAGGCCAGTGGGGGCAACCCCATCTCCAGTACCAAAATGGATGCCGAAATGAACGACATGGTGGCAGAGATCAGCAACAGCCTGCCCCGTGATGGACAGGCAGCACCCACCGCCAACCTACCCATGGGGGGGTATAAGCATACCAATGTGGCCAATGCCACCGCGCGTAGCCACTATGCCACTGCGGCCCAATTGCAAGATGGCAGCTTAACCCATGGTAGTGAGAGCGGTACCACCAATAGCTATTTGTTAACCTTAGCGCCTGGACTGACTGGGTATCAAGCTGGGCAACTGTTCAGCTTTGTAGCGACGCATAGCAACAGTGGGGCAGCAACGATAAATATTAATGGTTTGGGTGCGGTAGCCATTAAAAAGCAGGTTACACAAGATCTGGCCGCAGGGGATATCGCCACCGGTAGTGTGGTGATGGTGGTGCATGATGGTAGCCATTTTCAGTTACTTAATGCAGCCACCTTAGAGCACGCTGCGCTGGTGGGGGCTGGCAGTAACACCCATGCCGAGATTGATGCCCATTTAAGCCAGCAGGATAACCCCCACAACGTCACCGATGCCCAAGTGGGGGTGGATGAGGCAAAGTGGAATGCCAACCGATTGCAGGGTGTGACGGTGGATAATAGCGACATTGGCGAGGGTAAATGCCTCGCTTATGACAGCGGCACAGAGAGCCTAACTTATCAAACCATCGATACAGCAACCGTTGTTTCATCTGGCGAGCTAACCCTTAGCCCAATCTTTTCAGCCGGTCGCTATCAGGTGGCACACGGTCTGGGTGGGGTGCCCTCTCTGGTCTCCATCTATCTGGTGTGCGTTTTGGCCGAGCACGGCTATAGCGTGGGTCAACGCTTAGAGTTAATGATTCATGCCGAAGGTGCAGATTCGACCTACTTTAATGCATCCATGGATAGCAACTCGATCATTTTCCGGTTTAATGACGTTTCTCAAGTCTCTGATTACGAGCTCTACACCCTTGTGGAAGATGGTTTGAGCAGCGCGCGCCTCACCGCATCGCATTGGGCGATCCAATGTCATGCCTATCGTTTTTTATAAGAGAGGAAAGATGAAATGACGGTACAAGCTTTTGCACCTGGCCCAACCAGTTCAATTGCCGTGTCGGAGAGTTCGCAGTCGGTTTTAATTGGGGGCGATGGGGCGCAAGTGATGGTCACCAACAGTGGTGCTGCGGTGGTGTTTATTGCATTTGGTCAAGGCAGTGTCACGGCCAGTGTGGGTGATACCCCGATTCTACCGGGCAGTGTGCAGGTCTTTAGCCGCTCCCCCCGTATGCACACCCATGCAGCGGCGCTTTGCGCCGCTGGGCAGAGCAGCCATTCCATTTATTTTACCTCAGGTGGAGGCATCTAACCATGGCATTAATACGACGTTTTGGTTGTCAGCACCATCGGTTGCGTGGCTTGCTGGGGCTGGCTGTGGTGTTGTCTGAACCGGCATGTCTGCTTCTGCAAGGGGGCGATTTTTTTCTGCTGGAATCCGCAGATCATCTTATTTTAGAAGGATAATAGGGTATGGCTGATCAACCATTGACACAACTGCCTGCTCTGTTGGATGTGCAGGAGAGTGATCTGCTTTATGCGGTGCGGGATGGGCAGTCCAAGCAGCTTGACGTGGCAACATTAAGGGGCATGAACGAGGGTCTCTATGCTCCAGTTAGCCACGGGCATAGCCTGTCTGACATCACTGACGCGGGGCAGGCCGCCGCCTTAGCGGTAGGCACTACCCCTGGCACGGTGGCGGCGGGGGATCATAACCATAGCGGCCTCTATCAACCCCACTTCACCAGCAGCTACACCCTGCCCAGCGCCGATGGCAGCAGTGGGCAGGTGCCGCAAACCAACGGGGCCGGTGTCGTAAGCTGGGTGGATATGGCGGCAGGGGGTGGGGGCGCTACGGCACTGAATGAGCTAAGCGATGTGGCCTATCTGGCCGGGGCCTCGGGTTATGTGATCATGGATGATGGGGTAGAAACCCCTCAGCCCGGGCAAATAGCGATTGGTGATCTGAACGGGGCGAGCTATGCGGGTGCGATCTCGATTGGCATGAACGTCACCACCACCGGCCTTAATGCGGTGGTCATTGGCGCAGGGGCATCGGGTGGCGTTCAAGATGTGGCGCTTGGTTATGGTGCAACGGCTACTGGTTATGGCGTAGCGGTTGGCACGAACGCCAAGGCAAAGTCGGCCTGTGTTGCGATTGGACGAAACACCGGATCTTCCGGATCGGTCTATTCCTTTGTGGCCATCGGTGACGGAGTAACGGGTTCTGATTATTCTTCGGCGGTTGGTGCGAATGCTGTCAATGGACAAGGATCTTGTATCCTTGGAAATTATGCCAGTGCTGCCTATTGGGGGCATGCGATTGGTCGTTACGCAACGGCTGGCAATTATGCAACGGCCATTGGAACATCGTCGAACGCATACGCGCACTCAATCGCTATTGGACAGAGCGCGGCAACCACCTCTGCGGGTGAAGTTGTGTTACGCGCGAATGCCATCGACCTGCTGCGCATCTCTAGCGCTGGCGTGGCTATCTACGGTGGCGCTTATACACTCCCCATTACCGATGGTAGCGCCGGTCAGGTGCTGCAAACCGATGGTGCGGGCAATCTCTCTTGGGTCACTTTATAAGGAACGAACCATGGCTTTACAACTGAACTTTACCTCGTCGCGTTTTGGGGTCAACTGTCCCGATGGGTATGTGCGTATCTACAGCTTTCAAGGGGATAACAAGCGGGTGCATTGTCGGGCGGGCTTCTACGCCTCAAAGGCAGCGCGAGCGGCTGGACAAGCCCCGTTAGAAGAAGAGGGGTTTGAGTTTGATTTTGACGAATCCGATGGGGATAACCTGCTCAAGCGGCTCTACGCCAACATCAAGGCAGATCCGCGATTTGCCTTGGCACTGGATGTGTGACACAGCGCATTAAAAATGTGCGCAATTGTAACAAGCGAGCCGTGTTGAGGCTCTTGCCCAGCATCCATGCTGGGGTAAGTAAGGTGCGCCACCGCAGTAAAAAACGATCCCCACAAATTGTTTACCCAGAGCCCATGTTATCTTTAACGGCCCCATTCTGAGACCGATTGATGGTAAGCCACTGCCCTCTTTGGATGGCAGTGGCTTATTTGTCTGCATAGAAAATAGATTTCACGTGTGAGGGTTTGTTTTATTGGATAAAACAATCAATTTTCCGCGCGTTTGAGGGGGCTGTTTTTTTTCCCTTTTCAGGATTCTAACCGCTTACCAAAATGTTGAGTTGCATACCCTGTTAGCCGATGGTTCTTCGCTACATGGGCAACCTTTACAAGCACGCTCTGCGAGTGCGACTGGAAAAATGATACAGAATATCCATTTGTTCGGATTTAATCGTAACAAATGCTTGGTTCTTGGTGGGAAACATGGCACTCTTGGGGTAGCATGTGGAACTTTGTATTGGCTTTCCACCTATTTAGGAATTTTTATGAGTCCCAACACCATATGGGTGGTTGACGATTCGGCTACTATTCGCTTGATGTTAGACAAGTTTTATCGGGAACTTGGCTACCGGGTCGTCCTTATGAAGGATGGTTTAGAAGCGATCACTGCGGTCGAGTCGGGCAATAAGCCAGATCTGATGCTGCTGGATGTAGATATGCCGGGCATGAACGGTTTTGATGTCTGCCGCATCATCCGTCAGCACCATGACCAGCCCCCCACCTTACCCATCATCATGCTCACCAGCAGCGATGATGAGGCCGATATTGAGCGCGCCTTTGCCCTTGGGGTGGATGAATATCTGCTCAAGCCGGTCAACTGGTCGCTGCTCAAGCAGCGTACTCGGCTATTGCTGGAGCGTCGGCAGGCGGTGCGTGGGCAACAGAGCTCGCAACAGTGGCTGGCTGCCCTGTTTAGCACGGCTGTGGATGCCATTGTGGTGTTTGACGAAGACGGCATTATTTTAGACGTTAACCCCGCCTTAGAGCGGCTGTTTGGCTATGTGCGCGCGGTGATGATTGGGCAGGGTATTCAACTGCTGTTACCAACGGCCCCTTCGGGTCCCGAATCGGTGGTGCAAACCCCTTCGGTGGACCAAATCACCGCCAGTTCCGGTAGCGGGCAGGAGGTTAAGGCGCGTCATCGCGATGGTAACCACTTTATTGTGCAATTGGCGGTTTCGCGGGTAGAAAGCGAAGATGGGGAGAGCCGGTTTTTCGCCATTATCCACGATTTAACCGAACAAAAAATGCTGCAAAAGGCGCTCATGGCTCGCAATGAAGAGATGCTGCGGGAGCGCTCCATCGTGGCAGATATCCTAGACCGTATGCGCGCTCATAGCACCAATGATGTCACGGGTGTTTTCACCATTTTTCACCCCATGGAGCGGGCTTCGGGGGATATCCTTATTGCCGCTACCCGTCCCACCGGGGTGCGTCATGTGTTTTTGGGAGATTTTACCGGTCATGGGCTTACCGCTGCTTTGGCGGGTCCTATGGTGACGGACATCTTTTGCACCATGACCAATAAGGGCTTTGCCCCCGATCAAATTTTGACCGAGATGAACCGACAACTCCACGTCAAACTACCGACCACGCTGTTTCTCGCCGCCTCGTTTATTGAGTATGACCCGGCGCAAAAGCGGCTGTTTATTTGGAATGGTGGCAATCCCCCCCTCTTTTTGTTGCGCAATGATGGCAGCGTGCGGACCTTTCCCAGTCATACCCTGTCGCTGGGGATTGTCGGAGGACAGAGTTTTGATGCCCAAGGGTGTACCCTACACGTGGAAGAGGGGGAGCAGGTCGTCGCCTACACCGATGGTATTACCGAAGTAGCCGCACAGCATAGTGTGGATATGTTTGGTGAAGATCGGGTTGTTGAGCTGTTTCAGCGTGCCGACTCGCTGGAGGAGGTCAAAGATCTTCTGCTTAAAGAGCTTTGCGCCTTTAGCGGTAGTGAGGTTATGGATGATGACCTTTCCATGGTAATTGTGCAGTGCTGAGTATGGCAGGATTTTAAAGCACGACTACGGGCAGGCTGTGGTCGTGCTTTAAGTGGTTAAATAGGGTGGACCCCTCCCTGCAAACCAAGGTTGTGCTTGTGGTTCGCAAGCTCCAAGCGCAAACGCAATCGTGGTGGCCTGGGGGAGGGGAGAAGATACCACGAGCTAAGGTTTCAGCAACTGGGAGGCGACGGCCTGCGCAAATTCGGGGTAGTGTTGCACACGGTTGATGCCCTGCCGGTGGATGGGCTGGCGTACTTGGTCTAGAGTTTGGGTCAAGACGGGCCGCTGGGGGTGCGCCTTAAACTCAGCATAATGGGGTTGCCATGACCATCCGAGTGCCCCATAAAGCGCTTGGGTTTGCGCTTGAGGCTGTTCCACCAATCCTTCATAGTTGACCTCAATCATCCGGCCTGGATGCCAGCTTTCCCACGTTTGCATCGTGCGTTGATAATAGTGGTAGTAGTCCACCAAATCTGCGGGGGTGGTGGTCCAGCCATGCCCTTCAAAAAAATAACTGCGGTAGCATGAAAAGAGGGTTTCCACAGGATCCCGCTGACAATGAATGATCTTCGCTTCGGGGAAAAGCACCGGCAAAATTCCGGCAAAACGGAAATTACCGGGGGATTTATCGGTATACCACGGGGTGGTGATCTGGCGTGCTTTCAGCTCTTTACGGTAGTAACTGCGGGCTTCTAAAATGGACTCTGCCACCTGTTCTACCGGTAGGGATTCCCCCGCCATGAGGGGGGCCATCAGTGCACCCAATGCCTCATTGAGTAGGGGCAGTTCTCCTGCTGGGGTAACACTGCTGTGGCGTGCCACAATTTCTTCGACCAAGGTGGTGCCGGAGCGGGGCATGCCAAGGATAAAAATGGGGTTTGGTCCCTGCCATGGGCTTAGTTTAAAGCCTTGTAACTGCTCTTTAATGCTTTCCAGCTTGAGGGTCATCATCTTCTCTTGATGGACCACGGGGCGGCGCACTTTACGCAGGGCGCTGTTGGCCTGCTGGTAATAGCTATAAGCGGTGGCATAATCTTCTCGGGCCGCTTCGGCATGGGCGCGAGCAAACAGTAAATTGACCCAAGCCAAGGGGTCCTTTTGAGGCCCTTGTTGCAGTTGCTCCAGAAGGGCTTGGTAGAGCACTTCATCCCGGCTGCCTGGACCGCTGTAGATACGCAGATAGGCCAGCGCCTCGTTGGGTTGGCGACGAATGCACTCACCGTAGAGCTGGGCGGCGGCTTGCTGTTGGCCGGACAAAAACTGGCTTAAGGCCAAGTTGTGCAGCAGGGGGGGGCTTTCGGGAAACTGTTCAACCCCATCTTTGGCCAAGGCCAACAGGCTTTCTGCGGTGGGAAAACCCTCCATCGCCAGTTGAAACTTAACCAGTGCGGCGTTTTGAAAAAGGGTAGGGTTTTCTTTATATTGAGGCAATAGTTGGGAAAAATAGTGGTCGGCTTCACGTAATTTGCCCATACGCATGCAGACGATGGCAACATTGTTGACCGCATTAATACTAAGGGGCTGTTCGGTCAGGCGCAGGTTGGCATAGCTGTAGGCAGAGGGATTATCCCCTTGTTCCAACTTAAGAATGGTTAGATTTTCCAGCGCGGTATGGCGATCTTCAGGCTGTTCCAAGCACTGTATATACAGGGGTTCAGCCTGTTCTAGGCGCTTTTGACTATGCAGATCAATCGCTTGTTGTAGCGTATGGGGTAAGGGCATGAAACGACCTCATAAAAAATTGGGCACCAGTCGGGACTATTTCTCCAGTGAGCTGGGTACCACTAAATAACCGTACAACGCGCCACTTGCGCCGTTTTTTGGTACCAGCTTCGGTGCTCACTCGTCATTAAAAACAGTAGCGGCTCCATGTTAACACATTAAAGCCACAATGCCGCCCCCCTTGCAGATGCTCTGTTACTATAGAGCCCCCTATGCAGAGTGCTTTGGCATCCATTCTGCCCCGCTTAGAAAGATGGAAATGGTGGGGGCAATGGTGTGTTTAGGAGCCACACAAAGCTAAGAAGAACGGAAAAAAGGGCCGTGTGAGCAGGCTCTCCACAAAATGACATAGACCGCTTGCCGAGCACAAAAAATTGCATTGCGCCAAATGCTGGCTTTATGGCGCCCTGCATAGGCGGGTAAACGCTGAAAAAAATAACGAGAAATCGTGAGAAACCGCACACAATATCTAGAAACGACATGTATAAATATGCATAATAGTCTATCAAATAAAGCCATAACGGACGTTTTGAGCGTACCGTTTAAGGTTGCATTGGT